>NZ_JBEZAQ010000007.1:0-302579 GCF_040646655.1 Streptomyces sp. NPDC045431
CGCCCGGTTACATTCCGAACCCGGAAGCTAAGCCTTTCAGCGCCGATGGTACTGCAGGGGGGACCCTGTGGGAGAGTAGGACGCCGCCGAACAATCTTTCAAGGACCCTTGGTCCCAGCGTGCATGCTGGGACCAAGGGTCCTTTTGTAATTGTGCGGGATTTTCCCGAAGCGCGTCGGACGGCCGACTGCGCGAGAATGACTGCGGTACCCGAATGACAGGAGCCATGCCCATGTCCACCAACTCCTCCGACGATCGTCCGGAGCGCGAGCCGCGTCGCAGGGACGGTGGCGAGCGGGGCGGCTTCCGGCGCGATGACCGCGGGCCGCGCCGTGATGACAACCGTGGCGGTGGCGGTGGCTTCCGCCGCGACGACCGCCGCGATGACCGCCCGGCGTTCCGGCGGGATGACCGGCGTGACGCTCCGCGTGACGACCGTCGGGACGAACGTGACCGTGGGCCCCGTCGTACCGACGACCGGGGCGGCTTCGGGCGCCGTGACGACCGGGGCGCGCGTCCTTCCGGCGGTGGCTTCCGCCGTGACGACCGACGGGATGAGCGTCGTGACGACAACCGTGGCGGTGGCGGTGGCTTCCGCCGCGACGACCGCCGGGATGACAACCGCGGCGGCGGCTTCCGTCGCGACGACCGTCGGGATGACAACCGTGGCGGCGGTTTCCGCCGGGACGACCGACGTGACGACCGGGCGCCGCGGCGCGATGACAACCGCGGCGGCGGCTTCCGCCGGGATGACAACCGTGGTGGTGGCTTCCGTCGTGATGACCGCCGTGACGATCGGCCGGCGTACCAGCGCGATGACAATCGCGGTGGCGGCTTCCGTCGTGATGACCGGCGAGACGACCGCCCGGCGTACCAGCGCGATGACAACCGTGGTGGCGGCTTCCGTCGTGATGACCGGCGAGACGACCGCCCGGCGTTCCGGCGGGATGACCGTCGTGACGCTCCGCGCGACGACCGCGACCGTGGCGGGTTCCGTCGCGATGACCGGCGAGACGACAACCGCGGTGCCGGTTTCCGTCGGGACGACCGGCCGGCGTTCCCCAGGGACGACCGGGCTCCGCGGCGTGACGACCGGGACCGTGGTGGGTTCCGTCGGGACGACCGGCGCGACGACCGCGACCGCGGCACCTTCCCCCGTGACGACCGCATGCAGCGGCGGGACGACCGCCGCGATGACCGTCGTGACGACCGGCCCGGGTTCCGTCGGGACGACCGTGCGCGTGGGCCCCGTCGGGATGACCGTCGGGATGACCGGCGTGACGACCGGCGTGGGGGCGGCGGTGGCGGCTACCGGGGGCGGGACGACCGCGGTGGGTTCCGGCGCGAGGACCGGGACCGGGAGCCCATCAAGCGGCTGCCCATCCCGGCGGACGTCACCGGCGACGAGATCGACAAGGACGTGCGGCAGGAGCTCATGAGCCTGCCGAAGACGCTCGCCGAGGACGTCGCCAGGAACCTCGTGATGGTCGCCAAGCTCATCGACGAGGACCCGGAGCAGGCGTACGCGTACTCGCGCATCGCGCTGCGGCTCGCCTCGCGCGTGGCCGCGGTGCGGGAGGCCGCCGGCTTCGCCGCGTACGCCACGCAGAAGTACGCCGAGGCCCTGGCCGAGTTCCGGGCGGCGCGGCGGATGACCGGCAGCGTGGAGCTGTGGCCCGTCATGGCGGACTGCGAGCGCGGGCTGGGCCGGCCGGAGCGGGCCATGGCGATGGCCGGTGAGCCCGAGGTGCAGAAGCTCGACAAGGCCGGCCAGGTCGAGATGCGGCTCGTGGCCGCCGGAGCCCGCCGGGACATGGGGCAGCTCGACGCCGCCATCGTGACCCTGCAGAGCCCGGAGCTGGCCTCGAACTCCATCCAGCCGTGGACCGCACGCCTGCGGTACGCGTACGCCGACGCGCTGCTGGAGGCGGGCCGCGAGGACGAGGCGCGGGAGTGGTTCGCCAAGGCGCTGGAGGCCGACAAGGACGGCAGCACCGACGCCTCCGACCGGCTCGCCGAGATGGACGGCGTCGAGTTCGTCGACGCCGCCGTGACCGACGAGGACCTCGACGCGGACGCGGAGGACGACGCGGACGAGCCGGACGCCGAGGACGGCGACCGGAGCGACCAGCGCTGATGACGAAAGGGCGGCACCCCATCCCGGGGTGCCGCCCTTTTTGCGTTTCAGCCCAGCGTGAGGCTGCGGAGCACGAGGCCCGTCGCGGGCTTCGGGCCGAACGACGTCGACTTGCGGGGCATCGTGACGCCCTGGCGGGCGAGGTCGCGTACGACCTCTTCGCGTACCGGATGCATCAGGACCGCCGTGCCGCCTCGACGGGCGGCGAGGGTGACGGCGGCCTCGGTGTCGTGGATGTACGCGATGTGTTCCGGCGTGTCCGGGACCTGCCAGACGCGGTCGATCAGGGTGGCGTGCAGGACCGTGGCGTCGAGCGTGCGCCATGCCTCCGGGCGATCGGCGGGCACCGTGCGGGCCAGTAGGGCGGGGTCCGGGCGGTCGATGAGGTGGAGGCGGCCGTCGTCGCCGGTGAGGAGGAAGGCGTTGCCCTCGGCGGCGGCGGAGGCGAGGGCCTCCATGGCCGCCGGAAGCGGGGTTCCTTCCTCCAGGGTGCGTATCCGGAAGTGGGCGTCGAGGGCGGCGAGCGCGTCGGCGACGGGCAGGCGGTTCAGCAGGCGATGGATGGCGCGGACCTGGAGGGGGTAGCGGGCCGTGTCGACGAGGAGGACCAGGCCGTAGTTCCAGGGGCCGGGGGAGGGGTGTTCCTCGCGCAGGCGCAGATAGGTCGCCCAGCGGTGGTGGCCGTCCGCGATCAGGGCCTGGTGGTGGGCGAGGTCGGCGGCGATCCGGTCCATGTCGGCCGGGTCGGTGATGGCCCACAGGCGGTGGCTGAAGCCGTCCTCCGTGGTGGTGGCGAGGAGGGGGGCGCGCAGGGTGGTGCGTTCGATGACGGCGGTCGCGCCGGTGGCGCTGCCGTTGCCGCGGTAGGTGAGGAGCAGGGGCTCCAGGTTGGCGGCGGTCGTACGCATCAGGGCCGCGCGGTCCTCGATGACGTGCGGCATCACGTCCTCGTGCGGCAGGACGACGCCCTCGGCGGGGGTGGAGAGTTCCAGGGCGCCGATGAGGCCGCGTTGGAGGAGGTCGCCCTTGCGCTGCTCGTACACGTACAGGGCGGGCTCGGTCTCCGGGGCGAGGACGCCGTCGGCGAGCCACGCGTCGAGGGTCTCGGCGGCCTGGCGGTGGCGGGCGCCGTTGGTGGCGGCCTGCGGGAGGATCAGCCGGACGATGTTGTGGGGATCGGCCGACTCCAGATGGTTCAGGCCGTCGGGCCGTACGACGACGTCGTACGGCGGGGAGGTCACCGCGGCGAGGCTGCCGACCCGTTGGGCGTCGTAGCGCAGCCCACGGAAGGGGAGCAGGTGCAGACCGTCGTTGGCCGCAGGACCCGTGCTGTTCATCCCAGCATCGTATGTGGGACGCGCCATGAGCGATGATCGAGGGAGTGGATTCGCAGGGAGGACGACGGACATGGCGCAGCAGCGGCACGGCGACGGCACGGACGGAACGGACGGCACTGACCGGGCGGCGCAGGCTCCGGCGGCCGGGGCGGCCCGCACGCGGCCGAGCGGAAGCGCGACCGCGCTGAGCGAGGCGTACGACACCGCGCTGCTGGACCTGGACGGGGTGGTGTACGCGGGCGGAGAGGCGATCGCGTACGCCGTCGACGCGTTGGAGGCGGCACGGGCCGGTGGCATGCACCTGGCGTACGTCACCAACAACGCGCTGCGGACACCGGAGGCCGTGGCGGCGCACCTGACGGAGCTGGGCGTGCCGGCGGAGGCGACGGACGTGGTCACCTCCGCGCAGGCCGTCGCGCGGCTGATCGCCGAGCAGGTGCCGCAGGGGTCGCGGGTGCTGGTGATCGGCGGTGAGGGGCTGCGGGTCGCGCTGCGCGAGCGCGGGCTGGTGCCCGTGGAGTCCGCGGACGACGACCCGGCGGCGGTGGTGCAGGGGTATGGGGGCCCGGACCTGCCGTGGGGGCGGTTCGCGGAGGCGGCGTACGCCGTCGCGCGTGGGGTTCCGTGGTTCGCGTCCAACACCGACCTCACCATCCCCGGCCCGCGGGGCATCGCGCCCGGGAACGGCGCGGCGGTGGAGGTCGTCCGCATCGCGACGGGCGCGGAGCCGCAGGTCGCCGGCAAGCCGCTGACGCCGATGCACCGCGAGACGATCCTGCGGACGGGAGCGGAGCGGCCGCTGGTGGTCGGGGACCGGCTCGACACGGACATCGAGGGCGCCGTCAACGGGGGCGTGGACTCGCTGCTCGTGCTGACCGGCGTGACCGACCCGGCGCAGCTGCTCGCGGCCGTGCCGGAGCACCGGCCGACGTACGTGGACGCGGATCTGCGGGGGCTCCTCACGGGGCAGCCCGAGGTGACGGGGTCGGCGGCGGACGGGTTCGTCTGCGGGGGCTGGACCGCGTCGGTGAGCGGGGGCGGCGCGCTGGCCCTGGAGGGTGAGGGCGAGAACCTGGACGGGCTGCGGGCCTTGTGCGCGGCGGCGTGGGCGCAGGCGGGTGCGGGGGCGTGCGGGCTGGACGCCGGGAAGGCGCTGGCGCGCCTGGGGTGGTGAGGGTTCGTCAGGGGAGCGATCCCTCGCGGGGCGGGCGGTTGCGTAAGCGGCCGGACGTGGGAACGGGGCTCTTCGGCGGGGTCCCGCCGTGGCCCGCCGGTCCGGTGGCCCGGCCGTGGGCCGTTCGTCGTTCCGCCGGTGGCGCGCCGGGTCCGCGGTCCGCCCCTTCCGTCTGTTTCCAGCCGTTGGTTCCGTATTCCCCTCGGCTGCCACGCCGCGGCTGTGCAGGTCAGGGGGCTGGTGGCGAAAGGAGGATAGGCTAACCTAACCGGGTGTTGGTCGAGAGTCCTTCCGAAGTGAGCGCGGAGCCGATACCCGCCGCCCAGCCGCGCAGGCGCCATTCGGTGCGTGCGCTGGGGCTGCTGGGGGCCGTCGGTGTCCTGCTGCTGGTGTGTGTCGCGAGCATCGTGATCGGTGCCAAACCGGTTCCCGTCGGGGATGTGTGGCACGGGGTGTTCCACAACTCCGGTACCGGCAACGACGTCGTCATCGCCGAGCTGCGCATGCCGCGCACCCTGATGGGACTGCTCGTCGGTGTCGCGCTCGGGCTGTCCGGGGCCGTCATGCAGGCGCTGACCCGGAACCCGCTCGCCGAGCCGGGACTCATGGGCGTCAACGCGGGCGCCGCCGCCGCCGTCGTCACCGCCATCAGCTTCTTCGGGATCACCTCCCTGTCCGGGTACGTGTGGTTCGCGTTCGCCGGGGCGGCGCTCGTCTCCGTCGTCGTGTACGTCCTCGGCGGCAGCCGCAGCGCCACGCCCGTGCGCCTCGCGCTCGCCGGAACCGCCGCCACCTTCGCGCTGTACGGCTACGTCAACGCCGTACAACTGCTGGATGCGGCGGCGCTGGACCGGCTGCGGTTCTGGACCGTGGGCTCGCTGGCCACCGCCGACATGGCGACCGTCGGCAAGGTCGCGCCGTTCGTCGTGGTCGGGGTCGTCCTCGCGCTGCTGATCGCGCGGCCGCTCAACGCCATGGAGATGGGCGACGACACCGCCCGCGCGCTGGGCGCGAACCTCAACCGCACGCGCGTGCTCGCGATGGTCGCGGTGACGCTGCTGTGCGGCGCCGCGACCGCCGCCTGCGGGCCCATCGTCTTCGTCGGGCTCGCGGTGCCGTATCTCGTACGGGCGCTCACCGGCCCGGACATGCGGTGGATCCTGCCGTACGCGGCCGTCCTCTCGCCGGTGCTGCTGCTCGGCGCCGACGTCATCGGGCGGGTCGTGGCCCGGCCGGCCGAGCTCCAGGTGGGCATCGTCACCGCGGTCATCGGCGGGCCCGTCTTCATCCACCTCGTACGCCGCAAGAGGATGGCCCAGCTGTGAAAGCGACACGCGTGATACGCATGCCCGGCGGGCTCTCCGTACGGGTCGAGCCGCGCGGCCTAGGCGTCGCCCTCGGCCTGCTCCTGGTGACGCTCGCGGCCGGGGTCGTCCTCATCGGCAGCGGTGACTTCCCCCTCGCCCCTGGCGACGTCGTCGCCACGCTCCTCGGCGACGGCACGGTGGTGCAGGACTTCGTCGTGTGGGACCTGCGGCTGCCGCGCGTCCTCGTGGCGGTCCTCGTCGGGGCGGGGCTCGGCCTGGGCGGCGCGGTGTTCCAGTCCCTCACCCGCAACCCGCTCGGCAGCCCCGACATGATCGGCTTCGGGCAGGGTGCGACCGTCGGCGCGCTCACCGTGATCGTGCTCTTCGACGGCGACTCCGCCGCCGTCGCGGCCGGGGCCGTCGTCGGCGGCCTGCTGACCGGCGCGGCCGTGTACCTGCTCGCCTGGAAGCGGGGCGTCCACGGGTTCCGGCTCGTCCTCGTCGGCATCGGTGTGGCGGCCATGCTCACCGCCGTCATCCACTACCTGATCACCAAGGCGAACCTGGTGGACGCCACCCGCGCCACCGTCTGGATGACCGGCTCGCTGGAAGGGCGCGACTGGACCCAGTTCTGGCCGCTGCTCGCCGTGTCCTGCGTGCTGATCCCCGTGGTCCTCGCGTACGGGCGGCCGCTGCGGATGCTGGAGATGGGCGACGACGCGGCGTACGCCCTCGGCGTGAAGGTGGAGCGCACGCGCGTGGCGCTCACGGCCTCCGCCGTCCTGCTGGTCTCCGTCGCCACCGCCGCCGCCGGACCCATCACCTTCGTCGCGCTCAGCGCCCCGCAGGTCGCCCGCCGGCTCACCCGCTCGCCCGGGCCGAACCTGGGCGCCGCCATGCTCACCGGTGCCGCGCTGCTGCTGATCGCGGACTGGACCGCCACGAACGCCTTCGGGGACCGGCAGCTTCCGGTGGGCGTGGTGACCGGCGTCGTCGGCGGTGTGTACCTGCTGTGGCTGCTGGTCACGGAGCGCAGGGCAGGCCGGATATGACCCCCACGAACCACGAGAACGCCAGGAGTACGTCCATGCAGCGCCAGCACCAGCGGCTCAGCGCCGAGTCGGTCACGCTCGCCTACGAGCAGCGGATCATCGCCCGCGACCTGTCGGTCGAGATCCCGGACAACTCCTTCACGGTGATCGTCGGCCCCAACGCCTGCGGCAAGTCGACGCTGCTGCGCGCGCTGTCCCGGATGCTGAAGCCCACCGAGGGCCGTGTGCTCCTCGACGGCCAGGCCATCCACTCCATGCCCGCCAAGAAGGTCGCCCGCACGCTGGGCCTGCTGCCGCAGTCGTCCATCGCGCCCGACGGCATCACCGTCGCCGACCTCGTCGCCCGCGGCCGCTACCCGCACCAGGGGCTGCTGCGGCAGTGGTCCCCGGAGGACGAGCGGATCGTCCAGGAGTCGATGGACGCGACCGGCGTCGGCGAGCTCGGCGACCGGTACGTCGACGAGCTCTCCGGCGGCCAGCGCCAGCGCGTGTGGATCGCGATGGCGCTCGCCCAGCAGACGCCGCTGCTGCTGCTCGACGAGCCCACGACGTTCCTCGACATCCAGCACCAGATCGACGTGCTGGACCTGTGCGCCGAGCTGCACGAGACGCAGGGCCGCACCCTGGTCGCCGTCCTGCACGACCTGAACCACGCGGCGCGGTACGCCACCCACCTCATCGCCGTACGGGGCGGGGAGATCATCGCCGAGGGCCCGCCGAGCGAGATCGTCACCGCGGAGCTGGTCGAGCGGGTCTTCGGCCTGCGCTGCCAGGTCATCGAGGACCCGGAGACCGGGACTCCGCTGGTGGTGCCGGCCGCCCGCAAGGCCCGGGTGACGCCCGCGCTACAGAAGTGAGCGCAGCCGCAGCACGTCGCGGAAGCCGGCCTCCAGCCTGACGCGGCCGGAGGCCCAGGCCCTGGCGAAGTTCAGCCCGCCGTCCACCAGCGCCACCAGGTCGTCACCGGTCATCGCCAGCCGGATCTCGGCCCGCTCCTGTGGCGGCCCCTCGACCTGGTCGCCGACCTCGATCCGGCCGCCCGCGAGGCGGCCGGTGAAGGTGACGTCGAGGTCCGTGATGTGGCAGCTGAGCGTGCGGTCGAGGGCGGTGGCGTCGCGCACCTCGCCGTTCGCCCGCGTGAGGCTGTCGGAAAGTCTGTCGAGTGCGCTGCGGCACTCCTCGATCGTGGCCATCGCCACCGACCGTACCCCAGCGCTTCGCGGTAGCGTCTGGGCATGAGCGACGTGATGCCCGAGGAGGGGGACCCGGGGACGGCCCCGGCGACGGGCCCGGTGACGCCCGCGCCGGTGGTGACGCCCGCGCGGACGGAGGCGTACGAGCCCGGCGCGCACGACCCCGAGGCGTACGACCCCGAGGCGTACGAGCCGGCGGCGCCCGCGCCGCTCGGCGTGGAGCGCGTGCCCACCGGCCATCCCGGGGTCGACGCCGGTCTCGAGCGGCTGGGCGACGCCGACCACCTCCCTGCGGACGGTCACCTCGAGGTGTACGAGGATGTACACAGGGGGCTGCGGGACGCGCTGACCGCGCTCGACGCGCGCCCGCCGATGCCTTCGCCGTACGAACACAGGAGCTGAACCGAACGTGGCAGGAGTCGCACGCCGCCGTCTCGACGCCGAGCTGGTACGCCGCAAGCTCGCCCGCTCGCGCGAGCACGCGAGCCAGCTGATCGCGGCGGGGCGGGTGACCGTCGGCGGCGCCACCGCCACCAAGGCCGCCACCCAGGTGGAGACCGCGGCCGCGATCGTGGTCGCCCAGGACGACACCGACCCCGACTACGTCTCGCGCGGCGGGCACAAGCTGGCCGGGGCGCTGGAGGCGTTCGTACCGCGCGGGCTGAAGGTCGAGGGGCGGCGGGCGCTGGACGCCGGGGCGTCCACCGGCGGCTTCACCGACGTGCTGCTGCGCGCCGGGGCCGCGCACGTCGTCGCCGTCGACGTCGGGTACGGGCAGCTCGCCTGGTCGCTGCAGAGCGATGAACGCGTCACCGTCAAGGACCGTACGAACGTACGTGAGCTGACGCTGGACGCGATCGACGGAGAGCCGGTGGACCTGGTCGTGGGAGACCTCTCCTTCATCCCCCTCGGGCTCGTGCTGCCCGCTCTGGTGCGGGTCTGCGCGCCCGACGCCGACCTGGTGCTGATGGTGAAGCCGCAGTTCGAGGTGGGCAAGGAGCGGCTGGGCAGCGGGGGAGTGGTCCGCAGCCCGGAGCTGCGCGCGGAGGCGGTGCGGGGCGTGGCGCGCCACGCCGCCGAGCTGGGGCTCGGTGTGCTGGGCGTGACGGCGAGCCCGCTGCCCGGGCCGTCCGGCAACGTCGAGTACTTTCTGTGGCTGCGGGCGGGGGCGCCCGTCCTGGATCCGGCGGATGTGGACCGGGCTGTGGCGGAGGGACCTCGGTGACATCGACGACAGCGGCACCGCAAGCGACGACCGGACGGACCGTCTTCCTGCTCGCGCACACCGGCCGGCCGGCTGCGGTGCGCAGCGCCGAGCTGGTCGTCCTCGGGCTGCTGCGCAGCGGCATCGGCGTCCGCGTCCTGGCGGCGGAGGCGGCGGACCTGCCGCTGCCGCCGACCGTGGAGACCGTCCCCGAGGCGACGCCCGGCGTGCTCGACGACTGCGAGCTGCTGATCGTGCTCGGCGGTGACGGGACGCTGCTGCGCGGCGCCGAGTTCGCGCGCGCCTCCGGCGTGCCGATGCTCGGCGTCAACCTGGGGCGGGTCGGCTTCCTCGCCGAGGCCGAGCGCGACGACCTCGACAAGGTCGTGGACCGGGTGGTGACACGGGCGTACGAGGTCGAGGAGCGCATGACCCTCGACGTCGCCGTGTACGAGAACGGCGACGTGCTGCACACCGACTGGGCGCTCAACGAGGCCGCCGTCCAGAAGGTGTCGGCCGAGCGCATGCTGGAGGTCGTCCTCGCGATCGACGGGCGGCCGGTGACCGGGTTCGGCTGCGACGGCGTGATCTGCGCGACGCCGACCGGCTCGACGGCGTACGCCTTCTCGGCGGGCGGGCCGGTGATCTGGCCCGAGGTGGAGGCGCTGCTGATGGTGCCGATCGGGGCGCACGCGCTCTTCGCCAAGCCGCTGGTGACCACGCCCGAGTCGGTGCTGGCGGTGGAGGTCGAGCCGCACACGCCGCACGGCGTGCTGTGGTGCGACGGGCGCCGCACCGTCGAACTGCCCGCCGGCGCGCGGGTGGAGGTCCGCCGGGGCGCCGTGCCGGTACGGCTGGCGCGGCTGCACCACGCGTCGTTCACCGACCGGCTGGTGGCGAAGTTCGCCCTGCCGGTGTCGGGGTGGCGGGGGGCGCCGCACTAGGGGCGGTGTACGACGACCCTGTCCGGAGCCTGGTACAGCCCGTGCCGGATGTCCTGGACGTCGCGGCTCCCGGCTGCGCGAAGGCGTGCCACCGGGGCGGCGGCGGGCCCGCCTTGGGCGGGTGTGTGCCGCGCGGGGGCGATGGCGCAGACTTTCGGGCGGGCGCGGTCGTACGAGTGAAGTGAGGAACCGATGGCGAAGGTCGCCGTGGTGGGCGTGGGCATCATGGGCGGGGGCATGGCCGAGAACCTGCTCCGGCACGGGCACGAGGTGGTGGTGTGGAACCGCAGCCCCCGGCGCGTCGAAGGACTCGCCGCCGCCGGCGCGGTGATCGCCGCCACCCCGGCCGAGGCCGCCGCCCGGGCCGACGTCGTCTTCGAGGTGACGGCCGACGACGCCTCGTCCCGGCAGGTGTGGCAGGGGCCGGACGGCATCCTGGCGGGAGCGCGGGAGGACGCGGTGCTCGTCGCCTCGGCGACGCTCTCCGTGGGCTGGGTGGAGGAGTTGGCCGCCGCGTGCGAGCGGCAGGGCGCGGTCTTCTTCGACATGCCGCTGACGGGCGGGGCCGCCGGCGCCAGGACCGGGAACCTGGTGCTGCTCGCCGGAGGGGACGCCTCCCGGCTCCCCGGGCTGCAGGAGGTGTTCGACGCCATCGCCAAGGAGGTCAAGCACTTCGGACCGGCCGGTGCGGGCACCCGCTTCAAGCTGGTCCTCAACGCCCTCCAGGCCGTCCACCTCGCCGGACTGGGCGAGGCCCTGCGTCTGGCGGAGGCGGTGGGCCTCGACCCGCTCCAGGTCGGGCCCGCGCTGGTGGAGCGCCCCGGCGGTGTGGTCACCCGGCTCGCCTGGGACAGCTACCTCAGCCCGCCGGAGCCCGCCAACTTCCAGGTGGAGTGGGCCCACAAGGACCTCACTTACGCCGCCCGCATGGCCGGGGAGGCCGGTGAGGACCGGCACCCGCTCCTCGACGGCGTGCTGGCGCAGTTCGACGCCGCGCTCGCCGCAGGCCGCGGACAGCGCGACTGGAGCGCGGTCAACCCGGTGCACTCCGGCGGCGCCGCCGGCCCCCGCCACTCCGTGGAGTGACATCCGGGGAGCACGTGGGTTGACCGGGGCCCGGATGACGCGGGCGCGACCTGCGGGATCGGCGACGCGGGGCGGGGGCCGTCGCACTCCGGGCTCCGGACCTCGTAAGGTCTTCTCCGTGCTGGAGGAGATGCGGATACGGTCGCTCGGAGTCATCGACGACGCGGTGGTCGAGCTGTCACCCGGTTTCACCGCGGTGACCGGCGAGACCGGTGCGGGCAAGACCATGGTGGTGACGAGCCTCGGGCTGCTGCTCGGCGGGCGCGCCGACCCGGCCCTGGTGCGGATCGGCTCGCCGTCGGCCGTCGTCGAGGGGCGGATCAGCGTGGCGCCGGGCGACGCCGCGGCGGTACGGGCCGAGGAGGCGGGAGCCGAGCTCGACGACGGTGCCCTCATCGTCAGCCGCACCATCTCGGCGGAGGGCCGCTCGCGGGCGCACCTGGGCGGGCGCTCCGTGCCCGTCGGCGTACTCGCCGAGCTCGCCGACGACCTCGTCGCCGTACACGGCCAGACCGACCAGCAGGGCTTGCTCAAGCCGGCCCGGCAGCGGGGCGCACTCGACCGGTACGCGGGGGAGGCGGTCGCCGGGCCGCTCGCCGGGTACAGCGAGGCGTACCGGCGGCTGCGGGCCGTCTCCGCCGAGCTGGAGGAGCTGACCACGCGGGCGCGGGAGCGGGCCCAGGAGGCCGATCTGCTGCGCTTCGGACTCGCCGAGATCGAGGCGGTCGAGCCCCGCGCCGGTGAGGACGCCGAGCTGGCCGCCGAGGCCGAGCGGCTCGGCCACGCCGAGGCCCTCGCGTCCGCCGCCGCGCTCGCGCACGGCGCGCTCGCCGGCAACCCGGAGGACCCGGAGGCGGTCGACGCGACCACCCTCGTCGCGGGCGCGGGCCGGGCCCTGGAGGCCGTACGGTCGCACGACCCCGCGCTGGCGGCGCTCGCCGACCGGATCGGCGAGATCTCGATCCTCCTCGCGGACGTGGCGGGCGAGCTCGCCGGATACGCCGACAACCTGGACGCCGACCCGCGGCGGCTGGCCGCCGTCGAGGAGCGGCGGGCCGCGCTCACCTCGCTCACCCGCAAGTACGGCGAGAACATCGACGCCGTACTGGCGTGGGCGGAGGACGGTGTCGCCCGGCTCACCGAACTGGACGGCGACGACGACCGGATCGGCGAGCTGACGGCCGAGCGGGACGCCCTGCGCGCCGAGCTCTCCGGGCTGGCGCAGGCGCTCACGGACGCGCGCACCGAGGCGGCGGCGCGGTTCGCCGACGCGGTCACGGCGGAGCTGGCGTCGCTCGCCATGCCGCACGCGCGGGTGTCCTTCGCCATCCGGCAGACCGAGGATCCGGAGGGTGTGGAGGTCAACGGCCGGACGGTGGCGTACGGGCCGCACGGCGCCGACGAGGTCGAGCTGCTGCTCGCCCCGCACCCGGGCGCGCCGCCCCGGCCGATCGCCAAGGGCGCCTCGGGCGGTGAGCTCTCGCGCGTGATGCTCGCGGTCGAGGTGGTCTTCGCCGGCACGGACCCGGTGCCGACGTACCTCTTCGACGAGGTCGACGCGGGTGTCGGCGGTAAGGCGGCGGTGGAGATCGGGCGGCGGCTGGCCAAGCTCGCCAAGTCGGCGCAGGTCGTGGTCGTCACGCACCTGCCGCAGGTGGCGGCCTTCGCCGACCGCCAGCTGCTGGTCGAGAAGACCAACGACGGCTCCGTGACCCGCTCCGGCGTCACCGTCCTGGAGGGCGAGGACCGGGTGCGGGAGCTGTCGCGGATGCTGGCCGGCCAGGAGGACTCCGAGACGGCGCGGGCGCACGCGGAGGAGCTGCTGGCGGCGGCGCGGGCGGACGGCTGAGGGGCGCCCGGCGGGGCCTGTGGGGCTCGCCGGGCCCGCCGGGCCCGCCCGGCCTCCTGTCGTGCGGGCGACGGGTGCTTCCCGGAGCTGAACCGCGTCATGGATGGGCCCTCCTCACGGATCCGATCGGTACGTAACAGAGAGTGACAGATGCCACTGACAACGGGGTCCTGACCGCGTCCTAGGCTGGCACTCATGATCGAGAACTTGCGCAGGAGCGCCGTCGCGTTCGGGCTTGCCGCCGGAGCCACCCGTGCCGTCTACGCCGGGCTGCGGCGACGCCGGGGCGGCGACCGGCGGTGGGAGCGGACCAACTACGCCGGACGGGCCGTCGATCTGTACGCCGGGCCCGCGGTGGCCGTGGGCGCCGCCCTCGGCGCGCTGCCCGCCCCCACGCGCGCCGCCGCCGCGCCGGCCGTTCTCGCGGCCGGGGTCTGCGGCGCGTACGACGACCGCAACGGCGACCACCGGCGCGGCTTCCGCGCCCACCTCGGGGCCCTGCGGGACGGGGAGGTCACCAGCGGCGCCGTCAAACTCCTCGGGATCGGGGCCGCCGGGCTCGCCGCGGGCGCACTGCTCAAGGCACGGCCCGTCGACAAGGTCCTCGCGGGCGTGGTCATCGCCGGTACCGCGCACCTCGTCAACCTCATCGACGTACGCCCCGGGCGGGCCGCCCTCGCCGTGCTCACGCTCAGTACGCCGGGGCTGCTGCGCGGGCCCGAACCGCTCGCCCTCGCGTCCATGGGGGCCGCCGCGGCCATCGTCGG
The DNA here is from genome assembly GCF_040646655.1 of Streptomyces sp. NPDC045431. Classification (NCBI taxonomy): domain Bacteria; kingdom Bacillati; phylum Actinomycetota; class Actinomycetes; order Kitasatosporales; family Streptomycetaceae; genus Streptomyces; species Streptomyces sp. NPDC045431. Next base: position 14,051 of record NZ_JBEZAQ010000007.1, read on the forward strand.
CGACGACCTGGGGGAGCGCACCATGCTCGGCGACGCGGGCGCCCACGCGCTGGGCGCGGCGCTCGGCACCGCGATAGCCTCCGCCAACGGCCGGGTGGGGCTGGTGATCCACGCGGCCGGGGTCGTCGCGGCGGCGGTGTACGGGGACCAAGTCAGCCGACGTATCGCAGGTTCACCCATGTGAGTGATACGGGCTGCGAGGTTACGCCACCGGACACGGGAACGGGGCCTCGCTGGTGCCGGAACGCGCGTACGGACTGGCATTCTTGGGCGCGTGACACAGCTGCGTACGGTCCAAGTGCTCGGCGGCGGCAGCGCGGGCAGCAGCGCTCATGTCAGATCACTGGCCGCCGGGCTGGTGGCGAGGGGCGTGCGGGTGACCGTGTGCGCCCCGGCCGAACTCGACCACGACTACGACTATCTCGGCACCGGCGCGCACTTCGTGCCCGTGCCGCGGCGCAGTGACCCCCTCGCCATCGCGGTGCTGCGCGCCGCGTGCGCCGGCGCGGACGTGGTGCACGCGCACGGCGTGCACGCCGGAGTGCGGGCGGCGCTGGCGCTCGGCTCACAGGCCCAGCAGCGCCGCCGCGTGCCGCTCGTCGTCACCTGGCACACGCGTACGCTCGCGGACGGGCCCGCCCGGGCGAGGCTGCTCCGGCTGATGGAGCGCAAGGCCGTGCGGGCGGCGGCCGTCGTGCTCGGTACGTCGTCCGAGCTGGTGGACCGCGCGCGGCGGCGGGGCGCCCGCGACGCCCGCCTCGGTCCCGTCTCGATCCCCGCGCCCCGGCGCGGCTCCGACGCCGTGGACGGCAAGGCCCGCGCGGACCTCGGCGCGATGGACCGGCCACTGCTCATGGCGGTCGGCGCGCTCGAAGCCCACCGGGGCTACGGCACCCTGCTGGACGCGTCCCGGCTGTGGCTGCGCCACGACCCCGTGCCGCTGGTCGCCGTCGCCGGCGAGGGGCGGCAGCGGGGCGCGCTGCAGCGGCGCATCGACACCGACGACCTGCCGGTACGGCTGCTCGGGCGCCGCGACGACGTCACGTCCCTGCTCGCCGCCGCGGACGTGGCGCTCCTCCCCAGCCGCTGGGAGGCCCGCGCCCCGCTGGCGCAGGAGGCCCTGCGCCTCGGCGTCCCGCTGGTCGCGACGGCGGTGGGCGGAGTGCCGGAACTGGTCGGCGACGCGGCGGTCCTGGTGCCGTACGGGGACGCGGGCGCGCTGGCCGAGGCGGTGTCGGGGCTCCTCGCCGACCCGGTGCGGCGGGCGGAGCTGGCGGCGGCGGGGCGGGTGCAGGCGGGGACGTGGCCGACGGAGGACGATACGGTGGTGCAGGTGCTGAGCGTGTACGACGAGCTGTGCGCGGGTTCACGAATCCGTAGACAGCGCCCCCAGAGCCCCTGACGGGGGCGCGCGCCCCCCTTGTGCGCCCTCTCCCCTGTGCGCCGCGGGCGGCGGGGCGAGGGCGGTCCGCACCGGCGTGGCGGGCAGGACTGAGGACCGCGTGGGTATACGCCCTCCCCCAGGGGGCACATGGCAGGCACCATCCATGCGGTGGGGACTGCCGCACGCGGGAAGAAACTGCCGGGCGCCTCGGCGGAAGGGACGACATGGGCACGGTCGTGCATGTGCCGCAGACGCGGGACATGGTCGGGGAGGAGCTCTCCGGTGACGAGGCGTTCACCGCGCTGCGACACTACGGAGGACGCGAGCTGTTCCTCGACTCCTTCGTCCGTTTCCGGTACGCGGACGGCTTCAGCTTCGCCCGTTCCCTGGGGTACCAGGTCGTTCTCGGCATCGTGCCGTTCACCATCGCCCTGGTGGGAGTGGCCACGACCATGCACACGGAGGGCCTCGGGCAGGCCATCGAACTGGCGTTGGCAAGGATCGTGCCGGGAACCAGTGCGGACCTGGTCCGGCAGGCCCTGAGCGACACCCGGCGCAGCGCCGGGGCGGACATCGCGGGCGCCGTCGCCATGTGGCTGGGGCTCGGTTTCGCCCTCCTCAACCTCGCCTCCGCCATGGGGCAGATCGAGCGTGGCTGCAACCGGATCTACGGCATCGAACGCGATCGCCCCTTCCTCGCCAAGTACGGCCGGGGTGTGCTGCTGGCCGTGTGTGCGGGGCTCCCCCTGGGCGGCGGCTTCCTGGCCATCGTCGCCGGCCGGGACATCGGCGAGTCGGTGGTCCAGGCGTTGCACTGGTCCCCGTCACTGCTCGACTGGTGGCAGCCACTGCACATTCCGGTCGGGGTACTGCTCGCGGCGCTGGCCTCGGCCGTGATCTTCCGCTGGGCACCCCGCCGCGATCAGCCCGGCTACACATGGCTCGTCTTCGGTTCGGGTGTCCACCTGCTGCTCTGGGTCGTTGCCACCTGGCTGCTCGCCCTCTACATCGGCAGGAGCGGCTCGTTCGGCGCCGTGTACGGCCCCCTCACGGCTTTTGTCGCGCTGCTGCTGTGGGCCAACGTGACCGGCATCGCCCTCTTCCTTGGTATCGCCTTCGCCGCTCAGCTCGAAGCCGCCAGGGCGGGCATCAAGGAGCCGGTCCACCCAGACCCGGGACCCGGCGCCTGACGGTACGCGGCGAATCGGCCGGGCCCCCGCCGGAGATGCGGGACTCCTCCCGCCCTCGGGAGATGTCGCGCCGGGCCCGCATCAGGAGGTATGCCGCCGGGCCCGCAAGGCCAGGGAGAGGGCCAGGACCGTCTGGGGGTCGTCGAGGTCCGTGCCCAGGAGGTCGCCTATGCGGGCCAGGCGGTTGTAGAGGGTCTGGCGGTTGAGGTGGAGTTCGCGGGCCGTCTCCGCCTTGCGACCCGCGTGGGCCAGGTACGTCTCCAGGGTGGGCAGCAGGGGCGGGCGGGAGGTGCGGTCGTGGTCGCGGAGGGGGCCGATCGCGCGGTCCACGAAGGCGGCCAGGGCGGCGCCCTCGCCGTGGTGGCTCAGGCGCCACAGGAGCAGGTCGATGTCGAGGCGCCGCGCGTCGTACCAGGGGCGGTCCGGCAGGCCCTGCGCGGCCGTCGCGGTCTCGGCGGCGTGGCGCAGGCCCGCCGAGGCCGCGGCCCAGTTGCCCGGGACGCCCACCACGACGACCGGCGCCCCGGCGCCCGTGGGTTCGAGGCCCGCGCGGGAGACGCCCGCCCGCAGCGCGGCCGCCACGCGGTCGGCGACCGCCGTGCGCTCGGACTCCGTGCGCAGGCCCAGCAGCAGCGGCACCCGGCCCTCGACCGGTCGGACGCCCAGCAGTACGGGGACGCCCACCGCGCCCAACTCCTCCAGGACGGCCCGGGTCAGCAGGGACCAGTTCCCCGCGGGCGGCGACGCCGAGGCCAGGCGCATGACGACCGGCAGCAGGGGGCCGTCGCCCGGCTTGAAGCCGAGCACCCGGGCCTGCGCCGGCGCCTCCTCGGCGGGGATCCGGCCCTCCGCGAGGTCCGTCAGGAAGTCGCCCCGGCCCCGCGCCGCGAGCTCCTCCTCCTGCCGGGCCTGCATCAGCACCACCGCCAGGATGCCCGCCGCGCGCTCGGCCGCCATGCGGTGCACGGGGGACAGCACCCCCGAGACGGACAGGATCACCAGCCGGGCCCGGACGGCCGCCGCGCCCGGGCCGCCGCCCGGCACGTCCACCAGCACCGCGCCCGCCGGCGGCTCCGCCTCCCGCGCCGCCCGCTGGCCGCGCAGCCCGTCCCACACCTGGAGCGGATCGGCGCACGAAGGGCCGGACTCGGTCCCGGCGGCGTACAGCAATTGCCCGTCCGCCGTCTCCAGGAAGACGGGGTTGGCGGCGAAGTCGGCCAGGATGGAGAGCACCTGCGGCACCCCGCCCCCGCCCAGCAGCGCCTCCGTGCACCGCCGGTGCACCTCCTCGGCCTGCCGCAGCATCGCGTAGTGGCCGTTGACGATCTCGGTGTGGACCTCCTCCGTGACGGAGACGAAGGGCACCTCCCGGTGCAGCTGCACCAGCGGCAGGCCCGCCGCCCGGGCCGTCTCCACGATCGTCGCCGGCAGTCGCGAGAACCTCGGCCCCAGCTCCACCACCAGCGCCGCGATGCCCCGCTCCGCCAGCCGCCGCACGAACGCGCGCTGCTCGGCCGGGCGCGTACCCAGGCCGAGGCCCGTCGTGAGCAGCAGCTCGCCGCCCTTCAGCAGCGACGCGATGTTCGGCACCTCACCGGCGTGCACCCAGCGCACCGTGCGGTGCAGCCGTTCCGCGCCCGCCACCACCTCCGGCAGGCCACCGCGCAGACCGGGCAGCTCCAGCGCGCGCCGCACGGTGATCCCGCCACCGTGATCGCCCCGGCCGCCCTGACCATCCATCGAGCTCATGCAGCCGGACGCTACCGGCCCCGCCGCCGCGCCGACATCACGCGCCGGTGACGACCTGCCGCACCCCTCGACAAGTCGTCGCCCCGGCACGGCATTTGTATGACCGCATGTCGCTTGTGGCGTACGTCACGCTGGAGGAGGGTCTCCCGGCATGGCAGAGAACCACACCCCCGAAGCGCACCAGGTGCAACGGCTCAAGGCGAACTCCGTCGGACTGGTCGGCGTCGTCTTCATGGCGGTCGCCACCGCCGCACCGATCACCGCGATGACCGGAAACCTCCCCATCGCGGTCGGCTTCGGCAACGGCACCGGCGCCCCGGCCGGTTACCTCTTCGCGACGCTCGTCCTGACCGTCTTCTCCGTCGGGTACGTCGCCATGGCGAAGCGGATCACCGCGGCCGGCGCCTTCTACGGCTACATCTCGCACGGCCTCGGCAGGATCGCCGGCATGGCCTCCGGCATGCTCGCGGTCCTCGCGTACATCGTCTTCGAGGCGTCCATCGTCGGCGTCTTCGCCTACTTCACCAAGACGACCGTCGCCGACCAACTGGGCGTGGACCTCCCGTGGATCCTGTACGCGGCCGGGATGCTCGCCGTCACCGCCGTCCTCGCGTACTTCGACATCAACCTCACCGCCAAGGCGCTCGGCGTGATGCTCGTCGCCGAGATCGCCGTCCTGTTCGCCGTCGCCACGGCGGTGCTCATCGCGGGCGGCGGCCCCGACGGCATACCCACCGAGCCCATCAACCCGGCCAACGCCTTCACCGGCACCTCCGCCGGACTCGGCCTCTTCTTCGCCTTCTGGTCCTGGGTCGGCTTCGAATCCACGGCGATGTACGGCGAGGAGTCCCGCGACCCCAAGCGGGTCATCCCCCGCGCCACGCTCGTCTCCGTCATCGGCGTCGGCCTCTTCTACATCTACGTGTCCTGGATGACCATCGCGGGCAACGGCCTCAAGGGCGCCGTCGAGGTCTCCGCCTCCGCCACCCCGCTCGACCTGTTCTTCCACCCCACCCAGGCGTACATCGGCGCCTGGGCCGTCGACGCCTTCCAATGGCTGCTGCTCACCGGCTCCTTCGCCTGTGGCATGGCCTTCCACCAGTGCGCCTCGCGCTACCTGTACGCCATCGGCCGCGAGGGCTTCCTCCACCCCGCCCTCGGCCGTACGCACGCCAAGCACGGCTCGCCGTACATCGCCTCGTACGTCCAGAGCGCCATCGCCGTCGCGCTCGTGGGCGCCTTCTGGCTCACCGGCCAGGACCCGTACATCCACCTCTACACCCTGCTCGCGATCCTCGGCACGATGGCGATCCTCATCGTCCAGACCCTCTGCTCCTTCGCCGTCATCGGCTACTTCCGCAAGAACCACCCCGAGGACCGGCACTGGTTCAAGACCTTCACCGCGCCCCTCCTCGGCGGCATCGGCATGACGGCGGTCGTCGTCCTGCTGGTGCTCAACATGGAGACCGCCGCCGGCCTCGCCGCCGACTCCCTCTTCTTCACCCTTATCCCGTGGATCGTCGGCGCCGTCTTCTTCGGCGGCCTCGGTCTCGGCTTCTACCTGCGGGCCAAGCAGCCCCAGCGCTACGAGATCATCGGCCGGATCGTCCTCGAGGACGCGGCCGAGCGCGACGACGAAGACCAGCAGCACGGCGACGAACAGCACGACGGCCGGCCCGCCGCCACCGTCTGAGCCCCCGCCACCGTCTGAGCCCCCGCCACCGTCTGAGCCCGCGCCACCCCCGCTACCCGCCACCCCCCGCCGTCCGAGTCACCCCGCCACCGTCCGGGCGGATCCCCCCTCCGAGGAGCCCCCATGTCCCGTACGCCCCTGATGCGCGCCCTGCGCGACATCGCCGCCCACCGCGCCGCCGCCGAGCGGCTCGACATGCCCGTCGCCGAAGTCCGCGGCTCCACCCGCCGCCAACTGCTCCAGCGCGCCGCCGCTCTCGGCCTCGCGGCGGGCGTCGGCACCACCGTGGCCGCCAAGCCGACGCAGGCGCACGCCGCGACCACGGCCGCGACCGCGCCCCGCATCGCCGTCGTCGGCGCCGGCATCGCCGGCCTCACCGCCGCCCTCACCCTCCGCGACGCCGGCCTGAACTGCACGCTCTACGAAGCCAACCCCACCCGCGTCGGCGGCCGCATGTGGACGCAGCGCGACCACTGGGCGTACGGCCAGATCTCCGAGATCGGCGGCGAGCTGATCGACACCAGCCACAAGAAGATCCAGGAGCTCTGCCGCCGCTTCAACCTGCCCCTGGAGGACTTCCTCGGCGGCGGCCCCACCGGCGCCGAGGAGGTGCTGTGGTTCAACGGCACCTACTACCCCCGCCACCAGGCCGACGAGGACTTCAAGGCGGTCTACCAGCAGCTCCACCGGGACCTCCAGGAAGCCGGCGAGGTCAAGTGGAACCAGACCACCCCGGCCGGCACCGCCCTCGACAACATGTCGATATACGACTGGATCGAGAGCCGCGTCCCCGGCGGGCACTCCTCGCCGCTGGGCCGCTTCATCGACGTCGCCTACAACGTCGAGTACGGCGCCGACACCACCGAGCAGTCGTCCCTCGCGCTCGTCCTGCTGATGGGCTACCAGACCAACCCGGGCAACTTCAACGTCTGGGGCCTGTCCAACGAGCGCTACCACATCACCGGCGGCAACGACCAACTCCCGCGCGCCATCGCCGCCTCACTGCCCGCCGGCACCCTGCGCATGGGCTGGTCGCTGACCGCCGTACGCGCCAACTCCGACGGGACGCAGACCCTCACCTTCAGCGAGGGCGGCACCACCCGCACGGTCACCGCCGACCACACGATCCTGTGCGTGCCGCTGCCCGTCCTCCAGCGGCTCGACCTCACCCAGGCGGGCTTCGACGCGCGCATGCGGGACCTCCTGCGCGATGCGCGCATGGGACACTGCACCAAGCTCAACATGCAGTTCGGTACCCGCCCCTGGCGCGGCACCGGGCCCTGGCCGGGCGTCTCGGCGGGCGACTGCTTCACCGACACCGACGTCCAGCAGACCTGGGACACCACCAAGATCCAGCCGGGCACGGGCGGCATCCTCATCCAGTACGCCGGCGGCACCCTCGCCAGGACCCTCACCCCGGCCGGGCCGTTCTCCACCGAGTCCGACCCGTACGTCCGCGACCTCGTCGCCCGCCGCCTGCGCGGCATCGACGCCTTCTTCCCCGGCACCTCCAAGGCGTGGACGGGCCGCGCCCAGCTCTCCGCCTGGCACCGCAACCCGTACACGCTCGGCGCGTACTCGATGTGGCCCGTCGGCTACCTGCACCGGTACGCCGGCTACGAGGGCACCCCCCAGGGCCCCGGCGGCCGCATCCACATCGGCGGCGAGCACTGCTCCTACGACTTCCAGGGCTTCATGGAAGGCGGCGCGACCGAGGGTGAGCGCGCCGCCCGCGAGGTGATCGCCGCCTGTTAGCCGCCGACCGGTCGCCGACCGGCCGTCAGCCGCCGTACGCGCCCGAGGCCGTCAGCCGCAGTGCCGTGTCGATCAGCGGCACGTGGCTGAAGGCCTGCGGGAAGTTGCCGACCTGGCGCTGCAGGCGCGGATCCCACTCCTCCGCCAGCAGCCCCAGGTCGTTCCGCAGCGCCAGCAGCTTCTCGAAGAGCCGGCGCGCCTCGTCGACCCGTCCGATCATCGCCAGGTCGTCGGCCATCCAGAACGAGCACGCCAGGAACGCGCCCTCGTCACCGGGCAGGCCGTCCACGCCCTCCTCCGCGCCCTCGGTCGGGTAGCGCAGGATGAAGCCGTCCTCCGTGGACAGCTCCCGCTGGATCGCCTCGATGGTGCCGATGACGCGCTTGTCGTCCGGCGGCAGGAAGCCCATCTGCGGGATCAGCAGCAGCGAAGCGTCCAGCTCCTTCGAACCGTACGACTGCGTGAAGGTGTTGCGCTCCGGGTCGTAACCCTTCTCGCACACGTCCCGGTGGATCTCGTCGCGCAGCGCGCGCCACCGCTCCAGCGGCCCGTCCGCGTCACCCGACTCGATCAGCTTGATCGTCCGGTCCACCGCGACCCACGCCATGACCTTGGAGTGCGTGAAGTGGCGGCGCGGCCCGCGCACCTCCCAGATGCCCTCGTCGGGCTGGTCCCAGTGGTCCTCCAGGTAGCGGATCAGCTTCAGCTGGAGCAGCGAGGCGTAGTCGTTGCGCGCCAGGCCCGTCATGTGCGCCAGGTGCAGCGCCTCGGTGACCTCGCCGTACACGTCCAGCTGGAGCTGCGCCGCCGCGCCGTTGCCGACCCGGACCGGGGCGGAGTTCTCGTACCCCGGCAGCCAGTCCAGCTCGGCCTCGCCGAGCTCGCGCTCACCGGCGATGCCGTACATGATCTGCAGGTTCTCCGGGTCGCCGGCGACCGCGCGCAGCAACCACTCGCGCCAGGCGCGGGCCTCCTCGCGGTAGCCGGTGCGCAGCAGCGAGGAGAGGGTGATCGCGGCGTCCCGCAGCCAGGTGTAGCGGTAGTCCCAGTTGCGCACGCCGCCGATGTCCTCGGGCAGCGAGGTGGTCGGCGCGGCGACGATGCCGCCCGTCGGGGCGTACGTCAGCGCCTTCAGCGTGATCAGCGAGCGGACCACGGCCTCGCGGTAGGGGCCCCGGTAGGTGCAGTGCTCGACCCACTCGCGCCAGAACGCGGAGGTCGTCTCCAGCGCGCCCATCGGGTCCGCCAGCGGCGGCGGCGCGTGGTGCGAGGGCTGCCAGCTGATGGTGAAGGCGACCCGGTCGCCCTCCTTGATCGTGAAGTCCGAGTACGTGGTGAGGTCCTCGCCGTGCGTCTCCACCTCGGTGTCGAGCCAGATCGAGTCGGGACCGGCGACGGCGACCGTCCGGCCGTCCACCTGGTGCACCCACGGCACCACCCGCCCGTAGCTGAACCGCATGCGCAGCGCCGAGCGCATCCGCACCCGGCCGCTGACGCCCTCCACGATCCGCACCAGCTGCGGCGCGCCGTCGCGCGGCGGCATGAAGTCGGTGACGCGGACCGTGCCCCGGCCCGGGGTGTCCCACTCGGATTCGAGGATCAGCGAGTCGCCGACGTACCGGCGCCGGTCGGCCGTCGGCGGCTCGGCGCCGTCGGCGTACGCCGGTCCGATCCGCCAGAAGCCGTGCTCCTCGGTGCCGAGGAGGCCCGCGAAGACGGCGTGCGAATCGAAGCGCGGCAGGCACAGCCAGTCGGCCGTGCCGTCCCGGCAGACCAGCGCAGCGGTCTGCATGTCTCCGATGAGTGCGTAGTCTTCGATGCGCCCGGCCACGTGCATCTCCAGTCGAACGGCCACGTTCGCCCCGTGGGGCGCTTACTGGTCTGGGGTGTCAGGGGAGAATGTCAGAGCAGAATACGATGCTGCCAGCTCCTCCGTGTGATCGTCCTGGTGGGGCGTTCGCCTCCATCCAATGTCCTCCTTGAGCCGATCGGGTGCCCGGCGGGTGGCTGACGGGTGCCCACTCTCGTGCCCGTCGCACGCCGTGCCAATCCAGGTGCCGCGCGTGGCCGGGAGCGGTCTCCCCCTGGCGCTGATACCCTGGTAGCCCGTGGACCGGTGGGCGCCGCACAACGAATCGGCGGCCCCCGAACCGCAGCGACGGCACCCCCGGAACTCCTCGGAGCACTCCGGACCGGACGCCGGTACGCACCTCCAACCGCGACCACGGGAGCCCCCTCTTGGCCATGCCGCCCAAAACAACGACGACCAAGCACATCTTCGTCACCGGGGGTGTCGCGTCCTCCCTCGGCAAGGGGCTGACCGCCTCCAGCCTGGGTGCGCTGCTCAAGGCGCGGGGCCTGCGGGTCACGATGCAGAAGCTCGACCCGTACCTGAACGTCGACCCCGGCACCATGAACCCGTTCCAGCACGGTGAGGTGTTCGTCACCAACGACGGCGCCGAGACCGACCTGGACATCGGCCATTACGAGCGCTTCCTCGACGTCGACCTCGACGGCTCGGCCAACGTCACCACCGGCCAGGTCTACTCCACGGTCATCGCCAAGGAGCGCCGCGGCGAGTACCTCGGCGACACCGTCCAGGTCATCCCGCACATCACCAACGAGATCAAGCACCGCATCCGCCGCATGGCGACGGACGACGTCGACGTCGTGATCACGGAGGTCGGCGGCACGGTCGGCGACATCGAGTCGCTGCCGTTCCTGGAGACCGTCCGCCAGGTCCGCCACGAGGTCGGCCGGGACAACGTCTTCGTCGTGCACATCTCGCTGCTGCCCTACATCGGCCCCTCCGGCGAGCTGAAGACCAAGCCGACCCAGCACTCGGTCGCCGCCCTGCGCAACATCGGCATCCAGCCGGACGCGATCGTGCTGCGCGCCGACCGCGACGTGCCGACCGCGATCAAGCGCAAGATCTCGCTGATGTGCGACGTCGACGAGGCGGCCGTGGTCGCGGCCATCGACGCCAAGTCGATCTACGACATCCCGAAGGTGCTGCACACCGAGGGCCTCGACGCGTACGTCGTGCGCAAGCTGGACCTGCCCTTCCGGGACGTCGACTGGACGACGTGGGACGACCTGCTGGACCGCGTCCACAACCCCGACCACGAGGTCACGGTCGCGCTCGTCGGCAAGTACATCGACCTGCCCGACGCGTACCTCTCGGTGACCGAGGCGATGCGCGCCGGCGGCTTCGCCAACAAGGCCCGCGTCAAGGTCAAGTGGGTCACCTCCGACGACTGCAAGACCCAGGCGGGCGCCGCCAAGCAGCTCGGCGACGTCGACGCGATCGTCATCCCCGGCGGCTTCGGCGAGCGCGGCGTCAACGGCAAGGTCGGCGCCATCCAGTACGCCCGCGAGAACAAGATCCCGCTGCTCGGCCTGTGCCTGGGCCTGCAGTGCATCGTGGTCGAGGCCGCGCGCAACCTCGCCGGCATCGCGGACGCCAACTCCACCGAGTTCGACCCCGCCACCTCGCACCCCGTCATCTCGACGATGGAGGAGCAGCTGGCGTACGTCGAGGGCGCCGGCGACCTGGGCGGCACCATGCGCCTGGGTCTGTACCCGGCGAAGCTCGCCGAGGGCTCCATCGTCCGCGAGGTCTACGGCGACCAGCCGTACGTCGACGAGCGCCACCGCCACCGCTACGAGGTGAACAACGCCTACCGCGCGGAGCTGGAGAAGAAGGCGGGCATCGTCTTCTCCGGCACCTCCCCGGACAACAAGCTCGTCGAGTACGTGGAGTACCCCCGCGAGGTGCACCCCTACCTGGTCGCCACCCAGGCGCACCCGGAGCTGCGCTCGCGCCCCACGCGCCCGCACCCGCTCTTCGCGGGCCTGGTGAAGGCGGCCGTCGAGCGGCAGCAGGCGGAGCGGAAGACGGGCAAGTAGCCCGCTAGAGATACGGTTGACCGGGGTACGGGCCTGATCAGGGCACGTGCCCCGGTTTTCTTGTGCACGAGGGAGGACGTCTTTCATGACCATCAAGGACACACCCGAGGAGTGGCGGGTCACCGCGACCGAGGTGCCGTTCCGGGGCAACAAGACGAGTGTCCGCACCGACGACGTGGTCATGCCGGACGGGTCCGTCGTACGCCGGGACTACCAGGTCCACCCCGGCTCGGTGGCCGTCCTCGCACTCGACGACGAGGACCGGGTGCTCGTGCTGCGCCAGTACCGCCACCCGGTGCGGCACAAGCTGTGGGAGATCCCGGCCGGTCTGCTGGACGTCCCCGGCGAGAACCCGCTGAACGCGGCGGTGCGCGAGCTGTACGAGGAGGCGCACGTCAAGGCCGACCGGTGGAACGTCCTCACCGACGTCTACACCACGCCCGGCGGCTGCGACGAAGCCGTACGGATCTTCCTGGCGCGCGGCCTGTCGGCGGCCGAGGGCGACCGCTTCGAGGTCGCCGAGGAGGAGGCCGACATGGAGCTCGCGCGCGTACCGCTCGACGAGCTGGCGCGTGGCGTGCTCGCCGGCGACCTGCACAACACGTGCCTGGTGGTGGGCGTGCTCTCGCTGCTGGCGGCCCGGGCGGGCGACGGCCTGGACGCCCTGCGCCCGGCGGACGCCCCCTGGCCGGCCAGGCCGTTCTCTTAGGGGCTCGGTTCTCCCCCTGGCTTCGCCGGGGGGACCCCCACCGGGGCGCTCAAGCGTGCGTCGACGGTCGACCGTGCTCGGGTCGATCGTTCCTCACGACCCTCCGCGCGTTCTCCCTTTCGACACCCGCGCTCCCCTTCGGCTCACTCGCCATAGGTCCCGCAGTGTGACGATCTGCTGATCCGAAAGAGGGACCTGTCCGCCCTGCTCCGCGGGGGAGGCCCACCCGGCTGAACTACGCTCGGATCACCCGCCGGAGACCCGGCGGGACAGCACGTGGCGCAGTGGACGGGAGCGTGACCCGTGGCGGAGCAGGCGGTGGACTTCGACGAGGGCGCTGAGCCGGAGAGCGGCCGGTTCTTCGGCCGCCAGCGCGAGTTGAAGGCACTGCGGGCCGACATCGAGAACGCCGGGCTCGACACCATCGCCGGGCGCACCACGCCCCGTCCCCGGGTGCTGCTCATCGCCGGGCGGCCGGGCAGCGGGCGCACCGCGCTCGCCGGTGAGCTCGTGCGCGGGCTCCTCGCGGAGGGCGCGTACGAGGACGGGGTGCTGCGGGCCCGGCTGACCGAGCCCGGCGGCGCGCCCGTCCCCACCGAGCGGACCGCCCGGGACCTCCTGGTCGACCTCGGCATCGAGGCGCCCGCCGGGGCCGACGAGGACGAGCTGTCCCAGCTGCTGCGCGGCGCCCTCGCCCGGCGGCGCATGGTGCTCCTCCTCGACGACGTCACCGACGCCGGCCAGGTCGCCCCCCTGCTGCCGGACACCTCCGACTGCCTGGTGGTCGCCGTCGCCCAGGGGCCGCTCACCGGGCTGCCCGGCGTACGGCCCTGCACGCTGGGCGGGCTGGACGCCAAGTCGTCCATCGAGCTCCTCAACCGGTTCACCGGCTCCGTACGCATCACCGTCGACCCGCAGGCCGCCGAGACGCTCACCGAGCTGTGCGGCGGCCAGCCCGCCGCGCTCGTACTGGCCGGCGGCTGGCTCGCCGCCCGCCCCATGTCGTCCGTCGCCGACCTCGCCAAACGGCTGCGGTCCCTGCCCGACGACCCCGGCCGGCCCGAAGCAGCCCGCCCGCTCGCCCGCGCCTTCCGCCTCGCCTACGAGGCCCTGCCGCCGCCCGCCGCCCGGTTGCTGCGGCTCCTCGCCCTCGCGCCGCTGGGCCTCGCCGACGCCCAGACCGCCTCCGCGCTGGCCGGCTGCTCGGTGTCGGCCGCCCGCTCCACGCTGGAGGGCTTCGTCGCCTTCGGGCTCGTACGGGACGGGGAGCGGGGCGGCCAGTACGAGGTCCCGGGCTGCCTCGTGCCGCTGCTGAGGGAGCTGCTGGAGAGCGAGGACCGGCCCGCCGAAGTGCAGCTGGCGCGGGCGCGGATGCTGGAACGGACCGTGCGGCTGCTCCAGTCGTGCCGGGCGGTCACCGAGCCCGAGGGCTCGGCCGCGCGGCGCCGGCTCGCCGGGCTGCCGCGCGCCCTGCGCTTCCCCAGCGTGGGCACCGCCAGCCAGTGGCTCCGCACCCGGCAGCCCGCGCTGCTGGCCTCCGCCCGGCTCGCGGTCGCCGACGGGGAGCTCGACACCCTGGCCCGCCGACTGATCGCCGCGCTCGTCCGGGCGCTCACCGCGCACCGGGGCCCCGAGACGGCGGCGCCCGAGCTGTACGGGCTGCACCAGCTGGTGCTCGACGTCGCCGAGCGGCGCGGCCTGCACCGCGAGCGGGCCGCGGCCCTGCTGAACCTCGCCGATCTGGACGCCGCCACCGGGAGGACCCAGGACGCTTTGATGCGGTATCGCGCAGCTCTGGACGCCGGACGCGACGCGAATGACCCGTACGCGACCGGTCGCGCGATGGAATCCGTAGGTGGCGCGTACCAGGAGCTGGGGGACTGGCAGCGGGCCGCCGACTGGTACGGGCGGGCCCTCTCCCAGCGCCTCGCCCGTGACGAGCGCGCCGACCAGGCCCGGCTGTACGGCAGGCTCGGCGCCGTACACACCTATGCCGGGCGGTACGGCGAGGCGCTGCGCAGCTGGCGGGCGGCCGCGGCCGGATATCGCCGCCTCGGCGATCTCCCGGGCCACGCGCGGGCGTTGAGCGAAATCGCCCGGGTCCAGGAGTACGCGGGCCGGCCGCACGAGTCGCTGCGCACCTGCGAGGAGGCGATCGAGTGGGCCCGGCGCGCCGACGACATGCGGCTTCTCGCCGCGCTCCAGCTGCGGCTCGCCGACACGCTCGACCGGCTCGGCGATCCGGCGGCGGCCCGGCTGCACCGCGCGACCGCCGAGCGCATGCTGGGAAGCGAAAGCTCCGCCTACGAAATCCGCAGTGCTTCAGCCGAAGATTAGGTCTTTGCAAGGCTAGACAACGGGAAGTCCTTCAATAGACTGGGTGAGCCGCGATTGACCGCGGTCTATCCCGATGCGTCCACTGCATCCGGGTATGTATTGCATTGCCCCCAGTACCCCCCGAGCCAAGGACCGTGATCGACGTGAAGGTCGGCATCCCCCGCGAGGTCAAGAACAACGAGTTCCGGGTGGCCATCACCCCCGCCGGCGTGCACGAGCTCGTCCGCAACGGCCACCAGGTCTTCATCGAGCAGAACGCCGGCGTCGGCTCCTCGATCACGGACGGCGAGTACGTGGCCGCCGGCGCGCAGATCCTGCCCACCGCCGACGAGGTCTGGGCCACCGCCGACCTGCTGCTCAAGGTCAAGGAGCCGATCGCGGAGGAGTACCACCGCCTCCGCAAGGACCAGACGCTCTTCACCTACCTCCACCTCGCCGCGTCCCGCGAGTGCACGGACGCGCTGCTCGCCTCCGGCACCACCGCCATCGCCTACGAGACGGTCGAGACCGCGAACCGCGCCCTTCCGCTGCTCGCCCCGATGTCCGAGGTCGCGGGCCGCCTGGCCCCGCAGGTCGGCGCCTACCACCTGATGCGCTCGGCCGGCGGCCGCGGCGTCCTGCCCGGCGGTGTCCCCGGTACGCACGCCGGCAAGGCCGTGGTCATCGGTGGCGGCGTCTCGGGCTGGAACGCCACCCAGATCGCCGTCGGCATGGGCTTCCACGTGACCCTGCTCGACCGTGACATCAACAAGCTGCGCGAGGCCGACAAGATCTTCGGCACCCAGGTGCAGACGGTCGTCTCCAACGCCTACGAGCTGGAGAAGGCCGTCGTCGAGGCCGACCTCGTCATCGGCGCCGTCCTCATCCCGGGCGCCAAGGCTCCGAAGCTGGTCACCAACGAGCTCGTCGCCAAGATGAAGCCCGGAAGTGTCCTTGTCGACATCGCGATCGACCAGGGCGGCTGCTTCGAGGACTCCCGTCCGACCACGCACGCCGAGCCGACCTTCCAGGTCCACGACTCGGTCTTCTACTGCGTCGCCAACATGCCGGGCGCCGTCCCGAACACGTCGACGTACGCGCTGACCAACGCCACGCTGCCGTACATCGTCTCGCTCGCCAACAACGGCTGGGTCGAGGCGCTGCGCCGCGACGCCTCGCTCGCCAAGGGTCTCAACACCCACGACGGCAAGGTCGTCTACAAGGAGGTCGCCGAGGCCCACGACCTGGAGTACGTGGACCCCGCCACCTTCATCGGCTGACGAGCCCGGGGCTGACGGGGACCGACCGTCAACGGTTGCCGTCAACCTCACACATCCGGCCGGACCTTGTGCGCAAGGTCCGGCCGGACGTGTGTCCGGACGCTTCCTGACCGTCGTTCAAGTCGTCTCGAACGTAACCCTTTAACCGTTTCGCACACCCGGGAAACGTGTCGATGCGTGGCCGTGCACCCTTGACAGAGGAGTGTTTCTTTGCCGACACATCGGCCCGCGTCCGGGCGATTGTGTTGCTGCGGAGCGGTGACACGCCATAGAGTCGCCAACCGTCGGCATGGTGCCACGCTGACCTATCGATAAGTCCCCTGGCCACTTCCAAGGAGGTAAGACGACTTGTGAATGAGTCGACATTTACTCCCGGAGGTGGTCAGCCAGGGTCGGTCGGCGATGCCGGTTCCGTCGCTGTCCGCCCCTTCGAGGCCGGTCAGCAGACCGGTCAGCAGACCGGCCGGCAGCACCTGACGACAGCCCACACGATGAAGATGATGGACGGCCAACACGTGAACGCCATGGCCGGCAACGAGAGTGGCCGAGAGTCCACCCACTTCGCCGCCTACGACGAGGTGCCCGAGGGGCACTTCTACGACCCCGACGCCGAGTACGAGCCCGATCCGGAGTACGCGGCCACCCTCGCCCCGGACGCTGCCCGCCAGCGCCGCGAGCGGATCGGCCCTACCGGACGGCCCCTGCCGTACTTCCCGATCCCGGGCCCGCTGACCGACCACGGCCCCGCCAAGATCATCGCGATGTGCAACCAGAAGGGCGGCGTCGGCAAGACGACGTCGACCATCAACCTGGGCGCCGCGCTCGCGGAGTACGGACGGCGGGTCCTTCTCGTCGACTTCGACCCGCAGGGCGCCCTGTCGGTCGGCCTCGGCGTCAACCCCATGGAGCTCGACCTCACCGTCTACAACCTGCTCATGGAGCGGGGCATGTCGGCGGACGAGGTGCTGCTGAAGACCGCCGTGCCCAACATGGACCTGCTGCCCAGCAATATCGATTTGTCTGCGGCGGAAGTGCAGTTGGTGAGCGAGGTCGCGCGCGAGTCCACGCTCCAGCGGGCCCTGAAGCCCCTGCTGCCGGACTACGACTACATCGTGATCGACTGTCAGCCCTCGCTCGGTCTGCTGACCGTCAACGCGCTGACGGCCGCTCACAAGGTGATAGTGCCGCTGGAGTGCGAGTTCTTCGCACTGCGCGGGGTGGCCCTGCTGACGGAGACCATCGAGAAGGTCCAGGAGCGGCTCAACCCCGACCTGGAGCTCGACGGCATCCTCGCCACGATGTACGACTCCCGCACGGTGCACAGCCGCGAGGTGCTGGCCCGGGTCGTCGAGGCCTTCGACGACCACGTCTACCACACGGTGATCGGCCGGACCGTGCGCTTCCCGGAGACCACGGTCGCCGGTGAGCCGATCACCACGTACGCCTCGAACTCGGTCGGCGCGGCCGCCTACCGCCAGCTCGCCAGGGAGGTGCTCGCCCGGTGTCACGCCGAGTGAGTCTGCCCGGTGCCGACGAGTTGTTCCGTACGACCGGGGGCATGGCGCTGCAGGCGTCGACCCCCAGGCGCCAGGCGAGCGCGGCGAACGGTGAGCCGCGGGTGCCGGCGCCGGCGGGCGAGAGCGACCCCACGGCCGCCGTCCCCGCCTCTCCGGCGCCCGCCGAGGAGCACGCGGCCGCCGAGGCCGAGGCGGCGGCGGAGCCGCGTACCCGCGCGACCGAGCCCGCCGCCGCTCCCGCGAAGCCGGCCGCCGCCGCGGCTGCGGGCGCTCCGGCGCCCCGGCGCCGCGGCCGGTCCGCAAGCCGGCGGCCCAGCGGGCGCGAACGCCACGACGAGAAGATCACGGTGTACGTCTCCGCCGAGGAGCTCATGGACCTGGAGCACGCGCGCCTGGTCCTGCGCGGTGAGCACGGCCTGGCCGTCGACCGCGGCCGCATCGTCCGCGAGGCGGTCGCCGTGGTCCTGGCGGACCTGGAGTCGCGCGGCGACGCGAGCATCCTCGTACGGCGGCTGCGCGGGCGCTGACGGCGGCCCCGGCGGTAGCCTGCGCGAGCCGCCCCCTGGCCCGCCGGTTCCTCCGGCCGGCCCCCGCTCGCCACGCTCCTGGACCACGATGCCCCCGACCGACGACCCGCCCCGCCGCACACGCCGCCCCCTGGGCCGCGGCCCGGGGGCCTCACCCGCGCAGCAGCCCGAGGAGCCGGAGCAGTCCGTACCGCCGGAGGAGCCGGAGCAGCCCGCGCCGCCGGTACGGTCGGAGCCGCCGGTACCGCCGGAGCAGCCCGAGCCGCCGGGGCCCGAGAGGGCCGGTGAGGGCGACGGGCGGTTCACCGTGCGGCTGGCGAACTTCGAGGGGCCCTTCGACCTGCTCCTGCAGCTGATCTCCAAGCACAAGCTCGACGTCACCGAGGTCGCGCTCTCCAAGGTCACCGACGAGTTCATGGCCCACATCCGCGCCATGGGCCCCGACTGGGACCTGGACCAGACCACCGAGTTCCTGGTGGTGGCCGCGACCCTGCTCGACCTCAAGGCGGCCCGCCTGCTGCCCGCCGCCGAGGTCGAGGACGAGGCGGATCTCGCGCTCCTCGAGGCGCGGGACCTGCTCTTCGCGCGGCTGCTGCAGTACCGCGCGTACAAGCAGGTCGCGGACATCTTCAGCGAGCGGCTGGAGAGCGAGGGCCGGCGCTACCCGCGTACCGTCGGGCTGGAGCCGCACCACGCCGAGCTGCTGCCGGACGTGGTCATCAGCATCGGCGCCGAGGGGTTCGCCCGGCTCGTCGTGAAGGCCATGCAGCCCCGGGCCAAGCCCCAGGTGTACGTGGAGCACATCCACGCTCCGCTGGTCAGCGTGCGGGAGCAGGCCGAGGTGGTGGTCGCGCGGCTGCGGGAGCGCGGCGAGGCGACCTTCCGGGAGCTCGCCGAGGACGCGCCCGACACCCTCACCGTCGTCGCCCGCTTCCTCGCGCTGCTGGAGCTGTACCGGGAGAAGGCCGTCGTCCTGGAGCAGGACGACGCCCTCGGGGAGCTCACCGTGCGGTGGACGGGTGCGGACGGCGGTGCCGCCGTCGCCGTGACCGACGAGTTCGACCGCGAGAGCGGCCGGGAGGAGACGTGATGGAGCTGAAGCCGGCCCTGGAGGCCGTCCTCATGGTCGTCGACGAGCCGGCGACCGAGGAGCACCTCGCCAAGGTGCTGGACCGCCCCCGCCGCGAGGTCGCCGACGCGCTGCGCGAGCTGGCCGACGAGTACGACGTGCAGCGGCGCGGCTTCGAGCTGCGGCTGGTGGCGGGCGGCTGGCGCTTCTACACCCGCCCCGAGTACGCCGAGGCCGTCGAGCGCTTCGTCCTCGACGGGCAGCAGGCCCGGCTCACCCAGGCCGCCCTGGAGACCCTCGCGGTCGTCGCGTACCGCCAGCCGGTCAGCCGGTCGAGGGTCTCGGCGGTGCGCGGCGTGAACTGTGACGGGGTCATGCGCACCCTCCTCCAGCGCGGTCTGGTGGAGGAGGCGGGCGCGGAACCCGAAACAGGTGCGATCCTGTACAGGACGACGAACTACTTCCTGGAGCGGATGGGCCTGCGCGGCCTGGACGAACTCCCGGAGCTCGCGCCCTTCCTCCCCGAGGCGGACGCGGTCGAGGCGGAGAGCCGGGAAGGGCTCCCGTCGTTCGATCCAGACGACGACAAGACGGAACTTTGATGCGAAGCAGCAGCGGCAGGAACAGCAGCGGAAACAACGGCGGGAGCCGTGGTGGCAACAGCGGCGGCCGCGGCAGCAGCGGCGGCCGCGGAAATTACCGGGGCGCCGGTAACAGCCGCGACGACCGCACTCCGCGCGGGAGCAACCCGCGCAAGCCCCGCCCCGAGGAGCGCAGCTACGACGTGGGCGGCCCCTCCGAGGCCCCGAAGCGCGGACGCGGCGCGGCGGCCCGCGGGGGCGCCAAGGGCGGCCCCAGGCAGTCCCCGCAGCGCGGCGGCGGCCGCACGACCCCGGCGCGCCCGCGCGAGCTGGACGCCCGGATCGAGGAGCGCAACCGCGAGCGGTACGCGAACCGGCCCGAGATCAAGACCCCGAAGACCTTCGGGGACCAGGAGGGCGAGCGCCTGCAGAAGGTGCTGGCCCGGGCGGGCATGGGCTCGCGCCGCGCCTGCGAGGAGCTGATCGACGCGGGCCGCGTCGAGGTCAACGGCAAGATCGTGATCGAGCAGGGCACGCGCGTCGACCCCGAGAAGGACGAGATCAAGGTCGACGGCCTGACCGTGGCGACCCAGTCGTACCTCTTCTTCGCGCTCAACAAGCCCGCGGGTGTGGTCTCGACCATGGAGGACCCGGACGGGCGCCAGTGCCTCGGCGACTACGTCACCAACCGCGAGACGCGCCTCTTCCACGTCGGGCGGCTCGACACCGAGACCGAGGGCATCATCCTGCTCACCAACCACGGCGAGCTGGCCCACCGCCTCACGCACCCGAAGTACGGCGTGCAGAAGACGTACCTGGCCGCGATCACCGGCCCGCTCCCGCGCGAGGTCGGCAAGCGCCTCAAGGAGGGCATCCAGCTGGAGGACGGGTACGCCCGCGCCGACCACTTCCGGGTCGTCGAGCAGACCGGCAAGAACTACCTGGTCGAGGTCACCCTCCACGAGGGCCGCAAGCACATCGTGCGCCGCATGCTCTCCGAGGCGGGCTTCCCGGTCGACAAGCTCGTCCGGACCGCGTTCGGCCCGATCCAGCTGGGCGACCAGAAGTCGGGCTGGCTGCGGCGCCTGACGAACACCGAGGTCGGCATGCTGATGAAGGAAGTCGGCCTGTAACCGCACGTTCCCGTACGAAAGCCCGCGTCTCCCCGAGGAGCGCGGGCTTTCGCGCTTGTGGGACGCACCCTCCCGCCTTTATAGTCATAGTGACTCTTAAGGAGGCGGCGTTGCGACTCCCCATCACCCCTGCCGCGCACGGGCGGCGAACCTGGACCCACGGGGGTGGCCCGGGCTCCGACACCCGCGCGGCGGGGGTGGTGCGGGTATGAGCACGCCGAAGGCACCGGCGTCGAAGGCGCCGAAGGCCGAGCGTCCCGAGGGCTACGACCCGCACGCCTTCGAACCCTTCGCCGTCACCGTCGACCTCGCCGTCCTCACCGTCCGCGAGGAGCGGCTGCAGGTCCTGCTCGTACGGCGGGGGCAAGAGCCGTACAAGGACTGCTGGGCCCTGCCCGGCGGCTTCGTCCTGCCCCGCGAGTCCGCCGAACAGGCCGCGCGGCGCGAGCTGGCCGAGGAGACCGGAATCTCCGGCGCCACCGCCGCCCGCCTCCACCTGGAGCAGCTGCGCACCTACAGCGACCCGGACCGCGACCCGAGGATGCGGGTCGTCTCCGTCGCGTACACCGCCCTCGTACCGGACCTGCCGGAGCCCCGGGGCGGCGGCGACGCTGCGCACGCGCAGTGGCTGCCGTACGGCTCGTACGGGCCCCTCGCCTTCGACCACGACACGATCCTCGCCGACGCGCGCGAGCGCGTGGGCGCCAAGCTCGAATACACCTGCCTCGCCACCGCCTTCTGCCCGCCCGCGTTCACGCTCGGCGAGCTGCGCCAGGTGTACGAGACGGTGTGGGGCGTCGAGCTCGACCGCCCCAACTTCCGGCGCAAGGTCCTCGCCACGCCCGGCTTCGTCGAGGCCGTGGAGGGGCCGCCGCGCCTGACCGGCGGACGGGGGAAACCGGCCGCCCTGTACCGGGCGGGCGGGGCCACGGCCCTGCACCCGCCACTGCTGCGACCGGAAGGACGGCAGGCATGACGGCTGGAACGACCACCGCCAGGACCACCACCATCAAGCGGGCGGCCACCGGCTCGCTCATCGGGCTGGCGCTCGGTGACGCGCTGGGCTTCCCGACCGAGTTCAACGACGTCCCGTCGATCCTCGCGAAGTGCGGCCCCTGGCGGGAGATGGAGCTGCCCCGGCCCGCCTTCGTCACGGACGACACCCAGATGACGCTGGCGCTGGCACGGGGCATCCGCACCGCGATGGACCGCGGGCCGTTCACCCCGCAGCGGCTGACGCAGCCCGTGCGGGACGAGTTCGTCGCCTGGTACCACTCCCCGGAGAACAACCGGGCCCCCGGCCGTACGTGCCTGGTGGCCTGCGGCAGGCTCGACAGCGGCCTGCCCTGGCAGGAGGCCAGCCAGATCGGCTCCAAGGGCTGCGGCGCCAACATGCGGGTCGCGCCCCTCGGGCTCGTACCCCGGCTGGACGCGGAACAGCGCGCCGGCGCCGCGCAGCTCCAGGCCGCCCTCACGCACGGGCACCCGACCGCGCTCGCCGCCTCGGACCTCACCGCGCGGGCGGTGTACCTGCTGTCGCACGGCGCGGACCCGGCCGGCCTGGTCGGGCAGCTGCTCGCGTACACGCAGGAGAACCGCTCCCGCTACCACGCCAAGTGGCTCGGCGACCTGTGGACGTACGCGCACGACGCCACGCCTCAGGCGTTCATCGAGCGCGGCTGGGACGAGTGCGCCGCCGCCCTCACCACCCTGGAGTCCGCCCTGCGCACCGCCGACCCGGAGGCCGACCCCTGTCTCCTTACGGGTGACGGCTGGATCGCCGAGGAGGCCCTCGCCACCGGTCTGCTGTGCTTCCTGCTGTTCCCCGAGGAGCCGCTCACGGCCCTGCGCCGGGCCGCCTGCACCAAGGGCGACTCCGACTCGATCGCGTGCCTCGCGGGCGCCTTCGCCGGGGCGCACCTGGGGGCCGGGGCGTGGCCGAGGGACTGGGCGGACCGGATCGAGTACGGGAGCGAGCTGTCGACGCTGGGGGCGCTCTGGGACGCTTGAGCGCATGACCCACCTCGTTGACCTGCCCGACCTGGCCTCCATCGTCGCCGAGCAGCCCGATCCGCTGCTCTTCGCGACCGTCTCCGGCGCCCACCTGTACGGCTTCCCGTCCCGCGACTCGGACGTGGACCTGCGCGGGGTGCACCTGCTGCCGGTCGACGCGGTGATCGGGCTGCGCGAGCCCGAGGAGACCCGGTCCCGGATGTGGGAGCGGGACGGCGTGGAGATGGACCTGGTCACGCACGACCTGCGCAAGTTCGTCCGGCTCATGCTGCGGCGCAACGGCTACGTACTGGAGCAGCTGCTGTCCCCGTTGGTGGCCCACACCTCGGACGCGCACGCCGAGCTGGCCGCGCTCGCGCCCGGTGTGCTCACCACCCACCACGCGCACCACTACCGTGGGTTCGCGGCCACCCAGTGGCGGCTGTTCGAGAAGAGCGGGGAGCTCAAGCCGCTGCTGTACACCTTCCGGGTGCTGCTGACCGGCATCCATTTGATGCGCACGGGCGAGGTGGTGGCCCACCTGCCGACGCTGCTCGGGTCGGTACCGGCGCCGGAGTACGTGGCCGAGCTGATCGCCGCCAAGTCCGACGCCGAGCACGGACCGGCCACCGGCGTGGACACCGAGCGGGTGCGCGCGGACGTGGAGGGACTGCACGCCGTGCTGGACGAGGCGCAGGCGGCGTCGGCGCTACCGGACGCGCCCGCCTCCGCCACGTACGACGCCCTCCACGACTTCGTCGTACGGGTGCGCCTGGAGCGTCTCCAGCCCCTGGAGGGCCTGGAGGGCTGAGGCCCGGCGGGTGCGGTAGAGGAAGTCCTCCACCGCCCGGTGGTCCGGCTCCGCCGGGAGCGGGGAGCGTACGGCCACCTCGTCCGCCTCCGCCGCCAGGCGGGCCATCCACGCCTCGGCCTCCGGCCACGGCACCTCGCCGCGCCTGACCGCCAGCAGGCGCTCGCGGGCGTCGCCGACGTCGAGGACCAGCTCGCCCGTGCGCAGCAGGTCGCGGCAGCTCATCAGGAGCCGCAGCAGGTGCATGGCGTGCTTCCAGCGCGGGGCCCCGTGCCGGCGGACGTCCGCGTCGAGCTTCTTGCGCTGGCCCACCGCGTACCGGACGAACGTCTGGTGGGCCCGGCGGGAGAGGAACGCGCGGCGCAGCGAGAGCAGTTCGCGTCCGGTGTCGTCGACGTACTCGACGAGCGGGGAGTGCAGGCACTCCAGGATGTTCGGGTTGGCGCGCAGCGCGAGCTCGCAGAAGCGCTCGAGCTCCCAGCTGAACTGTTCCTCCGCCGGGCCCTCTATGTGCGTCGGCGGCTTGGCGAAGCGCCACTGGAGCGCCGTGGGGGCGAGGAACACACCGCGGCGGTCGGTGTCGCTGCCGTCCGTGGCCAGCCCGAAGGCGCGCGACCCCATGACGCAGGAGTAGACGGTGTGGTCGCGCACCAGGTCTTCGGGGGCCGGCGGGGTCATCGGGATCGGCGGGGTCGGCGGTGTCATGACCGGGATCATCCCAGGCGGATGGCGCCCTCCGACACCGAGATCTCCCTGGCCGGAAGCGGCCTGGTGGCCGGGCCCGTCACGACCGAGGCGTCCTCGACCCGGAAGGTGCTGCCGTGGCAGGGGCAGCGGATGACGCCGTTCGCGACCGAGCCGACCGTGCAGCGCTGGTGCGTGCAGATCGCCGAGAAGGCCCTGAACTCGCCCTCGCTGGGCTGGGTCACCACGACCTGCCGGTCGGCGAAGATCCGGCCGCCGCCGACGGGGATGTCCGCGGCCCTCGCGAGCTCCTCACCGGCCGGCGACCCGCCGTCGGTGGGACCCTCGCCGTCGCCCCCGCCGCCGCAGGCGGTGACCAGGGCGGCGGTCGCGGCGGCCGAGGCCGCCAGGACGGTACGGCGGGGGGTGGAGGCTGCGTTCGCTGCGTTCATGCGCCGCATCCTGACGCCCCGGCCGCACCGCGCGAAGGAGCCGCGCGGTCTCCCGGGCCGCCGGTTACGCCCGCGGGAGCAGCCCCGTCGCCGTGCCGTCCGCCTCCCGGCGTACCTCCAGGACCCCGGTCACGGCGGCGCGGTCGACCGGCCCGTACACATGGGGGAACCCGCCCTCCCAGCGGACCTCCGACGACAACCGCTCCTCGTCGATCCGCAGCACCAGCAGCGGGCCGGGGGCGTCCCGGTAGTGGGCGTCGGCGATGGCGAGCGCCGCCGCCTCGTCGGGCGAGCAATGCACGAAGCCCTCGGCGGCGAGGGAGGCGGGCGCGTACGGGCCCTCCGGATCGGCGGACCACTGGGCGAGGGGGACGACGTGAAAGAGCATGCGGACAGTTCTAACCCACCGTGCCTGACTAGGCTGATCACAGCAGCACCCAAGCCGACGAAGGAGCGGGACGTGGCGGTACGAGCGGTCCGAGGGGCCGTCCAGCTGGAGCGGGACGACGCCGGGCACATGCGGGACCAGGTCGGCGAGCTGCTCACCGCCGTACTGGAGCGCAACAGCCTCACCACGGACGACCTGATCAGCATCTGGTTCACGGCCACGCCGGACCTGCACAGCGACTTCCCCGCCGCCGCGGTGCGCGACCTCGGCATCGTGGACGTACCGCTCATCTGCGCGCAGGAGCTGGACATCGACGGCGCCATGCCGCGCGTCGTACGGCTGCTCGCGCACGTCGAGACCGATCTGCCCAAATCCGCCGTCGCGCACGTGTACCTCGGTGCCGCGGCCGCCCTGCGCAAGGACATCGCCCAGTGAGAACCGCACTCGTCATCGGAACCGGCCTGATCGGCACCTCGGCCGCCCTCGCGCTGACCGGGCGCGGCGTCACCGTCCACCTCGTGGACCACGACCCGGCCCGCGCGCGCACCGCCGCGGCGCGCGGCGCCGGCACCGACGAGGCGCCCGAGGGGCCGGTCGACCTCGCGGTCGTCGCCGTACCGCCCGCGCACATCGCCGCCACGCTCGCCGACGCGATGCGCCGCGGCGTGGCCCGCGCGTACCTGGACGTGGGCAGCGTCAAGGGCGGGCCCAAGCGCGAGCTGGAGGAGATGGGCCTCGACCTGACGGCGTACATCGGTACGCACCCGATGTCCGGCAAGGAGCAGTCGGGGCCGATGGCCGCGACCGCCGACCTCTTCGAGGGCCGCCCCTGGGTGCTGACGCCCACCCGCGACACCGACACCGAGGTGCTGAACCTGGCGCTGGAGCTCGTCGCGCTGTGCCGGGCCGTGCCGGTCGTCATGGACGCGGACGCCCACGACCGGGCCGTCGCGCTCGTCTCCCACACCCCGCAGCTGGTCTCGTCGATGGTCGCCGCGCGGCTGGCGGACGCCGACGAGACGGCGGTACGGCTCTGCGGGCAGGGCATCCGGGACGTGACGCGCATCGCGGCGTCCGACCCGCGCATGTGGGTGGAGATCCTCTCGGCGAACCCCGGCCCGGTCGCCGACGTCCTCGCGGGCGTCGCCGCCGACCTGGAGGAGACGGTCCAGGCCCTGCGCTCGCTCCAGTCCGCCGACGACGACAAGCGGCGCGACGGCGCCAGCGGCGTCGAGGACGTCCTGCGCCGCGGCAACGCCGGCCGCGCCCGCGTGCCGGGCAAGCACGGCGGCGGGCCGGTGGCGTACGAGACGGTGGCGGTCCTGCTCAGCGACCAGCCGGGCGAGCTGGCCCGGATCTTCGCCGACGCGGGCCGGGCGGGCGTCAACATCGAGGACGTCCGCATCGAGCACGCCACGGGCCAGCAGGCCGGCCTCATCCAGCTCATGGTCGAACCGAGCGCGGCCCCGGTCCTCGCGGCGGCCCTGCGGGAGCGGGGCTGGGCGCTGCGGCCGTAGCGACGACCCGGCGGAGGACGGAGTCCGGCGCCCGGCGCGAGGGGTCCTCCGAACGGGTGCAAGGGGTTCGGCCCGCAGTCGGTAACCTTGTGCCGGGCCCCTTGGCAACCGGCCGGCCCCTCTCCCGCGTACCAGGAAGGTGTCCGACACCGTGGAAACCGTGATCGTCGCCATCGACGGGCCCTCCGGCACGGGCAAGTCGAGCACCTCCAAGGCGGTCGCCGCCAAGCTGGGGCTCAGCTACCTGGACACCGGCGCGCAGTACCGCGCGATCACCTGGTGGATGATCAGCAACGGCGTGGACACCGACGACCCCGAGGCCATCGCCTCGGCCGCCGGCAAGCCCACCATCCTCTCCGGGACCGACCCGTCCCACCCCACCATCACGGTCGACGGCGTGGACGCCTCCGGGCCCATCCGCACCCAGGAGGTCACCTCCAAGGTCAGCGCCGTCAGCGCGGTCCCCGAGGTGCGCACCCGGATCACCGAGCTCCAGCGCAGCATCGCGGCGAGCGCCGTGGAGGGCATCGTCGTCGAGGGCCGCGACATCGGCACGACCGTCCTCCCGGACGCCGACCTCAAGATCTTCCTGACCGCCTCCCCCGAGGCCCGCGCCGCCCGCCGCTCCGGCGAGCTCAAGGGCGCGGACGTCCACGCCACCCGCGAGGCGCTCATCAAGCGGGACGCGGCCGACTCCAGCCGCAAGACGTCGCCGCTCGCCAAGGCGGACGACGCGGTCGAGGTCGACACCACCGACCTCACCCTCCAGCAGGTCATCGAGTGCGTCGTCACCCTCGTCGAGGAGAAGCGAGCCGCCAAGTGACCCCGTCCGAGAAGGGCGCCGCGGTCGGCCGGGGCATCGGCATCGGCCTGATGTACGGGCTGTGGAAGCCCCGCGTCCTCGGCGCCTGGCGCGTCCCGGCCTCCGGGCCCGTGATCCTCGCCGTCAACCACGCGCACAACCTCGACGGCCCCATGCTCATGGGCACCGCACCCCGGCCCGTGCACTTCCTGATCAAGAAGGAGGCCTTCATAGGGCCTCTGGGCCCGTTCCTGGAGGGCATCGGGCAGCTGAAGGTGGACCGCTCGGTGCCCGACCGCACCGCCATCACCGGCGCCCTGGAGGTGCTGGCGGCCGGCGGTGTGCTGGGCATCTTCCCGGAGGGCACGCGGGGCGAGGGCGACTTCGCCTCGCTGCGTGCCGGGCTGGCGTACTTCGCCGTGCGCAGCGGCGCGCCGATCGTCCCGGTCGCCGTGCTGGGAAGCACCGAGCGCCGCGGGCGGTTGATAAAGGCGCTGCCGCCGCTGCGCAGCCGCGTCGACGTCGTCTTCGGCGACGCCTTCGAGGCGGGGGAGCCCGGTGGCCGCCGCACCCGCAAGGCGCTGGACGACGCCACCGTACGCATCCAGGAGCGGCTCACCGCCCACCTGGAAAACGCCAAGCGCCTCACCGGGCGCTGAGCGAGACTTGAGTAGCGGATCACTCGATCCGCCGATGATGATGAACGAGGAACGGACTTCATGAACGACCAGCACGACCACGGGGCACTCGGCGACACCGAGTACGCGGAGTTCATGGAGCTCGCCGCCGAAGAGGGCTTCGACATCGAGGACGTCGAAGGCGCGATCGAGGAGGCCGGGCACGGCCCGCTCCCGGTCCTCGCCGTCGTCGGCCGGCCGAACGTCGGCAAGTCGACCCTCGTCAACCGCATCATCGGCCGCCGCGAGGCCGTCGTCGAGGACAAGCCCGGCGTCACCCGCGACCGCGTCACGTACGAGGCCGAGTGGGCCGGCCGCCGCTTCAAGGTCGTCGACACCGGCGGCTGGGAGCAGGACGTCCTCGGCATCGACGCCTCTGTCGCCGCCCAGGCCGAGTACGCCATCGAGGCATCCGACGCCGTCGTCTTCGTCGTGGACGCCACCGTGGGCGCCACCGACACCGACGAGGCCGTCGTCAAGCTGCTGCGCCGGGCCGGGAAGCCCGTCGTCCTCGCCGCCAACAAGGTCGACGGCCCCTCCGCCGAGGCCGACGCCGCCATGCTGTGGTCCCTGGGCCTCGGCGAGCCGTTCCCGGTCTCCGCGCTGCACGGCCGCGGCACCGGCGACCTGCTGGACGAGGTGCTGAAGGCGCTGCCGGAGGCCCCGGAGCAGACCTTTGGCGCCGCCGTGGGTGGCCCGCGCCGCATCGCGCTCATCGGCCGTCCGAACGTCGGCAAGTCGTCCCTGCTGAACAAGCTCGCGGGCGAGGAGCGGGTCGTCGTCAACGAGATGGCCGGCACCACCCGCGATCCGGTCGACGAGCTGATCGAGCTCGGCGGCACGACCTGGAAGTTCGTCGACACCGCCGGTATCCGCAAGAAGGTCCACCTCCAGGAGGGCGCGGACTACTACGCCTCGCTGCGTACCGCCGCCGCCGTCGAGAAGGCCGAGGTGGCCGTCGTCCTGATCGACACCACCGAGTCCATCTCCGTCCAGGACCAGCGGATCATCACCATGGCCGTGGAGGCGGGCCGCGCGCTCGTCATCGCGTACAACAAGTGGGACGACCTCGACGAGGAGCGCCGCTACTACCTCGAGCGCGAGATCGAGACCGAGATGCAGCAGGTCTCCTGGGCCCCGCGCGTCAACGTCTCCGCCCGCACCGGCCGCCACATGGACCGGCTGGTCCCGGCGATCGAGACGGCGCTCGCGGGCTGGGAGACCCGCGTGCCGACCGGCAGGCTCAACGCCTTCCTCGGCGAGCTCGTCGCGGCCCACCCGCACCCGATCCGCGGCGGCAAGCAGCCCCGCATCCTCTTCGGTACGCAGGCGGGCACCAAGCCGCCCCGGTTCGTGCTCTTCGCCTCCGGCTTCCTGGAGCACGGCTACCGTCGCTTCGTCGAGCGGCGCCTGCGCGAGGAGTTCGGCTTCGAGGGCACGCCGATCCACATCTCGGTGCGGGTGCGCGAGAAGCGCGGCCGGAAGAAGTAGCGACACATGAGGAAGTAGCGACACATGACGACGGCGGGGCCGGAGCGAAGGATTTCGCTCCGGCCCCGCCGTCGTCATGGGCGCGTATCACAGGCCGCCCCTGCGCGCCGGTGGCAGCGCCGCCGGGACGTGGACGGGGTGGTGTTGCCGCTGCCACATCCCCGTGTACGCCGTCGTGGTCGTGGTCGCGCTCATCGGGCGCTGCGCCCCCGCCACCGCGGCGAAGGACCGGAAGCCCAGGTCCTCCTCGCCGCTGCGGTCACCCGGAAGCGTCCTGAACGTCCGCAGGTACTCGGAGTACAGCGCGTCGTAGATCGGCGTGGCCGAGGCGCAGGACGTACCGTCCTGCGACGGGCGCATCGCGGGGATCTGGTGGTACGGCTGGCGGGAGGACCCGTAGCGGGCGGACTCGTAGCGGGAGGGCTCGTATGCGTGCACGTAGGTGCCAACGACCTCGCCGCCCGTCGGATGCGGCCTCGCCCTGACGTGCCTCGCGGTCACGTGCCCGCCAGCGGCAGCGCCGCGGCCACCAGGCGTCCGTCGGCCGACGCCTTCTCCAGCGCGTCGCGCAGCAGGTCCTCGCGCGGCTGCTGGCCGATGGAGCCGACCGGCGCGGCGAACACGAGGACCGTGTGCGACTTGTTCGCCGCGGCCCGCCAGCCCTCCGTGACCTGGAGCGGCTGGTGCGCCTGCCACCAGGCGACCGGGCCGCCCCCGGCCGTACCCGGCTGGAGGATGGCGTGCAGCTGGCCCATGGCGAGGAGCACCGACCAGCCGTGCAGCGGGCTCGGCTTCTGGTTGACGTCGGTGACCGGGAGGAAGCCGTGCTCCATCAGCAGCGGCAGGAACTCGTCGACGCCGGCGGTGGAGCCGGGGCGGGCGATGGGCGCGGTCGGTTCGACGACCAGCGCCGGGTGCAGCTCGCCGTCGATCAGGACGAGACCGCTGGTGACCCCGAGGACCGCCTGCTCGCCGGCGGGCGCGGGGGACTGGGCCGGTACGGAGACGGCGGGGGCGGCGGCGGGCGCCGGGGCGCCGGTGATGGACCGGACGGCGCCCTGGAGCTGCTCCTCGGCGACCTTCACGACCTGGGAGGGGATGCAGGTGGCGTGAGCGAAGGCGAGGACGGCGGTCTCCTCGCCGACGAACAGTACGGTGCTGGTGCGTTCCTGCTCGGAGTCGCCCGAGGTGCGGCAGGAGGTGCAGTCGTAGCTGCCCGGGGCGTTCTCGCCGGCGAGCAGCCGGTCGGCTTCTTCGTCGCCGATCTCGGCGCGTACGTCCTCGCTGACGTCGAGCATGCGCGGCACGGGTGGCTCCTCGGAGTCGTGTGCGGTTCGAGGCCGGGCGGTTCCCGGCTCGTCTCATGAAGAGCTCAACGGGTGAACCGGGGCCGGGGTCACGCGCGCGGCGGCGCGGGTGCGGGGCGGGACGGTGCCTAGCGTGGGCCGGTGCTGAAGAACCGTTTCTGGCCGTCGGTCGTGGTGCCGGCGGCGGTGCTGCTCATGCAGGGCGCCGGGGCGGGCGCAGGTGCCGCGGTGGCCGCCGGCCATCATCCGCCGCCGCCCAGGCCCGGGCCGGGGCCCGCGTCCCCGCTCGCCGACTGCGCCGCCGACCAGTGGCCCTGGGGGTGCGTCGCCGCGTGCGAGAGCGGCGGCCGCTGGCACCTCAACACCGGCAACGGCTACTACGGCGGCCTGCAGTTCAAGCAGTCCACGTGGGAGGCGTACGGCGGGCTGAAGTACGCCCAGCGCGCCGACCTGGCGAGCCGTCAGCAGCAGATCACGGTCGCGGAGGAGGTCCTCCGCGAGCAGGGCTGGGGCGCCTGGCCGACGTGTTCGAAGCGGTACGGACTGTCCGGACGCGCGCATGTGGTCCAGCCCGGGGACACGCTGTCCGCCGTCGCGCGGCGGTTCAAGGTGAAGGGCGGCTGGAAGGCCCTCCACAAGGCGAACCAGACCGTCATCGGGGCCGATCCGAACCGGATCCGCCCGGGGATGATGCTGTCCCTTCCGGAGTGAGCTCCGCCGCCTGACCGCTGAAGGCGAGCGCGCCGCGGCGCAGTTCGTGCACGAGCGTGCCCGGCCGCAGGCCGGGCGGAAGGCGCTGCTCGGCCACGACGACGGCGACGGTGCCCGCCAGCTCCGCCAGCAGCGTGTACGTGCGCGCCGCGACCGGCGGGGACAGGCCGAGGGCCGGCTCGTCGACGAGGACGACACGGGCGCCCGACAGCACCACGCGGGAGAGCGCGAGCATCCGCCGCTCGCCGCCCGAGAGCGTACCGGCGCGGCGGTCGAGCAGCGGGCGCAGTTCCGGGTACGCGACGAGGGCCGGCGCGGCCGGGCTGTGAGGGGCGGCGAGCCCGAGGTTCTCGGCGACGGTGAGGCCCGGGTACACGGCGCCCCGGTCCGGTACGAAGCACAGGCCGCGGCGCGCCCGGTCATGGGCGCGCAGGCGGGTGACGTCGGCGCCGCGCCACAGGACGCGCCCGGCGGAGAGCGGCACCGCGCCGGCGAGGGCCCGCAGCACCGTCGTACGGCCGGAGCCGTTGCGGCCGAGGAG
Organism: Streptomyces sp. NPDC045431; assembly: GCF_040646655.1. Lineage (NCBI taxonomy): Bacteria > Bacillati > Actinomycetota > Actinomycetes > Kitasatosporales > Streptomycetaceae > Streptomyces > Streptomyces sp. NPDC045431. Next base: position 46,236 of record NZ_JBEZAQ010000007.1, read on the forward strand.
CACGGTGAGGGCGGCGGCGGGGACGGGCAGGTCGATGCCGTGCAGGGCCTCCAGGGGGCCGTAGCGCACGCGGGCGGCGCGGAGTCGCATCTCGATGCTCATGGCATGATCCGCCCCGCCTCCATGACGTGGACCGCGTCCGCGATGTCCGCGACCAGATCGAGGTCGTGTTCGACGACGAGGACCGCCATGCCGTCGGCGGCCAGCGCCTTCAGTACGCGGGCGAGTGCGGCGGTCTCGGTGGCGTCGAGCCCCGCGGCGGGTTCGTCCAGCAGCAGCGTGTGCGGCCGCCCCGCGAGGGCGCGGGCCACCTCGACGCGGCGCAGGGTGCCGGTCGCCAGCCCGGCGGCAGGCACGTGCCGTACGGCGTTGAGGTCCAGCAGGCGCAGGGTCTGCTCGACGTGGCGCGGGTCGCGGACGCGGCCGTGTTCCGCGCCGACGCGGACGTTCTCCTCGACGGTGAGCGACGCGAAGACCGCGAGCTCCTGGAACGTCCGGGCGATGCCCAGGCGGGTACGGGCGTGGGCGGGGCGCGCGGTGATGTCGACGCCGTCGAGGGTGACGCGGCCGGAACCGGGGCGCGCGGTGCCGGCGAGGCAGTGGAAGAGGGTGCTCTTGCCCGCACCGTTGGGCCCGACGAGGGCGGTGAGGCGGCCGGGCGGGAGGCGGAGGGTGACGTGGTCGAGGGCGCTGACGCCTCCGGCGTAGTGGAGGGTGAGGTGGTGGGCCTCCAGCCCGCGGGGCCGTTGGGTGGGTGGTTGCGCGCCGTGGCCCGGTGCGGGCCGGCGCTTCGGGCGCGGGACCCCTGGCGGGGGTTGCCCGCCGTCGGCGACTGCGGGGCCGCTGCGGGGCCCGGTCGGGCGCGCATGGCCGCCGTCGGTGGGTGCGCGAGGGGTGTCGGCGGGGCGGTGGCCCGCGTGGACCCGTGCCGGGGCCCGGGGGACGCCCTCGGGTGGTGCCTGGCGGCGAGGGGCGGACGGCAGCAGCGACATCAGCGGCGGGACGCGGGACGTCAGAGCGGCCAGGAGGCCGATCAGGGCCGCCGCCGCGCCGCCCCGGGCACCCGCGTCGAGGCCCACCAGGAGGGCCGCGGCGGCCAGCGGGGAGAGGAGGCTGTCCGCGCCCAGGACCAGGACCGCCGCGAACCAGAGCAGGCCCCGCACCGGGTCGTACGCCGCCGGGTCGAAGGCCCGCAGGCCCATGGCCAGCAGCCCGCCGCCCAGGGCCGCGAGGGCCGCGCCCGCCACGAAGGCGAGGACCTTCAGGGCGGGGACCGGGACGCCCGCGGCCGACGCGCCCGCCTCGTGGTCGCGCAGCGCCGCCAGCGCCCTGCCCGTACGACCCCGGCGCATGGCGGCCACCAGGAGCAGGGCGGACGCCAGGAGCACCAGTTCCAGGGCGTAGTAGGCGCGGTCCGACGCGAAGCCCGCCGGGCGCGCCGGGGCCAGGCCCGCCGTCGCGTACGGCTGCGCGAAGACGAAGCGGCTCACCGCGACGCCGACCGCCAGCGTCGCCAGCGCCAGGGCGAGCCCGCGGCGGCGGATCGCCGGCCACCCTGTCAGCAGGCCCAGCGGGGCGACCAGGACGACGGCCACCACCAGCGCGGTGAGCTCCGGCAGCCGGGGCAGGCCGGGGAAGCGGCCCGCCGCCAGCAGCGCCGTGAACAGCGCGCCCAGGCCCGCGTACGCCGCCTGGCCCAGGGAGATCTGGCCGCCCCGGCCGGTGACGACCACCAGGGACAGCAGGATCACGGCGAGCGCCGGGACCTGGATCGCCGTGTGCAGGTCCGTGCCCGCGAAACCGAGCGGCAGCAGGAACAGCACGCCCGCCACCCCCCACACCCCCGGTGGCACCCGGGCCCCCGCCGTCGAGGCGCGCGGCAGGGCGTCGCGCGCCCCCACGCCCGGCAGGACCAGCGCGGCGACCAGCAGGGCGACGACGAAGAGGTTCGCGGCGACGGCCTGGACCAGCGGACCGGACCAGCCCGCGGGGTGGAAGCGGGTCAGCTGCGCCTGCCCCACACCGATGGCCAGCGCCGTCACCACCGCCACCGGCAGGCTCCGCATCCGGGCCACCACCGCCACCGCGATCACCTCGACGACCAGCAGCGGCAGCCCGTACGGGTCGAGCCGTACGTACGGCGCGAGCAGCACCCCCGTCAGGCCCGCCGTGAACGACCCGAACGCCCAGCCCACCGCCGACATCCGGTCCGCGTCGATGCCGCCCAGCGCCGCCAGCTCCCGGTTGTCGACCACCGCCCGCAGCTCCCGCCCCAGCCGCGTCCAGCGGGTCACCGCCCCCACCGCGACCGCCAGCAGGACGGCTGCCCCGAGGTGCAGCCACGGGTCGTCGCCGAGCAGCACCGGCGCGTCGTCCCGCGCCCCGCCGCCCCACAGCAGCGCCGCCGCGCCGACGAGCAGCACGAACACGCCGATCGAGGCCACCAGCGTCGTCGCCGGGTCCGAGCCGAGCACCGCCGCCGGGCGGAACACCACCCGGTCCAGCACCAGCCCGACACCGGGCCCGACCAGCAGCAGCGTCACGCACGCGGCGAGCGGCAGCGGCCAGCCCCACTCGACCACCAACTGCCGCAGCACGTACGCGCAGACCATGGCGACCGCGCCGTGCGCGAGGTTCAGCACGCCCGTCGCCCGGTACGTGACGAGCAGGCCGATGCCGGTCAGGGCCGCCGCGCCGCCGACCGCGAGACCGGCGAGGAACAGTTCGTACGTCAGCGAGGACACGGGTCAGCTCTCGGGATCGCACACCGGGCAGGGGTCCAGCCGGGCGTCCCCGACGGGGACCGCGTCCGCCCGGCCCGCGACCAGGGGGCAGTCCGGGCGGTGGGCCAGGGTCCCGCCCGGGACCCGCAGCGGCGGAGCGTCCGACGAGGGCCGGTCGTCCGTGGCCGGGGGCTCCTCCGGGCCGGGGCCCGCTTCCGGTGTGCCGGGCCGCGGCCCGGGCCCGCCCGGCGGCACCGCGCCCAGCAGCACCGCGCCCGCCACGATCAGCGCCGCCCCCGGCACGGTGCACGACGCCAGGTAGGGGATCTGCCGTTCCGCGAACCGCTCGCCCGACACCCCGTACCAGCCCACCACGCACAGCACCGCGCCCACCGCGACGGCCACGGCCCCGCCCCACCACAGCAGTCGCGATGTCGGCATCACGGGCCTCCGCTGGCGAGAGAGGGCGATTCCTTGCACTATGCCCAAGAAGGACAAAAAAGGCACAGACCCCGGAAACCGGCGGTGAGCCATATGGTCCACACCACGCGTACGAGCCTGCGCAAGCACCCCCGCACGGCGGCCCTGGCGGCCGCCGCGGTCCTGATCCTGGTACCGACCACCGCGGCCTGCGGCGACGGCAACGGCAACGGCGACGCGGGGAGGTCCCCGACCGCGACGGCGACCTCGCCGACCGGTGACCAGCCCGCGGACCCGACCGCGGCCCGGCAGCAGATCGAGAAGAACTGGGCGGCCTTCTTCAACCCGAAGACGCCGGTCGACGAGAAGGTCAAGCTGCTGGAGAACGGCGACCGGATGCGGCCCGTCCTGGAGGCATTCTCGGCCAACCCGCAGGCCGCGCAGACGTCCGCGAGCGTCGACGACGTCGCCTTCACCTCGGCGACCCAGGCCGACGTCACCTACGACCTGATGGTCGGCGGCACCCCGGCGCTGTCCAACTCCAAGGGCACCGCCGTGCACCAGCAGGACACCTGGAAGGTGTCCGTGAAGACGCTGTGCGCGCTGGTCAAGCTCAGCCCCGATGCGACAGCCGTGCCGGGCTGCTGAATCCCTGCTGCCGGTGGCGCTCCTGCTGTTCGCCCTGCTGCTGAGCGCCGCCTGCGGCAGCCGCCTGCCGGAGAGCCACTTCACCGCGCGGCGCCCCGCGCCGACGGCCGACGGCCCCCCGATCCGCATCGGCATCATCACCAGCGCCACCAGCCCCGTCGGCGGCGCCGCGTTCACCGGGCCCCGCGACGGCGCCCAGGCGTACTTCGCCGCCCTCAACGCGCGCGGCGGCCTCGACGGCCGCCGCGTCGAGGTGCTCACCTGCGACGACGGCGGCAGCGGCGTCGGCAACAACGCGTGCGTCCACGAACTCGTCGACGAAGCGAAGGTCTTCGCCCTCGTCGCCACCACCGCCTTCGACTACGCCGGCGCCCCGCGCGTCGCCGCCGCCGGCGTCCCCGACATCGGCGGCCAGCCCATCGGCCCGGCGTACGACACGTATCCGCACCTGTACGGCATCTACGGCAGCTCCGCCCCGCGCACCGGCGAACCCGGCTGGGGCGGCGTCCTGTACGGCGGCACCGAGGTCTACCGCTGGTTCAAGCGCGAGCTCGGCGCCCGTACCGCGGCCGTCGTCGCGTACAACCAGGCGGACTCCGCCCGGTACGCGGCCTACGTGGAGCGGGGCCTGCGGACCGAGGGGTACCGGGTCGTCGGCGCGCAGGTCGACTTCGCGCTGCCCAACTACCGGGCCGTCGCCGCCGACCTGCGCGAACAGGGCGTCGACGTCGTCTTCGACGCCCTGGACACGCACGGCAACGCGCAGCTGTGCGAGGCGATGGACGCCGTCGGCGTACGCGTCACCGCCAAGGTCACCAACGTCCAGAACTGGAACGAGGGCGTGCCGCGCGACTTCAAGGACGCCCCGCGCTGCCGCAACGCCCTGTGGGCGACCGGCGCCAGCCGCAACCACGACGAGACGTCCCACCCGGCGGTACGGGAGTTCCGCGACGCCATGGGGGACCGGCCGCTCTCCCAGTGGGCGCTGGAGGGGTGGGCCGCCGCCATGTGGTTCACGGACGCGGCCCGCTCGTGTGCCGGGGCGGGCCTCACGCGGGCGTGCGTCGAGCGGTTCCTCGACCGGCCCGAGGGGTACACCGCCCGCGGGCTGCTCCTGCCCGCCGTCTTCCGGCGGCTCCCCGAGCCGCCGAAGACCAGCCGCACCTGCCTGTCCGTCGCCCGCTGGCAGGACGGCCGCGGCTGGGTCACCCAGGGCGGTGACATGGAGCGCAACTGCGCCACCGTCCCCCAGCTCGGCTACCGGCCCTGAACCCGCGCCCCGGCCCGGCCGCCGACCGGGGCGGCCGACCCGCGCCCTGAACCCGCGTGCCGAAAACCGCGTCCTCAATCCCAAGTACAGTCCATGCCTGACGACCATCCGAAACTGCTGGACCTGGGGGACGCGGCGACGCGATGCACATCTCATTCCTGCTCCACAACGCGTACGGGATCGGCGGCACGATCCGCACGACGTTCAACCTCGCCGCGGCCCTGGCCGAGCGGCACGACGTCGAGATCGTGTCCGTCTTCCGCCACCGCGAGGAGCCGACGCTGGACGCCCCCGTCGGCGTGACCATGAAGCACCTGGTCGACCTGCGCAAGAAGAGCCCCACGTACGACGGCGACCACCCCGACTACCGGCGGCCCGCCACGGTCTTCCCGCGCGGCGACGGACGCTGGAAGCAGTACAGCCGCCTCACCGACGCCCGCATCGGCGCCCATCTGAGGAGCCTGGAGGCCGACGTCGTCGTCGGTACCCGCCCGGGCCTCAACGTGCACATCGCCCGCCAGGCCCGCCGCGGCCCCGTCCGCGTCGGCCAGGAGCACCTCACCCTCGACAGCCACGGGTACCGGCTGCGCCGCGAGATCAGCCACCGCTACGCCCTGCTCGACGCCGTCACCACCGTCACCGAGGCCGACGCCCGCTCCTACCGCGCCAAGCTGAAGCTGCCCGGCGTACGCATCGACGCCGTCCCCAACAGCGTCCCGGCGCCGTCCGTCGAACCCTCCGACACCACCGCCAAGTGGGTCGTCGCCGCCGGCCGCCTCACCCGGGTCAAGCGGTACGACGTGCTGATCGAGGCGTTCGCCAAGGTGACCGCCGCCCGCCCCGACTGGCGGCTGCGGATCTACGGCTCCGGCGACGCGACCGGCAACGAGAAGAACGCGCTGCGCGCCCTCATCGAGGAGCGCGGCCTGCACAACCACGTCTATCTGATGGGCCCGGCGAACCCGCTGGAGCCCGAGTGGGTCAAGGGCTCCATCGCGGCCGTCACCTCCCGCCTCGAAGCCTTCGGCATGACCATCGTCGAGGCCATGCGCTGCGGCCTGCCGGTGGTCTCCACCGACTGCCCGCACGGCCCCGGCGAGATCATCGAGGACGGCGTCGACGGACGGCTCGTGCCCGTCGGGGACGTGGACGCCATCGCCGGCGCGCTGCTCGCCCTGATCCAGGACGACGAGCTGCGCCGCCGCACCGGTGAGGCCGCGCTGGCGGCCTCCCGGCGCTTCGACCCGGCCGCCATCGCCGAGCGTCACGAGGCGATCTTCGCCGAGCTGGTCGCCCGGGGCGCCAACAGCCGCTCCCGCAGCCGGGTGCGCGACCTGCTGCACCGCACCCGTGGCGCGGTCCTCGACGTTGCGTTCACCGTGCGCTACAAGGCCGCCGACGTGCTCCGGAAGGGGAAGCCCGCATGACCGACGCCACGACCCCGGCCCCCGCGCCCGGCGAGCCGCCGCGCGCGGACTGCGTCGCGGACGCCGCCGGCGGCATCACCTTCGACATCGCGGTCGTCGACACCGCCGAGCCGGTCCTCCTCCTGCGCCGGCGCGGGCGCGGCGGCGGTCCGGCCGAGGAGGCCCGGCTGCCGCTCACCCCGGCGGGCGGGGGCCGTCTGCGGGCCGTGCTGCCCAGCACCATGGGGCTCGCCGAGGGCCGCTGGGACGTGTACGTGGACGAGCGGCCGGTGGAGCCCGGCATCCGGGACCTGCGCGCGCTCGTCGACCGCGTCCCCGACGAGGGGGGCCCGGTCGCGGTCCGCATCCCGTACCCGACGGCCGACGGGCGGCTCGCCGTGCGGAGCTGGGTGCGCGGCCCGCACGCCGAGGCCGGCGACCTCTCCTTCGGCGAGGCCGCCTGCACGGTCGAGGGCACGCTGTACGGGGCCGACCTCGGCCCCGGCGCGGTCGCCGAGGCGCGGCTGGGGGAGCGGGTGCACCGGGTGCCGGCCGCCGGCGAGAAGGGCGCCTTCGCCTTCACCCTGCCCTACGCGCCCCTCGCCGAGGAGCCCCCGGCCGAGGGGCAGCTGCTGTGGGAGCTGTGGCTGCGTCCCGACGCGGACGCCGAGGCGGTTCGCGTCTCGCGGATCCTCGACGACGTCTGGGACCGCAAGAGCGTCTTCGTCTACCCCGCGCACCGGGGTGAGGGCTACCGGGCGGCACCGTGTTACACGACCGACAACACCCTGTGCGTGCGCGTGACGGCGTGATGCGCGAAGGCGCCTATTTCCCTGCCGCGGCGATTTCCGGGTGATATGCCGAAAGGCAAATCGGAGGCTTCGGGAATTCGGCTCCGCGGCCTGGTGAGGCGGTGTGCGTCATCCGGAACAATCCGGCAGGAACGGCATCCTGGGGGGTGAAGAATTCCCCCCAAACATGTGTCGTGGTTCTGTGACAGAAGCGTGACCGGTGGGGGACATGCGTCTGGTGGGGTCGGGCGGCCCCGCTTCCGTCACTGTGCGGCGCCGCCTACGGTGAAGGACATGGCACCGATTCCGACCCCTCCCGCACAGCCCGACGACACCCCCGAGTCCTACGTGGGCCTCGACGAGCGCGACGCCGAGCAGGTGGCCCGCTCCCGTGGCTGGACGACGGTCCGCTCGCTGCCGCCCGGCGCGATCATCACCATGGAGTTCCTCGCGGGCCGGATCAACTTCGAGGTGGACGACCACACGGTCACCCGCTGCTGGGTGGGCTGACGCCCCGTCCGCGCGTACGGCGAAGGCCCCGGCCGCATCAGCAGCCGGGGCCTTCGCCGTACACGTCACGCGGGTCAGCCGCCCGTCAGCCGCCCGTCGTGCGGCCGCGCGTGCGGTGGCCTGCGGCTGCCGGCCGGCGTGACCGGCGTCCGCTCGGAGCGCACCACCGCGTGCGGCCGCGGCTGGGCCAGCGTGGCCCGCACGCTCGCCGCACGGCCGCCGGCCGAGGCCCCCGCCGAAGGGCCGGCGCCCGCACCCACCGGCTCCGGGCCCGCGCCCGCGCCGACGGGCTCCGGCTCCGCGACCGGCTCCTCGTCGACCGGTGCGGCCACCGTGCCCGCGCCCGCGCGCTGCGGGAACATCGCGGGCCGCGGCCCGCCCGCCGCCACCGGCACCGACGGCACCCGGCGCCGCCGGGCCCGCAGGGACGTGCGCAGCCGGTCGCGCGCCCCGAGGATCAGCGCCTCGGCGCGGGCGATCAGCGGCTCGCACCACGGCAGCGCCAGCAGGATCAGCAGACCGGCGGCCCAGCCCAGCAGCACATCGCTCAGCCAGTGCGTACCGAGGTAGACGGTGGTCAGGCCGACACCGAGGGCGACCACGGCGGACAGCGCCGACAGATGGCGCCGGGCCCGCGGCGTGGTGGCCAGGTAGGAGAGGATTCCCCAGGTCACGACCGCGTTGGCGGTGTGTCCGGAAGGGAATATATCGCCGCCCGCGAACAGTTCGGCCGAGCCGATCTGCGTCGCGTAATGGGGCCCGAGCCTGCCCAGACCGATCTTGACCGCGCCGACCGTGACGTTCAGCAGCAGCAGCGCGGCGCCCAGCACCAGCAGCGGCCGCAGCGTGTGCTGGCGCCAGGAGCGCCAGCCCAGCCAGGCCGCCACCATCACGGCGGTCGGGCCGCGCTGGCCGAGCACGACGAAGTAGTCGAGCGTCGCGTGCACCTCCGGCCACTGCTGATACGGCCGGAACAGCATGACCTTCCAGTCGAGGGTCACGAGCCACGACGAGACGAGCACGGCCACCACGATCGCGAGATAGAACGCCGCCGTCCCGCCGAAGAGGGCGAGACGGGTGCGGCTCATCCGCGGGATCTCAATCTTCGGCGGTTCCGGCTCCCGGTCCAGCCGGGCGAAGATGTCGGTACGCACCCAATCGACGTTACAGCGAGTGAGGGGCCGTTCAGGCCGATCCGGTCTCTTCGTGATGACGATGTGATGTGGAGTGTGTCTCAGCCACCTGCTTATTCCATGCTTATCCATAAAGCGTGCAGGTCGTGTGTCGTATTTACGCCCGAGGCTCCCGCGGGAACGCCGATCGGCGGGTGCGGAAAAGCATGCGGAGTACGGTCGCCCGGAATTCACCCCGGCGCGCCGCGCGCCCCGAGTGGCGTACGCCACACGCCCCCGCGCGCCCCGGTGAGAGGTGGACCACGCGCCACCCGCCCCGACTCGCGTACGCTGACGGCTCACTCGCCCGTCGATGCCGGGCCGTCCGGGGGCGTCCCTCCCCCCGGCCAGTGCCCACCGAGCGCGAGGGATTCATCTGTGGGAGGTACGTACATGCTCGGGACGACCACGGCCTCGGCACGGCTCCGTGCCGCCGGCGGCGGTGCCAACCGCTGGGTCGTCCTGTTCGTCCTCTGCGTCAGCCTGCTGCTCGTCGCGCTCGACGCGACCGTGCTGCACGTCGCCGTGCCCGCCGTCACCGAGGACCTGCGCCCCAGCTCCACCGCCCTGCTGTGGATGGTGGACGCCTATCCGCTGGTGTGCGCCTCGCTGCTGATCCTCTTCGGCACGCTCGGTGACCGGCTCGGGCGGCGCAGGGTCCTGCTGGCCGGTTACGGACTGTTCGGCGTGGCCTCGGCGGTCGCGGCGTTCGCCGAGACACCGAACGTGCTGATCGCCGCGCGCGCCCTGCTGGGCATCGGCGGCGCCATGATCATGCCGGCGACGCTGTCGATCCTCCGCGCGGTCTTCCCCGACCGGCGCGAGCGCGCCACCGCGATCGGCATCTGGACCGCCGTCGCCGCCGTGGGCGCGGCGACCGGTCCGGTGCTCGGCGGCTTCCTGCTGGAGCACTTCTGGTGGGGCTCGGTCTTCCTGATCAACATCCCGCTGATGGCGGTGATCCTGCCCGCCGGCCGCTGGCTCCTGCCCGAGTCCAAGGGCAGCGGCGACGGCCCCTGGGACGTCCTCGGCGCGCTCATGGCCGCGGCCGGCGTCATGGGCGTGGTCCTCGGCGTCAAGCGGCTCGGCGCCGGTGACGACTCGCCGCTGAGCCCGGGGACGGTCGGGCCGCTGCTCGTGGGCGCCGCGCTGCTGGTGCTGTTCGTACGGCGGCAGAGGCGCCGGCCGCACCCGCTGATCGACATGCGGATGTTCTCGCGCGCCGCCTTCACCACGTCCGTCGGCTGCATCGTGCTGGCCATGCTCGCGCTGGTCGGCCTGGAGCTGATCGCCGTCCAGTACCTCCAGCTGGTGCTGGAGCTCAGCCCCGTCGAGACCGGGCTGCGGCTGCTGCCGCTGACCTTCGCCGCGATGGCCGCCGGGGCCACCGGCTCGTACACGCTGCGCCGCGTCGGGCCGCGCCGGATGGTCGGCTGGGGCTTCGTCCTCACGGCCGGCGCCGTGCTGCTGCTGGTGCTCATGGGGCACCAGGACCGTCCGTTGCTGCTCACGGCCGGCTTCGTGCTGCTCGGCTTCGGCCTGCAGACCACGCTCTTCGGCGCGTACGAGTCGATGCTCAGCGAGGCGCCGGCGCACAGCGCGGGCGGCGCGGCGGCCATCGGCGAGACCTCCTACCAGCTCGGTGCCGGCATGGGCATCGCGCTCCTCGGCAGCGTCATGAACGCCGCGTACGCGCCCGGCCTGGCGCGGGTGCCGGGCGTGCCCGAGGCCGCCGGCGCCGCGGCGGCCAACTCGCTGGGCGAGGCGTACCAGGTGGCCGCCCAGCTCGGCGGCGCGGCGGGCGAGGCCCTGCGCACCGCCGCCCGGCACTCCTTCGTGCACGGCCTGCACGTCACGCTCGTCGTCAGCGCGGGACTGCTGCTCGCGGGCGCCGCGATGGCGCTGCGCCTGCCGCGCGTCATGGAGTCGCAGGCGGACCTCGACGCCCGCCTCGGCGGTGCGCCCGAACCCGCGCCCGAGCCGGAGGGCCGTCCGGACACCGTGCCCGGCGCCCGCCCGGCGCCGTCGCAGGACCGCGAGCTGCTGCACGTGCCCGCGCGGCGCGAGCCCGCGGAGCCGGCCAGGTCCGGGCGTACGGCACACTGAGCCCGCGCCGGGGCGGCCGGGGCTGGACGCCGCCGCACACCGCGTCGTAACGTCGGCGCCGAGCCGTACCTAACGGCGTTAGTTTTAGTGGCCGGCCCTCCGGAGGTCCCGTCGTGTCCGCACCCGCGAAGCTCCCGCCCTTCGACCCCAGCGACCCCCTCGGCATCGACGACCTCCTCGAACCCGAGGACCTCGCCATCCGCGACACCGTCCGCGGCTGGGCCGCCGACCGGGTGCTGCCGCACATCGCGGAGTGGTACGAGAAGGGCGAGCTGCCCGGCATCCGCGAGCTGGCCCGCGAGCTCGGCTCCCTCGGCGCGCTCGGCATGTCGCTGGAGGGGTACGGCTGCGCGGGGGCGAGCGCCGTCCAGTACGGACTGGCCTGCCTGGAGCTGGAGGCCGCCGACTCCGGCATCCGCTCCCTCGTCTCGGTCCAGGGCTCCCTCGCCATGTACGCCATCCACCGCTTCGGTTCCGAGGAGCAGAAGCAGCGCTGGCTGCCGTCGATGGCGGCGGGCGAGACGATCGGCTGCTTCGGCCTGACCGAGCCCGACCACGGCTCCGACCCGGCCGCGATGCGGACGTACGCCAAGAAGGACGGCGGCGACTGGGTCCTCAACGGCCGCAAGATGTGGATCACCAACGGCTCGGTCGCCGGGGTCGCCGTCGTCTGGGCGCAGACCGACGACGGCATCCGCGGCTTCGCCGTCCCGACGGACACCCCCGGCTTCTCGGCGCCGGAGATCACCCACAAGTGGTCGCTGCGCGCGAGCGTCACCAGCGAGCTGGTCATGGACGACGTACGGCTCCCGGCCGACGCGGTGCTGCCGGGCGTCACCGGGCTGAAGGGGCCGCTCAGCTGTCTGAGCCACGCCCGTTACGGCATCGTGTGGGGCGCCATGGGCGCCGCGCGCTCGTCGTTCGAGGCGGCGTTGGAGTACGCGAAGACCCGCGAGCAGTTCGGCAAGCCCATCGGCGGCTTCCAGCTCACCCAGGCCAAGCTCGCCGACATGGCCGTGGAGCTCCACAAGGGGGTCCTGCTCGCCCACCACCTCGGGCGCCAGCTGGACGCCGGGAGGCTCCGCCCCGAGCAGGTCAGCTTCGGCAAGCTGAACAACGTGCGGGAGGCGATCGAGATCTGCCGCACCTCGCGCACCATCCTGGGCGCCAACGGGATTTCGCTCGAATACCCCGTCATGCGGCACGCCACCAACCTGGAATCGGTGCTCACCTACGAGGGCACCGTGGAGATGCACCAGCTGGTGCTGGGCAAGGCGCTCACCGGGCTCGACGCCTTCCGGTAAGCGGCCAGGCCCTAGCTCTGGTTGAAGAAGCCGTCCTCGGTGCGCGGCCCGGCCTCGCCGTTGACGATCTCCGTGTTCGCGGGCGTCAGCAGGAAGACCCGGGTCGCCACGCGCTCGATCGAGCCGCGCAGCCCGAAGGTCAGGCCGGCCGCGAAGTCGACCACGCGCTTGGCGTCGGCGGGCTCCATGGCGGTGAGGTTCATGATGACCGGCACGCCGTCCCGGAAGAGCTCGCCGATGGCCCGGGCGTCCCGGAAGCCGTCCGGGGAGACCGTGGCGATGCGGCGGCCCTCCTCCTGCGCGGTTTCGGAGGCGACCCGCACCCGCGGGTCGGTCACCCAGGCGTCGCCGCCGCGGTCGCTCCCGGCGTACTCGTCGTCGTAGTAACGCTCGTCGTTGTCCTCGACGAGACCGAGCCATGCACTCGCCTTGCGCACCGATCCCATGGACGCCTCCTTTCGTCGCGGTCACTTGTGGTTCCGCTATCCCTATCGTCGACCATCATGCGGATCGCGCGCCAAGTGGATAGTCGCCGCGCAGGCGATTCGTGACGGTACTGGTGCAGTGGATGTGGCGATTCGTCAAGATTCTGCGGGCATACGGCCCCTGAAGGAGGGCTTCCGCAACTCATATATGACATTCGGGCCGGATGGGTGAGCGGGCGGACGTACGGGTGAACGGATCAGGCCGATACGATGCCCGCCGCACAGTCGCGCAACACACGGGGGAGCGGGAAAAGCACGTGTTCGGAATCGTCAGGCCCTGCACGCACAGACTCACCGACGGGCTCAAGACGGAGTGGATGGCCCATCTCTGCGGCCTCTGCCTGGCCCTGAGGGCGGATCACGGGCAGTTCGCCCGGGTCGCCACCAACTACGACGGCCTCATCATCTCCGTCCTGACGGAGGCTCAGGCCGAGCGCGACCCGGCCGCACGCCGCACCGCAGGGCCCTGCCCGCTGCGCGCGATGCGCACCGCCCCGGTCGCGCGGGGCGAGGGCGCGCGGCTGGCCGCCGCCGTCTCGCTGGTGCTGGCCTCGGCGAAGGTACGGGACCATGTCGCCGACCGGGACGGGCTGCTGGCCCGCCGCCCGATGGCCGCCGCCGCGCGGCGCGTCGCCCGGGGCTGGGACCGGGCCGGCGCGAGGGCCGGCCGGGAGCTCGGCTTCGACACGGCGGTCCTGGTCGACGCGGTGGACCGGCAGACCGGCATCGAGGCGCTGGCCGGCCCCGGTACGCCGCTGCTCGCGATCACCGAGCCCACGGAGACCGCCACCGCCGCGGCCTTCGCGCACACCGCCGTCCTCGCGGGCAGGCCGTCGAACGCCGAGCCGCTGGCCGAGGCGGGCCGGCTCTTCGGACGCCTCGCGCACCTCCTCGACGCCGTCGAGGACCGCGAGGCCGACGCCGCCTCCGGCGCCTGGAATCCCCTCACCGCCACGGGCACGTCACTCCCCGAGGCACGGCGTCTCGCGGACGACGCGCTGCACGGGATACGGCTGGCCCTGCGGGACGCGGAGTTCGCGGACGACAAGCTGCTGCACGTGCTGCTCGCCCACGAGCTGCGCCGGTCGGTGGACCGGGCGTTCGGGACGGCGACCTGCTCGCACCAGGGGCACGGCGCGCCCAACCCGTACGGCCAGCCCAACCCGTACGGCGCGCCCAACCCGTACGGCGGGCAGCCCGGCGGCCCCTACCAGCCCGGTCCGCACCAGGGCGGGCCCTACCAGGGTGGGCCGCACCAGGGTGGCGGCCAGGGACCGTACGGCGGCGGGTACCCCGGTGGCCCCGGCGGCGGCATGCCGCCCGGCTTCGGCGGCGGGCCCGGCGGCGGGGAGCCCTCCCGGCCCAAGCCGCCCCGCGGCTTCCTGGCCGGGTGCGCGGCCTTCACCTGGCTCTTCTGCACCTGCCAGATCTGCTGCGCCAAGGAGTACGAGGGCCCCTGGTCGCGCAAGAAGCGCGAGGGGTGCTGCCGCGACTGCGACTGCAACGTCGGAAGCTGCGACTGCTGCTGCCCCTGCGACGGCTGCTGACGACCCCTCTGGCTCGGCCGACCACCCGGAAGGTCGAATTCCGGCCGTCCCGGGTACGTGGCGGGACGCAGGCGACCACGTCCTGCTGACCGCCACCGCCGCCGCCACCGCCGCCGACGGCCTCACCGCCGACGGCCCGCCCCTGACCGGCGAGCTGTGGGCCGTCCGCGACTTCGACGCCTCGGCCCCGGCGCGGGCGGCGTTCCAGGGCATCGAGGCCACGCCGTACGACCCGCGCTGGGCCGTGCCGGGGACCCTTCCGTCCGTACGGAGAGGAGCGCGGCGTCCGCCTCCGTCGGCCCTGGCCGGGGGCTCGCCTTCGTGCTCGGCGGTGCCACGCACACGCTGCGGGTCGCGGTCGGGGGCGACGGCTCGCTGGGGGCGGTCTTCGCCGAGCACTTCATCTGCCCTTCCCGCCGCCCGGCAACACCCCTTCCGTCCCGGTCCGCGCGGGCGAGCGGAACGTCCTGCCGCACTGATCGGGTACGGCCGAAAGACACCCTTGCGCGCGGTAGTTGATCCCGCGAATACTCCCGGAGCAGCGCTTGTCAGGGGCACGACGTGTTCGCAATCCGAACGCGTAAAAAACCCTGGCTGCGCCTCACGGGCCCGACACCCCACGGCGGGCCCCCGATTCCCTCGGAGGAACGTAAGTGAGGATCAAGCGCACCACCCCCCGCGACGGCATAGCCAGACGCACCCGTCTGCTCGCCGTCTCCGTCGGTCTGGTCTCCGCCGCCGCCCTCGCGGTCCCCGCCGCGAACGCGGACTCTCCCCGGACCTACAGCGCGTCCGACCTGTCCGCCGCAGGCTCCGCCGTGCTGGAAGCCGACGTACCGGGCACCGCCTGGCACGTCGACGGCAAAACCAACACCCTGGTCGTGACCGCCGACTCGACCGTCTCCCAGGACGAGATCGCGAAGATCAAGCGCGAAGCCGGCGCCAACGCCGGTGCCCTGCGCATCGAGCGCACCCCGGGCAAGTTCACCAAACTCATCTCCGGCGGCGACGCCATCTACTCCAGCAACTCGCGCTGCTCCCTCGGATTCAACGTCCGCGACAGCGCGGGCGCGTACTACTTCCTCACCGCCGGGCACTGCACCGACGGCGTGGGCACCTGGTACGCCAACTCCGGCCGCACCACAGTGCTCGGGTCCACGTCCGGGTCCAGCTTCCCGAACAACGACTACGGGATCGTCCGCTACACCAACAGCTCCATCACCAAGTCCGGCACCGTCGGCAGCGTGGACATCACCAGCGCCGCCAACGCCACCGTCGGCATGTCCGTCACGCGCCGCGGGTCCACCACCGGCACCCACAGCGGCTCCGTCACCGGCCTGAACGCCACGGTCAACTACGGCGGCGGCGACGTGGTCTACGGCATGATCCGGACGAACGTGTGCGCCGAGCCCGGCGACAGCGGCGGTCCGCTCTACTCCGGCAGCCGCGCCATCGGCCTCACCTCCGGCGGCAGCGGCAACTGCTCCTCCGGCGGGACGACCTTCTTCCAGCCGGTCACCGAGGCACTGAGCGCGTACGGGGTCAGCGTCTACTGACCCGTAGGCCGAACCACCCTTCCGTGTGAGCTCGGTGAGTCCCCCGGCCGGAATCCGGCCGGGGGACTCGACGCGCTGCCCGCGGTCGTCCACATTCGAGGGGATGTGAGGACGGTCGGGCACAGGGAGCGGGGGCGGATGAAGCGCATCGGAGTGACCGGCCACAGGGACATCCCCGACGAGCTCCACGCCCATGTCCGGGCCGCGATGCGGGCCGCGTTCCTGGGGCACGACGGCGCCCTGGAGGCGCTCTCCAGCCTCGCCACCGGGGCGGACCAGCTCTTCGCGGACATCGCGCTGGCCTGCGGGGCCGAGCTGGTCGCCGTCATCCCCAGCGGGGACTACGAGGACGGCTTCGCGGACGACGTCGAACTGGCTCGCTACCGGGGCCTGAGGAAGCGCGCCACGCGGGAGGTCCGGATGGCGTTCCCGCACTCCACCGACGAGGCGTACTACGCGGCCGGCACGTACATCGCCGACCACTGCGACCGGCTGCTCGCGGTCTGGGACGGCCGCCCGGCGCGCGGCCTGGGCGGTACGGGGGACATCGTGCGCTACGCCCGCGAGCTGGGGAAACCGGTGACGGTCATCTGGCGCGCGGGCGTCGAGCGCCCCTGAGGGCCTGGCCTAGCTGCGGTGCTGCACCAGCCAGTCCGTGTGCTGCGGCGAGACGATGCGCTCGGTCTCGTACACCGCCGCCGGCCACCTGTCCTCGCCGACCGTCGTCTCCATCGCGGTGTGGATGGCCGCGAGGTCCTCCTCCACCAGCGAGTGCGCGGCGATGAGCGGCTGGTGGCGGCGGATCTCGCTCCACGCGACACCGGCGGCCGCCGTGGCGGACAGCAGGCCCGCGAGCACGGCCGACCCGCCGGCCGAGAAGGTCTGGAACAGCCCGAGGAGGAAGGCGACGAGGGTGAGCACGGCGGTGCTCGCCCGCCACAGGGCCGTGGCCCGCCGCGAGACCTCCGTCCGCCGGTGGTACCAGTTGCGCTGCTCGATCAGCCGGTCCCGTACGTACGTCTCCTTGCGCACCCGGAAGGGCTTGTCGCGCAGCATCCGCATGGCCGGGGTGATGAGTTCGGCTCCGGGGTCGTGCCCCTGCTCCCGGGGGTCCAGCCAGCCGACCTTGCGCAGCTCGCCGAGCCCCTCCTCCAGGCGCAGGAGGAACTCCCCCTCCGGATCGCGGGAGTCGGCGTCGAAGGGTGCGCCGTGGACCGCGTACCTCCAGCACATCGATTTGATGAACTCGGCGGCCGACCGGTTCAGTTGCCAATGCGACTTCGCACGGCGCCTGGAGGCGCGGTAGCCGGCCAGGAGTACGCCGGCGTACGCCAACGCGCTGAGCGCGCCCGCCAGTTGGAAGGTGTCTCCGATCCGCCAGCCGCCGGGCATCGCCGCCAGGCAGGCGCCGAGCACCAGCAGGAGCAGCTGCATCCGGGTGTCCCTCACCGCCTCGCGCTGCCGGGCGATGGCCGTCTCGTCCGCCCGGTGGAACAGCGCCGGCAGATCCTCGTTCCGGAAGACCATGCTCTGCAGTGGACCCTGATACCCGGTCATACGCACCCCCGTCTGCGGTTTTGTGTCACTCTTTCGGTGGAATGGATCGTTCCGGGGAGGTCGGGGAATACTGGCGCAACGCATTTCCTTCATGTGTTCGCGCTGATTTGCCGTGGGTGGCCACGAGAGTAAAGTCGTGCCGCCGACACTGCAACGGTGCGGTTCCCCTCAGATCGCCACATATGCCCAAGGACGGCCGCCGTGAGCTTTCAGACCTCTATGACATTCGCTGTCGCGAAGAAGAATCGTGTTCCGCTCGCCGAGATCGACGTCCGGGCGGCGGAAGCGGCCAAGAAGATCAACCGGGTGCTGCCCGCCACCGGTGACCGTACCGGACGCGGGGCGACGTTCAACTCCGCGCTCTGAAGCGGCCGAAAACAGCCCTGAAGTAGCTCTAAACTGGCGGAATGACCGGACCGCTGGTCCCTTTCCGCGAGATCGTTCTGAAAGTGCACAGCAGGTGCGATCTCGCATGCGACCACTGCTATGTGTACGAACACGCTGATCAGAGCTGGCGTACCCGCCCTAAGGCAATCTCTGACGAGGCGATTTCCTGGACAGCTCTGCGACTGGCCGAGCATGCGAAGGAACATGCCCTGCCCTCCGTGACAGTGATCCTGCACGGAGGGGAGCCGCTGCTGGCGGGGCCGGCCCGGCTGCGGCGCGTCTGCGAGGAACTGACCCGGACGCTCGGCCCCCACACCGCGCTCGACCTGCGCATCCACACCAACGGCCTCCAGCTCGGCCCCCGCTACCTCGACCTCTTCGCCGAGTACGGCGTCCGCGTGGGCATCTCCCTCGACGGCGACAAGGCCGCCAACGACCGCCACCGCCGCTTCGCCGACGGCCGCTCCAGCCACCCCCTCGTCCTCAAGGCCGTCGGCCTGCTGCGCCAGGAGCGCTACCGCCACCTCGACCTCGGGCTGCTCTGCACCATCGACGTGGCCAACGACCCCGTCGCCGTCTACGACGCGCTGGCCGCGCTCGAACCGCCGCGCATCGACTTCCTGCTGCCGCACGCCACCTGGCAGAACCCGCCGCCCCGCCCGGACGGCTCGCCCACCGCGTACGCCGACTGGATCCTCACCGTCTTCGACCGGTGGGACCGGCAGGGCAGGCCCGTCCCCGTACGGCTCTTCGAGTCGGTGCTCTCCACCCTGAGCGGCGGCCCCAGCCTCACCGAATCCCTCGGCCTCGCCCCCACCGACCTCGTCGTGGTGGAGACCGACGGCACCCTCGAACAGGTCGACTCCCTCAAGAGCGCCTACGACGGCGCCGCCGCCACCGGCTTCGACGTCTACCGGCACTCCTTCGACGAGGTCGCCGCCCACCCCGGCGTGCGCGTCCGCCAGCTCGGGCTCGCCGGGGTGAGCGCCACCTGCCGCGACTGCCCCGTGGTCCGCTCCTGCGGCGGCGGGCTCTACACCCACCGCTACCGCGCGGACGGCACCGGCTTCGCCAACCCCTCCGTCTACTGCGCCGACCTCGAAGCCCTGGTGCGCGGCGTCGAGGACCGCACGGCGGCGCGTACGGCGTCCCCCGCCGTGACCGACCCGGCCGCCCTCGCCGCCGAACAGCACGACCTGACCCGCGTCCTCCTCGCCGAGCTGCACAGCCGCCTCGACGGGCGCGGCGGCGAGCCGTGGGCCGAGGCCTGGGAGCTCGCCTCCGCCGTCGAGCGGCGCTCCGACGGCCTCGACGAGGTGCTGGCCCACCCCTACACCCGCACCTGGCTCCTCGACTGCCTCGACGCCCTCCACGAGGACCGCCCCACCGCGCCCGCCCTCGCCCGGCAGCTGCCGCGGTACGTCGCCGCCGCGGCCGTACGCGGCCGGGTCGACGCCCCGGTCCGCGTCCCGCATCCGGGCGGCCCGCTGCACCTGCCCACGCTCGGCGCGCTCACCGTCACCGCCGCCGGCACCGCGGAGGTGCGGGCGACCGGGGACGGCCTCGTCGTACGGGCCGGCGGCGCCGAGCAGCGCGTCGAACGGCTCGGCGAGGAGGGCCCCCGCTGGCTCCCCGTGCGGCGCCACCCGGGCGACGGCCGCGCGCTCGACGACCTCGACCCGTACCGCGACCGCTTCGCCGCCCCCGCCACCGGGCGGCTCACCGCCGCCGACGCCGCCGACTGGAGCGCGCGCCTGGAGGCGGCCTGGGGGCTGCTGCGGGACGCCGTACCCGGCCAGGCCGCCGAGGCCGCCGCCCGGCTGACCACCCTGACCCCGCTCACCGGGACCGCGCCCCGCGTGGGCCGGCACGGCTACGGCGCGCTCGGCCTGCCGCTGCGGGGCGCCCCCGGCGAGCTGGCCCGGGCGCTGCTGCGCGGCTTCCGGCGCGCCACGCTGCGGGCGCTGCTCGACGTGACGGACCTCTACGCCCTGGACGGCGCCTGGAGCCACCCCGCGCCCTGGCAGGAGGCGCCGGTCCCCGTCTCCGCGCTGCTCGCCGGGGCGTACGAGCGCACCGGCCTCGCGGCGTACGAACCCGGCCACCCGGTCCACGCCGTGCACGCCGAGCGGGCTTTGGACCGGCTCGAAGGCGCCGCCGAGCTCACCGTCAGCGGCAAAGCGCTGGTGGCCGCCCTGCGGGAAGAGCTGTGCCGTGGCCGCGGATGACTGAAAAGCGGCGTTGATTGACTGAACGTCGTGGGGGCGGAGCGAACCTGCTCCGGAATGATTGATTCGCTCGTATCCTTCCCATCCTTGATGCGAGTGGTTCACACAGGACGGGGGTCGCGTGACGTCACCGCAACGGCGAGGGGCGGATCATCGGCCGTACTTTTTTCTGAGTTACGCCCACACGCCGAGGTACGGAGCCGGAGGCCCCGATCCCGACATGTGGGTGGAACGGCTGTTCCGCGATTTGTGCGGCCATGTAATGGCCATGACCGATCTGCCGGCCGGAGCCGAAGCCGGATTCATGGACCGGGAGATACGCTCCGGCGAAGGCTGGTCGGAACGGCTGGGCGAGGTCCTGGCCAACTGCCGCGTCTTCGTCCCGCTCTTCTCGCCGCGCTATTTCGCCAGCGAGATGTGCGGCAAGGAATGGTTCGCCTTCGCCCAGCGCGCCATCTACCACCAGGCGAAACACAACAGACCCGCCGACGCCATCGTCCCCGCCCTCTGGGTCCCCGTCCCCCCGGAACAACTCCCCGGCCCCGCCGAACGGCTCCAGTTCAACCACCGCGCCTTCGGCGACCGCTATGTCACCGACGGACTGTACGGCCTGATCAAACTCCGGATATTCGCCGAGGAGTACGAGCGAGCCGTCTACGAACTGGCGAAGCGCATCGTCTCCGTCGCCGACTCCACCGCCATCGGCCCCGGCCGGCCCGTCGACTACCGCCTCGCCCCCAGCGCCTTCGGCCAGCCCGGCGGCGGCCCCCGCCCCATCCAGGTCACCGTCGCCGCCCCCACCCGCCACGACCTCCCCGAGGGCCGCGCCCCCGAGTACTACGGCGACCTGCCGCAGGACTGGAACCCGTACCACCCCGAATCCTCCCGGCCCCTCGCCTACGTCGCCCAGGACCTGGTCCGCGCGCTCAACTACCAGGCCACGGTCGCCTCCTTCGACCACGACACCGGGCCGCTGGACGCCAAGCAGCCCCCCACCCGGCCCGAGATCCTCCTCGTCGACCGCTGGGCCCTCCAGGACGAGGAACGCCGCGAGCGGCTCGCCGCCTTCGACGCCGAGCACCGGCCCTGGGTCAGCGTCGTCGTCCCCCGCAACCACATGGACTACCAGAGCCGCGCCGCCGACACCGAGCTCACCGGGAAGCTCGAAGCGACCATGCCCGTCAAGATGGGCCAGGGCCGCGCCGCCAGCCGCGCCGCCGCCCGCGGCGTACCGAGCATGGAGGCCTTCGGCCAGATCCTGCCCCAGGTGGTCGAGGCGGCCGCCCAGCAGTACCTGCGGCACGCCGCCGTCTACCCGCCCGCCGGCGGCCGCCACACCGAGCGCCCGCGGCTGCGCGGCCCCATGGCCGCCGGGTACGCCACCACGCACTTCACCCCCGAGACGCACGAGATCGCGCCCGATGCGGAGGACTTGGATGACCGCCAGTCGTGACGGACGCCGTGACGGACGCATCGTCACCTTCTACTCGTACAAGGGTGGTACGGGACGGACGATGGCCCTGGCCAACACGGCCTGGATCCTCGCCGCGAACGGCAAGCGGGTCCTGGCCGTCGACTGGGACCTGGAGGCACCCGGGCTGCACCGCTTCTTCCACCCCTTCCTCGATCCGTCCACGCTCGGCGCCACCACCGGTGTCATCGACCTGATCACCGAGTACGCCTGGGCCGCCACCAGCCCCGTCCAGCGGCCCGACGACTGGCACCGCGACTACGCGCGCATCCAGCCGCACGCCGTCTCCCTCACCCCCGAGGCGCTCGGCTGGCAGTTCCCCGACGGCGGCACCCTCGACTTCGTCTCCGCCGGCCGGCAGAACCGCGAGTACTCCGCCACCGTCTCCACCTTCGACTGGGACAACTTCTACGACCGCCTCGGCGGCGGGCACTTCTTCGACGCCCTGCGCGACGACATGAAGGCCACCTACGACTACGTCCTCATCGACAGCCGCACCGGCCTCTCCGACATCGCCGACATCTGCACCGTCCACCTCCCGGACGCCCTGGTCGACTGCTTCACCCTCAGCGACCAGTCCATGGACGGCGCCGCCGCCGTCGCCCGGCAGATCGACGAGCGGTACGGCGGCCGCGGCATCCGGATATTCCCCGTGCCCATGCGCATCGACGAGGGCGAGAAGGAGAAGGCCGACGCCGGCCGCGCCCTGGCCCGGCTGAAGTTCGACGGCTTCCCGAGCGGACTCACCGGTGAGGAGCTCGCCTCCTACTGGGGCGCCGTCGAGATCCCGTACCGGCCGTACTACGCGTACGAGGAGACCCTCGCCACCTTCGGCGACGACGCCGGCATCGCCAATTCGCTGCTCTCCGCCTTCGAGCGGCTCACCGCCGTCATCACCGACGGCGAGGTCACCGCCATGCCGTCCGTCAACGACGAGGTGCGGCTGCGGATCCGCGACGCCTTCACCCGCCGCCGCCCCGCCCAGCCCGCCGACCTGTTCCTGTCGTACGTCGCCGAGAACCGGATGTGGGCCGACTGGATCGAGTCCGTCCTCACCCGGGCCGGCTTCCGCGTCGTACCCCGCGACGTCTCCGCCGACCCCGCCGTCTCGGGCAGCGACCCCCTGGAGGCCGCCGAGAGCGCCGCCCGCACGGTGGTCCTGCTCTCCAGCGCCTACCTGAAGTCCTCCCGCGCCGTGCAGGTCTGGGAGCGGGCCGCCGCCGAGGACCCGGGCGGCGGGCGGCGCCAGCTGCTGCCGCTGCGCGTCGGCGACGTCCGGCTCACCGCCCCGTACATCGACCGCAACCCCGTGGACCTGTACCGGCTCGACGAGGTGGGCGCCACCGCCGCGCTGCTGCGCGCCCTGGACCGGCCCGTCAAACTCAACGAGGGCGTGCCGCCCGGGCCGCGGTTCCCCGGCACCGTGCCGAAGATCTGGAACGCGCCGCCCCGCAACCCCGGCTTCACCGGCCGGTCGATGGTGCTGGAGCGGATGCGCGACCAGCTCGGCGGCGGCCTCGCCGTCGTCCTGCCGCAGCCGCAGACCCTGTACGGGCTCGGTGGCGTCGGCAAGACGCAGGTGGCACTGGAGTACGTGCACCGCTTCATGGCCGACTACGACCTGGTGTGGTGGGTCTCCGCCGAGCAGACGGACGACGTCATCGCCTCCCTCGCCGAACTCGCCGTACGGCTCGGCGCGCAGGTCGGCGAGGACATGGCCTCCGCGTCCCAGGAGGCCATCGACCTGCTGCGGCGCGGGGTGCCCACCAACCGCTGGCTGCTGGTCTTCGACAACGCCGACGACCCCGACGCGCTGAAGCGCTTCTTCCCCACCGGCGGCCACATCCTGGTGACCTCCCGGAACCAGACGTGGTCGCAGTACGGGGACGCGCTGCCCGTCGACGTGTTCCTGCGCGAGGAGTCCATCGAGCACCTCCAGCGCCGTGCCAAGGGGCTGACCGCCGAGGACGCCGACAAGGTGGCGACCGCCGTCGGCGACCTGCCGCTGGCCGTCGAGCAGGCCGCCGCCTGGATCGCCGAGACCGCCACGCCCGTCTCCGCCTACCTGGAGCAGCTGGAACAGGCCGCCGCCAGCACGCTCGCCCTCAACCAGCCGGCCGGCTACCCCGAGCCGGTCGCGGCCACCTGGAACGTCTCCATCGCACGGCTCCAGGAGCGCTCACCGGCCGCCGTGCGGCTGCTGCAGCTGTGCGCCTTCTTCGCGCCCGAGCCGATCCACGCCAACCTGCTGTACAGCAAGCAGATGATCGAGGCGCTCAAGCCGTACGACGCGTCGCTCCAGGAGAAGCTGGTGCTGGGGCGGGTGATCCGGGAGATCGGACGGTTCGCCCTCGCCAAGGTCGACCAGGTCTCCAACTCCATCCAGGTGCACCGGCTGGTGCAGGCCGTCATCCGCTCCCAGCTGACGGAGGAGGAGCAGAAGGAGGCCCGGCACGCCGTCCACCGCATCCTCGCCGGGGCGCGGCCCGACGACGACGAGCCGATCGACAACCCCGAGACCTGGCCCCGGTTCGCCACCATCTGGCCCCACCTCGGCCCGTCGGAGGCGCGCCTGTGCCGGGACCCCGAGACCCGGCGGCTCCTCATCGACCGGGTGCGCTACCTGTGGAAGCGCGGCGACTGGCAGACCGCGTGGTCGCTCGGCACCGAGCTGCGGGACGCCTGGCGCGAGATGCTGGGCAACGACGACCTCCAGTACCTGTACCTGCGCTTCCACCTGTCGAACATCCTGCGCTCGCAGGGGCGTTACGTGGAGGCCCGGGAGCTCGACGAGGTCACGCTGGAGCGGCAGCGGGAGGTCCTCGGGCCCTCGCACCCGCACACGTACATGACGACCAGCGGCCTCGCCATGGACCTCGGCACGCTGGGCGAGTACGGCAGGGCCATGGAGCTGGCGACCGAGGCGCACGAGGGCTTCAGCCAGATCTTCCACGAGGCCCACCCGAGGACGCTGGCCGCCGCCAACAACCTGGCGCTCAACCTGCGCATGGTCGGGCAGTACGCCCGGGCCCGGGAGATCGACCAGGAGGTCTTCGACCGCCGCACCGAGGTCCTCGGACCCGAGCACCCGTACACCCTGTCGTCCGCCACCTCGCTCGCCCGCGACCTGCGGGAGGTCGGGCGGTACGAGGACTCGGTGACGCTGCTCAGCCGGACGTACGAGATCTACAAGGACACCCTCGGACGGGCCTTCCCCGGCACGCTCGCCGCCGCCAAGTCGCTCGCCGTCTCCCTGCGGCGGGCCGGCCGCCTGGAGGACGCGCGGCGGCTCACCACCGCCACGCGCAACCGTTACCGCGCCAAGTACACCTCGGCCAACCCCGACTCCCTCGCCTGCGACCTCAACCTGGCGGCGGACCTGTACGCGGCCGGGGAGCCGGTGGCGGCGCGGGACCTCGCGCAGGAGGTCGTGGACCAGTACATGAAGGTGCCGGGGGAGCGGCACCCGTACACCCTCGCCGCGCTCAACAACCTCGGCATCTACCAGTGGGGCTGCGGGATGCCCGACACCGCCGAGCAGACCCTCCGGGCCACGCTGCGGGTGCTGGTCGAGGTGCTCGGCGACCGCCACCCGCACGTGCTGTTCTGCACGGTGAACCTCGCCAACGCCAAGGCCGACCTCGGCGAGCTGGAGGAGGCGCTGCGCATCGAGCGGCGCACGGTGGGCCTGCTCCGCGAGGTGCTCGGCGGCCACCACCCGGAGGTGCTGGCCGTCGCCTCCAACATGTCCGTCACGCTCGGCGCGCTGGGCCGCAAGGACGAGGCGGCCCACCTGCGCGCCGAGACCGCGGAGGAACTGTCGCGCCAGCTCGGCGAGGACCACGCGCTCACCCGCCTGGCCCGCGACGAGCGCCGCGTCCACCGGGACCTGGAGCCGCTGGCGGTGTGAGGCGGGTCCTCCGCTCCGAGGCCGACCGACGGCCTGGTGATCCATGGCGCATGATGAGCGGCATGGATCGCATAACGAAGGCCACCGGTCACTGGGTGCCGTCGGTTGTTCTGCGCATCGGCACAGCCGGCGCAGAGACGGCGGCGTTGCTGCTGGACTCCTCCGGCCGGGTCCGCGGCGACGCGGATCTGGTCTTCCACGGTCAGCCCGCGCACCCGTCGGGCGCGGTCCGGCTCGGCCCGGCCGGGCTCGCCCTGGATCTGAACGGGGTCGAGCCGGCGGTGGAACGGATCGTGGTAGCCGGCTGGACCCGGCACAGCGCCTTCAGGGCGCTCCCCACACTCAAGGCCGTCGCGCCGGACGGAGCAGACATCGTCACGTACACGGTGGCGGAGGAAGCGGAGGTGTCCGCAGTCGCCCTCGGCGCCTTCTTCCGGGAGGCAGACGGCTGGAAGTTCGACGGTCTCGGGCAGGGCTACGGCTCCGGGCTCGCGGGGCTCATCGCGTCGTACGGCATCGAGGTGGCCGACGCGGACCGGCCGACGGTCCTGTCCGGGCCGGTGCCGCTGACCGGTGTGGTGAAGATGCCTGGCCAGGCGCCGCCCGAGGAGGGGGCGTACGTGCCGGGACTCTATCCGCCGCCGGAGCGGCCGTATCGGTTGCTGGAGGGATGGGAGTTCGGCCCGGTCTTCGAGCCGTTCACCGCCGAGGGGCACGGCAACCAGGTGGTCACGGTCGGCGCCGGGCTGCCGTCCGGTCCGGTCCTCGTCGAGGTCGCGCACGAGGGCGAGGGGTACTTCGCCCTCTACCCGCTCGACGAACGCAACAAGGACGAGGAGTACGTCTTCGCCGTATCGCTGCCGGACCTGCGGGGCAGCCGCGTCGTCCACGCGCCCAAGGACCGCCCCCTGCGGTTCCGGGTCGTCGCCGAGAACCGGTGGATCCTACGGGTCAAGCCGATGGCCGCTGCCCGCCGGCTGGAGGGGGTCCTTCACGGTTACGGACCCGAGATCCTCATCCATCCAGGCAAGGGGGTCGACCTGAGGGTGGACTTCGCCGGGGGGCCGGGCCATGGCGGTGGCTTTGTCAGCGTCCGGGCACACGAGGTTGCCGGCCACTACCGGATGCGGCTCGATCCGTCTGGGCTGCTCCACGACTCCGGGGCGCTTCGGCGGACGGTCCCCGTCATGGACGGCCCAGTGGTAATGGACTACTACGCCCTGGGTCCTTGGACGCTCACCGTGAAGGAGCTGCATTCTGCAGCCGCGGGATCGTCCTCGCGGCTCTGAGTGATATGCACGTCCGACTGGACCGGGCGGACACGTGCCCGAGGCCGAACAACTGCGGCGGCGGGCGGAACCGCTCCCGCTCACTCCAGACGCCTGACTGTCCGGAGCCCCAGCCCCCGACCTCGTCAGGGCACCGGCCGGGCCGGGGGCTCCTCCAGGAGCCAGGTCAGTACGCGGGGCAGTGCGTGCAGCGCGTCGAAGTGGGCCGCCGACGGTTCCAGGACGGCCGTCGCGCCGGGGATGCGGGCGGCCAGCCAGCGGGAGTGGCCCACCGGTGAGAAGACGTCCTGCTCGCCGTGCCAGAGGAGCACCTGGCCCGGGATGTCCGCCGGGTCGAAGCCCCACGGGCTGCAGAAGGCCAGGGCGTCGTCGATCCAGCCGTACGCGGAGGTCCGCAGCGCCTCCTGGTAGTTGCGCAGGAGCATCGAGCGGACGCCCGCGTCGGAGACGACCATCCGGTCGGAGGCGGTCAGCTCGCGGCGCAGGTCGTCCAGGAGCCGGACCGGGTCCTGGCGGATCGCGTCGGCGCGGGGGGTGAGGCGGGCGGCGACGCCGTCGGGGTCGGTGGTGGCGGCCGTGTACTCGATGACGTTCGACGCGGCCATGCCCTCGAACCAGTCGAGCCCGTCCGCGTCACGCGGCGCCAGCGTCACCAGCGCCGCGGTGCGCGTCACCCGCTCGGGGATGAGCGCCGCGCAGGCCAGCGCGTGCGGGGCGCCGCCGGAACGGCCCACCACCGCGAACCGCTCCAGGTCCAGCGCGTCGGCGATGGCCGTCACGTCCTGGACCACGTCCGCCACACTCCGGCCGGGCAGGCGGTCCGAGCCGCCGTAGCCGGGGCGGTCGTACGCGATGAGCTGCATGCCGCGCTGGTAGAGCACCATGCCGCGGGGCGCCGGGCCGAGTCGGCTGCCCGGTGTGCCGTGGAGCAGGAAGACGGGACGGCCCCGCGGGTCCCCGAGGCGCTCCACCATGAGATGCCGGCCGTCCGCCGTGCGTACGCGACGTCGCAAGCCCCCGCCTCCTCCGCTGGGTCACAGGTCTGATGATGACCCATCAGAGGGGGCGCGCGGGGGACGCATTGTCGCCTTACCGGCGTGGGAGCGCCGGGGGCGCATAGTGAAAATCGCGTGCGCGTCCCGAAGTCGACCTTGTGTGCTACCTGTTTGCATCGGGATAGTGGACTCCCATCCTCCGTGTCAGGTCACCCCACTTGTCCTGGTACGGCCCCCCACAGGAGGTCGAAGTTGAAGCATCGGCGCATACCCAAAAGGCGTGCGGCGCTGGCCGGCGGAGCCGCGGTGGCCCTGCTGGGCGCGGGCATCACGTTCCAGACGGCGAACGCCAGTGACGCGGAGGTGAGGCCGCTGTCCGTGACGGCGGCCGGAAACCTCGCCTCGACGCTCACCGAGCGGCTCGGCGGCGACGCGGCCGGCGCGTACTACGACGCGAAGTCCCGGGCACTCGTGGTCAACGTGGTCGACGAGGACGCGGCCGATACCGTCCGCGAGGCGGGCGGCAAGGCGAGAGTCGTCGAACACAGCCTGGCCGAGCTCGCCGACGCCCGGCGGACCCTGACGGACCGGGCGACCATGCCGGGGACCTCCTGGGCCCTGGACCCGGTGACGAACAAGGTGGTCGTCACGGCGGACGGGACCGTGAAGGGCGCGTCGTGGGAGAAGCTGAGCGGCGTGGTGCGGGGCCTGGGGTCGAAGGCGGAACTGAAGCGCACCTCGGGTGTGTTCACGCCGTTCCTCCGGGGCGGTGACGCCATCCACAGCGGAGGCGGCCGCTGCTCGCTGGGCTTCAACGTGGTGAAGGACGGCCAGCCGCACTTCCTCACCGCGGGCCACTGCGGCAAGGCCGGCAGCCGCTGGTCGGCGACCGCGGGCGGTCCCGCGATCGGCACGATGGTCGACTCGCGCTTCCCGGGCGACGACTTCTCGCTGGTCAGGTACCACAGCATGACCCCGGAGCCGAGCGAGGTGAACCTCTACAACGGCAGCGTGCAGAAGATCACCAAGGCGGGCGAGGCGACCGTCGGGATGAAGGTGACCCGCAGCGGCTCGACCACCCAGGTCCACGAGGGCGAGGTCACCGGCCTCAACGCCACGGTCAACTACGGCAACGGCCAGATCGTGCACGGCCTCATCCAGACCAACGTCTGCGCCGAGCCGGGCGACAGCGGCGGCTCGCTCTTCGCGGGCGACACCGCGATCGGTCTGACCTCCGGCGGCAGCGGCAACTGCACGGCGGGCGGGACGACCTTCTTCCAGCCGGTGACGGAGCCGCTGAGGGTGTACGGCGCGCGGATCGGCTGACGCGGGACGGCCGGCGCGGTCCGGCCGACACGGGCACAAGGCCCCGGGCCCTCTTGGTGGAGGCCCGGGGTCTTGTCATGGTGCTCATGCCGGCATGCTCTTCTCCCTGCGTACCGCCGACGCCACCAGCGTGATCACGGTGCCGATCAGCGCCCAGATCGCGAGCACCTGCGCCGGGCCGGAGACCGCGTTGCCGCGGAAGTACGCGATCGAGCGCGCCGCCCACGTACCGGCGCCCGGCGGCAGGCCCGGGCCGATCGCGCGCCAGAAGTCCGGCAGCATCGGGGCCGGGAAGGCGCCGCCCGCGCTCGGGTTCCCGGCGATCACGATGAGCAGGACCGCCAGCCCGATGCCCACGACACCGGTGACCGCCTGGAGCGCGAGGGTCGCCGCGCCGACCGCGAAGACCACCAGAGCGCCCAGGCCCCACAGGCCCAGGATGCTGCCCGGCAGCGCGTCGAGCACGGGCCCGACGATGAGCGCCCCGCCGAGGCCGCCGGCGATTCCGGAGAGCGCGACGACGCCGAGGCGGATGATCGCCCGCTGGGGGTTCGAGGGCCGCGAGCCCGCGCTGATCGCGACGATCGACGCGCACAGGTAGCCGCCCACGCACCAGCCGACGACGAGGTAGAAGGCCGAGAGGCCGTTGAAGTCCCCGGGGGACGCGGGCGCGACGTCCACGGTACGGAGGGTGCGCCGCTGGTTCTGTTCGACGTCGGTGGTGATCCGGGTCAGCGCGTTGGCGAGGGCGGCGCCCCCGCCGGAGGCGACCAGCAGGGTGTCGGTGGTGCCCCGCGGGTCGACGATCAGCGCGCCGTCGATCTTCCGGTCCGTGATCTGCCGGCGCGCCTCCGCCTCGTCGCGGACCACCCGGGGGTCGAGCGGGTCCCCCGGCAGCCGACCCAGGCGGTCGGCGGTCTGGGCGGCGGCGGGGCCGGGGGCCACCACGCCGAAGGGCACGTCCCGGGGTTTCGGATGGTGCAGGGCGCCCACGTAGGAGGCGATGAAGAGCAGCTGCAGGGCGAGGACGCCGATGACCAGCAGCGCGGCCCGCGGGGTGACGGCGTTCTTGACCTCGTCGGCGAACTTCATGCCCCCACGCTCCGGGGCTGCGCCTGTTCGCGCAGGTGGGGTGGGCTGAATGGTCGATGCGCATTGTGTCGTACAGACGTTCGAACTTGGTCTATGGTGGTGAGCGGGGGAGGTGAGAGCGGATCGATCCAGGAGGTGCGGGTGCCAGGCTTCACGCATCTGCACACCGTTTCGGGCTTCTCCCTGCGGTACGGGGCCTCCCACCCGGAGCGGCTCGCGGCGCGCGCCGCCGAGCGCGGCATGGACGCCGTCGCCCTGACCGACCGCGACACCGTCGCGGGCGCGGTCCGCTTCGCCCTGGCCTGCGCCAAGGAGGGCGTCCGCCCCCTGTTCGGCGTCGACCTCGCGATCGGCGCGCCGGCGCGGGAGGACGGGCCACAGGGCGGGTCGCCCACCGAGCGGCGCCGCACCCCCGTGCGCGGCGGCGCCTTCGTCGACGAGTCCGCGCCCCGCGCGCTCTTCCTCGCCCGCTCCCGGGCGGGCTGGGCCACCGTGTGCCGGCTGATCACCGCCGCGCACGCCGCCGGAGGCCCCACGCCGCTGCTGCCCTGGCGGGACAACCACGGCGACGACGTGACCGTGCTGCTCGGACCCGACTCCGAGGTCGGCCGCGCCCTCGCCGCCGGACGGCCCGACCGCGCCGCCCGGCTCCTCGCCCCCTGGCGCGAGACGTACGGCGACGCCCTGCGCCTGGAGGTCGTCCACCACGGCCGCACCGGCACCGGCCCCGGCTCGCTGCGGCACGCCGCCCGCACCCTCGGCCTCGCCGCCGAGCAGGGCGTACGGGCCGTGCTCAGCAACGCCGTGCGGTACGCCGACCCCGGCCTCGGCCCGGTCGCCGACGTCCTCGACGCGGCCCGCCGCCTGGTGCCGATCGACCCGCGCAAGGGCCTCGACAGCGGGGAGCGCTGGCTCAAGGACCCGGCCGCGATGGCCGCCACCGCCGGGCGCGTCGCCGAGGCCGCCGGCTTCCGCCGCGACACCGCGCACCGGCTGCTCGCCCTCACCGAGGAGACCGCCGCCGCGTGCCTCGTCGACCCCGAGGACGACCTCGGCATCGGCAGCGTGCACTTCCCCGAGGCGCACCTCGTCGGCGCGGACCGGCGCACCGCCGAGCGGGTGCTGCGCTCGCGCTGCGCCGCCGGGATGGTGCTGCGCGGCCACGACCGGAAGCGCGCGTACTGGACCCGCCTGGACGACGAGCTGCGCACGATCGAGCGGCTCGGCTTCGCCACGTACTTCCTCACCGTCGCCCAGGTCGTCGAGGACACCCGGAAGATGGGCATCCGGGTCGCCGCGCGCGGCTCCGGCGCCGGGTCGCTCGTCAACCACGTCCTCGGCATCGCCCACGCCGACCCCGTGGAGCAGGACCTGCTGATGGAGCGGTTCCTCTCCGTGCGGCGGCCCGCGCTGCCCGACATCGACATCGACGTGGAGTCCGCGCGCCGCCTGGAGGTCTACCGCGCGATCCTCGACCGCTTCGGCCCGGAGCGGGTCGCCGCCGTCGCCATGCCCGAGACGTACCGGGTGCGCCACGCCGTACGCGACGTGGGCGCCGCGCTGTCCATGGACCCGGCCGACATCGACCGGATCGCCAAGGCCTTCCCGCACATCCGCGCCCGCGACGCCCGCGCCGCGCTGGACGAGCTGCCCGAGCTGCGCGCGCTGGCGGGGGAGAAGGAGAGGTACGGCAGGCTGTGGGAGCTGGTCGAGGCGCTGGACGCGCTGCCGCGCGGTGCCGCCATGCATCCGTGCGGGGTGCTGCTCTCGGACGCCTCGCTGCTGCGGCGCACGCCGGTGGTGCCGACCAGCGGCGAGGGCTTCCCCATGTCCCAGTTCGACAAGGACGACGTGGAGGAGCTCGGCCTGCTCAAGCTCGACGTGCTCGGCGTGCGGATGCAGTCGGCGATGGCACACGCGGTCGCCGAGGTCGAGCGGGCGAGCGGCGAGGTCGTCGACATCGACGACCCGGAGCGGGTGCGGCCCGGCGACCCGGCCACGTACCGGCTCATCCAGTCGGCGGAGACGCTCGGCTGCTTCCAGATCGAGTCGCCGGGCCAGCGCGACCTGGTCGGGCGGCTCCAGCCGTCCACCTTCCACGACCTGGTCGTGGACATCTCGCTCTTCCGGCCCGGGCCGGTCGCGGCCGACATGGTGCGGCCGTTCATCGAGGCCCGGCACGGCCGGGCGCCCGTGCGCTATCCGCACCCGGACCTGGAGGACGCGCTGAAGGAGACGTACGGGGTCGTCGTCTTCCACGAGCAGATCATCAAGATCCTCGACATCATGACCGGCTGCGGCCGCGAGGAGGCCGACGCGGTGCGGCGCGGGCTGTCCGACCCCGAGTCGCAGGGCCGCATCAAGGTCTGGTTCGAGCGGCACGCCAAGGAGAGGGGGTACGCGGACGACGTGGTCGCCCGGACCTGGGAGATCGTCGAAGCCTTCGGGTCGTACGGCTTCTGCAAGGCGCACGCGGTGGCCTTCGCCGTACCGACGTACCAGTCGGCGTGGCTGAAGGCGCATTACCCGGCCGCCTTCTACGCCGGGTTGCTCACGCATGATCCCGGTATGTACCCCAAGCGGCTGCTGCTGGCGGACGCGCGGCGGCGCGGGGTGCCGGTGCTGCCGGTGGATGTGAACCGGTCGGCGGTCGCCCACCGTATCGAACTGGTGTCTGGTTCTTTGGGGAAGTGGGGCCTGCGGCTCGCCCTCGCGGACGTCCACGGGATGAGCGAGGCGGAGGCGGCGCGCATCGAGGCCGGGCAGCCGTACGCCTCCCTGCTCGACTTCTGGGAGCGGGCCCGGCCCAGCCGGCCCGTCGCCGAACGGCTCGCCCAGGTCGGCGCGTTGGACGCGTTCGGCGGCAACCGCCGCGACCTGCTGCTGCACCTCTCCGAACTCCACCGCATGCAGCGGGGCTCCGGCTCCTACGGCGACCAGCTGCCGCTCGCCGGCGGCCGGAAGTCCGCGCCGATCGGGCTGCCGGACCTCACCGAGGAGGAGCGGCTCAGTGCCGAGCTGGGCGTGCTGTCCATGGACGCCTCGCGGAACCTGATGAGCGATCACCATGCCTTCCTCGCCGAGCTCGGCGTCGTCTCCGCGCAGCGGCTGCGCGCGGCCCCGCACGGGCAGACCGTGTTGGTCGCGGGCGCCAAGGCGGCCACGCAGACCCCGCCCATCAGGTCCGGCCGGCGCGTCATCTTCACCACGCTCGACGACGGCACCGGCCTGGTCGACCTCGCCTTCTTCGACGACAGCCACGAGCGGTGCGCGCACACCGTCTTCCACTCCTGGCTGCTGCTCGTGCGCGGCGTGGTGCAGCGCCGCGGCCCGCGCAGCTACAGCGTGGTGGCCTCCGCCGCCTGGAACCTCGCCGAACTGGTGGAGCTGCGGCGCGAGGGCGGCCTGGACGCGGTCGCGGCGCGGCTGGCCGAGCCGGCGCCGGGCGGCGCCCCGCCGTCGTCCTCCGACAGCGGACGGCGCATCACGATGCCGACGGGCTACGAGATGAACCCCTGGGCCGACCTGCGCCCGGCGGGCGAGGGGGCGGCGAAGGTCCCGAAGAAGCTGTGGCACCAGAGTCAGGGGAGCGCGGGATGATCCTCTACGTACGATTCCGGCTGGAGCCCACTCGCGAGGGAGGAGGGGCCGAAGCACTGCTTCCGCAACTGGTCGGCATGCTCGGCCAGTTCACGCCCGTCGTCGAGGCGGCCCCGCCCGACGCCGCGCTCGCCGACGTCCGCGGAGCCGTACGGTACTTCGGGCGCGGCCCCGCCGAACTCGCCGCTGTGATCCGGGTCCGGGCGCTCGCCCTGTACGGCGTCGAGTGCGCCATCGGCGCCGGACCCAACCCGATGCTCGCCCGCATGGCGGCGCGGGACGCGGCACCCGGCACGACCCTGGTGGTGGAGGACGCCGAGGCGTTCCTGCGGGACAAGCCGGTCGCCGCGCTGTACGGCGTCGGTCCCGCCACCGCGCGCACGCTCTGCGCGTACGGGCTCGACTCCATCGGGCGCGTCGCCGCCGCGCCGCTCGCCGTGCTCCAGCGGATCGTCGGCGCGCGGGCCGGACGCGAACTGTGGGAGCGGGCCCGGGGCGTCGACCGCACGGCCGTCGTCCCGAACGCCGCCTCCCGCTCCGTCGGGGCCGAGCGGGCCTTCGACCGCGACGAGCTGGACCGGGAGCGGCACCGGCGCGCCCTGCTGTCGCTCGCCGGGGAGCTGGGCGCGCGGATGCGGGGCGAGGGACAGGTGTGCCGCTCGCTGACGCTGACCGTGCGGTACGCCGACCGGACCGCGACCACGCGGACGCGTACCCTGCGCGAACCGAGCGCCCACTCGGCGGACCTGGCGGCCACCGCGTACGCGATGCACGAGGCGCTCGGGCTGCAGCGGGCCCGGGTGCGGGCCGTCGGGCTGCGCGCGGAGGGGCTGATGCCCGCCGAACACGCCGCGCACCAGCTCTCCTTCGACGCGGCGGACGAGAAGGCGCGGCGGCTGGAGGCGGTGGCGGACAAGGCGCGCGCCCGGTTCGGGCCGGGCATCATCGGCCCGGGCTCGCTGGCGGCGTAACGCGGCCGAGTCGTGCGTACGAGTCGTGCGTAACGGGACCGAGTGACGCGGCCGGGTCGCGCGTAACAGGGCCGAGCGGCGTGGCCGAGGGGTGCGTAACGCGGCGCGGCGTAACGGGGCCCAGTCGCACATAGCGCGGCGCGGTGTAACGCGGCCGCTTTTTTACCGACGCGTAACTTCCCCTGCCCCGCTACCTCTGCGTAATTTGGCATGAACGCGGCAATCCCCATGCCGCGTCCCCCATCAGTGGTCCGGGCCACGGGGCGTCCCGCCGACGCCCCACCCATTCCTCGAGCCGCAGGGAGACCACTCGATGCTGCCCTCACCCCTCCGCCGCGCGTTCAGAGCGACGCTGGCCGCCCTGGCCCTCACCGCCGCCGCGACCCTCACCCCGGCCGCGGGAACCGCCCACGCCGCCACCGCGCCCAGCAGCGGCTGGAACGACTACTCCTGCAAGCCGTCCGCGGCCCACCCCCGGCCCGTCGTGCTCGTCCACGGCACGTTCGCCAACTCCGTCGACAACTGGCTCGGCCTCGCGCCGTACCTGGTCCGGCGCGGCTACTGCGTCTTCTCGCTCGACTACGGGCAGCTGCCCGGCGTGCCGTTCGTCCACGGCCTCGGCCCCATCGAGAAGTCGGCCGAACAGCTCGACGCGTACGTCGACGAGGTCCTCGCCGCGACCGGCGCCGCCGAGGCCGACCTCGTCGGCCACTCGCAGGGCGGCATGATGCCCCGCCACTACCTCAAGTTCCTCGGCGGCGCCGACAAGGTGAACGCCCTCGTCGGCATCGCCCCCGACAACCACGGCACCACGCTGCTCGGCCTGACCGCGCTGCTGCCGTACTTCCCCGGCGTGGCCCACCTGCTGAACGAGAAGACCCCGGCCCTCGCCGACCAGGTGGCCGGCTCGCCGTTCCTGACGAAGCTCAACGAGGGCGGTGACACCGTCCCCGGCGTCGACTACACCGTCATCGCCACCCGGTACGACCAGGTCGTCACGCCGTACCGCTCCCAGTTCCTCGACGGCCCGCGTGTCCGAAACGTGCTCCTCCAGGACCTGTGCCCCCTGGACTTCTCCGAGCACGTGGCGATAGGGCTGACCGACCGGATCGTGTTCCACGAGGTCGTGAACGCGCTGGATCCGGCGCACGCGACACCGACCACGTGCGCGTCAGTCGTCAACTGAAGGGACTGAAGTGAAGTTCAGCTACGTGCTCCTTCCCGACTACCCGCTGACCGACTCCCTGGCCTCCATCAGGCTCGCCGACGAACTCGGCTTCCACGCCTGCTACGCCGCCGACGAGACCTGGCACAAGGACATGTGGCTGCTCTTCGCGGCGGCGGCCGGACAGACCAGCCGCATCCGCTTCGGACCCAGCCTCTCCTCCGTCGTCCTGCGCGAACCCACCCTCATCGCGCAGTCCCTCGCCACCCTCGACGAACTGTCCGGCGGACGCGCCGAAGGCGTGATCTCCAGCGGGAACTTCGGCCTCCTCGCCCAGTACGGCATCGACTGGGCCGGGCAGCGCCCGCTGTCCCGCACCAAGGAGGCGCTGCACGTCATCCGCACCCTGCTGGACGAGGGCACCCTCACGTACGACGGCGAGTTCTTCCGGTACGACGGGCTGTTCACCTTCGCCCGCCCCGTACAGGACCACCTGCCGGTCAAACTGGGCGCGATGCGCGGGCCCAGGTCCTTCGAGGCGGCGGGCGAGCTGTCGGACGGCTGCCACCACGCGCTCAGCTACACGCGCGAGGCGTACGACTACGCCGTCGGCCGTATCCGCGCCGGCGCCGAGCGCGCGGGCAAGGACTGGCGGTCCCTCGACATCGGGGCGTGGGTGGTCTTCGCCACCGGGCCCGACGGGGCGAAGGCCAAGGAGGCCGCCCGCTCCATGGTCGGCATCTACGCCTCCGCCATGCCGGAGGAGCAGTTGCGCCGCAACGGTGTCGACCCGGCGGAGCTCAAGCCGGTGATCGACGCCATCGGCGCCGGCGACCTCGCCCGGGGCATCGAGCTGACCTCGCCGGAGGTCGCGGAGAAGCTGTCGGTGTCGGGCACGCCCGAGGAGTGCCTGGAGAAGATCCGCCGCGAGATCGAGCCGAGCGGGGTCAACCACATGATCTGCGCCGTCACGGACCGAGCGCTGGTGCGGGCCTTCACCGGTCGGGACCTGGAGGGCGTCGCGGACGTGGACACGCAGCTGCGCCTGATCCACGACCACCTCATGCCGGTGTGGGAGTGAGCGTGGCATGACGGTGCCGGGGCTCGCCTCCGCGCGGACCCCGGCACCGTCGGTCTGTACGCCGCCGTCAGCGGCCGTGCCGCCCCGCCGGGGCGGACTTGCGGCGCGCGGCACCGAACAGCACCGCGGCCCCGAGGGCCAGGACGGCCGCGCCGCCGATCGCCACGTACGTGGTCGTGCCGTCGGCTCCGGTCTCGGCGAGGTTGTCCCCGTCGGCCGCGGTCGCGGGCGCGGCGGCGGGCGACGGGGTGCTCGCGTCGTTCGCCTGGGGAGCGTTGGCCCCGGGCGTCTTCGTGTCCTTCGTGTCCTTCGGGTCCTTCGCGTCGGTCGCGTCGGTCGGCTCCGTCGACGGCTGCGGGGTGTGGTGCTCGTCGCCCCCGTGGCCGCCGTGGTCGACCGTCGACTGGTCGGCGCCGTCCTCGATCTGCTGGTCGGAGGGGGCCGAGGCGGTCGGCGCCGGGGCGGAGCCGCCGCTGTCCTTGCCGAAGACCACGTCGGAGCAGGTGTAGAACGCCTCGGGGGAGTCGGAGCGCTGCCAGATCGAGTAGACCAGGTGGCGCCCGGACTTCGCCGGGACGACGCCGTCGAAGGAGTACGCGCCGTTCTCCAGCTTCGGGTTGGTCACCTTCGCGAACGGCTTGGCCTCCAGGTCCGACCACTTCAGCGGCTTGGACGGGTCGTAGCCGTCCTTGGTGATGTACAGCTCGAAGGAGCCCTTGTGCGGCGCGGTCGCCTTGTAGTGGAAGGTGTGCTTGCCGGCGGCGAGCGGCGAGGACGGCCAGTCCGCGCGGGGCAGGTCGAGCCCCTTGTACTTGTCGCGGTTGGCGCTGCACAGCTTGCCGTCGGGGATCAGCCGCTGGTGGTTCCCGGCGGCGTTGGCGATGTTGACCTCGTTCCAGTCGTAGAACGCCTGCGCCCCGCTCGCCGCGACCGCCGCCTTGCACGCCGCCGAGTCGGGGCTCTCGGGCCCCTCGGCGTAACAGGCGGACACCCGGCTGACGGGGTCCGTCAACGTCCCGTGCGCGGCGGCCGGGGCGGCGGCCAGTCCTGCCAGCGCGAGCGGCGCGGCTCCGAGGACGGCGGCTGCGGCGGCCGTACGGCGGCGAGAGCTCATGGTGACGTACTCCTTCGAGGGACGGCGTTGTGGGGGGTGGCTACGGAAACCGGATCCGGACGGGCGGCGCAGCCCCCCGATGAGCTCGGCGCCGACGGCCCGGACCAGCCCGGTGATCAGCAAGCTAGCCCCTCGAAACCCCGAAAAGGCCTGCAGGGAGCGGCGGATGGGGATTCTTATGCTCCGCTTAAGGGAGCGCTAAGAAGACGATCAGGAAGCGGCCTTCCGGCTCCCGCTCAGCCGTGCGCCCGGCCTCGGCAGGCCGAGTGGCGTACATCACGTTTGCGGCGTACATCCCTCACGTGGCCTCGCAGGTCTGGCATGACGCGCTGAAGCGCATGCGAATGAGGAGAACAATCATGGCGATCAACAAGACGCTGGTGAGCGCGGCCGTTTGCGCCGCCGTGGCCCTGACCCTGACGGGTTGCTCGAAGAGCGACGGCGGCACGTCCGACAAGGCCGGCAAGGCGACCCCGAGCGCGTCGCCGTCGCCGGCCAAGCCGGTCGACCCCTTCGCGGGGATGACGGCCGACCAGATCGCCGACAAGTCGCTGGACGTCACCAAGGCCGTCGACTCCCTCAAGGCCAAGGTCACCGACACGGTGGAGAAGGTGCCCGAGACCTTCGAGGTCGTGGTGAGCAAGACCGGCGAGTGCGACGGCACGCTGACCAGCGAAGGGGCGAGCCTCCAGTTCCGTCACGCCGCGAAGGCCTACTACCTGAAGGGTGACGAGAAGTACTGGCGGCAGGGCGAGGAGGGCACGCCCAAGGAGGAGGTCGACGCCATGGTCGAGATCCTAAAGGGCCGCTGGGTGCAGATGCCGCAGGCGGACGCCGAGGCGGAGGGCATGACGGAGATGTGCGACTCCGACGGCCTCCTCGACGTCGGTGACGACGTCACCGGCCTCACCCGGGGCGCCGACACCACCGTCGACGGGCAGCCGGCCGCCGTCCTCACCAAGAAGAACGGCGCCGAGACCACCACGCTCTACGTCGCAGCCAAGGGCGAGCCGTACCTGCTCAAGTACACCGTGGTGGGCGGCGAGGCCCCCGCTTCCGGCGACTTCGCCGACTTCGGCAAGCCCGTCACCGTGACGCCGCCCCCCGCCGACCAGATCGTCGACCTGGACAAGCTCGGCGGCTGAGGCCCCGCCCGGCCGACCTCCCCGCCCGGCCGCCCGCCGGGCCCCGTGACGAGGCCCGTCCCGCCCACCGTGGGCGAGACGGGCCTCGTCGTGTCTCAGCCCACCCTCCGGTAGCGCCGTTCCGGCCGGCCCGTGCCGCCGTACCGCAGGGTCACCTCCGCGCGGCCCGTCTCCGCGAAGTACTCCAGGTACCGGCGGGCGCTCACGCGCGACAGCGAGCCCGCCTGCGCGCACTCCGCGGCCGACAGGCCCGCCGGATGGGCCCGCAGGATGCGGTCCACCAGCTCCGCCGTGTGCGGCGCCAGGCCCTTCGGGAGGTCGCGCGAGCCCGGCGGGCGCGTGCCGAAGATCTGGTCCACGTCCTCCTGGCGCGCCTCGTCCAACGCGTCCAGACGGCTGCGCACCGCCGCCACGTGCAGCAGCTGATCGCGCAGCGCCGCCTGGCTGAAGGGTTTGATCAGATAGTGCAGGGCCCCGGCGCGCAGCGCCGAGCGGACCGTGCCCGCGTCCCGCGCCGCCGTGATGAACAGCGCGTCCACGCCGTGCCCCGCCGCCCGCAGCGCACGCAGCACGGCGATCCCGTCCATGTCGGGCAGGTAGACGTCCAGCAGCACCACATCCGGGCGCAGGGCGTCGGCCGCCCGCAGCGCCTCCGCGCCGGTGTGCGCGGCCCCGACGACCGTGAAGCCCTCCACGGCGGAGACATAGCGGCAGTGCAGCTTGGCGACCATGAAGTCGTCGTCGACCACCAGCACCTTCGTCACGGCGACACGCTAGGTCGTGACCACAACGACCACAACGTCCGTTGGTTGCGGAAGGGAGACAGCTTCTTCACGCACGGGCAACATGTGGGCCACCTCACACCCTTCCGACACGAAAGGCGGCTCCGTTGCGATCGCGCACCCCGCTCGCCCTGCTCGGCGCGGCGCTGCTGGTCCTCCTGGGACCGCCGCTGCTCACCCCGGGCAGCGGCTCCGACACCGGCACCCGGATCCCCGGCCTGCGCCTCATGGTGCCCAACACCCCCGGCGGCGGGTACGACATCACCGCGCGCACCGCGGCCAAGAACGCCGAGGACGCGGGCCTCACCCAGGACATCGAGGTCTTCAACCTGCCCGGCGCCGGCGGCACCGTCGGCCTGACCCGGCTCGTCGGCGAGCACGGCAACGGCAAGCTCGCCATGTCCATGGGCCTCGGCGTCGTCGGAGCCGTCCACACCAACAAGACCCCGGCGACCCTCGCCGACACCACGCCCATCGCCCGGCTCACCGAGGAGCAGGACATCGTGGTCGTCTCCAAGGACTCCCCGTACAAGACCATCCAGGACCTGCTGGCGGCCTGGCGCGCAAACCCCGGCAAGCTGCCCGTCGGCGGCGGGTCGTCGCCCGGCGGCCCCGACCACCTCGCGCCCATGCTGATGGCGCAGGCCGCCGGGATCGCCCCGAAATCGGTGAACTACGTCCCGTTCGACGGCGGTGGCGAGCTGCTCGCCTCCATCCTCGGCGACAAGGTCGCCTTCGGTGTCTCCGGCGTCGGCGAGTACCTCGACCAGATCAAGGCGGGCGAGCTGCGGCTGCTGGCCGTCACCGGCCCCCAGCGCGTCCCCGGCCTCGACGCGCCGACCCTCCGCGAGGCGGGGCTCGACACCGAGTTCACCAACTGGCGCGGCATCGTCGCACCGCCCGGCCTCTCCGCCGCCGAGCGCGACAAGCTCATCGGTCTCGTCACCGAACTGCACGACTCCCCGCAGTGGCGGGACTCCCTCCAGAAGAACGGCTGGACGGACGCCTTCCTCGCCGGGGACCGGTTCGGCGCCTTCCTCGACGAGCAGGACCGCCGGGTCGACTCCGTACTGAAGGAGCTGGGACTGTGACCACGCCCACCGACCGCCGCTCCTGGCTGCGCGAGCACTCCGAGCTCGGCGTCGGCCTGCTGCTCGCCGTCATCGGCGTACTCGTCCTGACCGACGCGCTGACGATGGACGTCGACCTCGCGCAGCGCGGGCCCGTCGGCCCCACCACCGTCCCCCTCGTCGTCGGCGCGGGCCTCCTCGTCGTCGCCGTCCTCCTCGCCGTCGACGTCCTGCGCGGCGGGCGCGGCGAAGCCGAGGGCGGCGAGGACGTCGACCTGTCCGAGCCGGGCGACTGGCGCACGGTCCTCCTCCTCGCCGGGGTGTTCCTCGCGGCCGCCGTCCTCATCGACCCGCTCGGCTTCCCCCTCGCGGGCGCGCTGCTCTTCTGGGGCTCCGCGTACGCGCTCGGCAGCCGGCGCCTCGACCGGGACCCGCTCGTCGCGGCGGTCCTCTCCGTCCTCACCCACCTCGTCTTCACCCGGCTGCTCGGCGTCCCGCTCCCCGGCGGACCGCTGATGGGAGTGCTCTGATGGATGCCCTGAACTCCCTCCTCGGCGGCTTCTCCACCGCCCTCACCCCCATGAACCTGCTCTGGGCGGCGATCGGGGTCCTGCTCGGCACCGCCATCGGCGTCCTGCCCGGCATCGGCCCGGCCATGGCCGTCGCGCTGCTGCTGCCCGTGACGTACGGGCTCGAGCCCACCGGCGCGTTCATCATGTTCGCCGGCATCTACTACGGCGCGATGTTCGGCGGCTCGACCACCTCCATCCTGCTCAACACCCCGGGCGAGAGCGCCGCCGTCGTCGCCGCCATCGAGGGCAACCCGATGGCCAAGGCCGGGCGCGGCGCGCAGGCGCTCGCGGCCGCCGCGGGCGGCCACTTCGCCGGCGGCATGATCGGCACGATCCTGCTCGTCGCCCTCGCCCCGACCGTCGCCGACCTGGCGGTGGACATCGGCGCGCCCGACTACTTCGCCCTCATGGTGCTGGCGTTCATCGCCGTGACCTCGGTGCTCGGCTCCTCCCGCATCCGGGGCCTGGCCTCGCTCCTCATAGGCCTCACCCTCGGCCTGGTCGGCCTGGACCAGATGACCGGCCAGCAACGGCTCACCTTCGGCGCCCTCCAGCTCGCCGACGGCATCGACGTCGTCATCGTCGCGGTCGGCCTCTTCGCGATCGGCGAGGCGCTGTGGGTCGCCGCCCACCTGCGGCGTACCGGCGGCGACGCGATCCCCGTCGGCCGGCCCTGGCTCGGCCGCGCGGACCTCCGGCGCACCTGGAAGCCGTGGCTGCGCGGACCGCTGATCGGCTTCCCCTTCGGCGCGATCCCGGCGGGCGGCGCCGAGATCCCGACCTTCCTGTCGTACGTAACCGAGAAGCGGCTGTCGAAGCACAAGGACGAGTTCGGGCGCGGCGCCATCGAGGGCGTCGCCGGACCGGAGTCGGCGGCGTCCGCCTCGGCGGCCGGCACCCTGGTCTCGATGCTCACCCTCGGGCTGCCGACCACGGCCGTCGCCGCCGTGATGCTCGCCGCCTTCCAGCAGTACGGCATCCAGCCCGGACCGCTGCTCTTCGAGCGCGAACCGGAGCTGGTGTGGGGCCTGATCGCCTCGCTCTTCGTCGGCATGGTGCTACTGCTCGCGCTGAACCTGCCACTCGCACCCCTGTGGGCCAAGCTGCTGCGCATCCCGCGGCCCTACCTGTACGCCGGGATCCTCTTCTTCGCGGCGGTCGGCGCGTACGCGGTCGGCGGCGAGGCCCTCGACCTGGTCGTCCTGCTGGTCATCGGGGTCATCGGATTCGGCATGCGCCGCTACGGCCTGCCGGTGCTGCCCGCCGTCATCGGCGTCATCCTCGGCCCGGCCGCCGAACAGCAGCTGCGCCGCGCGCTCCAGATCAGCGACGGCAGCGTCACCGGCCTGGTCGACACGCCGTTCTCGGTGGCCGTGTACGCCGTGATCGTGCTCCTGCTGGCCTGGCCCCTGCTGAGGAAGGTGATCTCCCGCCGCCGTAACCTACCGGCATGAACGATCTTGATATCCGGATCGCGACCCCCGCCGACACCGGCCGCGTGAAGGCCGTCACCGACGCGGCCTACCACCACTACATCGCGCGGATCGGTCTCGTACCGGCCCCGATGGAGGCGGACCACGCGGCCGACGTCGCGGCGGGCAGGGTGTTCGTCGCCGGTGACCCCGTGGCCGGCCTCGTGGTGGTGCGGACCGAGGCCGACCACCTGTACCTGGACAACATCGCCGTCCACCCCGACACGCAGGGCACCGGCCTCGGCCGGCGCCTGCTCGCCTTCGTGGAGGAGCGCGCCCGCGAGCTCGGCCTGCCCGAGGTGCGGCTCCTCACGAACGCGATGATGTGGGAGAACCAGAAGATGTACGAGCGGTACGGCTACGAGGTCGTCGAACGGCGCCTGGACGGGCCGTACGACCGCATCCACTACCGCAAGCCCGTCTCCTGACCTACATCCCCGGCGCCGGCACCCGCCCGGATCCCCGGCCGCCGCCCGGCAGGCGGCCTTCGCGGGCCAGGACCTCCAGCGCGTTCAGCGCCTCACGGGCGGCGGCCGCCGCCTCCGGGTCCCGCTCCGCCAGGCCGCTCGCCTCGAACTCGTCCTCGTCCAGGCGCAGGACCTCGGCTCCGTCCCCCGACACCCACAGGTCGAGGTCCAGGTCCTCCACCACCACCTCGCCACCGTCGACGACGGCGGGCCGGGTGATGTCGCAGTACCAGCCCTTGAGGGCACCCGTCCCGTCCCGGACCTCCTTCACCGCGTACCACCGGTCCCGCCAGTAGTGCTCCGTGAAGACGTCGCCCGGCTCGAACCGTACGAAGCCGAAGTCCCGCACCCCGTCCACGGCCCAGGGCGCG
This sequence comes from Streptomyces sp. NPDC045431, assembly GCF_040646655.1. NCBI lineage: Bacteria > Bacillati > Actinomycetota > Actinomycetes > Kitasatosporales > Streptomycetaceae > Streptomyces > Streptomyces sp. NPDC045431. The sequence goes on from NZ_JBEZAQ010000007.1 coordinate 90,239, forward strand.
CGGACGGTGAGCCGGGTGCCGTCGTCGGCGACGAGCTCCGCCGGGTAACGGATCTTCGTACGGCCCGCCTTGACGAGGCGGATGTCAACCGAGCGTGCGGACATGCCGGACCTCCGTCGCGCAGATCTCGTACCCGAACCACTTGTTGATGGCCAGCATCGGCCCGTTCTCGCCGTCGTTGCTGGTGTACGCGTCGGTGAAGCCGGCCGCGCGGGCGCGGCGCAGCGAGTCCGTCTTGGCCAGCTTGGCCAGGCCCCGGCCGCGGAACGCGCGCAGGGTGCCGGTCATACCGGAGACGTACCGCGTCTCGCCGTCCGTGTAGGCGGCGGTGTACGACGCCACCCGGCCGTCCACGGTCACGACGGTCGACAGACCGCGGTGCAGCAGCGGGTTGTTCCAGATCGTCGCCAGCCAGTCCTCGTAGTCGTCGAGGTCGGTGTCGATGTCGCTCGGCTCGTCCGACGTCGCCTCCGCGTCCGCCTCGAACATCGGGCGCGGGTCGGCCTCGTAGTCCGCGGCCGTACGCAGCTCGACGCCCGGTGGGAGGGTGCCCGGCAGCTCGGGCAGGGCCGCGCGGGCCAGGTCCAGGTGCTGGAAGTGCGCGGTCCGGGTGGGGCGGTAGCCGCGCTTCTCGGCGAACGCCCGGCTCCCGGGCTCGTCCAGCACCCAGCTGTAGACCGCCGTGGCGCCCTCGGCGGCCAGGTGCTCCTCGGCCGCCCGCAGCAGCATCGCGCCCGCGCCCTGGCCCCGGTGACCGGGATGGACCTGCGGAGTGGCATGCGACTGGCCCGGGTCGCTGCTGTCGTACGCGATGCCGGCATAGGCCGTGCCGATGATCTCGCCGTCCTTCTCGGCGACCAGCAGCCGCATCTTCTCGGCCGGGTTCGCCGTCTCGACGTCGAAGAGCACGGAGCGGGGCGTCACCGCCATGAAAGGCACGGTCACGCGCCGCGACCGGCTCACGGCCTCGGCGTCCTCGGGTCGGAAATCGCGCACGATCACAGTCATGGGGCCGACGCTACGCGCGGTCCGGCGACGGCCGCCTCCCCGTTTCCGCGCCCCGGGGGAGAGGTGGGGGACAATCGGCCCCGTGACCTTGACGATCTCCATCGACGCGGGTTCCTCCACCGCTCCGTACGAACAGCTCCGCGCCCAGATCTCCGAGCAAGCCCGTTCCGGCCGCCTCCCGGTCGGCTACAAGCTGCCGACCGTCCGCGGCCTGGCGGAGGAGCTGGGCCTCGCCGCGAACACGGTCGCCAAGGCGTACCGGGTGCTGGAGGCCGACGGCGTGATCGAGACCCGCGGCCGCGGCGGCACGTTCATCGCCCCGGCGGCCGACGCCGCCGCCCGCCAGGCCGCCACGGCCGCCACGGCGTACGCGACGGAGGCCCACCGCCTGGGCCTCACCCACGCCGAGGCCCTCGCGGCGGTCACGGACGCGCTGCGGGCGGCGTACGGCGACTAGGTCGTGTCCGCAAAGTCCCGTCTGCCTGGCGACGCCTGGCACGCACGCTCGCCGCGTTGTCGTCAGTCGCCAATGCTCCGCAGTGGCTCCATCCTCCGCCTTGCGATCGCACGCACCAGACGCCGCCAGGCCCGCCCTCGCGGGCGGACGACGCTACTTTGCGGACACTCCCTAGGGGGTGTCCCTCGCCGGGGCGACCGGCGGCGCGCCACTGCTCGTCGGCGGGGGCCGCCGCTACAAGTACAGCCCCGCGTCGCGGCCCTTCGGCTGGTCCGGGACCGAGGCCGGGCCCGTGCCGCGGCGCAGCGCGTAGAGCTCCGCCAGGGTCGCGCCGTCGCGTCCGACGCCCTCCTCGGTGCCGAGCCAGGCCACCGACTCCTCGCGCGTGAGCGGCCCCACCTCGATGCGGGCGAGGCAGCGGCCCGGGCGGACCACCGCGGGGTGGAGGCGCTCCAGGTCCTCGTTGGTGGTCACGCCCACCAGGACGTTGCGGCCCTGGCCCAGCAGACCGTCCGTCAGGTTCAGCAACCGGGACAGGGCCTGGCCCGCCGTGTGCCGGGCCTCGCCCCGGATCAGCTCGTCGCAGTCCTCCAGGAGCAGCAGCCGCCAGCGGCCGTTGGCGGTGCCCTCGTCCTCGCCGATCGCGATGTCCATCAGGTAGCCGACGTCGTTGAACAGCCGCTCCGGATCCAGCACGCAGTCCACCTGGCACCAGTCCCGCCACGACCGGGCCAGCGTGCGCAGCGCGGACGTCTTGCCCGTGCCCGGCGGGCCGTGCAGGAGCAGCAGCCGGCCCGCGATGTCGTCCGGCGTGACCTTCATCAGCCGGTCCATCGCCTCGGCCACCGGCGCCGTGTAGTTGGGCCGCACCTCCTCCCACGTGCCCGCCGCGATCCGGCGCGTCGTACGGTGCGGGCCGCGCCGCGGCGACACGTACCAGAAGCCCATGGTGACGTTGTCGGGCTGCGGTTCCGGCTCGTCCTGCGCGCCGTCGGTCGCCTGCCGGAGGATCCGCTCGGCCAGCTCCGCGTCGGTCGCCGTGACGGTGACGTCGGCGCCGCGGTTCCAGCGGGAGACCAGCAGCGTCCAGCCGTCGCCCTCGGCGAGGGTCGCACTGCGGTCGTCGTCGCGCGCCGCGCGCAGCACCGCGCCACCCGGCGGGAACAGCTCCGCGCCGGGCTTGACCCGGTCGATGGTGGTGCTCCGCGCGTACGGCTGCTCGCCCGTCGCGAAGCGCCCCAGGAACAGCGCGTCGACGACGTCGGCGGGGGAGTCGCTGTCATCGACGTTGAGCCGGATCGGCAGGGCCTCGTGCGGGTTGGCAGACATGCACCCCATGATCCGGCACACGCGGCCGCGCCGCACGGCCTTTATGTACGGATGCCACGGATGCCACGGATGCCGTGGCCGCCCCCAAGGCCGTCCCGGCGCGCCGTACCGCGCGCACCACCGCGTATCCCTTCGTGAGCGCCCGGTCCTTCGCGAACGCCCGCCCGACCGCCCGCCCCTCCACGAGCCGCCCGAACGTCTCGATGCCGGTGCCGCGCCGTACGGTCACCCTGCGCAGCGCGTACGGCCCCTGCGACCGCCGGGCCGGCGCGTTGCCCACGGCGAGCGACTGCGCGAAGCCGGCCTCGCGCACCGCACTCCGTACGCGCCGGGTGGAGTAGCCGTACGGGTAGGCGAAGGACACCGGCGCGGCCCCCAGTTCCCCGGCGATGATCTCCCGGCACCGTACGGTCTCCGACCGCAGCCGCGCGTCGTCGAGCTGGTCCAGCTGCGGATGCGTGTGGGTGTGGCCGCCGATCTCCGTGCCCGCGGCGGCCAGTTCGCGCACCTGGCCCCAGTCGAGCATGGTGTCCGGGGCGCCGCCCTCCTCGTACGCGCCCCGCAGCCAGCCCGTCGTGACGAACAGCGTGGCGGCGAACCCGTGCGAGGCGAGGACGGGCAGGGCGTACCGGTGCACGCCCTCGTAGCCGTCGTCGAACGTGATCAGGACGGGCCGCGGCGGCAGCGGCGCGCCGCCCCGCCAGGCCGCACCCAGCTCCGCGGCCGTGACCGGGGTGAACCCGCGCTCGGAGAGCAGCGCCATCTGCGCCGCGAACGCCCCGGGCGCGACGGACAGCCCGTACGCCGCCTTCGCGGGCCGGTGCCCGACGGCGTGGTACATCAGGATCGGCACGGGCTCGGTCACGACGCGCCTCCGGTCGGCCGGTTTCCGAGGGGACGCGCGCCGATCGGGCCGTACGCGAACGTCGCACCGCCGCCGCGCCGCGTCCGCCACGTCCCCCGGGCGTACCCGAGCGCCGCGGCCGACACGCCGGTCACGATGGCGCCGGCGCGCCCCGCGCCGCCGGGCCGGCCGCGTACGAGGTCGCGCAGGCCGCGTGCCACTCCGGCGGGCAGCACGCGGGTCGTGTAGCGGCGCTCCGTTTCGAGCCCCTTGCCCGCGCCCACGCTCCGGGCCACCAGCGCTTTGGACAGCCCCTCGGCGTACGTACGGGAGCGGAAGTAGCCGAACCGCTCGCGAGCGGGCGGCACCTTGTGGTGGATCACCGCCCGGTCGTCCATGAGCAGGACCGCCTCCGGCAGGGCCCGGCCGAGCCGGATGCACAGCTCGGTCTCCTCCCCGCCGAGCGGCCGCTCGTCGCCGCCCCGCCCGATGCCGGTGGCGAAGCCCCCGGCGGCGTCGAAGGCGGTACGCCGGAAGGAGGCGTTGCCGCCGTGGATGTTGCGCACCCGCACCCGCCCGGAGGGCAGCCCCCGGTAGGTGCAGCCGACGACCCAGTCGAACTCCTCCGGGAACCACACCGGCCGCCGCCCCGATGCCCACGCCGGCACCGTCCGCCCGCCGACGGCCATCACCCGGGGGTCGTCGAACCCCTCGTCGAACCACCGCAGCCAGTCGGGCTCGGCCACGGCGTCGTCGTCGAGGAAGGCGACGATGTCGCCGCGGGCGGCGGCGACGCCGGTGTTGCGGCCGGCCGAGAGGCCGCGGGGGCCCGCGTTCGCGAGCACCCGCACCTTCTCCCCGGCGTCCTCGTACTCCCGGCCGAGCCGCTCCAGCAGCGCCGCGTTGTGGTCCACCACGAGCAGCGTCTCCAGGGCCGGCCGGGACTGCCGCAGCACCGAGACGACCGCCGCGAGGACGTCCTCCCAGCGGTCCTCGGTGTACGCGCAGATCACCACGGAGAACCGACGCTCGCTCAAGAGACCGCGCCTCGCGGGGCACTCACCGAGAAGCTCGCGGTGCGACGGCGAGCGGCACGCCGGGCCCCCTTCTCCCGGAGGATCACCTTCAGGACGCGCAGGCCGTCGCGCAGGGCGTTGAGGTTGCTGACGCCGTGGATGCGCAGGTACTCGTGGCTGGGCACCTCCTGGACCCGCAGGCCCGCCTTGACGACCCGGATGTTGATCAGCGTCTCGATCTCGAAGCCGGTGCAGTCCAGGTCGATCTCGTCGAGGCAGTGACGCCAGAAGGCGTTGTAGCCGTAGCAGAGGTCGGTGTAGCGGGCGCCGAACTTGGCGTTGACGACGGCGCACAGGGCGCGGTTGCCGAGCCGGCGGACCAGGGTCATGTCGTCGGTGCCGCCGCCGTTGGCGAAGCGGGAGCCCTTGGCGAAGTCGGCGCCGCCGACGAGGGCGGAGACGTAGCTGACGATCTCCTGGCCGTCGGCCGAGCCGTCCGCGTCGACCATCACGATGATGTCGCCGGTGCAGGCGGCGAAGCCGCTGATCAGGGCGTCGCCCTTGCCCTTGCCGGCCTGCCGGACGACCTTGACGTCCGGTCGCAGGGCGCGTGCGACGGCGACCGTGCCGTCCGTGGAGTTGCCGTCGACGAGGACGACTTCGTGGATCCACTCGGGCAGGCTCTCGAAGACGTACGGAAGGTTCTCCGCCTCGTTCATGGCGGGGATGACGACGCTCACCGGTGGCGCGATGGCCAGGTGGGAGGTGATCGCCCGGTAGTGGACGGGTATTCGGCCCGCCGCACGCCGGTCGTGATCGGCGGACGCGACCAAGGAGTCGCTCATGAGTCGTTTCCCTCTCGTCCGGTGGACCGCCCGCCCCCGGGCGGCCCGGCTGAATGTCCGGTGCGAAAGGGGGGTTCTCACCCCGGCCAGGACGGAATGGCTCTCCGTACGGGATGGATGAGTTGGTCTTTCCGGCCGCGCGCGGCAATGCGCCTCGGCACAAGGGCATCACCGAGCACGGCACTCCCCCCCAGAGGGCCTTGACGAAAGCCCCCCACGCCCGCTCCGGGATCCATCGCGGCCACGAGCCCTCCCCTGAGCCGTTATACGTGATGGTCCGTTGCGGGTGGATGTACGACGGTATTGATGATGTGGACTGTATGGCAAGGCCTGGGGTGAGGCTCACCTTTTCGCTTCTTTGGGGAAAGAAACGTGCCTTGACCGTAACAGCCGTAACACCCGTAAAAACGGGTGGAGATCCTTCCGTGGGGGAAATGGGATTCCGCGCGATTCATGCCGCCCGGTGACGGCTGGCGGAGGCCCGCTCGCCAACTCCCGTGCTTCCGTGCGCCGTCCGCCGGCCACCCGGGAGCCTCCCGCACGTCTTGGCATGGACACTCCAGGCTGCTACCACCAAACCAGGCAGAAACACTGCTCAAGGGAGGTTCCATGAAACTGTCCCGAGCCGCGGCATTCTCGTCCTCACTCCTCCTGAGCGCCGTCCTCGCCCTGACCGGAGCGGGGGCGGCATCGGCCGCCTCGTCCTCAGCCGTCGACTACGTGGCGCTCGGCGACTCGTACTCCTCCGGAGTCGGCGCCGGCAACTACGACGGCGCCAGCGGCGACTGCAAGCGCACCCCCCGCGCCTACCCCGCGCTGTGGGCGACCGCCAACTCCCCCTCGTCGTTCGCGTTCACCGCCTGCTCCGGCGCCCGCACGACCGACGTGTCCGCGAGCCAGCTCGGCCCGCTCTCCGCCGCCACCGACCTCGTCTCCCTCACCGTGGGCGGCAACGACGCCGGCTTCGCCGACGTCATGACCACCTGCGTCCTCCAGTCCGAAGCCACCTGCATCGCCCGCGTCGACGAAGCCAAGAGATACGTCGACAGCACGCTCCCGGGCCGCCTCGACACCCTGTACCGGGCGATCCGCGCCAAGGCACCGTCGGCGCGCGTCGTCGTCCTCGGCTACCCCCGCTTCTACCAACTGAGCGGCAGCTGCATCGCCGGCCTCACCGAGAACGAGCGCCGCGCCATCAACGGCGGCTCGGACCACCTCAACGCGGCCATCGCCAAGCGCGCCGCCGACCACGGCTACACCTTCGCGAGCGTCACCGGGGCCTTCACCGGCCATGAGATCTGCTCGGGCGCGTCCTGGCTGCACAGCGTCAACTGGTTCAACATCGGCGAGTCGTACCACCCCACCGCCACCGGCCAGTCCAGCGGCTACCTGCCCGTCTTCAGGGCGACGGCGTGACGCTCTGACCGGACGGCGGCGATCCGCCCGGTGACCCGCCCGGCGATCCGCCCGGCGATCCGCCGGGACCGCTCGGAGACCCGCCGCCCGTGGGGCTCGCGTCGTGGCACGTGACCGAGAACCCCACCCAGTTCGACCGTGCCACGACCGGGCTCCGGACCTCCATCCGGACCCGGTCGCGGTACGTCCCGCCCTCCCGGTACGCCTCGACCGTGTGGCGGACCTGCTGCTCCTCGCGGCCGCCCGCGGCGAACTCCAGCGACGTCCAGCCGGAGCCCTCACCGCCCTCGGTGACCCAGCGGTACTCGACCCGCGCGGGCGTACGCCCCACCGTCACCGTCCCCGAGACGGCCGGAGCCTCGGCGGCCGGCGGCGGGCAGGGCCCGCTGTAAGCACCGCGTACGGCACGCGCGTACACCAGCACCGACTGCTGGGGCGTGGGTGTGGGGGCCGGCTTCTCCGTGGACGGCGTCGGACTCGGCGCCGTACGCGTGGGAACGCCTGCTGACGCGCTGGTCGTGCCGGTGGCGGCGCCGGGGTCGCCTTTGCCGTTCCCGTTCCCGCCCCCGCCGCTGTCGCTGTCGCGCAGCAGCGCGTACGTGAGCCCCGCCACCGCCAGCAGCAGTACGGCGACGCCGACCGCGAGGAAGCCGACCGCGGACCGCGCGTGCCGCTCCCCGGGCTCCCGGCGCTCCTCCGGTTCCGCCGCCGGGACCGGCCGCCCCGCGGCCCCCTCGCCCGCGCCGCCCACGCCCGTCGGCGCGTACGGCTCCGACGGCGCGAACGGAACCGTCCGCTTCGCGCTGCCGCCCGCGGCCACGACCCGCAACAGGTGCTCGGCCTCCTCGGCCGGAAGCCGCTCGGCGGGGCCCTTGCGCAGCAGCCCCTCGATCACCGGCTCCAGCGCCCCCGCGCGGCGCGGCGGCGGCAGCTCCTCGTCGACCACCGCGCGCAAGGTGCTGAGCGGCGTGTTCTGCCGGAACGGCGAATTGCCCTCGACCGCCGCGTACAGCAGCACCCCCAGCGACCACAGGTCCGACGCCGGCCCCGGCGTCTGCCCCAGGGCGCGCTCCGGCGCGAGGAACTCCGGCGAGCCGATCAGCTCACCCGTCATGGTGAGGTTCGACGCACCCTCCACCACCGCGATGCCGAAGTCCGTCAGCACCACGCGGCCGTCGTTGGCCAGGAGTACGTTGGCCGGCTTGACGTCCCGGTGCAGCACCCCCGCCGCGTGCGCGGCGCGCAGGGCCGCCAGCACCTCCGCCCCGACGCGCGCGGCCCGCCGGGGCGGCATCGGGCCGTCGGCATCCAGGGCCTCGGCGAGCGTCACCCCGCGGACCAGCTCCATCACGATCCAGGGCCGGTCGTCCTCGGTGGCCACGTCGTAGACCGTCACCACGTTGTGGTGCGCCACGCGGGCCGCCGCCCACGCCTCCCGCTCCAGCCGCGCGTACAGCCGCCGCACGTCCGCCGCGCCGAGCCCGGCGGGCGCGCGCACCTCCTTGACGGCGACCTCGCGCCCCAGCACCTCGTCACGGGCCCGCCACACGACGCCCATGCCGCCTTCGCCGAGCGGACCCGCGAGCCGGTAACGGCCCGCCACCAGTCTTTCCCCGCCCGTCCGTTCGGTCACCGGCGCCCCCTTCAGACGATGCGGCGGAAACCACTCCAAGCTAGCCGAAGTCGGCCCCTCTGGGAATGTGTCCAACTCGCCCTGGAATCAGACGTATTCGGAGAGTAATCGTCAACACCCGTACATGGGTGGTGAATCACGCCACCGGGATACACGCGTGAGTTGCGGGAACGATAGGGTTAACCTGCCCGGGCCGGGTGCCTTCGTACGGGTGGGGAGTGTCATGGAACGGATAACAGTGCGCAGCAGGCCGCGTGTGCCTGCCATCACCTGCGGGAGCAGCGCGACGAGTTCGCGCCTCGACCGCCATCTCTCGGTGCTCGGCGGCCCGGCGGTGCCGCGGCGGGAGACGGCCGAGGCGACGTTGCTCATGCGGGAGCTGACGACGCGTGACGTCGTGCACACCCGCGCGAGCAAGAGCGCGCGTGTGCGCCTCTTCGCGCCGCTGCGCCGGCTGCGGCGCTCGCTCTTCGGCAACCACGGCTGAGCCCCGGCCCGCAGGCTCCGTAGCCCCGCTCCCGGCGTCCCAGGTCCCACGTCGGGGCTCCGCCCCGAACTCCCGTCCGCCCGCGGCCCGGTGGCCCGGTCGTGCCCAAACGTTCCGCCCTGCGGAACGTCTGCCCGCACCCCACGGCCACCGGCCCGTCCCCGCCCGGCCCGCGGCCGGTCTCAGGCCACCACGCCCTCCCGCCGCAGCAGGGCCCGGGTCTCCTCCGTGAGGCCCAGCTCCGCCAGCACCGCGTCGGTGTGTTCGCCCAGGTCCGGGACCGCGCCCATGCGGGGCTCCGGGCCGTCCGCGAGGGTGATCGGCGGCAGCATGGCCCGCAGGGGCCCCGTCGGGGTGGGGACCTCGCGCCAGCGGTCGCGGGCCGCGAGCTGGGGGTGGGCCGCCACGTCGGCGACCGTGTTCAGGCGGGCGCAGGCGATGCCCGCCGCCTCCAGCCGGGCGACCGCCTCCGCCGTCCCCAGCCCCGCCAGCGCCTCCGCCACCACCGCGTCCGTCTTCTCGCGGTGCGCGACCCGCGCCGTGTTCGTCGCGAACGCCGGGTCGTCGCCCAGCTCCGGCCGCCCCAGCACCCGCTCGGCCAGCCGCCGCCACTCGCGGTCGTTCTGCACCGACAGCAGCACCTGGCCGCCGTCGGCCGTCGGGTACGCGTCGTACGGCGCGATGACGGCGTGCGCGACCCCGGTGCGCGCGGGGGCCTCGCCCCCGTGCATCCCGTGGTGCAGCGGATGCCCCATCCACTCGGCGAGCGACTCCAGCATGGAGATCTCCACCGGCCCGCCGCGCCCCGTCGTCGCCCGCCGCAGCAGCGCCGCCAGCACCCCCGAGAAGGCGTACATCGCCGCCGAGATGTCGGCCGCCGGGATGCCCGCCTTCACCGGCTGCTCCGGCGTGCCGGTGACCGACACCAGGCCCGCCTCGCACTGCACGAGCATGTCGTACGCCCGCTTGTGCGCGTACGGCCCGCCCGCCCCGTACCCGGAGATGTCCACCGCGATCAGCCGGGGGTCCGCCGCGCAGAGCGTCGCCGCGTCGAGGCCGAGCCGCGCCGCCGCACCGTGCGCGAGGTTCTGGACGAACACGTCGGCACCGGCCACGAGCCTGCGCGCCACCTCCAGGCCGCGCGGGTCCTTCAGATCGAGGGCAACCGACTCCTTGCCCCGGTTGCACCAGACGAAGTGCGAGGCGAGGCCCGCCGCCGCCGTGTCGTAGCCGCGCGCGAAGTCACCGCCGTCGGGGCGCTCGATCTTGATGACACGGGCGCCGAGGTCGGCGAGCTGGCGGGTGGCGAAGGGGGCGGAGACGGCCTGCTCGACGGCGACGACGGTGACGCCTTCGAGGGGCAGGGGCAGCGGCTGAGTGCTCATGACAGCCGTACCTATCGTGTACGTACCACCTTTGTCACCCCTTGGGGGAGGCGTAGCTCCGCACGGCCGCCGGCGCGCACACCGCCACCAGCAGCAGCGACCAGCACACCGCGCCCGCGACCGGGTGGGCCACCGGCCAGGCGGCGCCCTCCGGGGCGGGGGCGTTGCCGAACAGGTGCCGCACGGCCGTCGTCACCGCCGAGATCGGGTTCCACTCGGCGGCCGTCCGCAGCCAGCCGGGCATCCCGTCGGTCGGGATGTACGCGTTGGACAGCAGCGGCAGCATGAACGTGGCGCTGCCCAGCTGGCCCGCCGCCTCCTCGCTGCGCGAGGCGAGCCCCAGCAGGATCCCGACCCAGGTCGTCGCGAACCGGAACAGCAGCAGGAGTCCGAAGGCGCCCGCCGCCCGCAGCGCGCCGCTCTCGACGCGCCACCCCATCGCGAACCCCACCAGCAGCAGCGGCACCAGCCCGACGGCCGTCGTCAGCAGGTCGGCCGCCGCCTGGCCCAGGGGTACGGCGGCCCGGCTCATCGGCAGCGTGCGGAACCGGTCCATCACGCCCCGGTGCGCGTCCTGGGCGGCGGTGAACATCCCGGTCATGACGCCGTTCGCGGCCGTGGCCACCAGCAGCCCCGGCACGAGGTAGGCGCGGTACTCCGTGCCCGGCATGGCGAGCGCGCTGCCGAAGACGTACCCGAAGAAGAGCAGGAAGACGATCGGCATCGTCTGGGTCATCACCAGCATCGCGGGCGCGTGCCTGATCCGCTGGAGGTGGCGGCCGAGGACGGCGGCCCCGTCGTGGACGAGCGCGGTCATGCGGCGGGCTCCTTGCGGTCGGTCAGGCGGAGGAAGACCTCGTCGAGGGTGGGCGGGCGCAGGGCAGCGTCGACGATCAGGACGCCCGCGGCGTCCAGCTCGCGGACGATCCGGGGCAGCGTGAGCGTGGGGTCCTTCGTGACGGCCCCCGCGGTGCGGGCCTCCGCGTCGAGGACCGGCTCGTGGCCGGTGAGCCGGTCCAGGACGGCCGCGGCGGCGTGCAGCCCGGACGGGTCGGCGACGACGACCTCGGCGTACCCGCCGATCATCGCCTTGAGCTCGGCCGGTGTACCGCGGTGGGCGGCCCGGCCGCCCTCGACGAGGACGATGTCGTCGGCGAGCCGGTCGGCCTCCTCCAGGTACTGGGTGGTGAGCAGCACGGTCGTGCCCTGGGACGCCAACCCCCGTACGGCGTCCCAGATGGCGTTGCGGCTGTGCGGGTCGAGGCCGGTGGTCGGCTCGTCGAGGAAGAGGACCGCGGGCCGGACGAGCAGGCTCGCGGCCAGGTCGAGGCGGCGGCGCATGCCGCCGGAGTAGGTGCGCGCCGGCCGCCCGGCCGCCGCCGCCAGCCCGAACCGCTCCAGCAGCTCGTCGGCGCGGCCGCGCGGGGCGCGCAGCAGCCGGGCGAACAGCCGCAGGTTCTCGGCGCCCGTCAGGTCTCCGTCGACGGAGGCGTACTGGCCGGTCACGCCGATGCGGCGGCGTACGGCGGCAGGCTCGCGCACCACGTCGTGGCCGGCGACCCGGGCGCTGCCGGAGTCGGGCGCGGTCAGCGTGGTGAGGACCCGTACGGCGGTGGTCTTGCCCGCGCCGTTCCGTCCGAGGACCCCGCAGACCGTGCCCTCCCGGACCGCCAGGTCGAGCCCGCGCAGTGCGCGCACCTCGCCGTAGCGCTTCTCCAGGCCCTCACTAAGTACAGCGTACGTAGTCGTCATGGTGCGACCATAGCGCACTACGTACGGTGTACGTAACTAGGATGGGGGCGAGGTGATGATCCATGGCGGGCCGAGCGGCCGAACCCGAAGTGATCTGGGCGCGCCCCGAGCGCACGGGCCGCGGCCCCAGGCCGGCGTACAGCCGCGCGGACATCGCGGCGGCGGCGGTGCGGATCGCGGACGCCGACGGCATCGACGGGGTGTCCATGCGGCGCGTGGCGGCCGAGCTGGGCTGCGGGACGATGTCGCTGTACAACTACGTGCCGCGCAAGGAGGACCTGTACGAGCTGATGGTCGACGCGGTCAGCGGCGAGTACGAGCTGCCCGGCACGCCGAGCGGGGACTGGAAGGCCGACATGCTGGCGCTGGGCCGGCAGACCCGGGACATCATGTACCGGCACCCCTGGCTGACCCGGGTGATGTCGTCGGTGTACGCGTTCGGCCCCAACGCCCTGCGCTACCTGGAGCACTGCCTGGGCGTCCTGGCCCCGCTCGACGTGCCGGGCGGCGTCAAGATGGAGCTCATCGCGATGGTCAACGGCACGGTGATGGCCACCGTCGCGAACGAGCTCGCCATGGCGGAGCGCAGCCGCGGACTGCCCTGGTCCCAGGAGCGGGAGCAGGCCGTCCGCACGGCGTACCTGGTGCGGGAGGTGTCGAGCGGCGCGTATCCGCTCCTCGCCGCGCTCCTCGCGGAGGCGGAGGCGCCGGGCGACGCGGACGCCGTCTTCGAGCGCACGCTGCGGCGGGTGCTGGACTCCTTCGGCTGAGGCCGAGCGGCTACAGCAGCGCCAGTTGGCCCTCGGGGCCCTCTTCCTCCCGGTCCAGTACGGACGCGGGACGGCGCGCCGGGGCGGGAACGGGGAGCACCCCGGCCGCGCGGAGGCCGGCGCGGGTGAGGAGCTCCGCGCCGGACAGGTCCGGCCGCTCGGACTCCAGCCCGGCCTGGAGCGCCAGCACCGTGATCAGCTCCAGCAGCTCGGACGTCCACTCCTGCGGCCACGCGGCCGGGCGGATCGCCTCCAGGGAGCCCGGCTCGGCGGCCGGGGCGGTGCGCTGCTCGAACCAGAGCTCCAGCATCCGGACCCCGCCCACCCGGTACTCCCACGCCTCGGCCGGTACGGGCGCGATGCGGCCCCCGTCGCCGACGAGCAGGGCCTCGCCCTCCGCGTCGTACGCCAGCGTCGTCGGGCGCGGCGGCAGCGCGGCGCGGACGTAGGGCCGGCGGCCGCCGGGCAGGCGGGGGCGTTCGCCGCCCCGGGCGCCGCGCAGCTGGACCTCCGCCATGCGGCGGCCCAGCGCCGTGCCGGACGCCCACACGGCCGGGTCGGCGGGGAGCGGGACGGCGGACCCGGCGGGGGAGGGGCGGGCGGTGGCCAGCGCCCAGGCCAGGAGGTCCGCGGCGGTGACCTCGGAGCCGTACCGGGCGCTCAGCACCGCGAGGAGCCCCGGCGCGACGTTGGGCTCGCGGCCGCCGGGCCGCCGGTACAGCGGCCTGATGCGGCCGGGGCGGCCCGCCGGGGAGCGTCCGTCCGGCAGCGCGGCCGTCACCAGCAGCGCCGGGCCCGGCGCGGGCGCCCCGGGGCCCTGCGGCACGTACCCCTGCTCGACCGCGAAGAGCTGCCGGTCGTCCGCCACCCGCCACAGCTCCGGGCGGGCCGCGTCCAGCAGACGGTGGTCCGGCAGCAGCCACTGCTCGTCGAGGGGGCCGTGGGCCAGCCGCACCGGCTCCGGGCACGGACCCGTCTCCCGCGCGAACCGGGCCGTACCGGTCCGCTGCCCCGGCAGCGCGGGAACCGCCGTCGTGAGCGTCCGCGCCCGGCTGGGCCGGAACAGTGCCTCCCGGTCACCCCCCTCGGCCCGTACCAGCGCGTCCCAGCGGGCCCGCAGCGTGCGCACGTCCGGGGCGACGACCCAGGACCGGCCCAGGCGCAGGGGCGCCACGGACCACGGCATGAGGTCGTCGAGCAGCGGGACATCGAGCAGCGGGACATCCTCGTTCACGCGCCGCATGCTAGTGACCGCGCTCAGTCCGCCTCCACCGTGACCGTGAAGGAGAACCGGTCACCGCGGTAGCGGATGCGCGCCACGTCCACCACCCGGCCCTCGTCGTCGTACGTCACACCCGTGTAGTGCAGGATCGGCGACAGCAGCGGGACCTGGAGCAGCTCCGCCGTCTCGGGGTCGGCGAGCCGCGCCTCGACGGTGTCGGTGATCCGGCTGATGCGCACGCCGACCGCGTCGCGCAGCACCTTCGTCATCGGCCAGCGCTCCAGGTCGGCGAGGTCGATGCCGGCCGCCACCTCGGGGCGGACGGCGTTCTCCGCCCAGTTCGTCGGCTCGCCGCTCTCGCCGTCGCGGCGCAGCCGCTTGTACGTGACGACCTCCGCCAGGTCGGGGAAGTGCTCGGCGAGTTCGACGGGGACCTTGGCCCCGCCGTGGCCGAGGATCGTGGTCAGCTCCCCCGACTGCTGCGCCACGATGGCGTCGATCGAGCCGAGCAGCCGGCGCGGGGTGCTGCGCCGGGCGCCCGGCTCGATGAAGGTGCCGCGCCGCCGGTGCCTGCTGATCAGGCCCTCCGCCTCCAGCTCCTTGAGCGCCTGCCGCATGGTCAGCACGCTCACGCCGTAGTGCGCGGCGAGCTGCTCCTCCGTGGGCAGGCGCAGGGGGGCGTCCGGCGCGCGCCCGAGTATGGAGGCGCGCAGGGACTGCGAGACCTGGTACCAGAGCGGGAGCTTCCGGTTCAGGACGAGCGAGTCGGGGGCGAAGGCGGTCACGTGTACTCCGTACTACGGCCGAAAGTGGCGCTCAAGACCCTGCCACACGTCGTCGTAGCCCCGCTGAAGGTGGTCGGCGTTCGCCGCCTGGGCGGTGGCGGTGACCGGCCAGCGCGTCTCGAACATGAAGGCGAGACCGTCGTCGATCTTCTGCGGCTTCAGCTCGGCGGCGCTCGCCTTGTCGAAGGTCTCCCGGTCCGGGCCGTGCGCGGACATCATGTTGTGCAGCGAGCCGCCCCCGGGCACGAAGCCCTCGGCCTTGGCGTCGTACGCGCCCTCGATCAGGCCCATGTACTCGCTCATCACGTTGCGGTGGAAGTACGGCGGGCGGAAGGTGTCCTCGCCGACCAGCCAGCGCGGCGCGAAGACGACGAAGTCGACGCCCGCGAGACCCGGGGTGTCGGAGGGCGAGGTGAGCACGGTGAAGATCGACGGGTCGGGGTGGTCGTACGAGATCGTCCCGATGACGTTGAAGGTGCGCAGGTCGTAGACGTACGGCACGTGGTTGCCGTGCCAGGCGACGACGTCCAGCGGGGAGTGGCCGTACGTCGCGGTCCAGAGGTTGCCGCAGTACTTGTTCACCACCTCGACGTCGCCCTCGACGTCCTCGTACGCCGCGACCGGCGCGCGGAAGTCCCGGGCGTTGGCGAGGCCGTTGGCGCCGATGGGGCCGAGGTCCGGGAGCTGGAAGGGCTGGCCGTAGTTCTCGCACACGTACCCGCGCGCGGTCTCGTCCAGCAGCTCCACGCGGAAGCGGACGCCGCGCGGGATCAGGGCCACGTCGCCGGGGCGCGCGGCGAGGATGCCGAACTCCGTGCGCAGCAGCAGGCCGCCGCGCTCGGGGACGATCAGCAGCTCGCCGTCGGCGTCGCTGAACACCCGGTCCATGGGGGCGTTCGCGTGGTACAGGTGCACGGCCATGCCGGTGCGCTGGGTGACGTCGCCGTTGCCGCCCAGGGTCCACAGACCGGCCAGCCAGTCGGTGCCGGGCGCCGGGTCCGGCAGCGGGTTCCAGCGCAGCCGGTTGGGATCGGGGACGGTCTCGGTGAAGGGCGCCGTGCGCAGGGCGCCGTTGTCGGTGCGTACGAACGGCGGGTGCGCGGCCGAGGGGCGGATGCGGTAGAGCCACGAGCGGCGGTTGTGCGCGCGGGGCTCGGTGAACGCGGTGCCGCTCAGCTGCTCGGCGTACAGGCCGAGGGGCGCGCGCTGCGGGGAGTTCCGCCCGAGCGGCAGCGCGCCGGGCAGGGCCTCGGAGCTGTGCTCGTTGCCGAAGCCGGGGGAGTACTCCAGGGCGTCGGCGAGCTTTCGCGCCTGGACCGCCCGTTCGGTGTCGTTGATCGTCATCGCCCGCTCCTGCTCAGAAGGAATCCGGAATCCTATGCAAGACCGTAGGATTCCATGGCGCCCCCCGTCAACGGTGCACTGGCCGGAGGGGTGCGGCTTGGACGGGTCCGGCGCGACCACGGTTTCGGTGCGGGCGCGCGGTTTCCGGCGCGACCGCGGTTTCCGGCGCGGTTGTGGAGCCCGGTGCGCTTCCCGGCGGACACGGCCCGGGGGCGGCGGCATGATGGGGCGCGTGCCCCAGCCCAGCCGGACCGGCTCCCTCCGCCGCACGCCCGTCCAGCGGCGCAGCGCCGAGCGCCTGGCCCGCATCCTCGACGCCTGCGCGGAACTTCTCGACGAGACCGGGTACGAAGCGCTGAGCACGCGCGCGGTCGCCGTCCGCGCCGGTGTGCCGATCGGCTCGGTCTACCGCTTCTTCGCCGACAAGCGCGCCATGGCCGCCGCCCTCGCCCGGCGCAACCTCGACGGCTACGCCGAGCGCGTCGCCGCCCGCCTCGCCGCGCTGCCGGAGCCGCCGGAGGTGCCGTCGGTCCCGGTGGAAGGGGCGGCGCCGGGTGCGGTGCCGGGTGTCTGGGCGGGTGGGGCGCCGGACGCGGCGCCGCGTGCGTCGGCGGGCGCGCCGCCGGACGCGTACGCCGCCGTCGACGCCGTCCTGGACGAGTACCTCGCGATGAAGCGCACCGTGCCGGGCTTCGCGCTGGTCGACTTCGGGGTGCCGGCCCCGGCCGGCCCCGGCGGGGACGACGAGCCCAACCACCTCGTCGCCGACCGGCTCTGCGGGCTGCTCGCCACCCATCTCCGCCGCCCGCCCGACCGCCCGCTCGACGTCGTGATGCGCCGCAAGGTGCTCGTGGCCGTCGAGGCCGCCGACGCGCTCCTCCGGCTCGCCTTCCGTGCCGACCCGGCGGGGGACCCCGCCCTCATCGCCGAGACCCGCGCGCTGCTCCACGCCTATCTGGGGCCCGTCCTGGCGTGAGCCGGCCGCCCCGGTGCCACGGCAAGGCCATCGCCACCGTGCCTACCGGTCGGTATGCTCGCGGCACCCGCGCGTCACCGCCGCTGTCCCGGAGGCCTCCATGCCCACCGCCCTGCGCATCTGCCCGCTCTGCGAAGCCACCTGCGGGCTCACCCTCACCCTCGACGGCTCCCGCGTCACCGGCGCCCGAGGTGACCGGGACGACGTGTTCAGCGAGGGCTTCATCTGCCCCAAGGGCGCGTCCTTCGGCGAGATCGACGCCGACCCCGACCGGCTCCGCACACCGCTGCTCCGCGAGGACGGCGTCCTGCGGGAAGCGAGCTGGGACGAGGCGTTCGACACCATCGCCCGCCGCCTGCCGCCGCTCATCGAGCGGTACGGTTCCGACGCCCTCGGGGTCGTCCTCGGCAACCCCAACGTCCACACCATGGCCGGCGCGCTCTACCCGCCCGTGCTGCTCGGCGCGGTACGCACCCGCAACCTCTTCACCGCCTCCACGCTCGACCAGATGCCCAAGCACGTCTCCAGCGGGCTGCTCTTCGGCGACGCCTTCGCCATCCCCGTCCCGGACCTGGACCGCACCGCGCACCTGCTGGTGATCGGCGCCAACCCCGTGGAGTCCAACGGCAGTCTGTGCACCGCCCCCGACTTCCCCGGCAGGCTGAGGGCCCTGCGCCGGCGCGGTGGCACCCTCACGGTCGTCGACCCGCGCCGCACCCGCACCGCGCGCCTCGCCGACCGGCACGTCGCCATCCGCCCCGGCACGGACGCCCTGTTGCTCGCCGCCGTCGCCCAGGTGCTCTTCGCCGAGGGGCTCACCGACCCGGGACCGCTCGCCGGGCAGGTCGAGGGGGTCGAGGAAGTCGAGGCGGCCGTACGGGAGTTCACGCCCGAGTCCGTCGCCGCCGCGTGCGACGTGGACGCCGCCACCATCCGGGAGCTCGCCCGCGAGCTGGCGGCGGCGCCCTCGGCCGCCGTGTACGGGCGGATCGGCGGCAGCACCGTCGCGTACGGCACCCTCACCAACTGGCTCGTCGACGTCCTCAACGTCCTCACCGGCAACCTCGACCGGCCCGGCGGCGCCCTCTTCCCGCTCTCCGCCACCGCGCCCGCGCCCCGCCCCGCCGGGCCCGGCAAGGGCTTCGCGCTGGGCCGCTGGGCGAGCCGGGTCTCAGGGCACCCGGAGGCCAAGGGCGAACTGCCGCTCGCCGCCCTCGCGGAGGAGATCACGACCCCGGGCGACGGCCGTGTCCGCGCGCTGATCTCCATCGCCGCCAATCCGGTGCTCTCCGCGCCCGACGGCGACCGGCTCGACCACGCGCTCGCCGAGCTGGACTTCATGGTCAGCGTGGACCCGTACCTGAACGAGACCTCCCGCCACGCGCACGTGATCCTGCCCCCGCCACCGCCCGCGCAGAGCGCCCACTTCGACTTCGCCTTCAACGGTTTCGCCGTCCGCGACCAGGTCCGCTACACCCCGGCGGCCGTCCCGCTGGAGCCCGGCCGCATGGACGAGTGCGAGATCCACGCCCGGCTGATCCTCGCCGTCACCGGCATGCACGGCGCCGAGCCCGGCGCCGTCGACGCCATGGTCATCGAGCGCACCCTCGCCAAGGCCGTGACCGAGCCCCATTCGCCCGCGTACGGCGAGGACCCCGAGGAGTACGCGGCCCGGCTCGGCGGCCGCACGGGCCCGGAGCGGCGGTTGGACCTGATGCTGCGCCTCGGCCCGTACGACGGCCTCACCCTCGACCGGCTCCGGGAGCACCCGCACGGCATCGACCTGGGCCCGCTCAAGCCCCGCCTCCCGCAGGTCCTGAAGACCCGCAGCGGACGCGTCGAGCTCCTGCCGGAGCCGATCGCCGCCGACCTCCCCCGGCTGCGCGCCGCCCTGGAACCGCGCGGCGACTCCCTCGTCCTGGTCGGCCGCCGCCACCTGCGCTCCAACAACAGCTGGCTGCACAACATCCCCGCCCTCAACGGCGGCACCAACACCTGCACCCTCCAGGTCCACCCCGACGACGCCGCCCGCCTCGGCCTCACCGACGGCGCCCCCGCCCGCGTCAAGGGCGCCGGCGGCGAGCTCCAGGCCCCGGTGGAGATCACCGACGCGGTACGCAGGGGAGTGGTGAGCCTGCCGCACGGCTGGGGCCACGACCGGCCCGGCACCCGCCTGGCGGTCGCCTCGACGCGCCCCGGCGTCAACGTCAACCAGCTCCTCGACGGCACCCTGCTCGACCCGCTGTCCGGCACCGCCGTGCTCAACGGCTTCCCCGTGGAGGTGACACCCAGCCGGTGACCTGGGGTTTTGCTCGTATTGCTCACGCGTCAACACCTTGTTAACGGCTGAACGGGCCACCTAACGTCATCCGGACCGCCGCTCCCCCCGGTGGAGTTCAAGGGTGAACGTTAGGTGTCCTCCATGCTGACAATCCTCGGCTTCGCCATGATCGCGACCTTCCTGGTCCTGATCATGCTGAAGAAGATGTCGCCGATCGCGGCGCTCGTCCTCATCCCCGCACTCTTCTGCGTCCTCGTCGGACAAGGCGCGCAGCTCGGCGACTACGTCATCGAAGGGGTCGGCAACCTCGCGCCCACCGCCGCGATGCTGATGTTCGCCATCGTCTACTTCGGCGTGATGATCGACGTCGGCCTCTTCGACCCGATCGTCCGGGGCATCCTGCGCTTCTGCAAGGCCGACCCGATGCGCGTGGTGGTCGGCACGGCGGTGCTCGCCGCGATCGTGTCGCTCGACGGCGACGGCTCCACCACCTTCATGATCACGGTCTCGGCGATGTACCCGCTCTACAAGCGCCTGAAGATGAGCCTCGTCGTCATGACCGGTATCGCCGCCACCGCCAACGGCGTCATGAACACCCTCCCCTGGGGCGGCCCCACCGCCCGCGCCGCCACCGCCCTCAAGCTGGACGCCGGCGACATCTTCGTACCGATGATCCCGGCCCTCGGCGTCGGCCTGCTCTTCGTCTTCGCCCTGGCGTACGTCCTCGGGCGGCGCGAGCGCAAGCGGCTGGGCTACCTGACGCTGGACGAGGCGCTGGAGCCGCAGGCCGAGACGGTGCTGGTCGCCACCGGCGGCGGAGAGGGCCGGCCCACGACGGCCGCCGTCGGCGGCGCCGACCTGCCGGAGACCGGGCCGCAGGCCGAGGGCGGCTTCCAGGGCCTCGACCCGAACCGGCCCACCCTCCGCCCGAAGCTGTACTGGTTCAACGCGGCCCTCACGGTGGCGCTCCTCGCCGCCATGATCATGGAGCTGCTGCCGATCCCGGTGCTCTTCCTCATCGGCGCGGCCCTCGCCCTCACGGTCAACTTCCCCCACATGCCCGACCAGAAGGCCCGCATCGCCGCCCACGCCGACAACGTTCTCAACGTCTCCGGGATGGTCTTCGCCGCGGCCGTCTTCACCGGCGTCCTCACCGGCACCGGCATGGTCAAGCACATGGCCGACTGGCTCGTCGGCGCCATCCCCGAGGGCATGGGCCCGCACATGGCCCTCGTCACCGGCCTGCTCAGCCTCCCGCTCACGTACTTCATGTCGAACGACGGCTTCTACTTCGGCGTCCTGCCGGTCCTCGCCGAGGCCGGTGCCGCGCACGGCGTGTCGCCGCTGGAGATCGCCCGCGCCTCGCTCGTCGGCCAGGCCCTGCACATGTCGAGCCCGCTGGTGCCGGCGGTGTACGTCCTGGTCGGCATGGCGAAGGTCGAGTTCGGCGACCACACCCGCTTCACCGTGAAGTGGGCCGCGCTCACCTCGCTGGTGGTGCTCGGCGCCGGGATCCTCTTCGGCATCATCTGATGCCGCGCCAGCCCACGCGGCCCCACCGGTACTGGCTGCTGCGCCTCGTCATCGCCTTCGGCTTCGCGCAGGCGGCGGTGTCGATGGCGCGGCCCGCCGTCTCGTACCGCGCCCTCTCCCTGGGCGCGGACGAGCGCGCGGTCGGCGTCATCGCGGGCGTGTACGCCCTGCTGCCGCTCTTCGCGGCCGTACCGCTCGGGCGCAGGACCGACCGGGGGCGGTGCGCGCCGCTGCTGCCCGCCGGGGTGGTGCTGATAGCGGGCGGCTGCGCGCTGAGCGGTACGGCGGGGTCCCTGCCCGCGATGGCGGCGTGGAGCGGCGTCATGGGGCTCGGGCACCTGTGCTTCGTCATCGGCGCCCAGTCGATCGTCGCCCGCCAGTCCCCGCCCGCCGCCACCGAACAGGACCGGAACTTCGGGTACTTCACCATCGGCGCCTCGCTGGGCCAGCTCATCGGGCCGGTCGCCGCGGGCCTGCTGATCTCCGGCGAGGACGGCGCCCTGGGCCGCACGAGCGCCCTCGCCCTCGTCGTGTCGGCGGCCGTCGGAGCCGTGTCGCTGGCGTCGCTGTGGCGCATCGAGCACCGTACGGACCGTACGGAACGGCCGGGGGCGCGTGCGGCGGCGGACAAGGTTCCCGTGCGCCGGATCCTGCGGGCGCGCGGCGTGCCCGCCGGGATCTTCATCAGCCTCGCCGTCCTGTCCGCGACGGACATCCTCACCGCCTACCTCCCGGTCATCGGAGAGCACCGCTCCATCGCCCCCGCCACCATCGGGCTGCTGCTGAGCCTGCGCGCCGCCGCCACGATCGCCTGCCGCCTGGTCATGACGCCGATGATCCGGCTGCTGGGCCGCACGGTGCTGCTGACCGTCACCTGTCTGCTCGCCGGGCTGCTGTGCGCCGCGATCGCGCTGCCCGTCCCGGTCTCCGTGCTCGCGCCGATGCTGGCGGTGCTGGGCTTCTGCCTCGGCGTGGGCCAGCCGCTGTCCATGACGACCGTGGTGCGGGCCGCCCCCGACCGGGCCCGGTCCACCGCGCTGGCCCTGCGCCTGACCGGCAACCGCCTCGGCCAGGTCGCCGCGCCCGCCTCGGCGGGCCTGGTGGCGGGCGCGGCGGGCCCGGCCGCGCCGTTCGTGGTGCTCGGCGGGCTGCTGCTGGTGGCGGCGGCCCTGGGGGTACGGGTCGGGCGGCAGCCCGGCGCGGCGGGGGGCGAACCGGCGGGGGGCGAACCGGCACGGGCCGCCCGCCGCCGCGGCGTGGGTCAACCGTCCCGCTGAGGCCCGCGCGGACCCCGGGCACCGCGCGGATCCTGGGCCCCGTCAGGGCTGGCCGAGCTCCCGCGGCTCCCAGGCCCCGTCAGGCTGGCCGAGCTCCCGCGGCTCCCAGGCCCCGTCAGGCTCCCGAGCCTTGCCCTAGGCCCCGCCCGCCTCCGCGGCCCCCGCCTTCGTCACCGCCAGCACCCTCCGGCAGTGCGCCACCAGCCCCTCCAGCGCCGCCTCGAAGGCCGCCTCGGCGCGCCCCGGGCCCACCGCCGCCAGGGCGAGCGCCAGCCGGGGCGTGCTCGTCTCGTCGGGCAGCTCCCACATCGCCTCGGGCGCCGTCAGGTCGAGCGCCGAGCCCAGGACCAGGTTCTCCAGGCCGGTCAGCAGCGGCATGACGTCCTCCGCCGCGAAGCCCGCGCCCAGCAGCAGCCCGACGGCCTGTTCGTACTGCTCCAGCACCTTGGGCGCGCGCACCGGTGACGTCATGAGCAGCGGGATGACGCGCGGGTGCGCGGCGAAGGCGGCGCGGTAGGAGCGGGCCCAGGCGATCAGGGCCTCGTCCCACGGGGCCGCTTCGAGGGTCGCCGTGTCGACGGCCGCGCACACCCGCTCACGCATCAGTTCGACGATGCCGTCCCGGCCGTCCACATGGTGGTACACCGAGGCCGTCTGCACCCCGAGCCGCCGGGCGATCTGCGGAACGCTGAACTCCCCTTGCTCCGCCACCAGTTCGAGCGCCGTCGTGGTGATGCGCGCCCGGTCGAGCAGTGGCGTGCGCGGCCGTCCCATCGTCGCGTCCCCTTCGTGAGGTCTTCCCGGATGCCCCCACGGAGGCTACATTGCCGCAACCGAAAGCCTTTAGGTTTCCGGTTCCCCCAGGCCGTAGCCCCCGCTCCCGTACGCAGAAGGGCTCAGCACACCCATGTCCGTGACCTCCGACCAGGCGTCCCCGGAGAGAGCCGGCGGGCCCGCGTCGCCCGCCGTCCGGCTCCGTACCGGCACGCTCGGAACCTCCGACATCGCCTTCTTCGTCATCTCCGCCGCCGCCCCGCTCACCGTCATGGCGGGCGTCGCGCCCATCGCCATCGTGCTCGGCGGGATCGGCGCCCCCGTCGGGTACCTGATCGCCGGCGTCACCCTCGCGGTCTTCGCCGTCGGCTTCACCACCATGAGCCGCCACGTCCGCAGCGGCGGCGCCTTCTACGCGTACATCACCCAGGGCCTCGGCAAACCCGCCGGCGTCGGCGCCGCCCTCCTCGCCCTGATCGGCTACAACGGCATGGAGATCGGGGTCTACGGGCTCCTCGGCACCGCCACCGCCGACACCGCCCACGCCCTGTGGGGCGTCGACGTCCCCTGGCTGCCGGTCTCCCTCGCCGGGCTGCTGCTCATCTGGTACGGCGGCTACCGCTCCATCGACTTCGGCGCCAAGGTCCTCGGCGTCCTGCTCGTCGCCGAGACCGGCATACTCGTCCTCCTCGCGGGCGGCGTACTCCTCAAGGGGGGCGCGCACGGGCTCTCGCTCGCGTCCTTCGCGCCCGACAGCTTCCTGGTGCCCGGCACGGCCGCCGTCCTCGCCTTCGCGTTCACCGCCTTCACCGGCTTCGAGTCCACGGTGATCTACCGCCGCGAGGCCCGCGACCCCGGCCGCACCATCCCCCGGGCGACGTACATCGCCGTGTGCTTCCTCGGGCTCTTCTACGCCTTCATCGTCTGGACCGTGATCCAGGCCTTCGGCGACGCGCAGGTCGTCGAGGCGGCGGGCGACGACCCCGGCGGGCTGTTCTTCGCCGCCATCACCACCTTCGTGGGCGGCTGGGCCGCGGACCTGATGCACGTCTTCATCGTGACCAGCATCCTCGCCTCGCTGCTGGCCTTCCACAACGCCATCAACCGCTACGGCCTCGCCCTCGCCGAGGAGGGCGTCCTGCCCCGCGCCTTCGCCACGGTGCAGCCGCGCCACCGCTCGCCGTACGTCGTCGGCGCCGCCCAGACCATCCTCGGCCTGGCCCTGGTCCTCGCCTTCGCGCTCGCCGGAGCCGACCCGTACACCCAGCTCCTGCTGTGGCTCAACACCCCCGGCGGCCTCGGCCTGATGGCGCTCCAGCTGCTCGCCGCCCTCGCCATCCCCTTCTACTTCCGCCGCGTCCGCCACACCGAGGGCGTCGTACGGACGGTGGTCGCGCCCGTCGCCGCAGCCGTGCTGCTCACCGCCGCGATCGGACTGGTCGTCTCGAAGATCGACGTGTTCACCGGGGCCTCCACCACCGTCAACACCATCCTGGTCGCGCTCGTACCGGCCGTCTTCGTCCTCGGTGTGCTGCTCGCCTTCCGGCTGCGGCGCACCCGCCCGGAGGTGTACGCGCGCTTCGCCGAGGAGCCGGAAGACCCGGCGGACACCACCGACCCGGCGGACACCACCGACCCGGCGGACACCACCGACATCGAGCAGGGAGTACGCACGTGACCGCAGCCGACCTCGTCCTCACCGGCGCCCGGGTCCGCACCCTCGACCCCACCCGTCCGCACGCCACCGCCGTGGCCGTACGGGACGGCCTCATCGCCGCCGTCGGCGACGCCGCCGACGTACCGGAGTGGACCGGCCCCGGCACCGAGACCGTCGACCTCGCCGGAGCCACCGTCACCCCCGGCCTCACCGACTCCCACAGCCACCCCGTCTGGGGCCTGGAGATGGCGACCGGACTCGACCTCTCCGCCGTCACCGACCTGGACGGACTGCGGGCGGCGCTGCGCGGCGCCGAGCGCACCGGCGGCTGGGTCGTCGCGTACGGCCTCGACCACAACACCTTCGGCGGCCGCCGCGTCGACCGGGCGCTCATCGAGGAGGCGTTGCCCGGCGTCCCCGTCTTCATCCGCCTGTACGACGGCCACTCCGCGCTCGCCAACGGGGCCGCGCTGCGGGCCGCGGGCATCGACGGGCCCCGCTCGTTCGACCAGCGCTCCGAGATCGTGTGCGACGCGGACGGGCGGCCCACCGGCCATCTGATCGAGCACGCCGCCATGGCGCTGGTCACCGCGGTGGTGCCGAAGCCCTCCCGGGCCGAGCGGCGCGCCCGGCTCGTCGAGCTGCTGTCCGCCATGGCCGCGACCGGCCTGACCGGTGCCCACGTCATGGACCTCGGCGACGGCGACGTACCGGAACTGCTGGCCTCCGTCGAGGAGGCGACCGACCTGCCGCTACGGCTGCGGCTGGCCCCGTGGTGCATGCCCGGCGCCGACGAGGAGGCGCTGGACGAGCTCGTGGCCCTGCAGCGGCTGCGCGGGAGGGACTGGCTCGTCGGCGGCGTGAAGTTCTTCATGGACGGCACCGTCGAGGGCGGTACGGCCTGGCTGGAGCACGCCGACTGCCACGGCCAGGGCACGGACGCCTTCTGGCCGGACCCGGCCGCGTACAGCGCCGCCGTACGCCGGCTCCACGCGGCGGGCGTACGGACCGCCACCCACGCGATCGGTGACGCCGCCGTACGGCACGTCCTCGACACCGTCGAGGCTCTGGGGGAGAGCGGGCGCCTCAGGCACCGGATCGAGCACATCGAGACGCTCCCCGCCGATCAGCTCGCCCGCTTCGCCGACCTCGGCGTCATCGCCTCCATGCAGCCGCCGCACACCGCGTACACGCGCGCCGACCACACCGACGAGTGGTCCAGGCGCCTCGGCGACGAGCGGGCGTCGCGCGCCTGGCGCTGCCGCGACCTGCGGGACGTGGGGGCCTACCTCGCGCTCGGCTCGGACTGGCCGATCGCCCACTACGACGCCCGGCAGGTACTCGCCACCGCCCGCGCGCCGCGCGGGGCCGCTTCGGCGGGCCGGGGGCTGACCGGGCTGATGGCCCTGGAGGGGTGCACCACGCACGCGGCGGTCGCGGCGGGCGAGCAGTCCGTGGCGGGCCGCGTCGCGCCGGGCCTGCGCGCCGACCTGACGGCGTTCGCGGTGGACCCGGTGGAGGCGCCGGCCGACGAGGTCGCCGAGGCGCCGATCCGGCTCACGGTCGCGGCGGGGCGGGTGACGCACCGGGAGGCGTAGAGCCGCCACCGACGCGCGGATCCGGTCGAGTTCGGAGTTTCGGCCGGATCGCGCGACGGTGGACTGCCAGAGTGATCGGCGCTCGCCCCCCTCGTACGAAAGGGCCCGCCATGCCGATCCTCGCCGCCGCCACCCGCACCCGCGCCCGCCTGGCCGTCACCACGGCGACCGTCCTGCTCGCGGCCGGCGCCCCCGCCGCGTACGCGAACCTCGACACCCTCGGCGGGCGCGACACCGGTGGCGCGGCCACCGCCCGGGGCGCGGCCTATCTGGAGACGCGCCTGCTCTTCGGGACCGAGCGGCCCGACGGCGGCCCGGACGTCACGGACCAGCAGTTCACGGCGTTCGTCGACCGCGAGGTCACGCCCGCCTTCCCGGAGGGGCTGACCGTGCAGGACGGGCGCGGGCAGTGGCGGGACGCGAGCGGCCGGATCGAGCGGGAGCGGTCGTACGAGCTGATCCTGCTGTACCCGGTGGCGGAGGCCAAGGCCCGCGATCCGAGGATCGAGCGCATCCGCGACGCCTACCGGCTCGCCTTCGGCCAGGAGTCGGTGGCCCGCCTCGACGAACGCACCTCCGTGGACTTCTGATGTGATGTGGTCGGTCCGGCATCCTCTGGCGCCAGAAAACTACCACCGCTAGTTTGGTGCCGGACGACTCAGTGGACGACCCAGTGGCACGGCTCCGAAGGCCCACCCAAGCCCACACAAGGAGAAGCGGATGAAGGCCCACGACGGGATGTACATCGGCGGGACGTGGCGGCCCGCCGCCGGCACCGACACCATCGCCGTGGTGAACCCGGCGGACGAGCAGGTCATCGCCCATGTCCCGGCCGGCACGGCCGAGGACGTCGACGCCGCGGTACGGGCCGCCCGCGCGGCCTTCCCGGCCTGGGCCGCGACCGCGCCCGCCGAGCGGGCCGCCCGGCTCACCGCCCTGCGCGACGCGCTCACCGCGCGCGCGGAGGAGATCGCCGAGACCGTGACGGCCGAGCTCGGCGCCCCTCGGCAGCTCGCCCAGCAGGTGCACGTCGGCCTGCCGGTCCTGGTCACCGGCACGTACGCCGAGATGGCGGCCTCGTACCCGTTCGAGGAGAAGGTGGGCAACTCCACCGTGCTGCTCGAACCGGTCGGTGTGGTGGGCGCGATCACGCCCTGGAACTACCCGCTGCACCAGCTCGTCGCCAAGGTGGCGCCCGCCCTGGCCGCCGGGTGCACCGTCGTCCTCAAGCCCGCCGAGGACACGCCCCTGACCGCCCAGCTCTTCGCCGAGGCCGTCCACGACGCCGGTTTCCCCGCCGGGGTGTTCAACCTGGTGACGGGTCTCGGCCCGGTCGCCGGCCAGGCCCTGGCCGAGCACGACGGGGTGGACCTGGTCTCCTTCACCGGCTCGACCGCCGTCGGCCGGAAGATCGGCGCCATCGCGGGCGCCGCCGTCAAGAAGGTCGCGCTGGAGCTCGGCGGCAAGTCCGCCAACGTCATCCTGCCCTCCGCCGACCTCGCCAAGGCGGTGACCGTGGGCATCGCCAACGCCCTGTCCAACTCCGGCCAGCGGTGCAGCGCCCTCACGCGCGTCCTGGTGCACAAGGACCAGTACGACGAGGCCGTCGCCATCGCGACGGAGGCCGTCGCCAAGTACACCCCCGGCGACCGGCTGGGGCCGATGGTCAACGCCAAGCAGCTCCAGCGCGTGCGCGGTTACATCGAGAAGGGCGTCGAGGAGGGCGCACGGCTCGTCACGGGCGGCGCCGACGCGCCCCTCGACCGGGGTTACTACGTCAGCCCGACCGTCTTCGCGGACGTCACCCCGGAGATGACCATCGCCCAGGAGGAGATCTTCGGCCCCGTCGTGTCGATCCTGCGGTACGAGGACGAGGAGGACGCCCTGCGCATCGCCAACGGCACGGTCTACGGCCTCGCGGGTGCGGTGTGGGCCGGCGACGAGGCGGAGGCCGTCGCCTTCGCGCGCCGCATGGAGGCGGGCCAGGTCGACATCAACGGCGGCCGGTTCAACCCGCTGGCCCCCTTCGGCGGCTACAAGCAGTCGGGCGTCGGGCGCGAGCTCGGGACCCACGGCCTCGCCGAGTACCTCCAGACCAAGTCCCTCCAGTTCTGACCGCCCGGGAGAAGAAGATCGTGGTCCGCGCCGCCGTCCTGCCCGCCATAGGTGCTCCGCTGGAGATCACCGGCATCGAGCTCCCCGAGCCCGGCCCCGGCCAGGTGAGGGTCCGCCTCGCCGCCGCCGGTGTCTGCCACTCGGACCTGTCCCTGTCCAACGGCACCATGCGCGTGCCCGTCCCCGCCGTCCTCGGCCACGAAGGCGCCGGGACCGTCCTGGCCGTCGGCGAGGGCGTCACCCATGTCGCCCCCGGCGACGGCGTCGTCCTCAACTGGGCGCCGTCCTGCGGCTCCTGCCACCCGTGCTCGCTCGGCGAGGTGTGGCTGTGCGCCGACGCCCTCACCGGCGCGGGCAGCGTCTACGCCGTCACCGAGGACGGCACGGAGCTCCACCCGGGCCTGAACGTCGCCGCGTTCGCCGAGGAGACCGTCGTCGCGGCCAACTGCGTCCTGCCGGTGCCGGACGGCGTCCCGCTCGTCGACGCCGCCCTGCTCGGCTGCGCGGTCCTCACCGGCTGGGGCGCGGTCCACCACTCCGCCCGCGTCCGCGCGGGCGAGTCGGTCGTCGTGTTCGGCATCGGCGGCGTGGGCCTCGCCACCCTCCAGGCGGCCCGGATCGCGGGCGCGGGACCCCTCATCGCCGTCGACGTGTCGCCGGAGAAGGAGGAGCTCGCCCGCCGGGCCGGCGCCACGGAGTACGTGGTCGCCTCCGAGACCACCGCCAAGGAGATCCGCAAGCTCACCGGCGGGCACGGCGCCGACGTGGCCATCGAGTGCGCCGGTCGCGCCACGGCCATCCGTACCGCCTGGGACTCCACCCGGCGCGGCGGCCGCACCACGGTCGTCGGCATCGGCGGCAAGGACCAGCAGGTCACCTTCAACGCCCTGGAGATCTTCCACTGGGGCCGCACCCTGTCCGGCTGCGTGTACGGCAACTCCAACCCCGTCGAGGACCTGCCCCTCCTCGCCGGGCACATCCGGGCCGGGCGCCTCGACCTGGGCGCCCTGGTGACCGAGCGGATCGGGCTGGACGGCATCCCGGCCGCCTTCGAGAACATGATCGCGGGCAAGGGCGGCCGGGCGCTGGTCGTGTTCTAGCCCAGCTCCTGCTCCTGTTTCGGAGCTCCCGGCCGCGCCGCGCGCCGCGGCCGGGAGCGCGACACCGCCACACCCGCGAGGCACAGGGCGCCACCGGCCAGCGTCAGGGCCCCCGGCAGCTCGTCGAGGAACAGCCACGACATGAGCACCACCAGCGCGGGCACGGCGTACGTCGTGGCGCCCAGCCGCCCCGCCGTCGTACGGGCCAGCGCGTACGCCCACGTCGTGAACGCCAGCGCCGTCGGGAAGACGCCCAGGTAGAGCATGTTGAGCGTGGCGGACAGCGGCGCGCGGCCCGCCTCGTCGACGAGCTGTCCGGCGAACGGCAGGCACAGCACCGCGCCGGTCAGGCAGCCGTACGCCGTCGCCTGGAGGGCGCTCGCGTGCGCCAGCGCCGGCTTCTGCGCCACGACCCCCGCCGCGTACCCGACCGCCGCCAGCAGGCACAGCAGCACCCCGAGGACGGAGGCGTGCCCCGCGCCGGTCCGGCCGGACATGGACAGGCCCACGGCGACCGCGCCCGCGAACGACACCGCCATCCCGGCCAGCAGGCGCGGCGGCAGCGCCTCGCCCAGCACACGCGCGCCCAGCAGGGCGATCAGGATCGGCCCGATGTTCACGATCATCGCGGCGGTGCCCGCGTCGACCTCCTGCTCGCCCCAGTTGAGCACCACCATATAGACGCCGAACCAGAGCAGGCCCGACACCAGGATCCCGGGCCAGGCGGCGCGCGGCGGCAGCCCTTCACGCCGGATCAGCAGCACGCACCCGAGGGTGAGCGCGCCGGCGAGCAGCCGCCCCAGGGCGAGAGCGCCGGGGGAGTACGCGGCGCCGGCGCTGCGGATCGACACGAAGGCCGAGGCCCAGAGCACGACGGTGACACCGGCGGCGGCGAGCGGAAGGAGCGGTGACTTCGGGGAGTCGGTCATGGGCCGACCGTACGGCGGGAACCGTTCGGCGCTCACCGAAGTGTCACGGGCTCGATCCCGAGCAGCGCGTGCAGCGCCCGCTCGCCGTCCGCCGTCACCTTCACGGCCCGCTCGGACCCGATCCGTACGCACCAGCCGGCGTCGAGCGCGTGCCGGCACAGGGCCGCGCCCGCCACTCCCGCCAGATGGGGCTTGCGTTCCGTCCAGTCCAGGCAGCCGCGCGCCATCGGACGCCGCCCCTTCGGCTCCAGCGGGATCCCCTTCGCGCGGAACCAGTCCACCCCCGCGTCGGTGAGCGCGAACCCCGTGTCCTGCCGCAGCAGCCCCCGTACGGTCATGGCCTCGGTGACGGCGATGCCGAGCCTCCCGGCGAGGTGGTCGTAACATGTGCGCCCCCGCGCCATGGCGCCGTCCACGCTCGCCGCCCGCAGCGAGCGCGGCGCCCGCGGCTCCCGCCCGGCCGTCGCCTGCGCCGCCAGGTCCTCGATCAGGTGCGCGATCCGCTCCCCGGCCAGCCGTACGTACCGGTGCCGCCCCTGCCGCTCCTCCACGAGCACCCCACCCGCGACGAGCCGCCCCAGGTGCTCACTGGTGGTCGACGCCGCCACCCGCGCGTGCCGGGCCAACTCCCCGGCGGTCCAGGCCCGCCCGTCGAGCAGGGCGAGGCAGAAGGCGGCACGCGTCTCATCGGCGAAGAGCGCCGCGAACGCGGCGAGGTCTCTGGGGGCCATGCCCCCAGGATGCGGCACCTACTGTTCGGCGGCGGCCGAAGCGTGCCCACGGCTCACGGACTCGTACCGCACCGCCAGCCCGTCCAGCAGCGCCCGCAGCCCCGTCTCGAAGGCGCCCTCGTCGACCTGCTTCTGGTGCTCGGCGAGCAGGTGCGCCTGGCCCAGGTGCGGGTAGTCGGCGGGGTCGTACGCCGTCTCGTCGTCGACGAAGCCGCGCGCGAAGGAGCCGAGGGCCGAGCCGGTGATGAAGTACCGCATCAGCGCGCCGATGTGGGTGGCGTGCGCCGGGGGCCAGCCCGCGCGGACCATCGCGCCGAAGACGGCGTCGGCCACGCGCAGGCCGGCCGGGCGGCGGCCGGGGCCGCGGGCGAGGACGGGGACGATGTGCGGGTGGTCGGCGAGCGCGGCGCGGTAGGAGACCGCCCAGTCGTGCAGCGCCGTACGCCAGTCGCGGCCGTCGGCCTCGTCGAACATCGACAGGTCGATCTGGGCGCTGACGGAGTCGGCGACCGCGTCCAGGATCTCGTCCTTGTTGCGGAAGTGGTTGTAGAGCGAGGGTCCGCTGACGCCGAGTTCGGCGGCGAGGCGGCGGGTCGAGACCGCGTCGAGGCCCTCCGCGTCCACGAGCGCGAGCGCCGCGGTGACGATGCGTTCTCTGCTGAGGAGGGGCTTGCGCGGTCGGGCCATGCGACACATAGTAGGCCCTGCCGAAAAGAAACTAGCAGTGATAGTTAACGGGAGGGTGTCGCGCCGTGGACCTGGAGCTGAGCGAGGAGCAGGCGGCCGTCCGGCAGCTCGCCGAGGAGTTCGTGCGGCGCGAGATCGCCCCGCACGTCGTCGCCTGGGACCGCGCCGAGAGCGTCGACCGGTCGATCGTGAAGAAGCTCGGCGAGGTCGGCTTCCTCGGCCTCACCATCCCCGAAGAGTACGGCGGCAGCGGCGGCGACCACCTCGCGTACTGCCTGGTCACCGAGGAGCTGGGGCGCGGCGACTCCTCCGTCCGCGGCATCGTCTCGGTCTCGCTCGGCCTGGTCACCAAGACCATCGCCGCCTGGGGCAGCGAGGAGCAGAAGCGCCACTGGCTGCCCCGCCTCACCGCCGGGGACGCCCTGGGCTGCTTCGGCCTCACCGAACCCGGCACCGGCTCCGACGCCGGAAGCCTCACCACCCGCGCGGTGCGCGACGGCGAGGACTACGTCGTCAACGGCAGCAAGATGTTCATCACCAACGGCACCTGGGCCGATGTGGTGCTCCTCTTCGCCCGCACCAACGACACCCCCGGCCACCGGGGCGTCTCCGCCTTCCTCGTACCGGCCGACACCCCCGGCCTGACCCGCCGCACCGTCCACGGCAAGCTCGGCCTGCGCGGGCAGGCCACCGCCGAGCTGGTCCTGGAGGACGTGCGGGTGCCCGCCTCCGCCCTCCTGGGCCCCGAGGGCAAGGGCTTCTCGATCGCGATGTCGGCGCTCGCCAAGGGCCGCATGTCGGTCGCCGCCGGGTGCGTCGGCATCGCACAGGCGGCGCTGGACGCGGCCGTGCGGTACGCGGGCGAGCGCGAGCAGTTCGGCAAGCCGATCGCCTCGTACCAGCTCGTGCAGGAACTGATCAGCGACATCGCCGTGGACGTCGACGCGGCCCGGCTGCTGACCTGGCGGGTGGCCGATCTCGTCGACCGGGGCGAGAGGTTCGCCACCGCCGCCTCCCAGGCGAAGCTCTTCGCCTCCGAGGCCGCCGTACGGTGCGCCAACAACGCCCTCCAGGTCTTCGGCGGTTACGGCTACATCGACGAGTACCCGGTCGGCAAACTGCTGCGCGACGCGCGCGTGATGACGCTCTACGAGGGCACCAGCCAGATCCAGAAGCTCATCATCGGGCGGGCGCTGACGGGCGTCTCCGCCTTCTGAGCGCCGCTGCCGGGTACCGATCCTGAGTACCGCCTCTGAGTACGGGAGCGGATGTGGCCCGGGCCCCGGCGGGCGCATGCTCGTGGCCATGAGCGACACACCGGTCAAGCAGCAGAACACGGCCGCCTACTACGGCCAGGCCGTGGCCTCCTTCGCGCTCGCCCTGGGCGCGGTGGCCATCGGCATCTTCAACCTGGACGCCGACGCCTGGGTCCGCGCCTTCCTGGCCATCGCGGTCCTGTACCTCACCACCTCCGCCTTCACCCTGGCCAAGGTCGTACGCGACCGCCAGGAGGCCGGCCAGATCGTCAGCCGCGTCGACCAGGCCCGCCTGGAGAAGCTCCTGGCCGAGCACGACCCCTTCCAGAAGCTCTGAGGCGCCGGGCGCCGCGCAGCTCTAAGCGCTTGCTCACCGTCGCGGTATGGTGTTCGTCCTGCAGGTCATGGAAGGGGCGCACGCGATGAGCACGGCGGAGGAGACGGCCGGCGGCGAGGACACGCCGTGGGACGAGGTCACACCGGAGGCGGCCAGGAGGCTGCTGGTCGCCGCCGTCGACGCCTTCGCCGAGCGCGGGTACCACGCCACCACCACGCGTGACATCGCGAGCCGCGCCGGGATGAGCCCGGCCGCGCTCTACATCCACTACAAGACGAAGGAAGAGCTGCTCCACCGGATCAGCCGGATCGGCCACGTGAAGGCCCTGAAGATCCTCCAGGCCGCGGAGAGCGGCCCCGGCACCGCCGCGGAGCGGCTCGCCGACGCCGTGCGCTCCTTCGTCCGCTGGCACGCCGGGCGGCGCACCACCGCCCGGGTCGTCCAGTACGAGCTCGACTCGCTGAGCGAGGAGCACCGCGCCGAGATCCACGAGCTGCGCCGCAAGAGCGACGCGGTGGTGCGCCGCATCATCAACGACGGCGTGGCGGCGGGTGAGTTCGACGTGCCCGACGTCTCCGGCACCACCCTCGCCGTGCTCTCGCTCTGCATCGACGTGGCCCGCTGGTTCAACACCGCGGGGCGCCGGACGCCCGACGAGGTCGGCGCGCTCTACGCCGACCTCGTCCTGCGCATGGTGGGGGCCCCGGGGGCGCCCCGGGCTCAGAAGTAGTAGCGGGACACCGACTCGGCGACGCACACCGGCTTGTCGCCGCCCTCGCGCTCCACCGTCACCAGCGCGGTCACCTGCACGCCGCCGCCCGCCTCCTCGACGCCCTGGAGCGCGGCGGTCGCGCGCAGCCGCGAGCCGACCGGCACGGGGGCGGGGAAGCGGACCTTGTTGGTCCCGTAGTTGACGCCCATCTTCACGCCCTCCACCCGCAAGACCTGCGGCACGAACAGCGGCAGCAGCGACAGGGTGAGGTAGCCGTGCGCGATGGTCGTGCCGAACGGGCCGGTCGCCGCCCGCTCCGGGTCCACATGGATCCACTGGTGGTCGCCGGTGGCCTCGGCGAAGAGGTCGATCCGCTTCTGGTCGACCTCCAGCCAGTCGCTGTGGCCCAGCTGCTCGCCGACCGCGGCGCGCAGCTCGTCGGCGGACGTGAAGATCCTCGGCTCTGCCATGTCCCAGCTCCCTGACCTGACTGTGATGTCTAAGCGCTTGCTCAGCATGGTCGGGGGAGAGGGCTCCTGTCAACGGACGCTCCGGCACGGCCAGTAGGGTGCGACGGGTGCCGAAGATTCCAGAGAAGATCCACGAGCTCACGGTCGGACAGCTGTCCGCGCGCAGTGGCGCGGCCGTGTCCGCCCTGCACTTCTACGAGTCCAAGGGCCTGATCAGCAGCCGGCGCACCAGCGGCAACCAGCGCCGGTACGGCAGGGACGCGCTGCGCCGTGTGGCCTTCGTCCGCGCCGCGCAACGCGTCGGCATCCCGCTCGCCACGATCCGGGACGCCCTCGCCGAACTCCCCGAGGAGCGCACGCCGACCCGGGAGGACTGGGCCCGCCTCTCCGAGGCCTGGCGCTCGGAGCTGGACGAACGCATCAAGCAGCTCAGCCGGTTGCGCGACCACCTCACCGACTGCATCGGATGCGGCTGCCTCTCGCTGAAGACGTGCGTGCTGTCCAACCCGGACGACGTCTTCGGAGAGCGCCTGGCCGGCTCCCGCCTCATGCCCGAGGCCGCCCGCCCGAAGCCCGCGCCGGCCGCAACGGACGACTGCAACGGACGACTGAAGCGGACGTCCGAAGCGGACGGCCGAGGATTGGGCGGCCGAGGATCGGGCGGCTGACCGGACCGCGGGGCGGGCCGCCTACTCGGAAGCCGCGAACCGCTCCGGTTGCTCGGCCCGGTCCTGGTACGGCTGCTCGTCGGGCTCCCGCTCCGTCATGCCGGGCCGACCGAAGAGTAGGTCGTAGCCCGGCGGCAGCTGGAGAAGGACCCGCCGCATCAGGTCCTCGTCCGCCGTGTCGGCCACGACGCTCAGCACGGCGCCGATGTCCCACTTGGCGGTCTCCTCGGTGGCGCCCTCTATCCACGCGGCGGTCGCACGGACGAACCGCTCCGGGCTGAGGGGCTCCGCCGCGGTGAGCGGGTTGAGCAGGACCAGGGCGCACGTCTCCGGCAGCCCGGCGGCCAGCTCGGCCCGCTCGTTGCCGACCAGGTGTGCGCCCAGCAGGGCGAGGACGACGCGGGTGGCGCGGTCGGCCTCCCGCCGTGACGGGTATTCGCCGCGTTCCTGCACCGACGTCAGGAACGCGTCCCACTGCATGCGCATGGTTCTCCCTGGGCCTTTCGACCGGTGGGCCGGGGGCGGTGGGGCCGGGAGGGGCCCACCGCCCCCGTACGGTGAGGTGTGGCCGCCGCCCGGCTCAGCCGCTGATCTCCTTGCGGTCGCCGCCGCCGCTGACGGAGATCTTGCGCGGCTTCGCCTGCTCGGCGACCGGGATCCGCAGCGTCAGGACACCCATGTCGTACGACGCCTCGATACGGTCGGTGTCCAGGGTCTCGCCGAGGAAGAGCTGGCGGCTGAAGGTGCCGGCCGGCCGCTCCGCGATCACCATCTCGGCCCCCTCCTCCGGGGCCGTACGGCGCTCGGCCCGGACGGTGAGGACGTTCCGCTCGACGTCCAGGTCGATGCCGTCCGGTGTGACCCCCGGGAGGTCGAGCCGCACGACGAAGGTGTCTCCCTCGCGGTAGGCGTCCATCGGCATGGCCGCGGGGTGCGCGGCGGTGCCCATCAGCCGCTCGGTGAGCCGGTCGAGCTCACGGAAGGGGTCGGTACGCATCAGCATCATCGGTCCCTCCTCTGTCTGCTCCATGTCCTCACAGATGGTGCTGACCGTTACATCTCCTTCTATAGCGCGCCATTCCGAAGTTGACAAGAGGGGACTCAAGAAACCTCACTCGTATTCGGTGCCGCCCTTCCGGATCAGGTACGCCGGGCTGACCGCCTTCGCGATGGCCCGCCCGCCCACGACCGGGCTGTACCGCTCGACGGCCGACCGGATCACCACACCCTCCCGCAGGTGCAGTTCCCGCCCCGACACCGTCTCCCGGCCGGTCGCCAGCTCCAGCACGGTCGCGATGTCGTACGGCCCCGCGTACAGCCGCGGTACGAGCGGCAGCTCGTCGGCCGGCAGCTCGTCCGCGCCCAGCCAGCGCACGCGGCCGTCGATCTCGGCCGACACGTCGAAGACCGCGTACCCCACGCCCTCCTCGGCGCGGCCGTTCGCGCCGTACGCCAGGTCCTGGACCCCCGCGCCGTACACCTCGCCGAAGATCCCGACCCGCGTGGCGCCGAGACGGGCGGCGAGGCGCGCGGCGACCGCCGGGACGTCGTACGCGCGCACGGCCCGCCAGTACAGGTTGCCGGGGTCCTCCTTCAACGCCAGCCCCTTGGCGCCGAATCCCTTCGAGGAGACGTACACCCGCTCGTCCTCGGCGACGTACGTCACCAGACAGGCGGTGCCGTGGACCTTCTCCGTCAGCACCACCGGTTCTCCCGGCTCGAAGACGTCCGGGTACCGCTGGACGTTCTCGATGTCGACCCACGGCAGCAGGTCGGGCGCCGCCTCCACCTCGCCGTCCATCGTCGTCGGCACCGGTGGCACCCACTTGGTGACGCCCAGCAGCTCCGCGAAGTCCGTCCCCTCGGCGGCGGCACGCACCAGGTCCACGTCCGCGAGCGCGCGCGGCCGGCACACGATGCCCTGCGACAGCTCCCCGCGCAGCCGCACCGCCTTGACGCGGTCGGACGCCTTGCCCGCCAGGCGCCCGGTCAGCCCCAGCTCCGCTATGAGCTCGGGCGGCAGCACGGCCTGCTCCGGTATGTACACGGCGGCGTCGCCGCTGCGATAGGCGCCCTTGGCGACGACGGCCCGGTACAGGCCCACTTGGGCCAGCTCCAGGGCGTCGGCGTTCGGATGCTCGTGGACGGTCAGCAGCTCGGCGGTGACACGCAGCGTCGACATGGCGGCGACTCCTCGGGGTGGGTCGTGCGTTCAGTGGTGTTTTCGCATCGCCGCCCACTGTTCCGGCGCCGAATCGGCTGGCCCAGCGGTTTTCCGGCTGGTAGCGTCACGCGCTTCCGGGCAGCCGCGGCTGCAGCCGCCGAACCGCCTCCACCAGCTGGGCGTTGGACCGGGCGGGCCGCCCGTCCGGCAGGAGCAGGGTGTCCTCCAGGCCGATGCGGGTGTCCAGCCCCAGGCGTATCGCCAGCCCCGCCACGGGCCACGCCCCGCCGTCCTCGCCGTGCAGCAGCACCGGTACGCCGTGGGCCGCGCCCAGCTCGTCCAGCAGGGACCGGGCCGTGGACAGAGCGGTCGCGGGGTCCGGGTCCGCCACCTCGGCCAGCACCCGCGTCACGCGGGGCGCCAGGGGAGAGGCCAGGAAGCGGCGTGCCGCCTCCGTCCCCGACCGGATGCCCGCCTCCACGCCCACCCCGCGCTCCAGCAGCGTGGCCGCGAGCTCCTCGGCCCCGGGCTCGTCCCAGTTGACCGAAGCGTGGTCGGGCAGCACCGTCCAGGAACGCACCCGCTCCACCCGCCGTACCGGGTCCGGCTCGTCCCACGCGCCCGTGGTCACCCCGACCGGTACGTCCACCGCGCCCCGTATCGCGGTGAGGACGGGCTCCAGCACGCGCGCTGACAGCGAGTCATGGCCGCACGGCGTCTTGGGGTGCACGTGCACGTCGGCGGCGCCGGCCGCCACGGCCCCGGCCGCCGACTCGGCCATGGAGGCCGGGGACATGGGCACGGCCGCGGAATCCCCGGCTCCGCGCCGCCCGTTGAGACAGACCTGGATCATGTCTCGATGGTGGCACCCCCCACTGACAACGGACCGGTGCACCGGCGCCGCCGCCGGCGCCGGGACCCTCGCCCCGGCCCGGCGCGCCACGCCCCGCTGCCGTGCGTCCCCCGTGTCCTCCGTGGGCAGCCGTGTCCCCCGTAGGCCCCCGTGCCCCCGTTGTCCCCACTGTGTCCGACTCGTCTCACCCCACCGACACGAGTTCCCTGCGCGACCGCGCCCGCTCCTCCGTCCGCGCCCCCGCCCGCATCCGCCGCTTGGCCGCCGCCAGCGCCTCGGGGGTCAGCACGGGCTGCGGCACCACGATCCCGCAGCCCGTGCAGACGGGCCCGAACCACGGTTCCGCGCTCAGCTCCGGCCGCCACACGATCCGGTCGTCCGCGCACACCGGGCAGTCCTCCCCGGGTGCCGACTCCAGCGCCTTGATCAGCCGGCGCAGGGCGTCCGCGAGCGGCAGCGTCGGATGCACCGACGGGTCGTCGCACCGGGCGATGCCGTTGCCGCCCCAGGTGCGCCGGTGCCAGTCGTCGATCCAGCCCGGCCGGCGCAGCCCGTCGTGCTTCTCGCGCTTGCGGCGCGCCGCGAACTCCTCCTCGTACGCGAGCCACACGGCCCGCGCCTCCTCCACCTCGTCGAGCGCGGCCACCAGCCGCGCCGGATCCGGCGCCCGGTCCTCGGGCCCGAACCTGTGCCTGCTGCACAGGTGGTCCCATGTGGCGCGGTGCCCGTAAGGGGCGAACCGCTCCAGGCACTTGCGCAGCGAATACCGCCGCAGCGCCAGATCGCACTCCGGATCGCGTACTTGTCTCGCAAGACTGCGGAAACCGGCCATCGTCCTGCCACCTCCGTCGCTCGTACTTCGGCGTCGATGAATGGACGTACGAGTGCCCGTTCCGGCTCCATCGAAAAACGGATGGGAGCCATCATCGGTACATCTGGCGCGAAACGTGCCCGTCGCGCCGTGTGGGGCGGTGCCGCGAAGGTGACGGCCGGTCACCTCACCGCACGGCGGTACCGCCAGTCACCGTCCAGGAGCCGTCCTGCGGGTCACCGTCCACCCGGCGACGCGCCGGAGGAACCGCACGGCTCGGAATCGCCACCGCCGCCGTGCCCGGCCCGGCCGTCCCGGCCGCCCGGCCGGTGACACTCCGGCCACCGGCGACGGCGGCGCGCCACTGGGCAACTGCGCGCGGCCGAGCCCCTCTTGTCGGGTCGGAAGGCTCTTGCCGAGGGGTACGGGGCTGAGTTTATGGTGAGCCCTGCGCGTGGAGGGATCTTGACCCGGTCCGTTGATCCGCGCGCTCATCGATCGGCGTCCGGGGAGGGAACGCCGAGGGGGAGGGGGACAGCCATGCCGTGTCACCGGCTCATCGTGACGGCCGCTCCGGCGGGTTCCGACTGATTCGAAGGCTGGCCGGCCACCCCTCGCGCCTCCGAGCACCTCATGTCTCTCGCGCGCCTCAAGCTCCCCGAGCATCCCAAGCGCCCCGAGTCGCCCCTGTTTCCATGAAGGGATACCCCCTTGCGCCCGATACCAGGGTTGTCGAGAAGCAGATCGTCGTCACGCAGATCCTTCGCTCTCACCCCTTTCGTCACTTCCGTGACCGCCGCCGCGCTCCTCGGCGGCCTCGCCGTCCAGCCCGACGTGCTGGGCCGTACCGAGCTGCGGGCCGCGCCCGCGAGCGCCACGTACGACTGGAACGAGGACACCCCCGCCGAGCAACTGCGGCAGGACCAGTGCCTGATGGCCGAAGTGCTGCGGCTGGGCGGCCCGGCGATGGCCACCGTCGCCCAGGACGGCCTCAACCAACCGCAGGAGCAGCTGCACGCCCTCGCGAACCGTCAGCACTGGGAGCAGACCCCGCTGGCGCAGGCGTACGCCAAGGACCGGGCCGCCGTGACACGGGAGCTCAAAGCCCTCGAGACGCGGCGGGGCGCTTGGGGAGTGCCGCTGGAAGGGCTGGAGACGCCGGGCGGCTTCACCGTCGCCGACTTCCACTCGCCCCCGGGCGCGCCGGGCGACGGCAAGGAGGACTTCCACTCCCAGACCGGCCTGGCCAAGTGGATCGCCGAGCGGTTCTGGAAGGAGGACTCCGACTTCTACCGGGATTCGACTCCCCTGGCCGACGAGAAGACCGCCAAGGCGGTCAAGGAGCTCGGCGCCCCCCTCTACGGGAAGGACCCCGACCCGCAGTCCCCGGACTGGAACCGGGACGTAGCCGAGCGGGACGCGTTCGCGCGCCTGGTGGACTGGTCCCTGGAGCCGACCGGCGCCGACAACGCCCGGCTGTTCCTCGCGTCCGGTGGCTTCCCGCGCACGGCTCCGGCGCCGGGGTCCGCGGAGTTCCGCATCGGCGTGGAGGACCTGAAGGCCCGGTTCGCGTCGTGCGCCTGGCGCGACCCGATCGACCCGAACAAGGTGCTCGGCACGATGGGCACCACCGCCGCGGCCGAGTGGCAGGAGGAGATCGCCTCCCAGGCGACGCAGCGCGACCAGATCCTCGCCGCGAACAAGGACGCCACCCAGGCGCTCGCCACCGGCGCGAAGGCGATGGGTGAGCTGCTGGGCCGCTCGTGGATCGCCGACCACCTGGCGCAGTGGCAGGACTACTGGTCGCCGGGCGGGCTCGGCTGGATCGGCGACAGCCCGGCCGTCATCGAAGTGCCCGCGGCCCCGGGCAAGTGCCTCGACGTGGCGGGCGGCGCGTCGGCCAACGGCACCCCGGTCCAGATCTACACCTGCAACGGATCCGCCGGGCAGAAGTGGCTCCTCGAAGGCGGCGGGCAGCACCAGCGGTTGCGCGGCCTCGGTTCCCAGAAGTGTCTGGAGGTGGCGGGCGGCAAGACCGACAACGGCGCGAAGATCCAGATCGCGACGTGCAACGAGAGCCCGGCGCAGACCTGGGAGTACAACCCGCGCGCCAAGACCGCGCTGAAGAACGCCGCCACCGGCAAGTGCGTCGACCTGCACACCTACGACAACGGCCGCGACGCGTGGCAGTGGGCCTGCAACGGCACCGGTCCGCAGCAGTTCACCATCAAGCCGTCCGGGAGCAACGGCGCCGACAGCCTCGGCTACCCGGACAAGGCGCAGTTCGACAAGGCGAAGCGGGGCATCGTCGCCGCGCAGGCCACAGCGACGCGCGAGCTCGCCGTCCTCAAGGCTCAGGCCGCCGTGGCGAAGAAGGCCGTCACCGCCTCGGACGCCGCCGAACAGGCCGCCTACGCCATCGCCGACCAGAAGGGCGCGCCGCGCGGTCGCGGTCTGCTGGTGGGCCAGCAGAAGGCGCAGGTCACCAAGGGCGCGGCCGCCGCGCTGGAGGCCCTGGTGAAGGCCGGTGAGACGGCCGAGGCCGCCACCCGCGCCTCCGCCGGCGACAGCGCCACCATCGCCCAGCGCGCCCTGGCCCAGGCCGCGCAGTCCAAGGCGGAGTTCCGCAAGGAGGCCGCGCACGCGGCCGAGCTGCAGGCCAAGGCGGCGGCGGACGCGGCCAAGGTGCACCGGGACAACGCCAAGAAGGACAAGGAGACCGCGGAGGCGAAGCTCGCCGAGGCCCTGAAGGCGGAGGGCGACGCCAAGGCGGCCGCCGCCGACGCCCACGCCAAGCGGCTCGCGGCGGAGGCCGAGGAGAAGACGGCCGAGAAGGAGATGCGGACCGCGGCGGCCAAGCAGGCCGAGGCGGCGCAGCACCGCGAGACCGCCGAGACCGAGGCGGGCAAGGCGAAGGACGCCAAGGACAAGGCCGAGTCGGCCGAGGCGACCGCCGTCCAGAAGAAGAACGCCGCCGTGACCGCCCGCGACAAGGCCCGCGACCTGCGGGACGACGCGTGGGACGCCGAGCAGAAGGCCGACGCGGCACGCGCCAAGGCGGACGCGAAGGAGGCGTACGCCCAGGCCCACGAGTCGGACGCCAACGCGCAGGAGGCCCGCGCGGCGGCCGACGCGGCCGACAAGTACGCCACCGACGCCGAGACGGCGGCGAAGAACGCGCGCGGCGCGGCGGACGCGGCGACCCAGGCCGCGGCCGACGCGGACGCCGCGGCCAC
Source organism: Streptomyces sp. NPDC045431 (assembly GCF_040646655.1). Classification (NCBI taxonomy): domain Bacteria; kingdom Bacillati; phylum Actinomycetota; class Actinomycetes; order Kitasatosporales; family Streptomycetaceae; genus Streptomyces; species Streptomyces sp. NPDC045431. The sequence continues at coordinate 132,697 of NZ_JBEZAQ010000007.1, forward strand.
CCGCGCCGAGTCGGCCGCCAAGCGGGCCCGCGCCGACGCGGACGCCGCCCAGGCCGCGAAGCTGCGGGCGGACGCGGCCGTGAAGACCGCGACCAGCGCGGCGGCCGACGCCATCGCCGCCGCGCAGCACGCCGCCGCGGAGGCCCGGGCGGCCGTCAAGCTCGCCGACGAGGCGGAGGCCCACGCCAAGACCGCCAAGAACCACGCCGACGAGGCGAACAAGGAGGCCGCCAAGGCCCTGGCGGCCGCGGCGAAGGCCGCCGGCTTCGCCCATGTCACCGCGCGGGCCGCCGTGGACGCCGGGAAGGCCGCCGGGCAGGTGGCCAAGCCGGCCAACGACGCGATCCAGCTGGGCTCCCCGTACGTCACGAAGGACTCGGCCGCCGGTCTGGTCGTCCTGACGGGCCAGGCGTCCAAGTCGATCGCCGAGCAGCAGAAGGCCGTCGCGGACGCCCACGCGAAGAACGCGCAGGAGGAGGCCGCCGCGGCCATGGCCCTCGCGCAGACGGCGCAGGGCGACGCGAAGGCCGCGTACCAGCACGCCGCCAACGCGGCCAACCACGCGTCCCAGGCCCGGACGTACGCCAAGGAGGCCCTCGGCTACGCGGCCGACGCCGCCCTCGCGGCGTCCAAGGCGGCACAGTCGCTGGCCCGCACGGTCGAGTACGGCCGGCAGGCCGCCGAGGACGCCGCGGCCGCCGACAAGGCGGCCGGACGCGCCGAGGGCCACGCCAAGACGGCCCGCGACTCCGCCGACCAGGCGGCGCTCGACGCCCAGGCGGCCCGCGCCGCCGCCGCGGCGGCGGAACAGGCCGCGAAGGACGCCCGCGCCGCGGCGACCCGCGCGGACCAGGCCGCCACGGAGGCCGAACAGGCGGCGAAGGACGCGGACAAGTACGCCAAGGAGGCACAGGAGGCGTACGAGTCCGCCGAGCGGAAGAAGGCCAACGAACAGGTCGCGACGGGAGCAGGCACCGGCATCGGCGGCATGTTCTACGTCGTCGACGACAAGAGCCTCGAGATCACCGACGCGAAGCAGCAGAACGACTGCGTCATCACGGTCGGCTTCGAGGGCTGCGAGGTCACCTACCTGGTGACGTTCGACGTGAACGTCGACTTCTTCCTCTGCACCAACCCGGACGTACCGGCCACGGCCTCCGGCTGCCCCTCCGAGGACACGCTCCCGCTGGGAACGGAGCCGTTCAAGGGGCTGAAGAAGGAGGTCACCGAGTACTTCAGCAAGCTCGACATCATCAAGCAGACCGTCGTCTACCAGATCCTCAAGGCGGTCCTGGTCCAGGACTTCCTGGACTGCTGGCACGGCAGCGCGAGCGGCTGCGCCTGGGCGGCGAGCAACTTCATCCCGGGCAAGGCGTTCGACAAGGTCGCGGACGCCATCCGCGCCCTGGACGCGGCGATGAACACCGGCGTGAACGTCCGGGACGCGTTCAACGCCCTGAAGGCCCTGGACGAGCTGGACCCGGCGACGCTCGCCCGCATCGAGAACACGGTCAACCTGTACGAGGACCTGGTCACGTCCTGCCGGATCAACAGCTTCCCGGGCGACACCCAGGTGCTGATGGCGGACGGCAGCCACAAGGCGATCAGCGAGATACGCCGCGGCGACCGGGTCCTGGCAGCCGACCCCGAGCGTGGCGTGCGGGCCCCGCAGGCCGTCACCGCGACCTACGCGCACGACACCGACCGGCTGGTGGACATCGCCTTCGCCGACGGATCACGGCTGACCAGCACCGCCGGCCACCGCGTGTACGTGGTGGGGGCCGGCTGGACGGTCGTGTCGGAGCTGCGCGCGGGCGACGCCCTGCGCACGCCGGACGGCGAGGTGCACCGCGTCAGCGGGCTGACGGACCGGTCGGGGATCGCGCCCCGGACGGTCTTCGACATCACGGTCGCGGGGCTGCACACGTTCTACGTGCGTGCCGAAGGGGTGCGCGAGGCCGAGGACGTCCTGGTCCACAACTGCAGCAAACTCTCGGACGAACTGGACTACCCGCGCAGCGGGGCTCACACCCTGAGCAAGCACGTCAATCCGAACCGGGCCCAAGCCGAGGCCCTCGCCCGCGAGAACCAGGGGAAGGGCCTCGCTCCGATCAACACGGTGTGGACCAACCAGACCATCGCTCAGGAGGCCGTCGACGAGGCTCTGAAGTACTACTTCTTCCCCAACGGCCAGAGGAGGGATGCCAGCTTCAAGGCTCTGGACAACTTCCTCAACCGGCGCGGCCAGTGGAAGAACAAGGACGAGTTCCCGCTCCCTGACTTCACCTGGCACAAGCACCCTTCCCTGGGAACGGTGTACAAGGCCGACGGTTCGACCCCCGTCCCGGCGGGCAACACGGTCCGGGTGGTCCTGAAACGGCTGCCGGGGCAGCGCGGGCACCAGGGCTTCATCGTCTACACGGCCTACCCGCTCCCGTAGGCATGACCTCCGCTCGTAACCTCTGATCTCCTGTGGTGGGCCCGCTCCGTCGTGTCGGAGCGGGCCCACCGTTCTGACCACGTACACACCCGGAAGGGCTTCCATGGCGAGACGGCGCGAGATGTACGGCCTCTTCTACGAAGGTGACTTCGGGCTCAGCGCGCTCACCGAGCGGCTGTCCCGCGAGGACCGTGCCGACGTGGCGCGGGCGTTGGAGCTGGCGGCCGAGGTGGCGGGCCTGGGCGAGGGGGAGGGGGGCGTGGAGCTGGCGGCCGACACGGGGTGCCTGCTCGGCTCGGGCCTGCCGGAGGACGTGCTGCACACGGCCTGGCTCGCCGCGACGCACGGGCGCTTCGACCCGGGCGGCCACGGCATGACCGTGCGGGACTGGCTGCGCCGGCTCGCCGCCGCGTATCCGGCACGCCCCCGTGAGCAGCCCCGCGGCCGGCAGGCCATGTGGCACCGGCCCGACGTGGACGAGCGGGAGCTGCGCGCGGCCGTGGTCGCCGAGGTCCACGGCTGCGCGGACGACATGGCACGCGCGGTGACGAGCGCCGGGACGCCGCCCGCCCCGTCGGCCGCCGCCGTACCGGCGGCTCTCGAGCGCATCGTCCGGGAAGCCGACGCGGACCTCGGGCTCCGGTTCTTCCTGCGGGTGCTGAAGGCGTACGGCGTCCCGGTCGCCAAGGACCGGTACGACCGGCTCATGGAGCTCGACGCCCGGCTCGGCTACCCGGGGCCCCTGGTGTACGACGGCCTCACCGTGCGGTGGCCGCCCGTCGACCCCGCCCGGCGTGACGGCTCCGGCGACTTCGGCCTCTCCGCGCTCACCTCGTGGTTCGCCCACCACACGGGCGAGGACGCGCCGCGCGAGCGGGTCCGGAAAGCCGCCGCCGACGACGGCACCGCCGAGACGCCCGGTTCGGCGGCGGCCGCGCTACTCGTGGACGTGACCCGCCTGCTGGATTCCCCCCTGCCGGACGACACGCTGACCACGCTGTGGGCCGCCGCGTCGGACCGGGGCCTGAACCCCGACCTGCTCGGCATGGACACGGGGGGCTGGCTCCGGCTCGTCGCCGAGGTGTGCCGGGAACGGCTCCGGGAGGTCGCCCCGTCGTACGCGCCCGTCCTGCCTCCGGTGCGCGCCGACCTCGCGGACGACGTCCTGCGCGAGGTGCGCCAAGCGGCGCCGCTCCTGGCGGACCGGGTCGTCAGCCCCCACTGGCACCCGATCCCGGGCACCACCGCGGCCGCGGCGGTCGAGGAGGTCACCGCCCGCGTCGACCCCGACCTCGGGTTCCGGCTGTTCCTGCGGCTGCTGCGGGTCCTGCACGCCCCGCTCACCGAGGAGCGGTACGCCCGGTGCGTCGCGCTCGGCGCACGCTTCGGCCACGGCGAGCTGCTCGTGTCCGGCAGCCTGGACCTCCTGGTGCGCCACGACTGACCGTCAGGGCTCACGGCCGACCGGAGCAACCCCCGTCAGCGGTACGCCAGGTACCGCCGCCGTACCGCACTGAAGGCCGCCAGGTCCGCTTCCCAGGCCGCCGCGACGTCGTCCGTTCCCGCGCCCGCGTCGATCAGCGTGCGCACCTTCGCGGAGCCGGTGAGCTTGTCGATCCAGTGGTCCGGGCGCCACGCGAAGCCGCTCCAGCTGCGCTTCGCCGTCACCAGCAGTCCGACCCCCGTCCGTACCGGGTCGAACGCCTCCCGGTCGTCCACGTGCAGCTGCACCCCGCCCACCGTCTTCCCCTGGAACTTGGAGAAGGTCGGCGTGAAGTACGCCTCCCGGAACCGCACTCCGGGCAGCTCCAGCGCGTTCGCCGCCTCCGCCCAGCGCCGGTCGACGCCCTCCGCGCCGAGCAGTTCGAAGGGGCGGGTCGTGCCCCGCCCCTCGGAGAGGTTCGTCCCCTCGAACAGGCAGGTCCCCGCGTACACCAGCGCGGTGTCCGGCGTCGGCATGTTGGGGCTCGGCGGCACCCACGGCAGGCCCGTCGTGTCGAAGAAGTCCCTGCGCCGCCACCCCGCCATCCGTACGGTCGCGAGCTCCACCGGCCGCGCGAGGAACTCGCCGTTGAACAGCCGCGCCAGCTCCACCACCGTCATCCCGTGCGCCTGTGCGATCGGCTCGCGCCCGACGAACGTCGCGAACGCCCTGTCCAGTACGGGCCCGAGGGCCGCCCGCCCGGTCACCGGGTTCGGCCGGTCCAGCACCATGAAACGTTTCCCCGCCAGCGCGGCCGCCACCATGCAGTCGTAGAGCGTCCAGATGTACGTGTAGAAGCGCGCGCCCACGTCCTGGATGTCGAACACCACCGTGTCGACGCCCGACGCGGTGAAGACGTCCGCCAGCGCCCGCCCGCTCTTCAGGTACGTGTCGTACACCGGGAGCCCCGTCGCCGGGTCGTCGTACCGGCCCTCCGAGCCGCCCGCCTGCGCCGTCCCCCGGAAACCGTGCTCGGGGCCGAACACGGCCACCAGGTCCACGCGTTCGTCCGCGTGCATCACGTCCACGATGTGCCGCACCTCGGCCGTGACCCCCGTCGGGTTGGTCACCACGCCCACGCGCTGTCCCGCCAGTGCCGCGTACCCGTCCGCCGCGAGCCGGTCGAACCCGGTGCGCACCCGGCGGCCGCCCTCGTGGGCGGTGGCGCTGCCGGGCGCGGCAGCCGCCGCCACCCCCGCCGCGCCGCCGGCGATCAGCAGACCCCGTCTGGACACGCTCATCCGCACACCTCCGTGCCGTTCGACCGATCCGGTCTCGCACGCTAGCGCGCGCACCCCGCCCAGGGAACGAGGCGGACACCGCGCCCTTCCCAGCGAACATACCGACTGGTTAGTCTGTCGACTTGGAGAGCAGCGAACAGTCACGACGGAGAGGCGGGTCTCGATGAGTACGACGGTCCAGGGCGCGGGCGTGGTGGTCACCGGAGCGGGCGGCGGCATCGGCGCCGCGCTCGCCCGCAGGTTCGTCGCCGAAGGCGCGCGTGTCGTCGTCAACGACCTCGACCCGGCCCGCACCAAGGCCATCGCCGACGAGACCGGCGCCACGCCCGTCGCCGGAGACGCCTCCGCGATCGTCGACGAGGCCCGCGAGGCGCTCGGCGGCACCGTCGACGTCTACTGCGCCAACGCCGGACTCGCCTCGCCCGGCGACGCCTTCGCCGACGAGGAGGTCTGGGCGGCCGCCTGGGACGTCAACGTCATGGCCCATGTGCGCGCCGCCCGGGCCCTGCTGCCCGACTGGCTGGAACGCGGAGCGGGCCGCTTCGTCTCCACCGTCTCCGCGGCCGGGCTGCTCACCATGGTCGGCGCCGCCCCGTACAGCGTCTCCAAGCACGGCGCGTACGCGTTCGCCGAGTGGCTCTCCCTCACCTACCGCCACCGCGGCCTCAAGGTCCACGCCATCTGCCCGCAAGGCGTCCGTACGGACATGCTCACGGCCGCCGGAACGGCCGGCCAACTCGTCCTCGCGCCCACCGCCATCGAGCCGGAGGACGTCGCCGACGCCCTCTTCGACGGCATCGAGGCCGACCGGTTCCTGATCCTGCCCCACCCCGAGGTGGCCGGCTACTACCGGGCCCGGGCGAGCGACCCGGAGCGCTGGCTGAACAATATGAGCCACATCCAGCAGAAGTGGGAGGGCACCGGACAGTGACCGCGACCTCGATCTACGCGGCCAAGCCGTGGCTCGCGCAGCTCAGCGACGCCCAGCGGGCCCCGATAGACCCCGCGCCGACCGTGGTGCACGCCTTCCGCGCGGCCGTGGCCCGCGCCCCCGAGCACACCGCCCTCGCCTACTTCGACGGGCGCCTGACCTACCGCGAGACCGACGCGCTCTCCGACTCGGTGGCCGGATTCCTCGCCGCCCGCGGCGTACGGCACGGCGACCGGGTCGCCATCATGCTCCAGAACACCCCGCACTTCGTGCTCGCGCTGCTCGGCGCCTGGAAGGCGGGCGCCACCGTCGTCCCGCTCAACCCGATGTACAAGTCCGCCGAGGTCGCCCACGTCCTGAAGGACTCCGGGGCCACCGCCCTGGTCTGCGCGGACCGCGCCTGGGAGGCGTACCTGCGCGACACGGCCGCCGGCTCCTCCGTACGCGTCGCCCTCACCGTGTGCGAGAAGGACCTCCAGACCCGCGACGACCCGCGGGTGCTCGGGTTCGAGCGGCTCCCCGCGCCCGCCGACACCGACGACCTCACCGCCGTCGCCCGCGCCGGCCACCCGGCGCCCGAGGGGCGGGACCTCGGCGCCGCCGACGTGGCGCTCATCAGCTACACCTCCGGCACCAGCGGCACGCCCAAGGGCGCCATGAACCTGCACGGCGGCATCACGTACAACGCCGAACGGCAGCGCGCCGGCCACCCCATCGCCGAGGGCGCCGCCTACTTCGCGCTCGCGCCGCTGTTCCACATCACCGGCATGGTCTGCGAACTCGGCGCCTGCGTCGCCAACGCCGGCACCCTCGTCCTCGCGTACCGCTTCGAGGCGGGCGTCGTCCTCGACGCCTTCGCCGAGCACCGCCCGGCCTACACCGTGGGCCCCTCCACCGCCTTCATGGCGCTGGCCGCCCACCCCTCCGCCACACCGGACCACTTCGCCTCCTTCCGGGTGATCTCCTCGGGCGGCGCGCCGCTGCCCCCGGCGCTGGTCGAGAAGTTCCGCGCCGGCTTCGGCCCGTACATCCGCAACGGCTACGGCCTGACCGAGTGCACCGCCCCCTGCGCCTCCGTACCCCCCGAGAAGGAGGCCCCCGTCGACCCGGCGTCCGGCACCCTCTCGGTCGGCGTCCCGGGCCCCGACACGGTCGTCCGCATCCTGGACGAGAACGGCCGGGAGGTGCCCTTCGGGGAGCCCGGCGAGATCGCCGTACGCGGCCCCCAGGTGGTCCCCGGCTACTGGCGGCTCCCCGAGGCCACCGCCGAGGCCTTCCCGGACGGCGAACTGCGCACCGGCGACATCGGCTTCATGGACCCGGACGGCTGGCTGTACGTCGTCGACCGCAAGAAGGACATGATCAACGCCTCCGGCTTCAAGGTCTGGCCGCGCGAGGTCGAGGACGTGCTCTACGGCCATCCCGCGGTGCGCGAGGCGGCCGTCGTCGGCGTCCCCGACGCGTACCGGGGCGAGACGGTCAAGGCGTACGTCAGCCTGCGCCCGGGCGCCGCCGCCGAGCCGGCCGAGCTCTCCGCCTACTGCGCGCAGCGCCTGGCGGCGTACAAATATCCCCGCGAGGTCGAGATCCTGCCGGAGCTGCCCAAGACGACGAGTGGGAAGATCCTCAGGCGGGAACTGCGTTCACCCGCGTAGGCGCCGTCGAGATCCGGACACCCGACGGACGACCCGAGAGATCAGAGCGACCCGAGAGACACGAGAGAGGTGGCGGCACATGGCCAGGACGACGGACGGGAGCGGCACCCCCGTCCCCCAGAGGCTGCTGGCCACCGCCACCCGGCTCTTCGCCGAGCAGGGGTACGACCGCACCTCCGTCCAGGAGATCGTCGAGTCGGCCGGCGTCACCAAGGGAGCGCTCTACCACTACTTCGGCTCCAAGGAGGACCTCCTCCAGGAGGTCTACGCGCGCGTGCTGCGGCTCCAGCAGGAGCGGCTGGACGCCTTCGCGGACGCCGACGCGCCCGTGGAGGAGCGGCTGCGCGACGCCGCCGCCGACGTGGTGGTCACCACCATCGAGAACCTCGACGACGCGTCCATCTTCTTCCGCTCCATGCACCACCTGAGCCCCGAGAAGAACAAGCAGGTACGGGCCGAGCGGCGCCGCTACCACGAGCGGTTCCGGGCGCTCATCGAGGAGGGGCAGGCCGCCGGAGTCTTCTCCTCCGCCACCCCGGCGGACCTGGTGGTGGACTACCACTTCGGTTCCGTCCACCACCTGTCCACCTGGTACCGCCCGGACGGGCCGCTCACCCCCCAGCAGGTGGCCGACCACCTGGCCGACCTCCTGCTGAGGGCCCTGCGGCCGTAAACCGGGTCCCCTAGGCGTACTTCTTCAGCTCCCGGCGGGCCAGCGACCGCTGGTGCACCTCGTCCGGCCCGTCCGCCAGCTTCAGCGTCCGCGCCGCGGCCCACAGTTCGGCGAGCGGGAAGTCCTGGCTGACGCCGCCCGCGCCGTGGACCTGGACGGCCTTGTCGAGGATGTCCACCACCGCGCGCGGGGTGGCGATCTTGATGGCCTGGATCTCGGTGTGCGCCCCCCGGTTGCCCACCGTGTCCATCAGCCAGGCCGTCTTCAGCACCAGCAGCCGCAGCTGCTCGACCGTCACCCGGGCGTCCGCGATCCACGCCCCCACCTGGCCCTGCGCGGCCAGCGGCTTGCCGAAGGCCGTACGGGACACCGCCCTGCGGCACATCAGCTCGATGGCCCGCTCGGCCATGCCGATCAGCCGCATGCAGTGGTGGATCCGGCCCGGCCCGAGCCGCGCCTGGGCGATGGCGAAGCCGCCGCCCTCCTCTCCGATGAGGTTCGCGGCCGGGACGCGGACGCCGTCGAAGACCACCTCGGCGTGGCCGCCGTGGGAGTGGTCCTCGTACCCGTACACCTGCATCGCGCGCCGCACCTGGACACCGGGGGTGTCGCGCGGGACGAGGATCATCGACTGCTGGCGCCGGATGTCCTCGCCGTCCGGGTCGGTCTTGCCCATGACGATGAAGATCTTGCAGTCCGGGTTCATCGCCCCGGAGATGTACCACTTGCGGCCGGTGACGACGTACTCGTCCGCTCCGTCGGGGGCCCGCTCGATCCGGGTCTCGATGTTCGTCGCGTCGGACGAGGCCACCTCCGGCTCCGTCATCGCGAACGCGGAACGGATCTCCCCGGCCAGCAGCGGCTCCAGCCACTGCTTGCGCTGCCGCTCGTCGCCGAACTGCGCCAGCACCTCCATGTTCCCGGTGTCCGGCGCCGCGCAGTTCAGCGCGGTGGGCGCCAGCTGGGGCGAACGGCCGGTGATCTCGGCGAGCGGCGCGTACTGGAGGTTCGTCAGCCCGGCGCCGTACTCGGTGTCCGGCAGGAAGAGGTTCCACAGGCCCTGCCTGCGCGCCTCCGCCTTGAGCTCCTCCACGACCGGCGGGGTGTCCCACGGCGAGGCGAGCTCCGCCCGCTGCGCGTGCGCCACGGCCTCGGCCGGGTACACGTGCTCGTCCATGAAGGCCAGCAGCCTGGCCCGCAGTTCCTCGGTGCGCGCGTCGAATGCGAAGTCCATGGGTGCGTCAGCCTTCCTGGCGGCGGAGGGTGGTCAGGCCGTGCTCGATGAAGACGGGGACCAGCTCGCCGATCCGGTCGAAGCCGGCCCCGACGGTCTGCCCGAGCGTGTAGCGGTAGTGGATGCCCTCCAGGATCACGGCGAGCTTGAACCAGGCGAACGCCGTGTACCAGGGGAGGGCGGAGACGTCGCGGCCGGAGCGCTCGGCGTACCGCTCGATCAGCTCGGCGGGCGAGGGATGGCCGGGGGCGGCGGCCGTGGTGGAGATGGGCGAGCCCGGCAGGTCCAGCCGGACGCTGTACATCGACAGCAGGCCCACGTCCGTGAGCGGGTCGCCGAGCGTGGACATCTCCCAGTCCAGTACGGCGTTGACGCGGTCGTCCTCGCCCAGCAGGACGTTATCGAGGCGGTAGTCGCCGTGGACGACGGTGGCGGCGGGCGAGGCCGGGAGCCGGCGCCCCAGCGTGGCGTGCAGCTCGTCGATCCCGGCCAGCTCGCGGCTGCGCGAGGCGTCCAGCTGCTTGCCCCAGCGGCGCAGCTGCCGGTCCAGGAAGCCGTCGGGACGGCCGAAGTCGCCGAGGCCCACCGCCTCCGGGTTCACGGCGTGCAGGTCGACCAGCGTGTCGACGAGCCCGAGGAGCGCGGCGCGCGTGCGCTCGGGGCCGAGGGGGGCGAGCTGCTCCGCCGTGCGGTACGGCGTGCCGCTCACGAACTCCATGACGTAGAACGGCGCTCCGAGCACCGACTCGTCCTCGCAGAGCACCACCGGCTCCGGTACCGGCACCGCCGTCGGGTGCAGGGCGCTGATGACCCGGTGTTCGCGCTTCATGTCGTGCGCGGTGGCGAGGACGTGCCCCAGGGGCGGTCGGCGCACGACCCACTGGCCGGTGCCGTCGGTGACGACGTACGTGAGGTTCGACCGGCCCCCCTCCACGACGCGGGCGCCGAGCGGTCCGCTCACCAGTCCGGGCCGCTCGCGGTCGAGGAAGCCGCGCAACTGCTCGGGGTCGAGACCTGGCGGATGGACTGCGCTCATCGTTCGCACCTCCGGGGCGAAGGAACCGGTGTCGTACGGAGCAGCATGACCGACCAGTCGGTATGTCGTCCAGTGCCGGGCCCGTCGGGGTCCGGAAAGCGCTGGTCGGTCCCCTGCTGGACCTCCTGGACCTGCTGGGAAATATCTACCGGCGTCGCCCAGGTTGCCCGCGAGCGCGAGCGCGACGACGCGGCGGCGATGCGGAGGGCGGACCCCACGTGGGTCACGCCCCCTTACCGCGCTGGTGAACCGGCGGCCCCTCGCCGTCCCGGCTCAGGCGTGGCAGGCCACCGGCACGCCGCCGTTCATCGCCGTCATGTCCCCGAAGACGGCGGCTATGTCGAGCGGGGAGCCCTCCGGCTCGCCGTCCAGCTCCGCGTACGCCCGGTGCACGTTCGCCACCAGCCGCTCGCTCTCGCGCCACGCGGCGAACTCGCCCAGATCCGCCTCGCGGGCCACCTCCAGGGGCGTCAGGCCCTTCGCCCGCCCCTTCTCGGCGAGCTCGGCGACGTACCGGAGATAGCGCTCGGTCGCGTCGTACGCCGACGGATCCGTGAGCGGGCCGTGCCCGGGCACCACGGTGCGCGCGCCCAGCGAGCGCAGCAGCTCCACGGCGCGCAGCGACCCGCGTAGCGAGCCGGACGCGAGGAAGGGCGTACCGCCCTCGAAGACGAGGTCGCCCGTGAAGACGACGGACTGCCCGGGCAGGTGCACGATCGTGTCCCCGGGCGTGTGCGCCACGCCGGGATGGATCAGTTCCACCTCCGTGGAGCCCACGTGCAGCGTGAGCCGGTCCTCGTACGTGAGCGAGGGCGCGGTGACGTCGATGTCGCCGAAGTCGGTCTGCGGCCACACCAGGTGCAGCTGCCTCCCCGCCGCGAGCACCTCCCGCCGGCAGGCCTCGTGGCCGACGACCGTCGCGCCGGGCGTGAAGACGGAGTTGCCGTAGGTGTGGTCCCCGTGGTGGTGCGTGTTGACCACGAACCGCGGCAGCGGGGCGCCGTGTTCCCTGAGCGCTTCGCGCAACCACAGGGCGCGCCGCTCGGTGGCGGCGGTGTCGACGAGAACGGTGGTCTCGCCGTCGCTGACGAAACCGGCGTTGTTGAGGCACCAGCCGCCGTCCGGCTGGACGTAGGCGTGCACGCCGGGGGCGAGCTGGACGGTGTACGGATCGGTGGCGGGCACCGGGCGCTCCCAGAGGTCGTTGGTCGACTACGCGGAGAGAGCCTGCCAGTTGACCCGGTGCGCGGAGAAGGCGGCCCGGCCCGCGCCCCCGCACCGCGGGAGCCGCGCCTCGCTGCCATCATGGTGGGCGTGAGCTCCTTCGACGCGACAGGCGGCACTCACCGGGTGGCGGAACGCTGGCGCGCGCGCGAGGCGCCTTTCGGAGACTTCGTCGTGTTCTCCGACGGCTCCCTGTCGGTGATGAGTCTTCAGCGCTCCTCACCGCCCGGCCGGCGGGACGACCCCCGGGCCGAGGAGTGGGAGTGGTGGGAGACCCTGCGAGCCACCGCGTGGGCCCCAGGGACTGGATGAGCATCGACCTCACCCACGCCTCGTGCGCCTACCTCGGCAGCCGCGCCCTGAGCGGCGAGGGGGTGGACCACGGGAGCATCGGCTGGGTGGCCCTGACGCGGGACGGCGACGAGGGCGCCCTGGAGTGGCTGGCGGTCTCCTGTTCCTCCGACCCGTTCACCAAGGTGGCCCTGGACGCGACCTCGGTGATCGCCACGAGCTCTGCGGGCCGCGTCTGGACCTTCCCCCGGGACGCCCCGCAGCAGGTGAGGATCACCGCGGACCCCGCCTACCCCTGGCCGCACGGCTGACGCAGGGCGCCCCGGGTACCTGCGCCCGCCCCCTCACCCCCTCAGTGGTCGTCCCAGTGCCCGCCGTGGGCGGCGTGCCGGTGCCCCTCGTGTACGTAGTCGACGTGGTCGCCGTGCGCGACGGCCGGGTGCCCGCAGCCCTTGCCGTGCTCATGGGCGTGCCCGCTGTGGGCGATGTGCTCGCCGGGTTCGCACTCGTCCCAGTGGCCCGCGTGCTCGCGGTGCAGATGCCCGTCGTGGACGTAGTCGAGGTGGTCGTTGTGCGCGACGGCCTCGTGCCCGCAGGCCGGGCTGTGCGCGTGCTCGTGGACCAGGTGTTCGTGGTGGGGCGGGACGGTCATGGCGGAACCCCCGGGGAGCCGGTGCGGAGGGTCGATGACACTTCCAGGCTAATCACTTTTGTCATAGAAGGTCTGTTTCGGCTTGCACGGACGCGGAGCGGACCCGAGGGTCGGATCATGAAGGCGATCAGCTACAGCCGTTACGGCGGCCCCGAGGTCCTGGAGTTCGGTGAGCATCCCGACCCCAAGGTCGGGCCGGACATGGTGCTCGTCAAGGTGCGCGCCGCGGCCGTGAACCCGGTCGACTGGAAGGTGCAGGCCGGCTACATGGACACGGCCATGGACGCCGTCTTCCCGGTGGTCCCCGGGTGGGACGTGTCCGGTGTGGTCGTCCAGCCGGGGATCGCCGTCACCGAGTTCGGGGTCGGCGACGAGGTCATGGGGTACGTCCGCGAGGACGTCCTGTGGCACGGCACCTTCGCCGAGTACGTCGCCGCGCCCGTGCGGACCCTGGCGCGCAAGCCCCGCAGCCTGGGCTTCGAAGAGGCGGCGGGCCTCCCGCTGGCCGGACTGACCGCCTACCAGGTGCTGACAAGGGCCCTGCGGGTGCGGCCCGGCGAAACCGTGCTGGTGCACGCGGCCTCCGGGGGAGTCGGCTCCATGGCCGTCCAGATCGCCCGCCACCTCGGCGCCCGCGTCATCGGCGCCGCACGCGGATCGGGCGAGGAACGGGTCCGCGAGCTGGGCGCCGAGCCGGTGCCGTACGGCGACGGCTTCACGCGCCGGGTCAAGGCCCTGGCGCCGCACGGCGTCGACGCGGCCTTCGACACCCTCGGCGGCCAGGCCCTCAAGGACTCGGCGAACCTGCTGGCCCCCGAAGGCCGCCTCGCCTCCATCGCGGACGGCGAGGTGGTCGGCCTGGGCGGCCGCTACTGCTGGGTGCGCCCGGACCCGGCGGACCTGGCGGCCCTCGCGGAACTGGCGGACCAGGGGGTGCTGGCCGTACGGGTCGCCAAGACGTTTCCGCTGGAGCAGGCCGCCGAGGCGCAGCGGGCGAGCAGGGAGGGCGGCCTCGGCGGCAAGGTCGTCGTCACCGTCGACTGGACGGAGTAGGCCGAACGGACCGACAGGCCGGAGCGGCCCGGCCCCTTACACCACCACCGCCACCGCGAACGCGGCGAGCGCGACCGTGCAGACCGCCGCCGCGACCGCGCCCCGCGGCGCCAGCGACCGGGGCCGGACGGCGTCCAGGGCCCGCATCCGGCGGTGCGCCACACCCAGGAACGCCAGCCAGACCAGCAGCGACAGCGCCGCGCCCACCAGGCCGCCCGCGGTGACGTCGTCGTGCAGCGCCTGCTTGGCGGCCAGCACCGCGGCGACCGTCGCCGACAGCGTGGTACGCCGCCACGCGAGCCGCGTCCGCTCCGGCTGCAGTCCGGGGTCCCGCTCCTCGGCCTCACCCGCCGCCCCGGGGCGCGCCGCCATCAGCCCCGCCAGCCGAACAGCACGACCATCACCATCGCGCCGGCGACCACCCCCACGGCGATGCTCAGGAGCGCCGGGAACCGGCTCATCGGCAGGTCCTCGCCGCGCCGCATCGCCCGCTCGCACCGCACCCAGTGGTTCACCGCCCGCAGGGCGCACAGCGCCCCGGCGGCCAGCAGCGCGAGCGCCATCCCGACCCGTACGCCCCACCGCAGATCGGGCAGGAACTGGTCGACGGCGAAGCCGCCGCCGACCAGCGCGAGCGCGGTGCGTATCCAGGCGAGGAAGGTGCGCTCATTGGCGAGGGAGAAGCGGTAGTCCGGGGTGTCGCCCTCTTCCCGGATCCGCCGCGGCGAGATCCACAGCCGCAGTCCTCGCACGAAATCGCTCACATGATCACATTAACGGGCCGGGTCGTCGGTCGCCCGATGGGCCGGCAGGCGCGCGTACGCGGCGGCGCCGTCCGGGACCCACGGCCAGTCGGCCAGCCGCGCCCGCACCTCCGCCTCCGGCAGGAAGGCATGCCAGGCCACCTCCTCCGGCTGCGGCGCCACAGGGAGCGTGCACCGCACCTCGTAGACGGCCGACCACCAGGACCCGTGCCCGCCGCCCTCCTCGTACAGGAACCGGAAGAGCGGCCTCGGCCGGGGCAGGCCGCGCACGCCCAGCTCCTCCTCCGCCTCGCGCAGCGCCGCCTCGTCGTAGCTCTCGCCCGCGCCGACGACACCGCCGACGAACATGTCGTACATCGAGGGGAAGACCAGCTTGGTGGCCGTCCGGCGGTGCACGAAGATCCGGTCCTCGGCGTCCCGCACCAGGATGAACGCGCAGCGGTGGCGCAGGCCCCGCGCGTACACCTCGCCGCGCGGCGCCTGCCCCACCACCACGTCGTTCTCGTCGACGACGTCCAGGATCTCGTCGGCGGAGGCCGCGGAGGCGGCGGAGGCCGCGGGCGTCGCGGGCCTCGCGGAAGTCCCCGGAGTCCCGGGAATCCCCGGAGTCGCAGGTGTCTCGGGAGTCATGGGGACATTATCGGTCCGTGCGGTTGACGTGTTACTCGCGCGTACCGAAGATCGGAACACCTGCCGGCGCCGACAAGGAAGAAGCCCATGGCGTACGACGCTGATGTGATCGTGATCGGGGCGGGCCTCGCCGGCCTGACCGCCACCGCCGAGCTCGTCGACGCCGGGCGCAGCGTCATCCTCATCGACCAGGAGCCGGAGCAGTCGATCGGCGGCCAGGCCCACTGGTCCTTCGGCGGCCTCTTCTTCGTCGACTCGCCCGAGCAGCGCCGGATGCGCATCCGGGACAGCCGCGACCTCGCCCTCCAGGACTGGCTCGGCACGGCCGGCTTCGACCGCCCCGAGGACCACTGGCCCCGCAAGTGGGCCGAGGCGTACGTCGACTTCGCGGCCGGCGAGAAGCGCCCCTGGCTGTACCGGCAGGGGGTCCGGTTCTTCCCGGTCGTCGGCTGGGCCGAGCGCGGCGGCTACGACGCCACCGGCCACGGCAACTCGGTGCCGCGCTTCCACATCACCTGGGGTACCGGCCCCGGCCTCCTCGCCCCCTTCGAGCGCCGGGTCCGCGCGGGCATCGCCAAGGGCCTCGTACGGCCGGCGTTCCGGCACCGCGTCACCGCCCTCGGCCGCACCGCGGGCTCCGTCGACACCGTCAGCGGCGAGATCCTGGAGCCGTCGGACGCCGAGCGCGGCACCGCCAGCAGCCGCGGCGTCGCGGGGGCGTTCGAGTACCGGGCCCAGGCGGTGATCGTCACCTCGGGCGGCATCGGCGGCAACCACGACCTCGTCCGCGCCCACTGGCCGGAGCGGCTCGGCACCCCGCCCGAGAAGCTGCTCTCGGGTGTGCCGGCCCACGTCGACGGCCTGATGCTCGGCATCGCGGAGAAGGCCGGCGCCCACCACGTCAACCGCGACCGGATGTGGCACTACACCGAGGGCATCGAGAACTGGAACCCCATCTGGGCCCGGCACGGCATCCGCATCCTGCCCGGTCCGTCGTCCCTGTGGCTGGACGCCCGCGGCCGCCGCCTGCCCGTGCCGCTCTTCCCCGGCTTCGACACCCTCGGCACTCTGGAACACATCATGCGGTCCGGGCACGGCCACACCTGGTTCGTCCTCAACCAGCGCATCATCGGCAAGGAGTTCACCCTCTCCGGCTCCGAGCAGAACCCGGACCTGACCGGCAAGTCCGTACGCGGCGTCCTCGACCGCGCCCGCGCCGACGTGCCCGGGCCGGTCAAGGCGTTCATGGACCACGGCGCCGACTTCGTCGTCGAGCGGGACCTGCCCTCCCTGGTGCGCTCCATGAACGCGCTCACCGGGGAACCGCTCATCGAAGAGGCCGCGCTGCGCCGCGAGATCGTCGCCCGCGACCGGGAGATCGCCAACCCCTTCACCAAGGACCTCCAGGTGACGGCGATCCGCGGAGCCCGCAAGTACCTCGGCGACCGGCTGATCCGCACGGTCGCGCCCCACCGCATCCTCGACCCCAAGGCCGGCCCGCTGGTCGCCGTCCGGCTCAACATCCTCACCCGCAAGTCCCTCGGCGGCCTGGCGACCGACCTCTCCTCCCGCGTCCTCACCCCGGACGGCACCCCGCTGCCCGGGGTGTACGCGGCCGGTGAGGCCGCCGGTTTCGGCGGCGGCGGCGTCCACGGCTACCGCTCCCTGGAGGGCACCTTCCTCGGCGGCTGCCTCTTCTCCGGCCGTACGGCGGGCCGCGCGGCGGCGAGGGCGGTCGGCTGAGTGCGGTCGGCCGGGGGCCCACGAGGCGTCGCCTGAGTACGCCGCCCCATGCGGAATTGAGTAGTCCACCGCAGGCCGGCGCCCCGGCCGCGCCGATAGCGTCAGGAACATGACCAACGCCCCAGTCCTCCCCAAGAGCCGTACGCCCCTGCGCTCCTTCCTCCGCTTCCTGGCCTGGGGGATCGGCGGTGTCGTCCTCACGGTCCTGTGCGTGTTCGTGGCGGGGGCCGTCTACCTGGAGCGGTCCATCGAGGCGTCGAAGGACGCGGCGAGCATCGACCTGGTGGGCGACGGCCCTTACACCCTCGTGCCGGGGTACACGGCACGGTACGAGGACAACGTCCGCGCCACCGTCAGTGCGGCACGGCGCATCCCGCCCGTGCCGAACGACGACCGCAGGCCGGGTCAGGTGACCTTCGAGTTCTCGGTCACGTACGTCAACGACAGCGACAAGACACTCGGGATCGACGCGTTCGACGAGATCACGGAGGAGGGCGGCACCTCGGGCTACGGCGCCGAACTGGCCGTCAACCGGGAGGCCCCCCGCTCCGGTGAGGACTGGTTCCCCGAGACGCTCGCGCCCGGCGAACGCGTCACGGTCCCGGTCCAGATCAACGTCTCCGCGGACGCGGACGCGGTGGTCTTCGAAACCTTCGTCACCGACGGCTACCCGGGCCGTGAAGCCGCCCGCTGGAAGCTTCCGCTCAGCGGCTGACGCCCCCGCCCCCGGTCAGGGCCGGTAGCGCAGCGGATGGTCCTCCGGTACCTCCACCACCGCGATGCGCACCCCGTCCGGGTCCGCGATCCACATCTCGACCAGCCCCCACGGCTCCTTCAGCGGCGGCCGCAGCACCTCCACCCCGCGCCCGCGCAGCTCCTCGTACGCGGCGTGCACATCGGCGACCTGGAGCCACAGCCGCATGCCGGGGGAGGGCGGGGCGTCCGAGCGGCCGGAGAGTTCGAGGAACCCGCCGCCGAGGAAGTACACCGTGCCCCGCTCGGGTCCGGTACCGAACTCGCGGTAGACCGCGAGCCCCAGCGCCCCGCCGTAGAAGTCGCGCGAGCGCTGCGGGTCCACAGGGCTCAACAGGATGCGGCTGCCCAGTACATGCACCATGGGCGCAGCCTATGCCCGACGGGCCGCGCCCCGCCCGACACCCACCGGCGGGAGTTCCTCGCCCTCGGCCTCGGCGGCAACGGGGTGTGGGCAAAAGACATGCGCGCCCGTCCGGCACGCGTGTCTTCCGCCCATACCCCGCGATGTCCGCCGCCTCTACAACACCAGCGACAGCAGCAGCACCACGGCGATGCCGACGACCGAGACGATCGTCTCCATCACCGACCAGGTCTTGACGGTCTGGCCGACGCTCATCCCGAAGTACTCCTTCACCAGCCAGAATCCGGCGTCGTTCACATGGCTGAAGAAGAGCGAGCCGGCGCCGATCGCCAGCACCAGCAGCGCCGCGTGCGTCGTCGACATGTCGGCCGCCAGCGGTGCCACCAGGCCGGCCGCCGAGATGGTGGCCACCGTCGCCGAGCCGGTCGCGAGCCGGATCGCCACCGCGATCAGCCAGGCGAGCAGCAGGGCCGGGATCGACCAGTCCTCGGAGAAGTCCAGGATCATCCGGCCGACGCCCACGTCGATGAGCGTCTGCTTGAAGCCGCCGCCGGCGCCCACGATCAGCAGCACGCCCGCGATGGGGGCGAGGGAGGTCTCGACCGTGGAGGAGATCCGCTCCTTGGTGAACCCGGCCGCCCGGCCCAGTGTGAAGACGCCCACGACGACCGCTGCCAGCAGGGCGATCAGCGGCGAGCCGATGACGTCGAAGACCCGCTGGACGTGGTGCT
This sequence comes from Streptomyces sp. NPDC045431, assembly GCF_040646655.1. Lineage (NCBI taxonomy): Bacteria > Bacillati > Actinomycetota > Actinomycetes > Kitasatosporales > Streptomycetaceae > Streptomyces > Streptomyces sp. NPDC045431. The sequence goes on from NZ_JBEZAQ010000007.1 coordinate 151,595, forward strand.
CCGGGTCGTCGACGACGATGTCCACCAGCGCCTTGGCCAGCATCAGGACCACCGGCAGCAGCACCGTGGCGACGGTGGCGCCGAACCCCGGCCGCCGGTCCAGGTCCTCGGTGGCCCGCTCAGGGATCATGCGGTCCGGCGCCGGGATGTCGACCCAGCGGGCCGCGTACCGCGAGAACAGCGGCCCGGCGATGATCACCGTCGGGATCGCGACGAGCACACCCAGCGCCAGCGTGACGCCGAGGTTCGCGCCGAGGGCGTCGATCGCGACGAGCGGCCCGGGGTGGGGCGGGATGAGCCCGTGCATCACGGACAGTCCGGCGAGCGCGGGGACGCCGATCCGCATGAGCGAGTAGTGGCCGCGCTTGGCGACGAGCAGCACCACCGGGATCAGCAGCACGATGCCGACCTCGAAGAAGAGCGGCAGGCCGATCACGGAGGCGATCAGCACCATCGCCCACGGCATGGCGCGCCCGCCCGCCCGTCGCCCGCCGCCACCCTTCTGCGGAAGGGCCTGCGGCCCTGCCCCTCCCCATTTCGCCAGGATGGTGTCGACGATCTGGTCCGCGCCGCCGGAGTCGGCGAGCAGTTTGCCGAGGATCGCGCCGAGCGCGATGAGCACGCCCACGCTGGCGACGGTCGACCCGAGGCCCTTGGTGAACGACGCGATCGTCGCGTCGAGCGGGGCGGCCGCGAAGGCGCCGAGCGCCAGGGTGCCTATGGTCAGCGCCAGGAAGGCGTGGAGCTTGAACCGGGTGATGAGCAGGACGATGACGGCGATGCCCGCCAGGACGGCGAAGCCCAGGTGGGCGTTGCCGGCCGAGGTGATCGGTTCGGTGGCGTCCGCTGCCAGCATCTCGACGTTGAGACTGGTCACAGGGGGTCCTCGGGGTTCGGGGGAAGGGGTGCGAGGGCCGGGGCCGGGCCCGGCCCGGGCCCGGAAGGGAGCAGGGGCCAGGGGTCAGGAGCCCCAGGGGGTCAGCGGTTCGTCATGAGCCGCCGCAGCGCGTCGACGGCGCGGTCCGCGATGGCCTCCGGACCGCCGGAGACGTCGACGGCGACGCCCGCCTCGTCGGCGCCGAGCGGCTGCAGCGTGGCGAACTGCGAGTCCAGCAGCGCCGCCGGCATGAAGTGGCCCTTGCGCGCCGCCATCCGCCCCTCGATCAGCGCCCGGTCGCCGGTCAGGTGCAGGAACACGACACCGGGCGCGGCCGCCCGCAGCCGGTCGCGGTAGGACCGCTTCAGCGCCGAGCTGCTCACCACCCCGCCGAGACCCGCGCGGCCGTGCGCCCACCGCCCGATGGCGTCGAGCCACGGCCACCGGTCCTCGTCGTCCAGCGGGGTGCCGGCGGACATCTTGGCGATGTTCGCCTCGGGGTGGAAGTCGTCGCCCTCGGCGTACGGCACGCCCAGGCGCTCCGCGACCAGCGGACCGATGGTGGTCTTGCCGGTGCCCGAGACACCCATCACGACGACGACTGGGGGGTTCTGCATGGGGCCTGCGCCTCGCTGTCCTCTTCGACACGTGACATCGACTGACTGTCGCCGCACACTGAAACCCATCGCGTACGACATATTCAAGGCCCTGTGACTTAAAAGTCATACTTATTTGCGCCGGTTACGCTATGTGCATGACGACTCCGGCCCGCGGCCTCCATACCCACGTACTGGACACCCTGGGTCTGGCGATCACCGCGGGGGAGTACCCGCCGGGCAGCGTGCTGCGCACCGACGAGCTCGCGCAGCGCTTCGAGGTGTCCCGTACGGTCATCCGCGAGGTGGTCCGCGTCCTCGAGTCGATGCACCTCGTCGAGTCGCGCCGCCGCGTCGGGGTGACCGTCCGCCCGACCGCGCAGTGGAACGTCTACGACCCCCAGGTCATCCGCTGGCGGCTGGCCGGCGGCGACCGCCCGCGACAGCTCCGGTCACTGACCGTCCTGCGCTCCGCCGTCGAGCCCGTCGCCGCGGGCCTCGCCGCCGTCCACGCCACCCCCGAGCAGTGCCGGGAGCTCACGGAGCAGGCGCTCGGCATGGTCGCCACCTCGCGCGGCGGGCAGCTGGAGGGCTACCTGGTGCACGACATCGCCTTCCACCGGGTCATCCTCGCCGCCTCCGGCAACGAGATGTTCGCCCGCCTCGGGGACGTCGTCGCGGAGGTCCTGGCCGGCCGCACCCACCACCACGTCATGTTCGAGGATCCCGACCCGGCCGCCGTCACGCTGCACGTCCAGGTCGCCGAGGCCGTACGGGAACGGGACGCGGCGCGCGCCGAGGAGCTGACGCGGCAGATCGCGGAGGGCGCCCTGCGCGAGCTCGATGTGCTCGCCCCCTGACCGGCGTACCCGGCCGGCGCCCTTAAACTGCTGCAGCCGATTAACCGGCCGGTAACCTCAAAAACATCTCAGATCCGCCCGTACGTGACATAGGCCACAGCCAAAACGGCAGGTAGCCGTGACTATGGCCCCTGGCCTGCGTGCCCCGGTGACCACCCTCATCACCTGCGTACGGCTGATACCGCACGACCCCTCACAAAGGCGACTTCCAGATGAGTGACCGCACCATGCCTGCGGCCGACACCCTGAACCCCGGATCCCCGGCGGCGACGGGCGCCCCCCACATCGACGCCGGTGACGCCGGTTACAGCAAGGACCTCAAGTCCCGCCACGTCAACATGATCGCCATCGGTGGTGCGATCGGTACCGGCCTCTTCCTCGGCGCCGGTGGCCGCCTGGCCGGCGCGGGCCCCTCGCTCGCCATCGCGTACGCCGTCTGCGGCGTCTTCGCCTTCTTCGTGGTCCGGGCCCTCGGTGAGCTGGTGCTCTACCGGCCCTCCTCCGGCGCCTTCGTCTCCTACGCCCGTGAGTTCATGGGCGAGAAGGGCGCCTACACGGCCGGCTGGCTGTACTTCCTCAACTGGTCGACCACCGCCGTCGCCGACATCACCGCGGCCGCGGTCTTCGCCCACTACTGGTCACTGTTCAGCGACATCCCGCAGTGGGTGCTCGCCATGATCGCCCTCGCCGTGGTCCTCACCGCGAACCTGATCTCGGTGAAGTACTTCGGCGAGATGGAGTTCTGGTTCGCGATCATCAAGGTCGCCGCGCTGGTGATCTTCATGTGCGTCGGCATCTTCCTCGTCGTCACCCAGCACGAGGTCGGCGGACACACCCCGGGTCTCGCCACCATCACCGACAACGGCGGCATCCTGCCGACCGGCGTGCTGCCGATGCTGATGGTGGTCCAGGGCGTCGTCTTCGCGTACGCCTCCGTCGAGCTGGTCGGTGTCGCCGCCGGTGAGACCAAGAACCCCGAGAAGATCATGCCGAAGGCGATCAACTCGATCATGTGGCGCGTGGGCCTGTTCTACGTCGGCTCGGTCGTGCTGCTGGCGCTGCTGCTCCCGTACACCTCGTACTCCGCGGACCAGAGCCCCTTCGTCACCGTCTTCGACAAGCTGGGCATCCCGGGCACGGCCCACATCATGAACCTGGTCGTCCTCACCGCCGCCCTGTCCAGCCTGAACTCCGGCCTGTACTCCACCGGCCGCATCCTGCGCTCGATGGCCATGAGCGGCTCCGCGCCCAAGTTCACCGCCCGCATGAACAAGGGCCAGGTGCCCTACGGCGGCATCCTGCTCACCGCTGCCTTCGGCGTCCTGGGCGTCGGCCTGAACTACGTCATGCCCGGCGAGGCCTTCGAGATCGTGCTGAACCTCGCCTCCATCGGCATCCTCGGCACCTGGGGCATGATCATGCTCTGCTCGCTGCTGTTCTGGTCCCGCTCCAAGGACGGCAGGGTCACCCGCCCCTCCTACAAGCTCCCGTGGGCCCCGTACACGCAGATCGTGACGCTGGTCTTCCTCGCCACCGTCCTGTTCCTGATGTGGTACGGCGGCGGCGTCGGCCGCACCACCGTCAACCTGCTGCCGGTCATCGCGGCGCTGCTCGTCGGCGGCTGGTTCGTGGTCCGCAAGCGCGTCCTCGCCCTCGCCGCGGAGCGGCAGCAGGACTGACCCCCTCCCGTACGAAGCACGGAGCCCCCGCCGGACAGCGTCGTCCGGCGGGGGCTTTCGTCATACGGGCGTCAGCGGTGCCCGCCGTGTCCGCCGCCGCCGTGGTCGAACCTCAGCGCCTCCCTCGGCATCACCACGAACGGCCGCATCATGCCCATGTCCTCGTGCTCCAGCAGGTGGCAGTGGTACATGAACCGCCCGTACGCCCCGTCGAACCGGCCCATCACCCGCACCATCTCGCCCTGAGCCACCCGGAACACGTCCTTCCAGCCCTGCTCGTTGGCCGGTACCGGAATCCTCCGCTCGGGGTCGTACGCCACCGGCGCCCGCGTCCCGCCCAGCGCCGGGTCGAACCCCGCGACCGAGTACGCGTCCCGGCCCACCACCTGGAAGTCCGCCAGGTGGATGTGCATCGGGTGCAGCGGCGCCCCCAGGTTCAGGAACGACCACTGCTCGTAGGTCCCCTCCGCGATGGTGAAGCCGAGCCCGTCGTTGAAGGTGCGGGCCGTGCGCCGGTACGTGCGCACCGTGCCGTCGGGGCCCTTCACCTGGATGATCCCCGTCGTCGGCACCTGGACGTCGACGTCCTTGACCTCGGCCATCTCCCAGATCTCCGGGTGACCGCCGCCGCCCACCGTCGCGGGCGGCGTCAGCACGATCAGCCGGTGCCCGTGGTCGATGTGGTCGTGGTCGAACCGCCGGAAGGACCCGGACAGCACCCGCGGCAGCTCGAAGGTGTCGGCGCCCGCGCCCTCGGCCACCCGGAACTCCATCACCTGCGGGTACGGCACGTTCCGCGTCACGTCCGGCACCCCGGGCGCCTGCCCCGCCGCCTTGTTCACCAGCCGCACGCGTCGGCCCGCGAGCCCCCGGAAGTCGAGCAGCAGGTCGAACCGCTCGGCCGGCGCGATCGTCAGGGGCTCACCCGCCTCGAAGTCCACCGCCACCGGCCGCGGCAGCAGCCCGCCGTCGCTGCCGATCTGGTGGACGACGCCCGGCACCGGGTTGTCCTCGTCGTCGACCAGCACCAGGTCGTACACGCGGGCGTTGGAGGCGTTCACCAGCCGGAAGCGGTACCAGCCGTCCTCCACGTCCAGGTACGGCCAGATCGTGCCGTTGACGGTCGTGTACGGGCCCAGGAACGGCAGCGACACCGGCTTGCCCGTCTCCGGGTGCTCCCGCGTCAGCACCGTCGTCTTGTGCAGCAGCCGCCCGTTCAGCCGCCCGTCCTCGTCGGTGTCCAGGTTCCGGTCGGCGAGGACCAGCGGCAGCTCCCGCGCACCGGACGGCAGCCCGAGCGCGTCCTCCTCGTCGTCCCGTACGAGGTACGTGCCGACGAGCCCCGCGTAGACGTTCCAGCGGGTGATGTTCATGGCGTGGTCGTGGTACCACCAGTGCACGGCCTGGTGGTCGTTCGGATACTCCGACAGCTGGGCGTCGCCGTACCCGACGGCGTTGTCCGCCCACCCGTCGTTCCCGCCGCCCGTCTGGGCGCCGTGCAGGTGCGTCACCGACCAGGCGGGCAGCGCCGCCACGTCCTTGCTGGGCTCCACGCCCTCCCGGCCGGGCCGGTTGTGCGGATCGGGCCGCCCCGCCACCCGGTCCACCTCGACGGCGGTGACCGGGTACTCGCTGCCCGGCGGGATGCGGTTGGTCCAGGCGATCCGGACGCGCTGCCCGCGCCGCACCTCGATGGTGGGGCCGGGGACGCTGCCCTCGTACCCCCACATCAGCGTCGGCGGCAGCTGCGAGTGCATCCGCACCCACGTGGGCCGGAGCGCGATCTCGATCTCCTGCCGTACGTCCGGCTGGTCGGGCCGGATGACGGGCGGGACGGTCAGCGGGTCGACGTACGGGACGAGCTCCCCGTCCCTCGCGGCGGCGCTGCCCGAGACAGCCTCGACGATCTTCTGGGCGAGGCTCTCGACGGTCTCGCCCTCTTCGACGGTCTGTGTCATGTTTCCCCCGTAGCGCAGTGGTGTGGCCCTGCACCCGTGAGGACGTCCCGGTCCGCCGCTCAGTTTCCGCCCGAGTTCCCTTCGGCCGAAACCGTTCCCCGGGCGGACAGCTCGCCGAGCGTCAGCCCGCTGACGAAGCGCCGCTCCTCACCCGTGACCGGATCGGTAAACTCCAGCACCCGCGCGAGCAGCCGCAAGGGCCGCGCGTAGTCCTCCGTACCGTCCTCCCGGACGACCGGATACAACGGGTCGTCGAGGATCGGTATGCCGAGCCGGTTCATGTGCACGCGCAGCTGGTGGGTCTGGCCGGTCTCCGGCACCAGCCGGTACCGGCCGAGCCCCGCCCGCCGCTCCAGCAGCTCGATCCGGCTGACGCTGTTCGGCTCGCCCGGCTCCTCCCGGGCCGCGAGCACACCCCGCTCCTTCACGATCCGGCTCCGCACGGTCACGGGCAGGACCAGGCCGGGGTCGTACGGGGCCACCGCCTCGTACTCCTTGCGCACCCGCCGGTCCCGGAACAGCGTCTGGTACGCGCCCCGGTCCTCCGGCCGTACGACGAAGAGCGCGAGCCCCGCCGTCAGCCGGTCCAGCCGGTGCGCGGGCTGCAGCGCGGGCAGGTCCAGGTCGCGCCGCAGCCGGGCCAGCGCCGTCTCGGTCACATGCCGGCCGCGCGGGGTCGTCGCCAGGAAGTGCGGCTTGTCGGCGACGACGATCCGCTCGTCGCGGTACACGACGCCGACCTCGAACGGCACCCGCTCCTCGGCGGGGAAGTCCCGGTGGAACCACAGGTACCGGCCCGCCGCGTACGGCTCGTCCCCCGCGACCGGCGCCCCGTCCGCGCCGACGAACCGGCCCTCGGCGAGCATCGCCTCCACCCGCCCGGCGCCGATCGCCGCCGCGTACCGCCCGACCAGGTGGTCGCGTACGGTCGCCCAGCTCCCGTCGGGGTCGGCGGGCAGCCGCAGCCGCACCGGGTCGACACCGGCGCGCTGTGGCAGCGGGGCCGCCGGGGTCTTCGTTCTCCGTCTCACCGCCCCACCGTAAGCGGTACGGTCACCTCGCCCGAGCCCCGCGCCGACCCGCCGCCGACCACGCGCACCCGGAACGGCCGGTCCGTCCCGCGCGCCCTCACCCGCACCGCGCCGTCCGCCGTCCGTACGACGCCGTACGTGGCGGCCGGCGCCCCGGCGTGGTCCGGCACCGCGACCGTCCGGCCGCCCGCCGTGGCCCCTGCTCCCGGGGCGACGAGCAGCGTCAGGCCCGCCGTCCAGTCGCCGTCCGGCCGCTGGTCGTCCGCGCCGAGCGGCAGCACCGCGCCCGGCCGCACGTACAGCGGCAGGCTGTCGAAGCCGTGCCGCTCGCGCCGCCACCCCGGCCCGGTGACCGTCTCACCGGTCAGCAGGTGCGTCCAGACGCCCTCCGGGAGGTAGAACTCGACGTCCCCCTCCGTCGTGAACACCGGCGCCACCAGCAGGTCCGGGCCGAGCATGTACTGCCGGTCCAGCGTCCGGCAGCCCGGGTCGTCCGGGAACTCCAGCAGCATGGGCCGCATCAGCGGGACACCGGTCCGGTGGGCCTCCACCGCCGCCCCGTACAGGTACGGCATCAACCGGTGCTTCAGCTCGGTGAACCGCCGCGCCACGTCCACCGCCTCGTCGCCGAACTCCCACGGCACGCGGTACGACGTGTTCCCGTGCAGCCGGCTGTGCGAGGAGAGCAGCCCGAAGGCCAGCCACCGCTTGAACACCCCCGGATCGGGCGTGCCCTCGAAGCCGCCGATGTCGTGGCTCCAGAACCCGAACCCCGACAGGGACAGCGACAGCCCGCCGCGCAGCGACTCCGCCATCGCCGAGAACGACGAGAAGCAGTCGCCGCCCCAGTGCACCGGGAACCGCTGCCCGCCCGCCGTGGCCGACCGCGCGAAGAGCACCGCCTCGCCCGCCCCGCGCTCCTTCTCCAGCAGCTCGAAGACGCACTGGTTGTACAGCTGCGCGTAGTGGTTGTGCATCCGCTCCGGATCGGAGCCGTCGTGCCACACCACATCGGTCGGCACCCGCTCCCCGAAGTCGGTCTTGAAGCAGTCCACGCCCTGGTCGAGCAGGGCCCGCAGCTTCGACTGGAACCACGCGCGCGCCTCCGGGTTGGTGAAGTCCACCAGCGCCATCCCGGCCTGCCACAGGTCCCACTGCCAGACGTCGCCGTTCGCCCGCCGCACCAGATAGCCGCGGCGTGCACCCTCCTCGAAGAGGGCCGACTTCTGCGCGACGTACGGATTGATCCACAGGCTGATCCGCAGGCCGCGCTCCTTGAGCCGGGCCAGCATCCCCGCCGGATCCGGAAAGGTGTCCGGGTCCCATCGGAAGTCCGTCCACTGGTACGCGCGCATCCAGAAGCAGTCGAAGTGGAAGACGGACAGCGGGATGTCCCGTTCCGCCATCCCCTCCACGAAGGACGTCACCGTCTCCTCGTCGTACGGCGTGCAGAACGACGTCGTCAGCCACAGCCCGAACGACCAGGCCGGCGGCAGCGCGGGCCGCCCCGTCAGCGCCGTGTAGCGGGCCAGCACCTCCTTCGGCGTCGGGCCGGCGATCACGTAGTACTCGATCGACTGGTCCTCGACGCTGAACTGCACCTGCCCGACCGACTCGGAGCCGATCTCGTACGACACCCGCCCCGGGTGGTTGACGAAGACGCCGTACCCCCGCGAGGAGAGGTGGAAGGGCACGTTCTTGTACGCCTGTTCGCTGCTGGTGCCGCCGTCCGCCTGCCAGATGTCGACGCTCTGCCCGTTCTTCACGTACGGCGTGAAGCGTTCGCCGAGCCCGTACACGTACTCGCCGACCCCGAGCGCGAGCTGCGCGACCATGTGATGGGCGCCGTCGCCGGTCGTGGCAAAGGCGGTGCCCTTGGCCTCGACGGCGGTCAGCCGCCGGCCCTCCGCGTCCAGGAAGGCCAGCCCCCAGGGCCCCTCCCGGTCGAGCCGTACGGTGAGCGGCCCGCTCGTCAGCTCGGTCACCGACCCCTCGCGCCGGGTGCGCGCCGCGAACGGCTCCCCGTCGCTCCGCAGGGCGAAGTCCGGCCCCCGGTGCGCCTTCCCGGCGTGGTGGGTGGCGCGGACGCCGATGACGCCCTCGGCGGGCGAGAAGCACTCCACGGTGATCAGCGGCGAGTTGAGCGTGTGCCCCCGATGCTCCACGCGCCGGACGGCCGCGTACGCGGTGAAGTGGTCGTTGCTGACGTGCAGGTCCCGCACCTCGGTGGCGTACGAGACGTCGACGCCGTCGCGCATCAGCCAGAAGCCGTCGGTGAACTTCACAGCGCCCCCAGGGAGACGTAGGTGTCCAGGGCCGCGGCGATCCGGGCCCAGGTGGCATGGTCGCGCTCGACGGGCGGCAGCGTCTCGCCGTCCCCGGCGCCCCAGGCGGTCGCCACGGCCACCGGATCCCCGCCGCCGGCCGCCCCGGCGGCGAGCGCGGCGGCGCCCAGGGCGACGAGCTCGGTCGCACGGGGCACCACGACGGCCCGCCCCGAGAGCCGGCGCACGGTCTCCACCCACGTACGCCCCCGGGCACCGCCCCCGACGAGCCGCAGCGGCACCTCCGTACCGGCGGCGCCGGGCAGCGCGTCCAGCGCCCGCAGCACCGTGAAGGCGGCGCCCTCGTACGCGGCCCCGAGGAGCTGCTGCGGGGTGGTGGCGTGGCGCAGCCCCGTGAGCAGCCCGGAGGCGCGCGGCAGGTCGGGGGTGCGCTCGCCGTCGAGGTACGGCAGGAGGACGGCCTCGCCGCCGGGCGCGGCGTCCTCGCGGTCAAGACCGAGCAGCGCGGCGACCTTGTCGACGGCGAGCGTGCAGTTCAGCGTGCACCCCAACGGCAGGTACGTCCCGGGGCCGTCGGCGGCGGCGAAACCGGCGAGCGCGGCCGTGGCGGGCCGGGTGCGGGTGGCCGCGAAGACGGTCCCCGAGGTGCCGAGCGAGACCACCGGGTGGTCGAGGAGCCCCGCCCGGCCGAGTCCCAGGCCCACGGCGGCGGCCATGTTGTCACCCGTACCGGCGGCGACCGGGACGCCCTCCGGCAGCCCGAGCTCCTTCGCCGCCGAGCCGGTCAGCGTTCCGACGGCCGTGGCCCCGCCGGGCACCACGGCCGGCAACAGGCCCGCGTCCAGCTCCAGCAGCTCCAGGAGGAAGGGGTCGTACGCCCCCGTCGCCGTGCTGTACCAGCAGGTGCCCGAGGCGTCGCCCGGATCGGTCGCGGCCGCCCCGCTCAGCCGCTCGGTGAGGAAGTCGTGCGGGAGCCGCACGGCGGCGGCCGCGTCGGCCGTGCGCGGCTCCTGCTCGCGCAGCCACCGCCACTTGGCGGCCGTCATGGAGGCCACCGGCACCGACCCGGTGCGGTCCAGCCAGCCCTGGGCGCCGAGCTCCCGGGTGAGGGCGGCGGCCTGCGGCGCCGAGCGGGTGTCGTTCCACAGCACGGCCGGGCGCAAGGGCACTCCGGCGCCGTCCACGACCACCAGCCCGTGCTGCTGCCCGGCGACCGCGATACCGGTGACGGCCCGCGGGTCCAGCCCCCGCAGCGCCTCGCCGACGGCCTCGGTGAGCGCCCGCCACCACTGCCCGGGGTCGCTCTCGCGGGCACCGTCCGAGCCGTTGACCGTGTGGGCGGCCCGTCCCAGGGCGAGGACCCGCCCGGAGGCGGCGTCCACCACCGCCGCCTTGGTGGACTGCGTGGAGCTGTCCACGCCGATGACGACCGGGGACGACGGCATCGCGTACCTCTTCTCGCTTGTCTCGGTTCTCTGCGGTGCTTGGCGGCGGAGCATCCGTAGCGTATTAGTAATGCGAGAAAACAAATAGACCTGGAGGCCCGGACATGCCGGAACGCTTCATTCCCACCCCCGAGGACACGTTCACCTTCGGCTTGTGGACCGTGGGCTGGCAGGGCGTCGACCCCTTCGGCACCGCCACCCGCCCCGCCCTCGACCCGGTCGAGTCGGTGGAGCGCCTCGCCGAACTGGGCGCGTACGGCGTGACCTTCCACGACGACGACCTGATCCCCTTCGGCTCCTCGGACACCGAGCGCGAGACCGCCGTCAAGCGCTTCCGCGCCGCCCTCGACCGCACCGGCCTCAAGGTGCCGATGGCCACGACGAACCTCTTCACCCACCCCGTATTCAAGGACGGCGCCTTCACCGCCAACGACCGCGACGTCCGCCGCTTCGCCCTGCGCAAGACCCTCCGCAACATCGACCTCGCCGTCGAACTCGGAGCCACCGTGTACGTCGCCTGGGGCGGCCGCGAGGGCGCCGAGTCCGGCGCCGCGAAGGACGTCCGCACCGCCCTCGACCGGATGAAGGAGGCGTTCGACCTGCTCGGCCAGTACGTCACCGAGCAGGGCTACGACCTGCGCTTCGCCATCGAGCCCAAGCCCAACGAGCCGCGCGGCGACATCCTGCTGCCCACCATCGGCCACGCCCTGGCCTTCATCGAGCGCCTGGAGCGCCCGCACCTGGTCGGCGTCAACCCGGAGGTCGGCCACGAGCAGATGGCGGGCCTCAACTTCCCGCACGGCATCGCCCAGGCCCTGTGGGCGGGCAAGCTCTTCCACATCGACCTCAACGGCCAGTCCGGCATCAAGTACGACCAGGACCTCCGCTTCGGCGCCGGTGACCTGCGTCAGGCGTTCTGGCTGGTCGACCTCCTGGAGAGCGCCGGCTACGCGGGCCCGCGCCACTTCGACTTCAAGCCCGTGCGCACGGACGGCTCCGACGGCGTCTGGGAGTCCGCGAAGAACTGCATGCGCAACTACCTGATCCTCAAGTCCCGGGCCGCCGCCTTCCGCGCCGACCCGGAGGTCCAGGAGGCCCTGGCGGCCTCCCGCCTCCCGGAGCTCGCCCGCCCCACCGCCGAGGACGGCCTCGCGGGCCTCCTGGCGGACGCCTCCGCCTACGAGTCCTTCGACCCGGAGGCGGCGGCCGCCCGCTCCCTGTCCTTCGAGCGCCTCGACCAGCTGGCCCTGGAGCACCTGCTGGCGACCCGCTGAGCCCCGTCCGGGTTCACCGCACGGGAGCGGTTCACGGGGCGGGGGCGTGGGACGGGACGGCTCCCGCCCGCTCCACGTACCCCGCCGGGTCCGCGATCACATCCCGCACCACCAGCGCCGCGGCCCCGCGCGCCGCGTCCCCGGAGGACGACGACGCCCGCAGCCGGCCGCTCCCCGCCGGCCACAGGCCCGAGACGACGCGCTCCGTCAGCTCGCGGTCCGCCGCCGGGCCGAGCCAGGGCATCAGGCCCCGGTAGATCCCGCCCAGCACCACCGCCTCCGGGTCCAGCAGGTTCACCGCACCCGACACCACGAGCCCGAGCATCCGCCCGGCGCGCTCCAGCGCCGCCACGGCCGCCGCGTCCCCGCGCCGGGCCCGCCGCTCCAGCCGCGCCACCCCCGGCACCCCGGCGGCCTCGTCGAGGCCCGCGCCCCGCAGCAGCGCCGCCTGGCCCGCGTACTGCTCCAGGCAGCCACGGGAGCCGCACCGGCACTCCGGCCCGTCGCGGTCCACCACCACATGCCCGATCTCCCCGGCGAAACCGTGCGCCCCGCGCAGCAGCTCCCCGTCGACGACGAGCGCGCCGCCCACGCCGATCTCGCCCGATACGTACAGGAAGCTGCGCACCCGCTCGGGCCCGCCGAACCACAGCTCGGCCAGGGCGGCCGCGTTGGCCTCGTTGTCCGACCCGACGGGCAGCGCCGGCCGCCCGGGCAGCAGCCCGCCCAGCGCCCGCCCGAACAGCTCCTCCGCCGCCACCCCGTTCCAGCCCAGGTTCGGCGCCTGGCGCACGCTGCCGCCCGAGACCAGGCCCGGCAGCGCGAGCCGCACCCCGGCGGGATCCAGCCGCTCCGCCGCCGCCGACTCCAGCGCCCGCGCCGCGATCCGCGCCGCCCGCTCCAGCACCTCGCCCGGCTCCGCGCCCCGGTTGTCGAGGTGCTCGGTGAGCCGTACGCGGTCGGCGCCGGAAAGGTCCACGACGCAGACCGAGACGTAGTCGATGTTGATCTCCACACCGAGCCCCGCGGGCCCGGTGCGCGCCACCCGCAGCGCGGTCCCCGGCCGCCCCGCGTGCCCGCTGAACGTCTTGCCCGACTCGGTGAGGAACCCGCTCACCATCAGCTGCTCGACCAGCGACGACACCGCCGCCCTGGTCAGCCCGACCCGCGCCGCGACCGCCGCCCGGGTCACCTCGCCCTCGTCGTGCACGGCCCGCAGCACCAGGCTCAGGTTGTGCCGGCGCACGGTCGCCTTGTCGGCCTTGGGCTCCAGCGGATCCAGCGTGTTCCTCATCGTGCGGCCGAGCCTATGCGAACCCCGCCCACACCGAAGAGCGGGCCCGGTCTGCCGACCGGACCCGCTCTCCTTCTCTGTGTCCGAGGGGGGACTTGAACCCCCACGCCCGATAAAGGGCACTAGCACCTCAAGCTAGCGCGTCTGCCATTCCGCCACCCGGACAAGGTGTCTGTCTCGCGGCCCGTGGCCGTTCCGACGTGGAAAACCATAGCAAACATTCGAGGTGCTCGATCACGCCCCCGCCCGTACCGGGGGAGGGGGCAGGATGAGAGGACCCAGCAGCAGCTACGCGGGAGGAACCAGCGTGAGCGAGTCGAGCACGGCACGAACCGCCAACGTCACGGCGGGCGAGGACGAGGTCACCGACCTCTGCCGCGACCTCATCCGGATCGACACCAGCAACTACGGCGACCACTCGGGCCCCGGGGAGCGCGCGGCCGCCGAGTACATCGCCGAGAAGCTCGCCGAGGTCGGACTCGAACCGAAGATCATCGAGTCGCACCCGGGCCGCGCCTCCACCGTGGCCCGCATCGAGGGCGAGGACCCGTCCCGGCCCGCGCTCCTCATCCACGGCCACACCGACGTCGTCCCCGCCAACGCCGAGGACTGGACGTACGACCCCTTCTCCGGCGAGGTCGCCGACGGCTGCGTCTGGGGCCGCGGCGCGGTCGACATGAAGGACATGGACGCGATGACCCTCGCGGTCGTACGGGACCGGCTCCGCAGCGGCCGCAAGCCCCCGCGCGACATCGTGCTGGCCTTCCTCGCCGACGAGGAGGCGGGCGGCACGTACGGCGCCCGCCACCTGGTCGACAAGCACCCCGGGCTCTTCGAGGGCGTCACGGAGGCCATCGGAGAGGTCGGCGGCTTCTCCTTCACGGTCAACGAGAACCTGCGCCTGTACCTGGTGGAGACCGCCCAGAAGGGCATGCACTGGATGCGGCTGACCGTCGAGGGCACGGCCGGCCACGGTTCGATGACCAACACCGACAACGCCATCACGGAGCTGTGCGAGGCCGTGGGCCGGCTCGGCCGCCACACGTGGCCGGTCAGGGTCACCAAGACCGTGCGGTCCTTCCTCGACGAGCTCTCGGACGCGCTCGGCACCCCGCTGGACCCCGAGGACATGGAGGCCACGCTCGCCAAGCTGGGCGGCATCGCCAAGATGATCGGCGCCACGCTCCGCAACTCGGCGGCCCCGACCATGCTCGGCGCCGGCTACAAGGTCAACGTCATCCCGGGGCAGGCCACCGCCCATGTGGACGGGCGCTTCCTGCCCGGGTACGAGGAGGAGTTCCTCGCCGACCTCGACCGGCTCCTGGGCCCGCGCGTGCGGCGCGAGGACGTGCACGCCGACAAGGCGCTGGAGACCAGCTTCGACGGGGACCTGGTGGACGCCATGCAGACCGCGCTGCGGGCGGAGGACCCGATCGCCCGTGCCGTGCCGTACATGCTCTCCGGCGGCACCGACGCCAAGTCCTTCGACGACCTGGGCATCCGCTGCTTCGGCTTCGCGCCGCTGAAGCTGCCGCCGGAGCTGGACTTCGCCGGGATGTTCCACGGCGTGGACGAGCGGGTGCCGGTGGAGGGACTGAAGTTCGGCGTGCGGGTGCTGGACCGTTTCATCGACGCCAGCTGAGACCGCTCGGGGCTCCAACCGGGCGATTAGTCGGCTGAAACGAAACTCCAATAATCGACCGCCTGTGCACATGCGACCGAAAAGGGTGAACACGGTCATCACGACGTAGCCCCATTACCTCCCCCTCGTTACAGGTGGTGCGGTCCGCGGCTGGGATCGCATTGCCAACAAGGAGGAATAATGATCAAGAAGGTCGTCGCCATCGCGGCC
This sequence comes from Streptomyces sp. NPDC045431, assembly GCF_040646655.1. Lineage (NCBI taxonomy): Bacteria > Bacillati > Actinomycetota > Actinomycetes > Kitasatosporales > Streptomycetaceae > Streptomyces > Streptomyces sp. NPDC045431. Next base: position 166,746 of record NZ_JBEZAQ010000007.1, read on the forward strand.
GCCACTGGGGGCCTCGTTCTGGCGGGCGCCGGCATGGCCGTCGCCGACGCTGGTGCGCACGGTGCCGCTGTGGGCTCCCCGGGCGTCATCTCGGGCAATGTGGTTCAGGTTCCCATCCACATCCCGGTGAACGTCTGCGGCAACACCGTCAACATCGTGGGCCTGCTGAACCCGGCCTTCGGCAACGTCTGCATCAACAAGTGATGCCTGGGCCTCGGCCCGCAAGGGTGTGAGGCCCGGCCGGCCCCGGAGCGCGCGGGACGCGCTCCGGGGCCGGTGGACATGACGCCTCCGCGCGGTGTGCCCGGGGGTATTTCCGGAGCCCAGAAGGCAGGGAACTAGCTATGCGACAGGTCACGCGAAAGGGCCTGACCATCATGGCGGCCGCGGGCGGGGTACTCGCTCTCGGCGGCGGGTACGCACAGGCGCACAACGGCGCCGGCGCCCACGGGGCCGCGACGAACTCCCCGGGCGTCGCGTCCGGGAATTCGGTCCAGGCGCCGGTGAGCGTGCCGGTGAACGCGTGCGGCAACTCCGTGAACGTCGTGGGGGCGCTCAACCCCGCGTTCGGGAACAGGTGCGCCAACAAGTCGAGCGGGGCCAAGGCGAGCGGCGCGACCAGCAACTCGCCCGGTGTCGCGTCCGGCAACAACGTCCAGGCGCCGGTGAGCGTGCCGGTCAACGCCTGCGGCAACAGCGTGGACGTCGCCGGCGCGCTGAACCCGACGTTCGGCAACGGCTGCGCCAACGGCCACGACAAGCCCGGCCACCCCGGCAACCCCGGCCCGGGCAACCCCGGGAACCCCGGACCCGGCAATCCGGGTAACCCGGGCCCCGGTGAGCCCGGCCAGCCCGGCCCGGGCAACCCCGGCCCGGGTGAGCCCGGCAACCCCGGCAACCCCGGCCCCGGCGAGCCGGGCAAGCCCGGCCCGGACGAGCCCGGCAAGCCCGGGAAGCCCGGCCAGCCGGCCAACCCGGACGAGCCGACCACTCCGGAGGAGCCCGGTTCCCCGGTCGAGCCGAACGAGCCCGGCGCCCAGACCGTCACCCCGCCGAAGGCGGAGGACGAGCTGGCGCAGACCGGTGCCGGCGCCCTCGGGATGCTCATCCCGGCGGGTGCGGGCCTCCTGCTCGGCGGGACGGTCCTCTACCGCCGCGCCCGGCAGTCCTCGTAGTCACCGGCGGTCGCCGTCGGTAGTCGGCCACTGACGCACGCCCCACGACGGAGCGGGCCCCGCATCGCGGGGCCCGCTCCGTCCTGTGCGCTCCTGCGCGTCACCTCACCAGGTGGCGCGTACCTGACGGATGATGCGCCGGCGCAGCCGCACTCGACGGCTGCCGTCCCGGTGCAGACTCAGTCGGTCCAACTCCCAGTGTCCGTACTCGGCATGGTCGGTCAGCAGACGGGTCGCCTCCTTGCGGGACACCCCGCGAGGTACGTACACGTCGACAAATTCGTATTCCGGCATCGCATCTATTGTGCAAGCACCGGCTTCGTACGGATAGCGTCTGGGGTATGTCTGATGCTGCGCAGCCCACCGCTGCCGAGGTACGCGCCGCCGCCGAGGCGGTCAAAGCCGCACTGGACCGCCACCTGGAGGCGGTCGAGAACCGCACCGGTGACGACGACCCGGCCGTCTACGCCGCGTTCAACGAGCTCGCCGCGGCGGCCGAGGCGTACGACGAACGTCTCTACGACCGCTACGACGAGGTCACGCCCTTCGAGATCCCGGGCGTGGAGGACTCGCTACCCCCCTACGAGGGCCCGGAGGACCCGAGCGCGCTCACCGTGCTGATCCGCCGCGACTACGCCGTGGCCGAGCCGCAGAGGCTGCTGGCCCAGGCGCAGCGCATCGCCGACCTGGACCGGGGGGACCGCGAGGAGGACGGCGCGGACGCGGCCGCGGTGGTGGGGGCGAGCGTGCACGCGGCCCTCGGCGTGCTCTTCGGCGAGTTCGAGCCGGACGAGATCGCGTCGCGCCACAAGGAGTTCGGCCTGGAGGAAGGCGACTCGACCCTCTGGGTCGCCGCCGCGGACGAGCTCCCCGAACCAGGCGAATGGCTCAGCACGCCCTTCGACCAGGCGGACCCGGAACGGGTGATCTGCCGCTTCGACGTGAGCGCGGTGTTCGATGAGGACGAGCTCCACGGCGACCCGGACGAGGCCCCGCCCGGCAGCTCCTGAACCCGTGGGCGCCCCGCCCGGGCGGGGCGCCCCGCGCGTCACTCCTCCGGTGCCGCCAGCAGCGACTCCAGCAGCCCGCGCAGGCGGGTCGTGCGGGGCGCGGGCAGGATCTCCGCGACCGCGCGCGGAAGCGCCTGGTCCACGCCGTGCACCACCGACAGATGCCGCTCGGCGCGGCCGAACGCCGTGTACACCCACGCCCGGTTCAGGCCCTGCGCCGCATCGCCCGGCAGCACCACGACCGCCGCGGGCCAGCGCGCGCCCACCGCCTGGTGCGCGGTCAGCGCCCAGCCGTGGCGGACCGCCGACTCCACCCGGTCCCTGGCCACGACGACCCGCTCGCCCGCGCAGTCGAGGTGCAGCCCCTGCGCGTCGGCCGACACCACCGTGCCCGGCACCGTACGGCCCGGCGCGGGGGCGTACGCCACGCGGTCGCCCGGGTCGAAGCCGCCGAAGCGGCCCGGCCCCGGGTTGAGCCGCTGCTTCAGCGCCGCGTTCAGCGCCCGGGTGCCCGCCGAGCCGCCGTGGCCGACGGTGATCACCTGGGTCTGGTCGGCGGGGATCCCGAACGCCCGCGGCACCGAGTCCGCGACCAGCTGCACCGTACGGTGCACGGCCTCGCCCGCGTCCCGCACCGGGACGATCACGACCTCCTTGTCCGGGGCCTCCACCTGGTTCAGCTCGCCGACCCCGATGCCGGAGACCAGCTCACCCAGGGGGCCGGGGTCCGGCCTGCGGGAGGCGATCTGCGGGCACACCCGCGCGGCCAGGACGTCCGCGAACACCCGTCCCGCGCTGGCCGACCACAGCACCCCCGGGTCGCCGCTCAGCACCAGACGGCAGCCGTCCGGCAGGGACTCCACCAGCATCGCGGCGGTCTCCACGTCCAGCTGCGGGGCGTCCAGCACCACCAGCAGGTCCAGGTCCGCCGTGTCCACGGCTCCCGAGAGCAGACCGGAGACCGTCACCGTGTCCACCGCGCCGTCCGCGCGCCCCTCCGCGCCGCCGCCCCCGTCCGCGTCGAGCCTGCGGCGGCCGTTCTCCGTGTACGTCGCCACGGTGGCCCGCAGGCCCAGCCCGCGCGCCGCCCGGGCCAGGGCCAGCGGTTCCGCCCGGGCCGCCTCGCCGCCCGTGTGGGCGACCAGCCCGTGCTCGGCGACCGCGCGGGCCAGTTCGGCCGGCTCGGCGCCCTCCCAGCGGGGATCGGGCCCCGACTTGGCCAGCCGGGCCAGGCCGTCGGCGAGGCTCTCCTCGGCGAGCGCGTACCGGTCCAGCCCCAGCAGCACGGGCGCCGGCTCCGCAGGCTCGCCGGACGCCTCGGCGGGCTCCTCCTCCGGGCCTTCCTCCAGGTCGTCCTGCGGCTCCTCCTCCTCGTGGAAGACCAGCACCGCGCCCTCGGCGATGGCGTGCCGTACGGCGTCGTCGGGCTCCGGCACCGAGTGCCCGGCCAGCGCCGCGCGCACCTCGGTCGCCTCCAGCGCCGTGTGCCCCTGGAGCGCCGCCCGTTCCAGCAGCCAGCCGATGAGCGCGGCGGCCCGGCGCTCGTCGCCCGGTCCGCACTCCGCGCCGAGCAGCGCCCGTGCGAAGCCGTCGGCCTGCTCCGGCCGTACGCCCGGAACAGCCAGCAGCTGCCACGGGTCCTCGCGCAGCACCTGCGCCGCCGACTCGCCGAGCACCGTCGCCACGCGCACGGCGAGGGCCTCCGGAGCGCCGCCCTCGGCCAGCACCGCACGCACGGCCGCCACGGTGTCCGCATCGGCCGTACGCGGCGCGCGGGGGGCCTCGACGGCCCGGGGCCGCTCGGGCGCCGACGGCTCGGGAGCGGGGCGCCGGGGCGCGGGCGCGGGGGAGTCCAGGAAGGAGGCGGCCGGCTTCTCACCGCTCTCCACGGCGCGGACCGCCGCGAGCAGGTCCGCCGCTCGCCCGCTGAGCTTGGTGCCCGCCTCGATGGGCCCGGCCTGTTCGGCCTTGCGCCGCTCGATGCGCGCCCGCAGCTCCCGCTGGGCGGCCAGCTCGGCTGCCGCCTCGGAGAGCCCCTCGGCGGTCTGCTCCGTGCCCTCCGCGCCCTCCGTGCCTTGCGCCGAGTCCTCCGTACTGGGCTCCGTGCCGTCCTCCGCGGCGGCCTCGGCCTCCGCCTCGACCGCCGCGCCCGGTTCGGGCTCCGCAGCGGGGGCCTGGTCGTCGGAGGAGGGGCCGGGGGCGGTCCCCCGGGGAAGCGCGGTCACAGCGTGCTCCAGTCCTGGTCGGGATAGCGGTGCACCGGGGCGGACACGTCGTCCAGCGCCCGGCGGATCTCGTCAGGAAGACTAAGGCTCTCCACTGACAGTGCCTCGCCGAGCTGCCGCGCGGTGCGCGCGCCGACGATCGGCGCCACCACCCCCGGCCGGTCCCGCACCCACGCCAGCGCGACGTGCAGCGGGGTGGTCGCCAGCCCGTCCGCCGCCGTCGTCACCGCGTCCACGATCCGGCTCGACGCCTCTTCCAGGTACGGCTCCACGAACGGCGCCAGCCGCTCCGAGGCGCCGCGCGAGTCGGCCGGGGTGGCGTGCCGGTACTTGCCCGTCAGCACCCCTCGTCCCAGCGGTGACGACGGCAGCAGGCCCACGCCCAGGTCCCGCGCGGCCGGCAGCACCTCGCGCTCCACGCCCCGCTGCAGCAGCGAGTACTCCATCTGCGTACTGGCCAGCCGGGCGCGTATCCCGCTGTGCGCGAGCTGCCAGGTGGCCGCCTTCGCCAGCTGCCAGCCGCAGAAGTTCGACACGCCCACGTACCGCGCGCGCCCGCTGCTCACCGCGATGTCGAGGGCCTGGAGCGTCTCCTCCAGCGGCGTCTCGGGGTCGTAGGCGTGGATCTGCCACAGGTCCACGTAGTCGGTGCCCAGCCGGGCCAGCGAGGCGTCGAGCGCCGCGAGCAGATGGCCGCGCGAGCCGTCGAACCGCCGGTCCGGGTCCGGCACGCTGCCCGCCTTCGTCGCGATGACCAGTTCCCGCCGCGGTACGAGCCGCTCCACGAGCTGCCCGAGCAGGTACTCGGCCTCACCGCCGCCGTACACGTCCGCCGTGTCGATCAGCGTCCCGCCCGCCTCCCAGAACAGCTTCAGCTGGTCCGCGGCGTCGTGCTCGTCGGTGTCCCGGCCCCACGTGAGGGTGCCGAGCCCGATCCGGGACACACGCAGGCCCGTACGGCCGAGATGCCTCTGCTCCATGGTCGCGAGATTACTGGCCAAGGGCCCACGCGCAGAGACCCTGTGGACAACCTCCCCGGGTGCCGTCCCCTGCCGCATCGGGGGCCCGCGCGCTAGAGTCCGGCACCAGGACATTACTGATGAGTAGATGAGTGGAGGGGCCGGTATGCGGCTTGGCATCAACCTCGGCTACTGGGGCGCCGGCATGGACGGCGACAACCTCGCCGTCGCCCAGGAGGCCGACCGCCTCGGCTACGACGTGTGCTGGGCCGCCGAGGCCTACGGATCCGACGCCCCGACCGTCCTCGCCTGGGTCGCCGCCCAGACCGAGAACATCGACGTCGGCTCGGCGATCATGCAGATCCCGGCCCGCCAGCCCGCCATGACGGCGATGACGGCCGCCACCCTGGACACGCTCTCCGGCGGCCGGTTCCGCCTCGGCCTCGGCGTCTCGGGACCGCAGGTCTCCGAGGGCTGGTACGGCGTGAAGTTCGACAAGCCGCTCTCCCGCACGCGCGAGTACGTCGAGATCGTCCGCAAGGCGATGGCGCGCGAGCGCCTGACGCACGAGGGCGAGCACTGGACCCTCCCGCTCCCGGGCGGTCCCGGCAAGCCGATCAAGCTCACCGTCCACCCGCAGCGCGCGCACATCCCGCTCTACATCGCGGCCATCGGCCCGAAGAACCTGGAGCAGACGGGCGAGATCGCCGACGGCGCGTTGCTGATCTTCCCCTCCGCCGAGCACCTGGAGGAGACGGCCCTGCGGCACCTGCGCGCGGGCCGCGAGAAGGCCGGCCTGACCATGGAGGGCTTCGACGTCGCCCCGACCGTCCCGCTCGCCCTCGGCGACGACATCCCCGCGCTCGCCGACACCTTCCGCCCGTACACCGCCCTGTACGTCGGCGGCATGGGCAGCCGCAAGCAGAACTTCTACAACCAGCTCGCCCAGCGCATGGGCTACGAGAAGGAGGCCGCCGAGATCCAGGAGAAGTACCTCTCCGGCGACAAGGCGGGCGCGGCGGCCGCCGTACCGCACCAACTGATCGACCAGACCACGCTGCTGGGCTCCGTGGAGCGCATCGCCGACCGCATGGCGGCGTACGCGGCGGCCGGTGTCACCACGCTCACGCTCGCCCCGGCCGGCTTCACGCTGGAGGAGCGGATCGCGGCCCTGCGGGCCGGTACGGAGGCCCTGGAGCGCGCCGGGCTCGCGGACTAGCACACGGGCACCGGCTGACGGACAAGCCTGCGGCCGTGGTGGGGGCTCGGGGTCATCCCCGCCACGGCCGTCACGCTGCACAACGCGCCACCGGTCGCGTCGGTTACTGCCTGGACGCCTCGGGAAGCGTCCGGTTCCTCCCCATGCTGCTCCTTTCGGCGGAGTTGCCCCGTGGTTCTGTTGCCACGCCCCCCTCGCCGCACTTGACTCGTCCTTTGCGGAAGTGCGGACGCATAGGGCCGCCCGCCTGCATGGAGGTGCAGTGATGCTTTCGGCGCGAAGCCTGTTCCAGGAGATCCTGGACAACGACGACTCCTACCGGTTGTTCTGTTCCATCGCGGCCAGCGGCGAAGCCCAGGGCGGCTGGGAGAACGCCCGGATCGCCGCCCTCGTCCCCGAGAGCATGCGCGAGCTCGCCCCCAAGATCACCCGGCACGGCGCCGACGAGGACAAGCACGGCCGGATCTTCAACGCCCTGCTCAAGAAGCGCGGCCTGGACCCGGCCCCCGTCCCGCCGGAGACCGACTACACCATGCTGCTGGAGCGGCGCGGCATCGGCCTGGCCCACGACAAGCTCCGCCGCGACGAGCCGCTGACGGAGCGCGACATCGTCGTCTACCTGTCCCACAGCCGGGTCACCGAGCAGCGCGCCGCCGACCAGATGGACATGCTGGTCAAGTACTTCGCCGACCACCCCGAGGTGGGCAAGGCCATCCGCATGATCTGCCACGACGAGGACAACCACCTCGCCTACTGCCACGAGGAACTGCTGCGCCTCGCGCGCGAGGGACACGGCCGCACCATCCAGCGCACCCTGCGCGAGTCCGCCCTCGCCGAGATCGAGGTCTACCGCGACGTCAGCCTCGCCGTCATGGACCACATGGGCCGTCTCCTGAAGTGGCCCCGCCCCAAGCGGACCGCCCTCGCCCTCGGGATCCGGGCGATGTACGCGTACGAACGGGCCGGCGGCTGGCGGCGCATGGTCAGCCTCACCATGCCCCAGCGGCGCGACGCGCTCGGCGGCCCGGCCGAGCCGGCCCCGGCCTTCTGACGCGGAGCCGGCCCGGTCCCGCGCGCGACGGTCGCGACGGGGCCGGGCCGGCGGGCTTCAGAGCCAGCCGCGGCGCTTGAAGAGCCGGTACAGGCCCACGCACGCGACGGCCATCAGGACGATGACCATCGGGTAGCCGAACACCCACGTCAGCTCCGGCATGTGCTCGAAGTTCATGCCGTAGACGCCCGCGACCATGGTGGGCACCGCCGCCATCGCCGCCCATGCCGAGATCTTGCGCATGTCGTCGTTCTGCCGCACGCCCATCTGTGCGAGGTGTGCCGAGAGAATGTCCGAAAGCAGTCGGTCCAGCCCTTCCACCTGCTCGGTGGCCCGGGTCAGGTGGTCGCTCACGTCCCGGAAGAACGGCTGGGCGTGCTCGTTCACGAACGGCACGCCCGCGCCCGCGAGGCGGGTCATCGGCGCGGCCAGCGGACCGGTGGCCCGCCGGAACTCCAGGACCTGCCGCTTGAACATGTAGATCCGCGACGCCGTGTTCTTGGAGTCGCCGCCCGCGGGCTGGAAGACCTCCGTCTCCATCTCCTCCAGGTCCACCTGGAGCTCGCCCGCCACCTCTATGTAGTGGTCCACGACGGCGTCGCTGATCGCGTACAGCACCGAGGTCGGCCCGTGCCGGAGCAGCTCCGGCTCCGCCTCCAGCCGCTTGCGCACGGCCCCCAGCGGTGCGCCCTCGCCGTGCCGGACGGTCACCACGAAGGAGTCGCCCATGAACACCATCAGCTCGCCGGTGGTGACGGTGTCGCCCTGCGGCTCGTACACCACCGGCTTGAGGACCACGAAGAGCGAGTCGTCGTACACCTCCAGCTTCGGCCGCTGATGCGCCTTGAGGGCGTCCTCCACGGCGAGCGGATGGAGCCCGAACTCCTCCGCGACGTGATCGAACTCACTCTCCGTCGGCTCGTGCAGGCCGATCCACAGGAACGCGTCACCACCCCAGGCCCGTGCCTGGTCCAGGGCGTCGGAGAAGTCGGAGGGGCCCTCGCTGCGGTGCCCGTCCCGGTAGATGGCGCAGTCCACGATCACGGCGCGTATTCTTCCCCGGTCACCGGCCCCTTGCACCCCCGATGTCGGTGCGGCCGCCTAGGCTGACGTGCATGGCCACGCTGATCCTCGTAAGGCACGGACGTTCGACCGCCAACACGGCCGGTGTGCTCGCGGGCTGGACGCCCGGCGTCGCGCTCGACGAGCGCGGTGCCGCGCAGGCCGCCGCGCTGCCCGGGCGGCTGGTCGGCGTGCCGATCGCCGCCGCCGTCACCAGCCCGCTCCAGCGCTGCCGGGAGACCCTGCAGCCGCTGCTGGACGCCCGGCCCGGGCTGCCGGTCCACACCGACGAGCGGATCGGCGAGTGCCGCTACGGCGACTGGTCGGGGCGCAAGCTCGCCGAGCTCAACGACGAACCGCTGATGGAGGTCGTCCAGCAGCACCCGTCCGCCGCGGCCTTCCCCGGCGGCGAGTCGGTCCGCGCCATGCAGGCGCGCGCCGTCGACGCCGTACGGGAGTGGAACGCCCGGGTGGAGGCGGAGCACGGCGAGGACGCCGTGTACCTGATGTGCTCGCACGGCGACATCATCAAGTCCCTCGTGGCCGACGCCCTCGGGATGCATCTCGATCTTTTCCAGCGGATCCATGTGGATCCTTGTTCCGTGACCGTGATCCGTTACACCCGCCTGCGGCCTTTTCTCGTACGGCTCGGCGACACCGGTGACTTCGCGGCGCTGATCCCGCGCGAGCGGACCGACGGAGGCACCGAAGGAGGGGCGGCGGAGGTGGGAGGCGGCGCGGGCGCACCGTGATCGCCCGGCACAGTAGGGTGGACGGGCCGAAGTGCCGTCGGACCGCACGCCGTCGCACCGCACAACTCAAGGACGCAAGGGAGAGGGAACGTGTCCCGTCAGGTGTTCCTCTATGACCCACCGGAGCGCTTCGTGGCCGGCACGGTCGGGCTGCCGGGGCGCCGTACGTTCTTCCTGCAGGCGTCCGCCGGCGGCCGCGTCACCAGCGTCGCGCTGGAGAAGACGCAGGTCGCCGCGCTCGCCGAGCGGATCGACGAACTGCTCGACGAGGTGGTACGCCGGACCGGCGGCAACGCCCCGGTCCCGGCCGTGGCTCCCCCCGACACCGCCGACACCGCCCCCTTGGACGCCCCCATCGAGGAGGAGTTCCGGGTCGGCACGATGGCGCTCGCGTGGGACGGCGAGAACCAGCGCATGATCGTCGAGGCGCAGGCGCTCGTCGAGCTCGACGCGGACTCCGAGGAGGACCTCGCCGAGGCCGAGGAGCGGCTGCTCCAGGACGAGGAGAACGGCCCGCCGATGCTGCGCGTCCGGCTCACCGGGGCCCAGGCGCGGGCCTTCGCCAAGCGCGCCCTCGACGTCGTCAACGCCGGCCGGCCGCCGTGCCCGCTGTGCAGCCTGCCGCTCGATCCGGAAGGACACGTATGCCCGCGTCAGAACGGATACCGTCGAGGGGCCTGACCGGCCTCACGGCGGTGGAGCAGCTCGACCTGCTCGCCGAGGGGGAGCTGACCGTGCGCGGCCAGGTCCGCGAGGCGTCCAACGCGGTGCTGCTCTGTTCCGTCGCGTACGAAGGCCAGGAAGCCGACTGCGTCTACAAACCCGTCGCGGGGGAGCGCCCCCTGTGGGACTTCCCGGACGGGACCCTGGCGCAGCGCGAGGTCGCGGCGTACGAAGTCTCCGAGGCGACCGGCTGGGGCCTGGTCCCGCCGACGGTCCTGCGCGACGGGCCGTACGGCCGGGGCATGGTCCAGCTGTGGATCGACGGCGACCCGTCGGCCACCCCGCTCCTCGCCCTCGTCGACGACGACGAGCCGGGGGAGGGCTGGAAGGCGGTGGGCCTCGCGGAGGTCGGCGAGGGCCGCACGGCGCTGCTCGTCCACGCCGACGACGTACGGCTGCGACGGCTCGCCGTCCTCGACGCGGTGATCAACAACGGCGACCGCAAGGGCGGCCACCTGCTGCCGGCGCCGGACGGCCGACTGTACGCCATCGACCACGGCGTGACCTTCAACGTGGACGACAAGCTGCGCACGCTGCTGTGGGGCTGGGCGGGCGAGCCGCTCCCACAGGAGGCGCTGGAGGTCCTGGCCCGCCTGGACGCCGCCCTGGCCCCCGGAGCAGCCCTCGCCGACCGCCTGGCCGAGCTGCTCACGCCCGCCGAGGTGACGGCGGCCCGGGCCCGGGTGGCACAGCTGCGCACCTCCGCCCGCCATCCCGAGCCGTCGGGGCGGTGGCCCGCGATCCCCTGGCCCCCGGTCTGACGCACCGACGCGCCCGACGCACCCCGGCCGCGTCACCTGCACAGATGGCGCCACGGCGCAAGAGTGCCTATCGCGTCATGATCGTGCATCCGGTTCGTATCCGGAACACCCGTCCGGTTACGCTCGTGACATGCATGCCTGGCCCGCTTCTGAGGTCCCCGCCCTGCCCGGCAAGGGCCGCGACCTCCGGATCCACGACACCGCGACCGGCGGGCGAGTGACCCTCGCCCCCGGCCCCGTCGCCCGTATCTACGTCTGCGGCATCACGCCGTACGACGCGACCCACATGGGTCACGCGGCGACCTACAACGCGTTCGACCTCGTTCAGCGCGTGTGGCTCGACACCAAGCGGCAGGTCCACTACGTCCAGAACGTCACCGACGTCGACGACCCGCTCCTGGAGCGGGCCCAGCGGGACGGCATCGACTGGGTCGGGCTCGCCGAGCGCGAGACCGCGCTGTTCCGCGAGGACATGACCGCCCTGCGGTTGCTGCCGCCGCAGCACTACATCGGTGCCGTCGAGGCGATACCCGGCATCGTGCCGCTCATCGAGCGGCTCCGCGACGCCGGCGCCGCGTACGAACTCGAAGGGGACGTCTACTTCTCCGTCGAGGCGGACCCGCACTTCGGCGAGGTGTCCCACTACGACCACGACGTCATGCGCGCCCTGTCCGCCGAACGCGGCGGCGACCCGGACCGCCCGGGGAAGAAGAACCCCCTCGACCCGATGCTGTGGATGGCCGCCCGCGAGGGCGAGCCCCGCTGGGACGGCGCCAGCCTCGGGCCCGGACGGCCCGGCTGGCACATCGAGTGCGTCGCCATCGCCCTGGACCACCTGGGGATGGGCTTCGACGTCCAGGGCGGCGGCTCCGACCTGATCTTCCCGCACCACGAGATGGGCGCCTCGCACGCGCAGGCCCTGACCGGCGAGCACCCGTACGCCAAGGCGTACGTGCACGCCGGGATGGTCGCCCTCCACGGCGAGAAGATGTCCAAGTCCAAGGGGAACCTGGTCTTCGTCTCCAAGCTCCGCCGCGACGGCGTCGACCCGGCCGCCATCCGGCTCACGCTCCTCGCCCACCACTACCGGGCCGACTGGGAGTGGACCGACCAGGTCCTCCAGGACGCCGTCGAGCGGCTCGGCCGCTGGCGCGCCGCCGTCTCCCGCCCCGACGGCCCGTCCGCCGACGCCCTGCTCGAGGAGGTCCGCGAGGCACTCGCCGACGACCTGGACACCCCGCGCGCGCTGGCGGCCGTGGACCGCTGGGCCGCGCTCCAGGAGTCCGAGGGCGGCACGGACGAGACCGCGCCCGGCCTCGTCTCCCGTACCGTCGACGCGCTGATGGGCGTCGCGCTGTAGTGACGCCGTCCGCCCGACGTACCGTCAGGCGGCGGGCACCGGGCGGCGGCCGAGCGGCCGTGACCATGACGGAGGGGCGGCACCGAATCCTCGGTGCCGCCCCTCCGGCGTGCTCTCACTCCTCGGCGGAGCCGTCTTCCTCGGCGGCGTCCGGTCCGGTGCCCGGTCCGGCGTCCGGCCCGGCCTCCGGTCTGGCGTCCGGCCCGGTGTCAGGCCCGCTGCCGGGCTCGGTGTCGGGCCCCGAACCGGCCTCCCGCTTCGGCGGCTTCGGCGGCCGCGTACGGCCGCTGGAGGTGTCGCGCAGGTACGAGCTGTCGCCCATGTCGGTCGCGTGCCCCGGAGCGGCTCCCTGGCCCCCGGCCCCTGGACCGGTTGCGGGGCCGCCGTCACGGCGCCGCAGGTACCGCTCGAACTCCCGGGCGATGGCCTCACCCGACGCCTCCGGGAGCTCCGCGGTGTCCCGCGCCTCCTCCAGCGTCTGCACGTACTCCGCCACCTCGCTGTCCTCCGAGGCGAGCTGGTCCACGCCGACCTGCCAGGCCCGCGCGTCCTCGGCCAGCTCACCCAGCGGGATGCGCAGGTCGATCAGGTCCTCCAGCCGGTTCAGCAGCGCCAGCGTCGCCTTCGGGTTCGGCGGCTGCGACACGTAGTGCGGCACCGCCGCCCACAGGCTCACCGCCGGCACGCCCGCGTGCGTACAGGCCTCCTGGAGGATGCCGACGATGCCCGTCGGCCCTTCGTACCGGGTCTCCTCCAGGTCCATCGTGCGCGCCAGGTCCGGGTCGGACGTGACGCCCGTGACCGGCACCGGCCGGGTGTGCGGGGTGTCCCCGAGCAGCGCGCCCAGGATCACCACCATCTCCACGCCCAGTTCGTGGGCGAAGCCCAGCAACTCGTTGCAGAACGAGCGCCAGCGCATCGACGGTTCGATACCGCGGACCAGCACCAGATCGCGCGGCTTGTCGCCGCCCACCCGGACCACCGACAGTCTCGTGGTGGGCCAGGTGATCTTCCGTACCCCGCCGTCCAGGTACACCGTGGGGCGGTTGACCTGGAAGTCGTAGTAGTCCTCGGCGTCGAGCGCCGCGAACACCTCGCCCTTCCACTCCCGCTCCAGGTGCGCGACCGCGGTGGAGGCGGCGTCGCCGGCGTCGTTCCAGCCCTCGAACGCGGCCACCATGACCGGGTCGATCAGCTCGGGAACCCCCTCGAGCTCGATCACCCAGGCCTCCTTCCGAAGTTCCGTGCGTACGAACCAACCTTACGGCTTCCAGGGGGCACGGCCGCAGCCCCTGTACACGTCCGAGTGCACTGTTCGAGCCGGGGCGCGCACCCCCGGGACGCGGGCGAGGGCGGCCCCCCGGGGGAGCCGCCCTCGTCGTCACCAGACCCCGCGGGATCAGGCCTTCTTGCCGAGCATGTCCTCCACCTTGGCGCGGATCTCGTCCGTCGCCAGGCCACGGATCGTCAGCGTCGTACGGCGGCGCAGCACGTCGTCCGCGGTCTCGGCCCACTCGTGGTCGCGGGCGTAGGCGACCTGCGCCCAGATCTCCGGCGCGTCCGGGTGGATGCGCTCGCCCAGCTCCGGGTCGTCGTACGCCATGCGCGCGATGTCGAAGGAGAGGGAGCCGTAGTGCGTGGCCAGGTGGCGGGCGGTGTCGGCGGCCATGCGCGGGCCCGGCGTACCGCCGTCGACCAGCAGCCGGTGGGCCACGGCGTTGGGGTTGGCTATGCCGGGCAGCGGCAGCTTCTTCGGCAGGGCCGAGATCGGCTCCATGTCGTCGCCGAGGGGGCCGCCGGGCAGGGACGCCAGCTTGTTCATCACCGTGCGGCCGATGTGGCGGAAGGTCGTCCACTTGCCGCCGGCCACCGACAGCATGCCGCCGCGGCCCTCGGTCACGACCGTCTCGCGCTTGGCCTTGGAGGTGTCGCCCGGGCCGCCGGGCAGCACCCGCAGACCGGCGAAGGAGTACGTGATCAGGTCCCGGGAGAGCTGCTGGTCGCGGATGGAGAACGCGGCCTCGTCCAGGATCTGGGTGACGTCCTTGTCGTTGACCGCGACCTCGCCCGGGTCGCCCTCGTACTCCTCGTCGGTCGTACCGAGCAGCAGCATGTCCTCCCACGGGAGGGCGAAGGTGATGCGGTACTTGTCGATGGGGGTCGCGAGCGCGGCGCGCCAGGGGGAGGTGCGCTTCAGGACCAGGTGCGCGCCCTTGGAGAGGCGGATGGAGGGGGCCGCGTTGGGGTCCTCCATGCGGCGCAGGTGGTCGACCCAGGGGCCGGTGGCGTTGAGCACGAGGCGCGCGTCGACGCCGAACTCGTCGCCGCTGAGGCGGTCCTTGAGGTCCGCGCCGGTGACCCGGCCGCGGGTGAAGCGCAGGCCGGTGACCTCGGCGTGGTTGAGGACGGTGGCGCCCGCGTCGACGGCGGCGCGGACCGTCATCAGCGCCATGCGCGCGTCGTTCATCTGGTCGTCGCCGTACACGGCCACGGCCTTGAGGTTGTCGGTGCGCAGCTCCGGCACGTCCTGCGCGGCCTTGGCGGGGCTGAGCAGGTGGCCGACACCGTCGCCGAAGGCGGAGAGCGCCGAGTAGGCGAAGACGCCCGCGCCGAGCTTGGCGGCGCCGTGCGGGCCGCCCTTGTAGACCGGCAGGTAGAAGGTGAGCGGGTTCGCCAGGTGCGGGGCCACCTGGCGGGAGACCGCACGGCGCTCGAAGTGGTTCTCCGCGACCAGCTTCACCGCGCCGGTCTGCAGGTAGCGCAGACCGCCGTGGAGCAGCTTGGAGGAGGCGGAGGAGGTGGCGCCGGCGAAGTCGCCGGCGTCCACCAGGGCCACCCGCAGCCCGGACTGGGCGGCGTGCCAGGCGGTGGAGATGCCCAGGATGCCGCCGCCGATCACCAGGAGGTCGTACGTCGCCTTGGAGAGCTGCTCCCGCGTCTCCGCACGGCTCGGCAGGGAACCGGCAGCCGGGTGCGTCCCGAGGGCCGGGACGCTCTGCAGGGTGGTCATGTCGATTTACTCCTCGTCAGTTCTCTTCTTCGAGCCAGCCCATGGAGCGTTCAACGGCCTTGAGCCAGTTCTTGTACTCGCGGTCGCGGGTGTCCGCGTCCATGCGGGGGGTCCATTCGGCGGCGCGGCGCCAGTTGGCGCGGAGCGCGTCGGTGTCGGGCCAGAAGCCGACGGCCAGACCGGCGGCGTAGGCGGCGCCGAGGCAGGTGGTCTCGGCGACCATCGGGCGCACCACGGGGGCGTCCAGGAAGTCCGAGAGGGTCTGCATCAGCAGGTTGTTGGAGGTCATGCCGCCGTCGACCTTGAGCGCGGCGAGCTCGACGCCGGAGTCCTTGGTCATGGCGTCGGTGATCTCGCGGGTCTGCCAGGCGGTGGCCTCCAGCACGGCGCGGGCGATGTGCGCCTTGGTGACGTACCGGGTGAGGCCGGCGATCACACCGCGGGCGTCGGAGCGCCAGTACGGGGCGAAGAGGCCGGAGAAGGCCGGTACGAAGTACGCGCCGCCGTTGTCCTCGACGGAGGAGGCGAGGGTCTCGATCTCGGCGGCGGTGCTGATCAGGCCCATCTGGTCGCGCATCCACTGCACCAGGGAGCCGGTGACGGCGATGGAGCCTTCCAGCGCGTACACCGGGGCCTGGTCGCCGATCTTGTAGCCGACGGTGGTGATGAGGCCCGAGTAGGAGTTGATGATCTTCTCGCCGGTGTTCAGCAGCAGGAAGGTACCCGTGCCGTACGTCGACTTCGCCTCGCCCTCGGAGAAGCAGGTCTGGCCGAAGAGGGCCGCCTGCTGGTCGCCGAGCGCGGAGGCGACCGGGACGCCGTCGAGGACGCCGCCCTTGACCTGGCCGTAGACCTCGGCGGAGGAGCGGATCTCCGGCAGCACGGCCGCCGGGACGCCCATGGACTCGAGGATCTTCTGGTCCCAGTCCATGGTGTGCAGGTTCATCAGCATGGTGCGGGAGGCGTTGGTGACGTCGGTGACGTGGTGACCGCCCTCGACACCGCCCGTGAGGTTCCAGATGACCCAGGAGTCCATCGTGCCGAAGAGGATCTCGCCGCGCTCGGCGCGCTCGCGCAGGCCCTCGACGTTGTCGAGCAGCCAGCGGACCTTCGGGCCGGCGAAGTAGGACGCGAGGGGCAGGCCGGTCTCGCGGCGGAAGCGGTCCTGGCCGACGTTGCGGCCGAGCTCCTTGCAGAGCGCGTCGGTGCGGGTGTCCTGCCAGACGATGGCGTTGTGGACGGGCTCACCGGTGTTCTTGTCCCACAGCAGCGTGGTCTCGCGCTGGTTGGTGATGCCGATGGCCTTGACGTCGGCGGCGGTGATGCCGGCCTTCTCGATGGCGCCGGCGACGACCTCCTGGACGTTGGTCCAGATCTCGGTCGCGTTGTGCTCCACCCAGCCGGGCTTGGGGAAGATCTGCTCGTGCTCCTTCTGGTCGACGGAGACGATGCGCCCGTCGCGGTCGAAGACGATGCAGCGGCTGGAGGTGGTGCCCTGGTCGATGGCCGCGATGAAGGGCCCGGTGGTGTGTGCGTCGGTCACGGTTGCTCCCGGAAGTCGGTAAGAGGACGAAGGACGGCCTGCTCAGGCGAAGGCAAGGGTGTAGATACCCGCGGCGAGGGCTCCGCCGATCAGCGGGCCGGCGACGGGGATCCAGGCGTACCCCCAGTCCGAGCCGCCCTTGTTCGGCAGCGGGAGCAGGGCGTGCACGATGCGCGGGCCGAGGTCGCGGGCCGGGTTGATGGCGTAACCGGTCGGCCCGCCGAGCGAGAGGCCGATGCCGACCACGACGAGCGCCGTGATCAGGGCGCCGAGAGTGCCGAGGCCCTTGCCGCTGTCGTTGAGGCCCTGCGTGAGGACCGCGAGGACGAGCACCGCGGTGCCGATGATCTCGGTGGCGAGGTTCTGCCACACGTTGCGGACCTCGGGGCCGGTGGAGAAGACGCCGAGGACGGGCCCGGCCTTGGCCGCGCTCTCGTTGTGCGGGCCTTCGATGGCCTTGTCCGCGGTGTCACCCACGATCTCGCGATCGGTGAGGTGCGCGTGGAACTGGCCGTAGTACGCGATCCAGACCAGCGCGGCGCCGATCATGGCACCGAGGAGCTGGCCCGCGAAGTAGACGGGGACGTTCTTCCAGTCCCCGTCCTTGATCGCGATGCCGACCGTGACGGCGGGGTTGAGATGGGCGCCGGACAGGGAACCCGTCATGTAGACAGCGGTCAGGACCGCGAAGCCCCACCCGAAGGTGATGGCCAGCCAGCCGGCGTTCTGCGCCTTCGAGCGCTTCAGTGTGACGGCGGCGCACACGCCGCCGCCGAGCAGGATGAGTACGGCGGTACCAATGATCTCGCCGATGAAGATGTCGGAGCTGGACACCCGCGACTCCTTTGTCCTTCGTCCAGGGGAAGGCGAACCCCGGGTCCCTCCGGTGGTCCGCGCCCTCGGCTGAGGGCGTTAACCGGCCTCCTGGCGTTGCCACACTCTAGCGCCTATTGCCGGTAGGTGTTCGACAATGCCGACCGATGAACGGCAGTTTTGCCGTCGGTTAAACGTGCCGTCAATGGGTTCGGCTGGCCGAAATGCGTTCGTTACCGGGGTGCGGGCGGTGCTGTGAGGCCTGCCCCGGTGTGCGGCGCGAGCGCTGCAGCGGCGGGGCCGGCGGCCGGGGGCCCGCGCGGCCGGGCCTGGCGCACTGGGGGTCCGGCAGGGCCGGGGCGCGTGGGCGCAGGGGGCTCGGTGGGCTTGAGGATCCGTACGGCGGTCCGTGTCCGCGCCCGGTAGGGCGCGGGATCGGCGGTGCGGGCCCCGGCGGCCAGGGCTCGGGGCCCGGGGGGAGCGTGGGAGCACCCTCGCCCGGTCCCGGGCTCGCGGACGCGGGGGTTTCGCCGTGCCAGGAGCGGCGGCTGGCCGCCCGCAGGCCGACGGGCGGGCATCGGAAGCCTGCGCGACAGGCCGAACCGGCTGCCGCGCTCCAGGCGCCGGGTCTCTGCGGCGCCGGGGTTGGACGAGCCCGGGGCCCCGGGCGCCCCGGGGCTCTACGGCGCCGGGGTCGGACGGGTCCGGGGCTCTCCGGGATGCGCCGGGGCTCTGCGGCGCCGGGGTCAGACGGGTTCAGGGCTCCGGGGTTCTACGGCGCCGGCGTGCGCGGAGTCGTGTGCGGTCGTGCCGCGCGGGGCCCCGCACAGCAGGTGCCGGAGGGCTCAGAAGCGGCCCGCGCCCAGGTCGCGGGAGACCGCGCGGGCGCAGTCCCGTACCGCCGCGATCAGTTCCGAGCGCAGCTCGCCGTCGTTGCAGACCCGCTCCACCGCGCCCGTGATGGCGACCGCGCCGACCGGCATCCGGCGCCGGTCGTGGATGGGCGCGGCCACCGACGCCACGCCGTCCCAGGTCTCCTCCACGTCGGCCGCCCAGCCGCGCGCCCGCGTCATCTCCAGTACGGTCTCGAAGTCGTCCAGCGTCGTGATGGTGCGCGGCGTGAACGCCTCGCGCTCCGCCTCCACGGCCTCGCTGTGCGCCACCGGGTCGTACGCCGACAGCACCTTCCCGAGCGCCGTGGAGTGCAGCGGCTGCATCGCCCCGACCTCCAGCACCTGGCGGCTGTCGTCCGGGCGGAAGACGTGGTGGATGACGAGCACGCCGTGCTGGTGCAGCACGCCCAGGTGGACGCTCTCGCCGCTGGAGCGGGCCAGGTCGTCCGTCCACACCAGGGCCCGGGCCCGCAGCTCGTGCACGTCCAGGTAGCTGTTGCCGAGCCGCAGCAGCTCCGCGCCCAGCTGGTAGCGCCCGGAGGCCGGGTCCTGCTCGACGAAGCCCTCCGCCTGGAGGGTGCGCAGGATGCCGTGGGCCGTACCCTTAGCGAGCTCCAGCGACGAGGCGATGTCGGACAGACCGAGACGGCGCTCCCCACCCGCGAGCAGGCGCAGCATCGCCGCCGCTCGTTCAAGCGACTGGATGTTCTTCGGCATCGCCCCGGCCCTTCTTCCACAGTTCGACAATGCTGAACACTATCGGCCGATGCCGACCTTGAGCCACACCCGAGAAGCACTCGGAAATCAGCCGGCCCCGGCACGCCCCCGACAGCCCGAGGACAGCATGCAGTCCGGCACGTGGAACGAGATGTCCACCCCATGGGGTACGCGGTTACCCTGGGCCGGTGCGCTTCCCACTGGAGGCGCAAAGCCGACAGCCGTCGCAACCAGGGAGCACTTCCATGGCCTCGTCGCCGACCCCTTCCGCTGACAGCAATCAGGTCACTGACAGCAGGACCCGAGCCGCCGCCCTCCGCGAGGCCCTCGCCACCCGTGTGGTGGTGGCCGACGGAGCCATGGGCACCATGCTCCAGGCCCAGGACCCGAGCCTCGAGGACTTCGAGAACCTCGAAGGCTGCAACGAGATCCTCAACGTCACCCGGCCCGACATCGTGCGCTCGGTCCACGACGCGTACTTCGCCGTGGGCGTGGACTGCGTCGAGACCAACACCTTCGGCGCGAACCTCGCGGCCCTGGGGGAGTACGACATCCCCGAGCGCGTCCACGAGCTGTCCGAGGCCGGCGCCCGGATCGCCCGCGAGGTCGCCGACGAGTACACCGCCTCCACCGGACAGCAGCGCTGGGTGCTCGGCTCCATGGGCCCCGGCACCAAGCTGCCGACGCTCGGCCACGCCCCGTACACCGCGCTCCGCGACGCCTATCAGCAGAACGCCGAGGGCATGATCGCCGGCGGCGCCGACGCGCTGCTCGTGGAGACCACACAGGACCTGCTCCAGACGAAGGCCGCCGTCCTCGGCGCGCGCCGCGCGCTCGACGCCCTCGGCGCCGATCTGCCGCTGATCGTCTCCGTCACCGTGGAGACGACGGGCACCATGCTCCTGGGCTCGGAGATCGGCGCGGCGCTGACCGCGCTGGAGCCGCTCGGCATCGACATGATCGGTCTGAACTGCGCCACCGGCCCCGCCGAGATGAGCGAGCACCTGCGCTACCTGGCCCGCCACTCGCGTATCCCGCTGTCCTGTATGCCCAACGCCGGCCTGCCGGTCCTGGGCAAGAACGGCGCGCACTACCCGCTGACCGCCCCCGAGCTCGCCGACGCGCAGGAGACCTTCGTGCGCGAGTACGGGCTGTCGCTGGTCGGCGGCTGCTGCGGTACGACCCCGGAGCACCTGCGCCAGGTCGTCGAGCGCGTCCGCGGCCTCGCCCCGGCGCCGCGCGACCCGCGCCCGGAGCCGGGCGCCGCGTCGCTGTACCAGACGGTGCCGTTCCGGCAGGACACCTCGTACCTCGCCATCGGCGAGCGGACGAACGCGAACGGCTCGAAGAAGTTCCGCGAGGCCATGCTGGAGGGCCGCTGGGACGACTGCGTGGAGATGGCCCGCGACCAGATCCGCGAAGGCGCCCACATGCTGGACCTGTGCGTGGACTACGTCGGCCGTGACGGCGTCGCCGACATGGAGGAGCTGGCCGGACGCTTCGCCACCGCCTCCACGCTGCCGATCGTGCTGGACTCCACCGAGGTCGAGGTCATCCGGGCCGGCCTGGAGAAGCTCGGCGGCCGCGCGGTGATCAACTCGGTGAACTACGAGGACGGCGACGGCCCCGAGTCGCGATTCGCCAAGGTCACCGCGCTCGCCAAGGAGCACGGCGCCGCGCTGATCGCGCTGACGATCGACGAGGAGGGCCAGGCCCGCACCGTCGAGACGAAGGTGGCGATCGCCGAGCGGCTGATCGCCGACCTGACCGGCAACTGGGGCATCCACGAGTCGGACATCCTCATCGACACCCTGACCTTCACCATCTGCACCGGTCAGGAGGAGTCGCGCAAGGACGGCATCGCCACCATCGAGGCGATCCGCGAGCTCAAGCGGCGCCACCCGGACGTCCAGACCACGCTCGGCCTGTCGAACATCTCCTTCGGCCTCAACCCGGCCGCCCGCATCCTGCTCAACTCCGTCTTCCTCGACGAGTGCGTCAAGGCGGGCCTCGACTCGGCGATCGTGCACGCCTCCAAGATCCTGCCGATCGCCCGCTTCGACGAGGAGCAGGTCACCACCGCCCTCGACCTCATCTACGACCGGCGCCGCGAGGGCTACGACCCGCTCCAGAAGCTGATGCAGCTCTTCGAGGGCGCCACCGCCAAGTCCCTCAAGGCCGGCAAGGCCGAGGAGCTCGCCGCGCTGCCGCTGGACGAGCGCCTCAAGCGCCGCATCATCGACGGCGAGCGCAACGGCCTGGAGGCCGACCTCGACGAGGCGCTGACCACCCGCCCGGCGCTCGACATCGTCAACGAGACGCTGCTCGACGGCATGAAGGTCGTCGGCGAGCTGTTCGGCTCGGGCCAGATGCAGCTGCCGTTCGTGCTCCAGTCGGCCGAGGTCATGAAGACCGCCGTCGCCTACCTCGAACCCCACATGGAGAAGGTGGAGGGCGAAGAGGCGGGCAAGGGCACCATCGTGCTGGCCACCGTCCGCGGCGACGTCCACGACATCGGAAAGAACCTCGTCGACATCATCCTGTCGAACAACGGCTACAACGTCGTCAACCTCGGCATCAAGCAGCCGGTCTCGGCCATTCTCGATGCCGCCGACGAGCACAAGGCCGACGTCATCGGCATGTCCGGGCTCCTGGTGAAGTCCACGGTGATCATGAAGGAGAACCTGGAGGAGCTCAACCAGCGCGGCCTGGCCGCCCGCTTCCCGGTCATCCTCGGTGGCGCCGCCCTCACCCGCGCCTACGTCGAACAGGACCTCCACGAGATCTACGAGGGCGAAGTCCGCTACGCCCGCGACGCGTTCGAGGGCCTGCGCCTGATGGACGCCCTGATCGCCGTCAAGCGCGGCGTACCCGGCGCCACCCTGCCCGAGCTCAAGCAGCGCCGCGTCCGGGCGGCCGCCACCGTGGTGGAGGAGCCGGCCCCCGAGGGCGGCGTCCGCTCCGACGTCGCCACCGACAACCCGGTGCCCACCCCGCCGTTCTGGGGCACTCGCGTCGTCAAGGGCATCCCGCTCAAGGACTACGCGTCCTGGCTGGACGAGGGCGCGCTGTTCAAGGGCCAGTGGGGCCTCAAGCAGGCCCGTACCGGGGACGGCCCCACGTACGAGGAGCTCGTGGAGACCGAGGGCCGGCCGCGGCTGCGGGGCTGGCTGGACCGGCTCCACACCGAGAACATGCTCGAAGCGGCGGTCGTCTACGGCTACTTCCCGTGCGTGTCCAAGGGCGACGACCTGATCCTCCTCGACGACAGCGGCCACGAGCGCACCCGCTTCACCTTCCCGCGCCAGCGGCGCGGCCGCCGCCTGTGCCTGGCGGACTTCTTCCGCCCGGAGGAGTCCGGCGAGACCGATGTCGTCGGCCTCCAGGTCGTCACCGTCGGCTCGAAGATCGGCGAGGCCACCGCCGAGCTGTTCGCCGCCGACTCCTACCGCGACTACCTCGAACTGCACGGCCTGTCCGTCCAGCTCGCCGAGGCCCTCGCCGAGTACTGGCACGCACGCGTACGCGCCGAGCTCGGCTTCGCCGGCGAGGACCCGGCGGACGTCGAGGACATGTTCGCGCTGAAGTACCGCGGCGCCCGGTTCTCCCTGGGCTACGGCGCCTGCCCCGACCTGGAGGACCGCGCCAAGATCGCCGACCTCCTCCAGCCGGAGCGCATCGGGGTCCACCTCTCCGAGGAGTTCCAGCTCCACCCCGAGCAGTCCACGGACGCGATCGTCCTCCACCACCCGGAGGCGAAGTACTTCAACGCCCGCTGAGGTACCCGTCGACGCAGCCGAAGGCGCGTTTCCGGAACGCGACGTACACTGGTCGGTCCAGTGCAGGCCGGTCGCTCTTCCCACCGGGGGTTCCCCCGCGGGAGCGCGACCGGCCTTCTCGTCCCTCGATGGAGGTGTGCCGATGACCAGCACGGTCCCCGTGTCCCCGACCCGTACGGCCGATGGAGCCGCCCTTCAGGCCGTCTTCCTGGACATGGACGGCACGCTGGTCGACACCGAGGGCTTCTGGTGGGACGCGGAGGTCGAGGTCTTCGCCGAGCTGGGCCACCGGCTCGACGAGTCCTGGCGGGACGTGGTGGTCGGCGGGCCGATGACCCGCAGCGCCGGGTTCCTCATCGAGGCCACCGGCGCCGAGATCACCCTCCCCGAGCTGACCGTGCTCCTCAACGACAGATTCGAACAGCGCATCGACCGCGGTGTGCCGCTCATGCCGGGGGCCGAGCGGCTGCTGGCCGAGCTCACCGCGCACGAGGTCCCCACCGCCCTCGTCTCCGCCTCGCACCGCCGCATCATCGACCGCGTCCTGCTCTCCCTGGGCCCGGACCGGTTCACCCTCACCGTCGCGGGCGACGAGGTGCCCCGGACGAAGCCCCACCCGGACCCGTATCTCCTCGCCGCCCGCGGCGTGGGCGCCGAGCCCGGCCGGTGCGCCGTCATCGAGGACACCGCCACCGGGGTCGCCGCCGCCGAGGCCGCGGGCTGCAGGGTGGTCGCCGTTCCCTCCGTCGCGCCGATCGCGCCCGCCGCCGGCCGGGCCGTCGTCCGTTCCCTGGAAGAGGTCGACCTCGGTTTTCTCCGTTCATTGATCAACGGAATGAACTGAGCCGCATACGGCGAAAACCGAGAGCGCCCGGCCGGGTCTTTTCCGTAACCGGGAAAAGAGGGAATCCGGCGTGACGTTGGTCACTCTGCGTGCTGGTCAGGCCAGGCCTTCGGAGCCTCCGGGCGCCGCTTCCGGCCCCTGAGGTGGGCCCATGTGTCCCGATTCATTAGGGCGTGTACGAAACATTCCGTCGCATAGTGATCGCCGGTGGCGCATTACTCCTCACTGTCTGATGCGGGCTCAACTCAAGCCCGTTCCAGAGCGCCTGACACCGCCCACTAATCTCTTGGCGAGAACTTCGCCGCACTAATCCGCGTGTTCGCGTCAAGCCACCAGCACTCCGTGAACACCGGACCGATCGCTCTGTATCCCGGCCCGATCGCCCCGCCCCGACCGGGCGGCCGCGGCGGAGTACGCCACACCGCTGTACCCAGTGCCGGATGAGGAGAACGTTCAGATGAACCGCAAGACCTTGGTGCTGCCGGCCTTCATCGGCCTGCTGGCCCCCGTACTCGCAGCCTGCGGCGGCTCGGAGGCGGGATCCGGCGACGGCAACGCCATCGTCGTCGGCACCACGGACCGGTTCACCGCCACGAAGGACGCCTCCGCCCCCTTCGACCCGGCCTTCGCGTACGACGCCGGCGCATGGAACGTCCTGCGCCAGACCGTGCAGACGCTCATGCGCGTCCCGCGCGGCGGCGGCACGCCGGTCCCCGAGGCCGCCTCCCAGTGCGCCTTCACCGACCGGGCCAGCGAGCGCTACCGCTGCACCCTGCGCGAGGGCCTCACCTTCTCGGACGGCACGCCCGTCACCGCCAAGGACGTGAAGTTCTCCATCGAGCGCGTCCTCGCCATCAACTCCGACAACGGTGCCGCCGGCCTCCTGTCGAACATCGACACCATCGAGACCAAGGCCGACGACGAGGTCGTCTTCCACCTCAAGACGCCCGACGCCACCTTCCCGTACAAGCTGTCCACGCCCGTCGCGGGCATCCTCAGCGCCGACAAGTACGACGCCAAGAAGCTCCGCGACGGCTTCCAGGTCGACGGCTCCGGCCCGTACACCATGCGGCCCGAGGTGCGGGACGACCAGGTCACGAAGATCGTCTTCACCCGGAACGAGCACTACAAGGGCCACATCAAGCTCCGCAACGACCGCGTCGAGCTGCGCTCCTTCGACGACTCCGCCGCCATGGGCGACGCCCTCCAGGCCGGCTCCATCGACATGATGACCCGCACCATGTCGCCCGAGCAGATCAAGGACCTCGCCGAGCACCCCGAGGAGGGCGTCGAGCTCCGCGAGATGCCGGGCCTGGAGATCCGCTACCTCGCCTTCAACACCGAGGCCGCCTCCGTCCAGGACAAGGCCGTCCGCCAGGCCGTCGCCGCCGTCGTCGACCGCGGCCAGATCGCCGCCAAGGTGTACGGCTCCACGGCCACCCCGCTCTACTCGCTGATCCCGTCGACGATCACCGCGCACACCAACTCGTTCTTCAACAAGTACGGCGAGCCCAGCAGCCAGAAGGCCGCCTCCATCCTGCGCGAAGCCGACATCACCACCCCGGTCAAGCTGACGCTGCACTACACCAGCGACTACTACGGTCCGGGCACCGCCAAGGAGTTCGAGGCGCTGCGCGACCAGCTCAACGCCACCAAGCTCTTCGACGTCCGCGTCGAGGGCGTCCCCTGGTCGACCTTCCGCCCCGCGCAGAAGCGCGGCGAGTACGCCGTCTACGGGCTCGGCTGGGTCCCCGACTTCCCCGACCCGGACAACTACATCGCGCCGTTCCTCGACGCCGACAACTTCCTCAACTCCCCCTACGTCAGCACCGAGGCGCGCGGCAAGCTCATCCCGCAGTCGCGCCGCGCCGCCGACCGCAACTCCGCCTCGCCCGCCTTCGAGCAGCTCCAGGACATCGTCGCCAACGACGTCCCCGTGCTTCCGCTGTGGCAGGGCAAGCAGTACGTCGCCCACCGCAACGACCTCACCGGTGTGGAGTGGGCCCTCAACACCTCCTCGGACCTCCAGCTCTGGGAGCTGGCCCGAGGCGACGCCTGACCCACGATGTACCCGGCCGCGCGACGGGCGCGGTCGTCACATGCAAGATCCAGAGGCAAGGTTCCTGTGAAGGTGCACAACAAGTGGCTGACCGCCCCCCTCTCGGCAGTGCTGGCGGCCGCCATGCTGAGCGGTTGCGGTTCGGAGAAGGGCGACGCGGGTGAGAGCGGCGTCACGGTGCTCGTCGGCATGTCCGACGACGTCCTGTCGACCGACCCCGCCGCCGGTTACGACCCCGGCTCCTGGCTGCTGTTCAACAACGTCTTCCAGTCCCTGCTGAGCTTCCCCAAGGGCGGTTCCACGCCACAGCCGGAAGCGGCCGAGAAGTGCGGCTTCGACCAGGGCAACAGCACGGTCTACCGCTGCACGCTCCGCGACGACCTGAAGTTCAGCAACGGCAACCCGCTGACCTCCGAGGACGTCAAGTTCTCCTTCGAGCGGGCGCTGAAGATCAACGACCCGGCCGGCCCGGCGCCGCTGCTGACCTCGATCCAGTCCATCGATACGCCCGACGAGCAGAACGTCGTCTTCAAGCTGAAGGTCCCGGACGCCACCTTCCCCAGCAAGATCGCCTCGGGTGCGGGCTCCATCGTGGACCACCGCGAGTACGCCGCCGACAGCCTGCGCACCGACGGCAAGGCGGTCGGCTCCGGCCCGTACAAGCTGGAGTCGTACTCCGACGGCAAGGCGGTCTTCTCGGTCAACCACGAGTACCAGGGCACGGCCAAGGTGAAGAACGGCGGCGTCACGCTGAAGTTCTACAACGGCGACCGCAAGTCCCTCGCCGACGCCCTGAAGAAGGGCGACATCGACGTCGCCTACCGCGGCCTCGCCGCCGCCGACATCGCCGAGCTGAAGGAGTCGGCGACGGCCGACTCCAAGATCGAGGTCATCGAGGGCACCAGCGCCGAGGTCAAGCACCTCGTCTTCAACGTGAAGGACCCGGTCGTCGGCAAGCTCGGCGTCCGCAAGGCCATCGCGTACCTCGTCGACCGCGACGCCCTGGTGGAGGACGTCCACCGGGCCACCGCCACCTCCCTCTACTCGATCGTCCCGGCCGGCATCACCGGCCACAACACCGCCTTCTTCGACACCTACGGCGACCGGCCCCAGCCCGAGAAGGCCAAGCAGGCCCTGCGCTCCGCCGGCGTCGACGGCAAGGTCCAGCTCACCCTCTGGTCCACGCCCAGCCGTTACGGCCCGTCCACGGACGAGGAGTTGAAGGCGATCGCCAAGCAGCTCAACGCCAGTGGCCTGTTCGACGTCACCGTGAAGTCCGTCGAGTACGCCCAGTACGAGAAGGACATCAAGGCCGGCAAGTACGGCGTGTACGTCAAGGGCTGGGTCCCCGACTACCCGGACCCGGACAACTTCACCTCGCCGTTCTTCGGCGAGGGCAACGTCCTCGAGAACAACTACGAGAACAAGCGGATCACCGGGACGATCATCCCGAAGACCGCGGCCGCCGCCGACCGCACGGCCACCGAGGAGGACTACGGCAAGCTCCAGGACCTCGTCGCCGAGGAGCTGCCGATCCTCCCGCTGTGGCAGGGCAAGCAGTACGCCGTCGCCCGCGACGGCATCACGGGCCTGGAGTGGACGCTGGACGCGTCGACCGTCTTCCGCTTCTGGGAGATCAAGAAGGCCTGACCGGCCCGATGGCCGGATACGGGGCGGGGTGCCTCCGGCGGACGCCGGGCACCCCGCCCCGTCGTCGTACCGACAGGCCGGGCCGGACCACTTACGGGGCCGGGCTGCTCGCCGGGCCGGGCTACTGCTGCGCGCCGGGGCGCACCAGGCCGCTCTCGTACGCGTACACCGCCGCCTGCACCCGGTCGCGCAGGCCCAGCTTCGTCAGCACATGGCCCACGTGCGTCTTGACCGTCGTCTCGCTGACGAACAGATCCGCGGCGATCTCCGCGTTCGACAGCCCCCGCGCCACCAGCTTCAGCACCTCGACCTCACGGTCGGTCAGCGTGTTCAGCGCGTCGGGCACCGGCTCCTCGCCCGAGGGCAGATGGCTCGCGTACTTGTCCAGCAGCCGGCGCGTGATGCTCGGCGCCAGCATCGCCTCGCCCGCCGCGACCACCCGGATCGCCTGCACCAGCTCATGGGCGGGCGCGTCCTTCAGCAGGAAGCCGCTCGCCCCCGCGCGCAGCGCCTCCACCACGTACTCGTCCAGGTCGAAGGTGGTCAGGACCAGCACCTTCGCCGGCCCGTCCCGCTCCGGCCCGGTGATCTGCCGGGTCGCCTCCACCCCGTCCATCCGGGGCATCCGGATGTCCATCAGCACCACATCGGGCTGCAGCGCCCGCACCTGGTCGAGGGCCTGGAGGCCGTCCCCGGCCTCCCCGACGACCGCGATGTCCTGCTCCGCCTCCAGAATCATCCGGAAACCGGTGCGCAACAGCGGCTGGTCGTCGACCAGTAGGACGCGGATGGCCACGAGTACTCCTTAAAGGCCGTCAAGGCTCGGCTGACCAGGCCCATTCTGCCCTGCCGCCTCCGGAGCGTCCGCCCGCTGCGCCGGGATCACCGGCAGCGGGTACACCGGAGGCGTACCCCCGAACTCCGGGCAGAACGACCGGTGGTCGCACCAGCCGCACAGCTTCGTCGGCCGCGGCCGCCAGTCACCCGTCTCGGTCGCCCGGCGGATCGCGTCCCACAGCGCCAGCAGCTTGCGCTCGACCCGCAGCAGGTCCGCCTCCACCGGGTCGTACGTCATCACATCGCCGCTGCCCAGGTACACCAACTGGAGCCGGCGCGGCACCACGCCCTTCAGCCGCCACACCACCAGGGCGTAGAACGTCATCTGGAACAGCGCCCCCTCGCTGTACTCCGGCCGCGGCGCCTTGCCCGTCTTGTAGTCGACGATCCGCACCTCACCCGAAGGAGCCACGTCGACCCGGTCGATCACCCCCCGCAGCCGGAGCCCCGACTCCAGCTCCGTCTCCACGAACAGCTCCCGCTCCGCAGGCTCCAGCCGCGTCGGGTCCTCCAGCGTGAACCACCGCTCGACCAGCTGCTCCGCCTCGGCCAGCCACCGCGTCAGCCGCTCGCCCTCGGCGTCCCCCTCGAACAGCTCCCCGAGCTCCGGCCGCGCCTCAAGCAGCCGCTCCCACTGCCCGGGCACCAGCGACCTCGCCCGCGGAGCCGTACGCTCCGCCGCCGGGGCGTCGAAGAGCCGCTCCAGCACCGCGTGCACCAGCGTGCCGCGGGTCGCCGCCTCGCTCGGCTTCTCGGGCAGCTTGTCGATCACCCGGAACCGGTACAGCAGCGGGCACTGCATGAAGTCGCTCGCCCGCGACGGCGACAGCGACGCGGGCGGCCGGGGACTCGCGGGGCCGTCCGGGCCCGGCGAGCCGGAAGAGCTCGTGGTCATGGTTCAGAACCCTACGGCCCGCCACTGACAGCGAGCGGCATACCATCGACGCCAGACCCCCCGCCATTGCATGATCGTGAGTAGCTCATCACGCTACGCACCGAAGGGAACCCGTGAAAAAGGACGACGAGAGCGGCGAGACCCCCCGCCCGAGGTCCGACACGGCCGCAGCCGGCCCCGACACCGGCACACCGCGCGAACCCGGCGGTGGCATCCTCATGGGCCGCCTCTTCGGCGTGCCCGTGTACGTGGCCCCGAGCTGGTTCCTGGTGGCAGCCCTCATCACCTGGGTCTTCGGCGGCCAGCTCGACCGCGTCCTGCCCGAACTCGGCAACATGCGCTACCTGGTCTCCCTCTTCTTCGCGGTCGCGTTCTACGCCTCCGTACTCGTCCACGAACTGGCCCACACCCTCGCCGCGCTCCGCTTCAAACTGCCGGTGCGCCGCATCCAGCTCCAGTTCTTCGGCGGCGTCTCCGAGATCGAGAAGGAGTCCGAGACCCCCGGCCGCGAGTTCGTCCTCGCCTTCGTCGGCCCGCTGCTCTCCCTGGTCCTCGCCGGAGCCTTCTACGCCGCGCTGTACGCCGTCGAACCCGGCACCGTACCCGGCGTCCTGCTCGCCGGACTGATGATCTCCAACCTGCTCGTCGCCGCGTTCAACCTGCTGCCCGGCCTGCCGCTGGACGGCGGCCGCATGCTCCGCGCCGTCGTCTGGAAGATCACCGGCAGGCCCATGGCCGGCACCGTCGCCGCCGCCTGGGTGGGCCGCGCCCTCGCCGTCGCCGTCCTCATCGGCCTGCCGCTGCTCACCCACACCGGCGCACTCGGCGCCGCGGGCGGCGAGATCGGCGGCATGGAGACCGTCACCGACGCCCTGCTGGCCGCCATCCTGGCCGCGATCATCTGGACCGGCGCCGGCAACAGCCTGCGCATGGCCCGCCTGCGCGAGCACCTGCCCGACCTGCGCGCCCGCGCCCTCACCCGGCGTGCCGTTCCCGTCGAGTCCGACACCCCCCTCTCCGAGGCCCTGCGCCGCGCCAACGAAGCAGGCGCCCGCGCCCTGGTCGTCGTCGACGGCCACGGCGAGCCGACCGCCCTCGTCCGCGAGACGGCCATCGTCGGCGTCCCCCAGCACCGCCGCCCCTGGGTCGCGGTCAGCGGCCTCGCCCAGGAGCTCACCGA
The DNA here is from genome assembly GCF_040646655.1 of Streptomyces sp. NPDC045431. Classification (NCBI taxonomy): domain Bacteria; kingdom Bacillati; phylum Actinomycetota; class Actinomycetes; order Kitasatosporales; family Streptomycetaceae; genus Streptomyces; species Streptomyces sp. NPDC045431. Next base: position 197,263 of record NZ_JBEZAQ010000007.1, read on the forward strand.
CGGCATGCGCGTCCCCGCCGAGCTCGCCGGAGAGGCCCTCCTGGACCGGCTGCGGGCCACCCCCGCCAGCGAGTACCTCGTCGTCGAGGAGACCGGGGAGATCTACGGCGTCCTGTCCACGGCCGACGTCGAGCGGGCCTTCGTCCAGGCCATGGCACGGCCGGGTTCGTAAACCCCATACACTGGTCACATGTCCGAACCGACCGGTGCCGCCCGCCGTCGCGGGCCCTTCAAGGTCGGGGACCAGGTCCAGCTCACCGACCCCAAGGGACGCCACTACACGTTCACGCTCGAGGCCGGGAAGAACTTCCACACCCACAAGGGTTCCTTCCCGCACGACGAGCTGATCGGTGCTCCCGAGGGCAGTGTTGTCCGAACCACGGGAAACGTCGCCTACCTCGCGCTGCGCCCCCTGCTCCCCGACTACGTCCTGTCCATGCCCCGCGGCGCCGCCGTGGTCTACCCCAAGGACGCGGGGCAGATCCTGGCCTTCGCCGACATCTTCCCCGGCGCGCGCGTCGTCGAGGCGGGGGTGGGTTCCGGCTCGCTCAGCAGCTTCCTGCTGCGCGCGATCGGGGACAGCGGCATGCTGCACTCCTACGAGCGCCGCGAGGACTTCGCCGAGATCGCGAAGGCCAACGTGGAGCGCTACTTCGGTGGCCCGCACCCCGCCTGGCAGCTCACCGTCGGCGACCTCCAGGACAACCTGTCGGACTCCGACGTCGACCGCGTCATCCTGGACATGCTCGCCCCCTGGGAGTGCCTGGAGGCCGTCTCCAAGGCGCTCGTCCCCGGTGGCATCCTCTGCTGCTACGTGGCGACCACGACCCAGCTCGCGCGGACCGTCGAGTCCATCCGCGAGATCGGCTGCTACGCCGAGCCGCAGCCCTGGGAGTCGATGATCCGCAACTGGCACGTCGAGGGCCTGGCCGTCCGCCCCGACCACCGGATGATCGGCCACACCGGCTTCCTGGTCACCGCCCGCCGCCTCGCGGACGGCGTCGAGCCGCCGATGCGCCGCCGCCGCCCCGCCAAGGGCGCGTACGGCGACGACTACGAAGGCCCCAACAAGGGCTGACGCCCTGAGGTTGACGCCTCGACAACGCACGGGCGCCGCCCTCCAGTTCCCGCCACCGGCGCGGGAACTGGAGGGCGGCGCCTTCACGTTCACCCGGGCTTGACCCCCCCTGTTCCGCCTCCCTGTGACATATGGCACGATGCAGGCCACCCCCACCGCACAGCCCACAGGAGGCACTCCGCGTGCAGCCCTCCGCCGCCCTGGACCTCGCGCACACCCACGCCCGCCCGGTGCACTGGCTCGCCACCGCCGCGGCGATGGCCGCGGTGGTCGCGGCCGCCGGACTGCTGCAACCCGGCGCCGCCACCGCCTCGCAGACCGGCGGCGCCGTCACCACCGCCGCGGCCCCGGCCGCCCCGGCGCCGGTCACCGCCCCGGACGCGAGGGCGGCGACGTACCCGCTGGAGTGCGGCGGAGCGCCCACCGCGGTGGCGAAGAGCGCATCGGGGGACCTCGACGGGGACGGACGTCCCGAGACGGTCGCGGCCGTCCGCTGCGACGCCGGTTCCGGTACGCCGCCGAGCGGCCTCTACGTCCTCACGGCGGGGCGCGACGGCACCGGTGCGCGCGTGGTGGCCACCCTGGTGGAGCCCGCCGAGCGGCTCTCGGCGAGCGAGCTCGCCGTCCGTGACGGTGCCGTCACCGCGACGCTCATGGGGTACTCGTCGGCGGACGTGCCGCGCTGCTGCCCGGACCAGGTGGAGACGGTCAAGTGGCGGTGGGCGGGTGGAAAGTTCGTCCGCTCCGAACCCGCCGAACCGAGCGATATGTAGGGGTATGTCCGTGTCGACGCTGTCACTCAGCGTCGGGACCGTAGACCTCCACCTTGTCCGAAACGCGTCGGACATGGATGCAGTCGCCCGGACATTCCTTGGCGGAGTCCACCACGTCCCGCAGGAGCGGCAGCGGTACGGGCGTCGTGGCGCCCTTGTCCTGCAACAGCTCGTCGTCAGCGCTCTTGACGTACGCCAGGCCGTCGATGTCCAGTTCAAAGACCTCGGGGGCGTACTGCGCGCAGATCCCGTCGCCGGTGCAGAGGTCCTGGTCGATCCAGACCTCAAGGGCCTCGTCGGCGCCCGTGGTCGGAGCCTCGTGCTGCACGCAATTCCCCTAGCTTCGTTCGTCTAAGTCCGGCCACCCCCGACGGGTGTTGGCCCCTCCGACCATACAACCGCCCGCTTTCAGATGTTGATGGGTGGGTATCCCCCTGGCAGTGAGGGAGAGCGCAAGGGTGAAGATCGGACACACCTCGAGAGTCTTTGTGATCTAGGGGTTTCAATCACCACCCACCCAGGTAGGGTCAGGAAGCGTCCAGCTCCCCTTGGAGGAGGTGAGGACCGTGGCAGCCCACGACGACGACATCAACCGCGGCATCCGGCCGGGGCGGGGGTCTGAGGACCCAGCCGGCCAGGTCGCCTATCTCGAGCAGGAAATCGCCGTCCTGCGACGTAAGCTCGCCGACTCTCCGCGTCACACGAGGATTCTCGAAGAGCGGATCGTCGAGCTGCAGACCAATCTGGCCGGCGTGTCCGCTCAGAACGAGCGGCTCGCCAACACGCTCCGTGAGGCCCGCGATCAGATCGTGGCCCTCAAGGAGGAGGTCGACCGGCTCGCGCAGCCGCCGGCGGGCTTCGGTGTCTTCCTGCAAGCGAACGAGGACGGCACCTGCGACATCTTCACCGGGGGCCGCAAGCTCCGGGTGAACGTCAGCCCCAGCGTCGAGCTCGAGGAGCTCCGGCGCGGCCAGGAAGTAATGCTCAACGAAGCGCTCAACGTGGTCGAGGCCATGGAGTTCGAGCGCGCCGGGGACATCGTCACCCTCAAGGAGATCCTGGAGGACGGCGAGCGGGCCCTGGTGCTCGGGCACACCGACGAGGAGCGGGTGGTGAGGCTCGCCGAGCCGCTGCTGGACACCACCATCCGCCCCGGCGACGCCCTGCTGCTGGAACCCAGGTCCGGCTATGTGTACGAGGTCATCCCGAAGAGCGAGGTCGAGGAGCTCGTCCTCGAAGAGGTTCCGGACGTCGACTACACGAAGATCGGCGGTCTGGGCAACCAGATCGAGCTGATCCGCGACGCGGTCGAGCTCCCGTACCTCTACCCCGACCTCTTCCAGGAGCACGAACTGCGGCCACCGAAGGGCATCCTGCTCTACGGCCCGCCCGGCTGCGGCAAGACGCTGATCGCGAAGGCCGTCGCCAACTCCCTTGCCAAGAAGGTCGCCGAGGTGACCGGCCAGCCCGCGGGGAAGAGCTACTTCCTCAACATCAAGGGCCCCGAGCTCCTCAACAAGTACGTCGGCGAGACCGAGCGGCACATCCGCCTCGTCTTCCAGCGTGCCCGTGAGAAGGCGAGCGAGGGCACCCCCGTCATCGTCTTCTTCGACGAGATGGAGTCCCTCTTCCGCACCCGCGGATCCGGTGTCAGCTCGGACGTGGAGAACACCATCGTCCCCCAGCTGCTCGCCGAGATCGACGGTGTGGAGGGCCTGGAGAACGTCATCGTCATCGGCGCCTCCAACCGCGAGGACATGATCGACCCCGCCATCCTGCGGCCCGGCCGGCTCGATGTGAAGATCAAGATCGAGCGCCCGGACGCGGAGGCGGCCAAGGACATCTTCGCCAAGTACCTGACACCTTCGCTGCCGCTGCACGCCGACGACCTGGCCGAGCACAACGGCAACAAGGAAGCCGCCGTCGACGCCATGATCCAGTCGGTCGTGGAGCAGATGTACGCGGAGTCCGAGGAGAACCGGTTCCTCGAGGTCACGTACGCGAACGGCGACAAGGAAGTCCTGTACTTCAAGGACTTCAACTCCGGAGCGATGATCCAGAACATCGTCGACCGGGCGAAGAAGATGGCCATCAAGGCATTCCTCGACCACAACCAGAAGGGTTTGCGGGTCTCCCACCTCCTCCAGGCGTGCGTGGACGAGTTCAAGGAGAACGAGGACCTGCCGAACACCACGAACCCGGACGACTGGGCTCGTATTTCCGGAAAGAAGGGCGAGCGGATCGTCTTCATCCGCACCCTCGTCACCGGAAAGCAGGGCGCGGACACCGGTCGCTCCATCGACACGGTGGCGAATACCGGCCAGTACCTGTAATCGCAAACCGGCTGCGGGTGTCCGTACCGGGCATCCGCAGCCGGTTGCTTTCCGTGATGAACAAATGAACGAATGAACGGCCACGTGGGCATCATTCCGACCACACCGCAGCAATGACGCAATGGATCTCCCCACCAGCGCGGAGGCGTTCTAGGCTCTTCCATACCGCCGGGTCGCGCAGTGCGGGGACGGGCACCGCATACGCATCGGGGTACCAGCGGTACTTGAGCGCCGTTTCCGAACGGGGACGCCGCCGGGCAAGGAGGGCCGCATGACTGTACGGCGAGTAATGGGCATCGAGACGGAGTACGGGATCTCCGTCCCTGGGCACCCGAACGCCAATGCCATGCTCACCTCGTCCCAGATCGTCAACGCCTACGCGGCGGCGATGCACCGGGCGCGCCGCGCCCGCTGGGACTTCGAGGAGGAGAACCCGCTGCGGGACGCCCGCGGCTTCGACCTCGCCCGCGAGGCCGCCGACTCCAGCCAGCTCACCGACGAGGACATCGGCCTGGCCAACGTGATCCTCACCAACGGCGCCCGGCTCTACGTGGACCACGCCCACCCGGAGTACAGCGCCCCGGAGGTCACCAATCCGCGCGACGCCGTCCTGTGGGACAAGGCGGGCGAGCGGATCATGGCCGAGGCCGCCGAGCGGGCGGCCCAGCTGCCCGGCGCCCAGCCGATCCACCTCTACAAGAACAACACCGACAACAAGGGCGCGTCCTACGGCACGCACGAGAACTACCTGATGAAGCGGGAGACCCCCTTCTCGGACATCGTGCGCCACCTGACGCCGTTCTTCGTCTCCCGGCAGGTCGTCACCGGCGCCGGCCGGGTCGGCATCGGCCAGGACGGCCACGAGCACGGCTTCCAGATCAGCCAGCGCGCGGACTACTTCGAGGTCGAGGTCGGCCTGGAGACCACGCTCAAGCGGCCCATCATCAACACCCGCGACGAGCCGCACGCCGACGCCGAGAAGTACCGCCGGCTCCATGTGATCATCGGTGACGCGAACCTGTCGGAGATCTCGACGTACCTCAAGCTGGGCACGACCTCCCTGGTCCTGTCCATGATCGAGGAGGGCTTCATCACGGTCGACCTCGCCGTCGACCAGCCGGTGCGCACCCTCCACCAGGTCTCGCACGACCCCTCCCTGAAGCGCCTGATCACGCTCCGTAACGGACGGACGCTGACCGCCGTGCAGCTGCAGATGGAGTACTTCGAGCTGGCCCGCAAGTACGTGGAGGAACGGTTCGGGGCCGACGCCGACGAGCAGACCAAGGACGTCCTGTCCCGGTGGGAGGACACCCTCAACCGGCTCGAGAACGACCCGATGAGCCTCTCCGGTGAGCTCGACTGGATCGCGAAGCGCGAGCTCATGGAGGGCTACCGGCGCCGGGACGACCTCGACTGGGACGCCGCCCGGCTCCACCTGGTGGACCTCCAGTACGCCGACGTACGGCCCGACAAGGGTCTGTACAACCGTCTGGTGGCCCGCGGGAAGATGAAGCGCCTCCTGGGCGAGGAAGCGGTCCAGCGGGCCCAGAGCAAGCCGCCGGAGGACACCAGGGCCTACTTCCGCGGCCGGTGCCTGGAGCAGTACGCGGACGACGTCGCGGCGGCCTCGTGGGACTCGGTCATCTTCGACCTGCCCGGCCGCGACTCCCTGCAGCGGGTGCCCACCCTGGAGCCGTTGCGCGGTACACGCAACCACGTGAAGGCGCTGCTGGACCGCTGCCGCACGGCCGAGGAGCTGGTCCGCGTCCTGTCCGGCGGCTGAGACCACGGGACCAGTCGTTCGAAAAGAGCTTCGGCCGGCGATCTTCCGGGAATCATGGTGATGGGCCCCGGACGTTGAGGAAAGTGCAGGGCCGATGTCAGACCGTCCTTGTAGGGTCTGATCTTGAGAGACCGAACCAAGCGGGCAAACCGAGCGGGGTGAGGGATATGGCGACCAAGGACACCGGCGGCGGGCAGCAGAAGGCGACGCGCTCCACGGAGGAGGTCGAGGAGCAGGCCCCGGAGGCGCAGGCTTCCGAGGACCTCAAGGAGCGCCAGGAGAAGCTGTCGGACGACGTCGACTCCGTGCTGGACGAGATCGACGACGTGCTCGAGGAGAACGCAGAGGACTTCGTTCGAAGCTTTGTTCAAAAAGGCGGGCAGTGAGCGAGAGTTCTGCCTCTGCGAGCGGTAAGCAGTGCACCGGCTGCAGGCGTACGCTGCCCGCCGCTGCTTTCGCGGCGGACAGGAATCGGCGTGACGGCCTCCAGGTGCGTTGCCGGGAGTGCGTGGCGGAGTACGGCGCCGCGCACTACCGGCGCCGCCGCGAGGCGATCGGAAAACCGGTGCGTGAAAAGGTGGACGTCTCGCCCGGGCGCAAGCTCTGCCGAACCTGCGGCGAGATCAAGCCGCACAGCGAATGGCATCGCAACGCGTCGGCTTCGGACGGCCTGGCCATGCGATGCAAGGCGTGCAAAGCCATCCAAGGCCGACAAGGGCACCTGAAGCGCCAGTACGGCATCACCGGCGCCGAGCGCGAGGAGATGGTGTCCTCGCAGATGGGTATCTGCTCCATCTGTCTAAGGCGTCCGGCCGTCCATGTGGATCACTGTCACGAGACGGGTAAGGTCCGTGGCGTACTGTGCTTCAACTGCAATTCGGCCATCGGCAAGTTGGGAGATGATCCCGACACCGTTCGTCGGGCTGCCGCCTACCTGGAGGGGACTTCGTGGAAGCCAACACTCGTAGCACCGGGCGTCTACCAGCTGCCTTCCTGACGCCTGGCTCCTCGTCCTTCATGGACTTCCTGGCCGACCACTCGCCGGAGCTGCTCCCGGGCAACCGGACGCTGCCGCCCCTGCAGGGCGCCATCGAGGCCCCGCACGGGACCACCATCGTCGCCGCCACGTTCCCCGGCGGCGTCGTCCTCGCCGGTGACCGGCGGGCCACCATGGGCAACATGATCGCCCAGCGCGACATCGAGAAGGTCTTCCCGGCCGACGAGTACTCGGCCGTGGGCATCGCCGGCACCGCGGGTCTCGCCGTGGAGATGGTCAAACTCTTCCAGCTGGAGCTGGAGCACTTCGAGAAGGTGGAGGGCACCCAGCTGTCCCTGGAGGGCAAGGCCAACCGCCTCTCGACGATGATCCGCAGCAATCTGGGCATGGCCATGCAGGGCCTGGCCGTCGTCCCGCTCTTCGCCGGCTGGGACGTCGAGCGCGAGAAGGGCCGGATCTTCTCGTACGACGTGACGGGCGGCCGCTCCGAGGAGCACGGCTTCGCGGCCACCGGCTCCGGCTCGATCTTCGCGCGGGGCTCCATGAAGAAGCTCTACCGCGAGGACCTCACCGAGCAGCAGGCGGTCACCCTCGTCGTGCAGGCGCTGTACGACGCGGCGGACGACGACTCGGCGACCGGCGGTCCCGACGTGGCGCGCCGGATCTTCCCGGTCCTCACCGTCATCACGGACGAGGGCTTCCGGCGGCTCACCGAGGCCGAGGCCTCCGAGATCTCCCGCGCCGTGCTGGAGCGCCGCCTCGAACAGCCCGACGGACCGCGCGCCGCGCTGCTCTGATGAACCCGCCACTGACAGAAAGGGACGGATAGCCGGTGTCGACGCCGTTCTATGTCTCACCCCAGCAGGCCATGGCCGACCGGGCGGAGTACGCCCGGAAGGGCATCGCCCGCGGCCGCAGCCTGGTTGTGCTGCAGTACGCCGACGGCATCGTCTTCGTCGGTGAGAACCCGTCCCGTGCCCTGCACAAGTTCAGCGAGATCTACGACAGGATCGCCTTCGCCGCCGCCGGCAAGTACAACGAGTACGAGAACCTGCGGATCGGCGGTGTGCGCTACGCCGACCTGCGCGGCTACACCTACGACCGGGACGACGTGACGGCCCGTGGGCTCGCCAACGTCTACGCCCAGACGCTCGGCACGATCTTCTCCAGTGCCGGCGAGAAGCCGTACGAGGTGGAGCTGGTCGTCGCCGAGGTGGGCACGTCGCCCGAGGGTGACCAGATCTACCGGCTGCCGCACGACGGGTCGATCGTCGACGAGCACGGCTCGGTCGCGGTCGGCGGCAACGCCGAGCAGATCAGCAGCTTCCTCGACCAGCGGCACCGCGACGGGATGTCGCTCGCCGAGGCGCTGAAGCTCGCGGTGCAGGCGCTGTCCCGGGACACCAACGGCAGCGAGCGGGAGATCCCCGCGGAGCGGCTGGAGGTGGCGGTCCTGGACCGCACGCGCCCGCAGCAGCGCAAGTTCAAGCGGATCGTCGGCCGCCAGCTGGTCCGCCTGCTGGAGGCGGACGGCGCGGCCTCGACCCCGACGGACGCCCCCTCGGACGAGGCGGAGGAGGAGTAGCCCCGGGTTCAGGGACTCCATCCGCTGCTGATGCCCCGGTCCGCCGCCAGGCGGGACGGGGCATCGCCGTGCCGGGGCCCGGCACGGCGGGCGCGGGTTATGCCGGTGTGGGCACGCCGGCCGCGGGCTACGCCGGTGCCGGGCCCGAGGAGCCGCGGGGGACCAGGGCCACCGGGAGGTCGCCGTGCTCCGGGGGCCGGCCCGTCAGCACGGCCAGCAGTGCCGCCATGCCGCGCTCGCCGATGCGCTCGGCCGGCAGCCGCACCGTCGTGAGCTCGGGCTCCACCGCGGTCGCCAGCGCCAGGTCGTCGAAGCCGGTGACCGACACGTCCTCGGGCACCCGCAGCCCCAGGCGCCGTACCGCCTTGCAGGCGCCCGCCGCCAGGATGTCGTCGTCGCACACGACGGCCGTCGGACGCGGGCCGGGCCCGCCCAGCGCACGCTCGGCCGCCTCCCGGCCGCCCGCCACGCTCAGCGGCGCCGCGACGGTACGGACCTCGACGCCGGGCACCTCGCGCAGGTAGGCGTCCAGGGCCCGGGCGCGTACGTCGAAGGTCCAGGACGGCACCGCCGACGACAGGTGCAGGAAGCGGCGGTGGCCCAGGCCCAGAAGGTGGGCCAGCACCTGCCGCATGCCGTCGGCGACGTCGAGGTTCACATGGGCGGCCGCGCCCGGATCGGCCGGGTCGCTGTCGAGCATCACCAGCGGCAGGTCCGTGCCCCGGATCGCCCGCAGCGCGTCGGCGGCCATCGACGAGGCGATGACCCCGTCCAGCGCGGCGCGCGCCGAGGCGAACGGGTCCCGTGCCGGGCCGACGCCCTCGGGCGAGGGGTACAGGACCACGCCGAAGTCGTGTGCGGCGGCGACCGTGGCCGCGCCCGTGTAGACGCGGGCGAAGAACTCGTTCGTGAGCGCCGGGACCACCAGCAGCGCCGTGCGCGTACGGCCGAGGCGCAGGCTGCGCGCCGCGAGGTTGGGCCGGTAGCCCAGCTCGTCCGCCGCGTCCCGCACCACGGCGGCGGTCCGCTCCGAGACCCGCCCGCGCCACTTGTCGCCGAGTACCAGGGACACGGTGGCCTGCGACACCCCGGCCGCGCGGGCCACGTCCCGGCTGGTGGGCGGGGCTGCGGCCCTGGGTGCCGGGTCCGGGTCCGGGTGGTGCACGCGCGCCTCCACGTCTCGACGATCAGTGGCCGCGGGGGTGGACCCGCGGAATGCCGTCATGGTACGTATGACGCAGGACGTTATACGTAAAACCTCGGCATGATCGCCGGGGGAGAGGGGCAGTACATGGCAGCCACGGCCGGCGGATACGCCGACATACTCCGGGCACCCCACGCCCTCCGGCTGCTCGTCGGCACCCTCGTCGGGCGGCTGCCCAACGGCACCGGACCCATCGCGATCATGGTCTTCACCCGGGCCGAGGGCGGCAGCTACAGCCTGGCCGGCGCCCTCGCCGGCGTGTACGGCCTCGCCAACGCCATCGGCCAGCCCGTCCTCGGCCGCGCCGTCGACCTGTACGGCCAGCCCCGCGTGCAGCTGCCCGCCGCCGTCGTCTCCGCGCTCGGCATGGCGCTGCTCGTCCTCACCGGAACGGAGCCGCTGCCGCTGACGTACGCGGCCGTCGCCGTCGCCGGGCTGTTCACCCCGCCGCTGGAAGGCGGCCTGCGCGCCCTGTGGCCGAGCGTGCTGGGCCGCGAGGACCGGGTCCACCGGGCGTACGCCATGGACGCGGTCGCCCAGGAAGTCATGTTCACCGTCGGCCCGTTGCTGGTCACGCTGCTCGTCGCGGTCTGGTCGCCGTCCGCCGCGCTGCTGGTCATCAACGCGCTCGGCGTCCTCGGCGCCCTCTCCGTCGTCGTCTCCGAGCCGTCGCGCACCTGGCGCTCCGCGCCCCGCGACGCGCACTGGCTGGGCGCCCTGCGCTCGCCCGGGCTGCTCGCCCTGCTCGGCTCCTTCTTCTTCGTCGGCCTCGCCCTCGGCTCCATCACGGTCGCGGCGTACGCGTACGCCGAGGACCACGGCAGCGAGTCCGTGTACGGCTGGCTGATGGCCGCGCTCGGGCTCGGCGCTCTCATCGGCGGCGGCCTGTACGGTGCCCGCCAGTGGGCCGGCGCCCCCGAGCGGCGGCTGCGCGTGCTCGTCGCCCTGCTGGCCCTCGGCTATCTGCCGCTGGTGCTCACCCCCGGGGTCGTCCCCATGACGGCCCTGGCGGCCGTCTCCGGTGTCTTCCTGGCGCCCGCCATCGCCTGCGCCTTCATCGTCGTCGACCGGCACGCGCCGCGCGGCACGGTCACCGAGGCGTTCTCCTGGCTGGTCACCACCTTCGGCGTGGGCGCCGCGGCGGGAACGGCCGTGGCCGGTCCGGCAGTAGAGCTGGCCGGTACCGCCGCGAGTTTCGCCGTCGCGGGCGCCGCCGGATTCGCCGCCCTGCTGGTCCTGCTGGCCACCCGGCGGGCGCTGGCAGTTCCGCTGCGTACGGCTCAACCCGACGACGATGTCGTGGCGACATCGGAAAATGATCGAAACGGTGCAGTCGAACCCGGTTTCAGCACGGGCCATCAGGCGTAATGTTCCCTCATGGACCGCCGCATTTTCGGGCTGGAGAACGAGTACGGCGTCACGTGCACGTTCAGGGGACAGCGCCGACTGTCTCCTGACGAAGTGGCGCGCTACCTCTTCCGCCGTGTCGTGTCATGGGGCCGCAGCAGCAACGTCTTCCTGCGGAACGGCGCCCGCCTCTACCTCGACGTGGGATCGCATCCGGAATACGCAACGCCCGAATGCGACAACGTGACCGAACTGGTCACGCACGACAAGGCCGGCGAGCGCATTCTGGAAGGCCTGCTCGTCGACGCAGAACGCCGTCTGCACGAGGAGGGAATCGCGGGCGACGTCTATCTCTTCAAGAACAACACCGACTCGGCGGGAAACTCCTACGGCTGCCACGAGAACTATCTCGTCGCCCGTCACGGAGAGTTCTCCCGGCTCGCGGACATCCTCATTCCGTTCCTGGTGACCAGGCAGCTGCTCTGCGGCGCCGGCAAGGTGCTGCAGACCCCGCGCGGCGCCGTGTACTGCGTCAGCCAGCGGGCCGAGCACATCTGGGAGGGCGTCAGCTCCGCCACGACCCGCTCCCGGCCCATCATCAACACCCGCGACGAACCGCACGCGGACGCCGAGCGCTACCGCCGCCTCCACGTCATCGTCGGCGACTCGAACATGTCCGAGACGACCATGCTGCTCAAGGTCGGCGCCACCGACCTCGTCCTGCGCATGATCGAGGCGGGCACGGTCATGCGCGACCTCACCCTGGAGAACCCGATCCGGGCCATCCGCGAGGTCAGCCACGACATCACCGGACAGCGCAAGGTGCGCCTCGCCAGCGGGCGGGAGGCCTCCGCCCTGGAGGTCCAGCGCGAGTACTACGACAAGGCCGTCGACTTCGTCGACCGGCGCGGCATCCGCACCGGTACGGTCGCCCAGGTCCTGGAGCTGTGGGGCCGCACGCTCGACGCCATCGAGCAGGAGGACCTGGACCGGATCGACACCGAGATCGACTGGGTCATGAAGTACAAGCTGCTCGAGCGCTACCGGGCCAAGCACAACATGACCATGTCGCACCCGCGGGTCGCCCAGATAGACCTCGCGTACCACGACATCCACCGTCGGCGCGGGCTCTACTACCTGCTGGAGAAGAACGGACAGGCCGCCCGGATCTGCAACGACGTGAAGATCTTCGAGGGCAAGTCCGTGCCCCCGCAGACCACCCGCGCCCGCCTGCGCGGCGACTTCATCCGCCGCGCCCAGGAGCAGCGCCGGGACTTCACGGTCGACTGGGTGCACCTGAAGCTCAATGACCAGGCGCAGCGCACGGTGCTGTGCAAGGACCCCTTCCGGTCGGTCGACGACCGGGTGGAGAAGCTGATCGCCGGGATGTGACCGCCGGAATGTGATCCGGATCTCCTGGGAGGTGAAAGGGCCCCGCACGTTTCTCGTGCGGGGCCGTTTCGCACCCTAGAGTGGCGGACGACCACTGTGCCGTCTGAGATCTGAGGAACACGTGCGCCGACTTGCCGGCCTACTCGTCGTCCCCCTGCTGCTGCTGTCCACGGCGGCGTGCGGCGACGACAAGGGCTCCACCGCCTCCGACACCGCCTCTACCGCCTCGATGAAGAACGGTCTCCCGGCGATCACCGCGGGAGCGAAGTTCGGGGAGAAGCCCACCCTTGCCAAGGGCGAGGGCGCCCCGCCCAAGGAGCTCAAGGTCGAGGTCCTCAGCGAGGGCAAGGGCCAGAAGCTCAAGAAGGGCGACCAGGCCCAGGTGCACTACCTCGGGCAGACCTGGGACTCCGACAAGCCCTTCGACAACAGCTTCGACCGCGGTGAGCCCTTCTCCGTGTCCATCGGCGGCGGCGGCGTCATCGAGGGCTGGCAGAAGGCCCTGGACGGCCAGAAGGTCGGCAGCCGCCTGGAGGTGTCGATCCCGCCGGAGCTCGGTTACGGCGCGCAGGGCCAGGGAGACATCAAGCCGAACGCCACCCTCGTCTTCGTCATGGACATCGTGAAGGCCAAGACCTTCATGTCCTCCGCCAAGGGCACCGAGGTCGCGCAGGACAACATCGACCTGCCCAAGGTCGGCACCAACACCGACGGCAAGGCCCCGTCGGTCGACGTGCCGAAGAAGGCCGCGCCGAAGAAGCTGGTCTCGAACTACGTCATCGAGGGCACCGGCCCGGCCGTGAAGCCGAGCGACACGGTCGCCGTGCAGTACAAGGGTGTCCTGTGGGACGGCGGCAAGGAGTTCGACAGCAGCTTCTCGAAGGGCGGCCCCGTCACCTTCCCGCTGGCCAACGTGATCCCGGGCTGGTCCGAGGGCCTGGCGGGCAAGAAGGTCGGCAGCCGCGTGCTCCTCGTCGTACCGCCGGACAAGGCGTACGGCGACCAGGGCCAGGGGCCGATCCCGCCCAAGGCGACGCTGGTGTTCGCGGTGGACATCCTCGGAGTCGCGTAGCGGACGTCTGTAAGACTGGCCCTTTGCACATCGCACACCAAGGAGCATGTTTCCCGTGAGCAACGACAAGCCCGAGGTCGACTTCCCGGGCGGCGAGCCGCCGGCCGACCTTGAGATCAAGGACGTCTGGGAGGGCGACGGCGAGGTCGCCCAGGCCGGCCAGTTCGTCAAGGTCCACTACGTGGGTGTCGCCTTCTCCACCGGCGAGGAGTTCGACGCCTCCTGGAACCGCGGCACCCCGCTGGAGTTCAAGCTCGGTGTCGGCCAGGTCATCGAGGGCTGGGACAAGGGCGTGCAGGGCATGAAGGTCGGCGGCCGCCGCCAGCTGATCATCCCCCCGCACCTCGCGTACGGCGACCGTGGCGCCGGTTCCGCCATCGCCCCGGGCGAGACCCTGATCTTCGTCTGCGACCTGGTGGCCGTCCGCTAGGGCTGACGCCCGCGGCCGTTTCCCGGTCGTACCGGTCGTACCGGTCGTTCGAGGCCCATGCCGTTCCACGGCATGGGCCTCGGCTTTTGCCACGACACCCCGGGGCGGTACCGTCATCCGGCGAGAGTGTCTCCACGAGCAGAGGTGGGTGCAGGGCGTCGATGGCGATTGCCAAGGCCGAGCGGCTGATGAATCTGGCGCTGTGCCTGCTCGGGACCCGCCGTCCGCTGAGCAAGCGCGAGCTGCGCGGCTCCATCGAGGCGTACCTGGAAGCCGGCTCCGACGAGTCCTTCAACCGCATGTTCGAGCGCGACAAGGACGACCTGCGCGAACTGGGCCTGGTCATCGAGACCGTGGAGAACCTCGACGGCGAGACCGGCTATCTTGCCCGCCGCGACTCCAACCGCCTGCCGCCCGTCCAGCTCGACGCCGAGGAGGCCGCCGCGCTCGGCCTCGCCGCCAAGGTGTGGCAGCAGGCCCGCCTCGCCGGTGCCGCCAGCGGCGCCCTGCAGAAGCTGCGTGCCGCGGGCATGCCCGAGGCCGAGGACACCTTCGACGACCGGCACAGCGCGCTCGAACCGCGCATCCCGGTCCACGAGGCCGCCTTCGAACCGCTCATGCTGGCCTGCCGCGACCGCCGCCCGGTCGTCTTCCAGTACCGCAAGGCCAACGCCGCCCGCCCGGAGACCCGCCAGGTCGAGCCGTGGTCGCTGGAGTGCTGGCGCGGCCACTGGTACCTGGCCGGCTGGGACCGCGAGCGCGGCGCCGGGCGCGTCTTCCGCCTCTCCCGGATCACCGGCACGGTCCGCTCCCGGGCCGGCGCCTTCACCGCGCCCGTACCGGACGTCTCGACCGTCCGCGAGACCGTCGAGCGGTGGGCGGGGGAGAGCGCGGCCCGCTCCGCGCGGATCCGGCTGCGCACGGACTGCGGCTACCCGCTGCGCGCCCGCGCCCTGTCCGTGACGGAGCTGGGTGACGGCTGGGACGAGCTGGAGATTCCGTACGGGCACGGCCTGGACGCCTGGCTCGTCGAGTTCGGGCCGGACGTCGTCGTACTGGAACCGGCCGATCTGCGGGCCGACGTGGTGGACCGGCTGCGCGCCGTGGCCAAGGGCTGAGGGGGACGTACGAAACGATGGCCACGAACGCGATCGACCAGACCCGGCGGATGCTGTCCCTGGTGACGTACCTGCGTGAGCGCCCCGGCGCGCACGTCGGCGACGTCGCCCGGGCCTTCGGGATCACCGAGGACGAGCTGATCTCCGACCTCGACGTGCTGCCCATGTGCGGGACCAGCTTCCGCGGCGGCGACCTGCTGGACATCGACACCGACGGCGAGCGGATCTGGTGGCACAACCCGGCCGCCCTCGCCGCCGAGGCCGCCGAGCCGCTGCGGCTCGCCGCCGACGAGGCCACCGCGCTGCTGGTCGCCGCGCGGGCCGTCGCCACCCTGCCGGGGCTGCGCGAGGGCGACCGCGAGGCGCTGCTGCGCGCCACCGCGAAGCTGGAGGCCGCGGCCGGTGAGGCGGCGGGCGCGAGCTCCCGCCTCTCGGTGACCTTCGAGTCCGAGGGCGGCGTCTTCGCCGAGGTCGACCGCGCCATCTCGGAGCGGCGCCGGCTGTGGGTGCGGTACTACTCTCCCGCGCGCGACGAGCTCACCGAGCGCGAGGTCGACCCGATCCGGCTCTTCGCGGTCGGCCATACGTACATGGAGGCGTGGTGCCGGCTCTCCGAGGCGCGGCGCACCTTCCGGCTCGACCGGGTGGCCGAGATCCGGATCCTCGACGAGCCGTCGGCGCCGCCGGAGATAGAGCTGCGCGACCTGTCCGAGGGGCTCGTCCAGCCGTCGGCCGACGACCCCGAGGTCGTGATCGAGGTGGGCCCCGGCGGCCGCTGGGTCGCCGAGTACTACCCGCACGACAGCGCCGAGGAGCTGCCCGACGGCGGCCTGCGCGTCACCGTGCGCACCCCTGACCCGGCGTCGCTGCGGCGGCTCGCGCTGCGGCTGGGGCGCGACGGGCGGATCGTCTCGCCGCCGGAGCTCGCCGAGAGCGCGCGGCGGGCGGCCGCCGAGGCGCTGGCCGCGTACGACGGCGTCTGACGCGGCGGCCGACGGGTCCGATGGCGTCCTACGGGTCCGACGGGCCCGACGGCTCCAGACGGCGACGGTCGTCGGGGGCGACCGCGAAGAACCGGCCATGTGGGAGCCGACGAGTGGATGAAAAGTCGAGGGAATTGAGCGATATGTCCGCGACGCCCGGAACCGGGACCAGCGTCGGAAGCGGAAGCGGAAGCGCCGCCGGTGCCGGCACCCGTGCCGGGGCCGGAGCCGCCACCGGAACCGGAACCCTGTCCCTGTCCCCGCCGCTCGCGCCGGTCCTCTTCAGGGCCGCCTGCTCCGAGTGCCACGCACGCTGCGAGCTCTCCGCCGGCTGCCTCCGGCTCGCCATCGGCGCCAGTCGGCGTACCACCTTCTACTCCTTCACCTGCCCCGCGTGCGGCTCCGCCGTCCGCAAACCGGCCGGCGCGCGCATCGTCGAGCTCCTCACCGGGGGCGGCGTGCGGACGCTGCGGCTCCACTCCACCGTCTGACGAGGTCTAGGCTCTGCGCATGTTCTGGCCCATGCTCGCCATCGCCCTCGGTTTCCTCGGTATCGCCGTCCTCGGCGTCCTGGGCATCCGGGTGTTCATCGAGGCCCAGCGCCTCGGACGTCAAGTGACGCACACCACGCAGCGGATCAATCGCGCGGCCGAGGACCTGGAACGCGCGGCCACCGATCTGGCCCGTGCGGGGGAGACGCTGCGGTGACGCGATAGCGCACGCGACCTCCTCGCGTCCACTCCCGGCAGGTACGCTGCTGGTTGCGGCGGTTTCGCTGAAATCCGCCGCAAACGGGAGTACGCACAGGGATTGCCGGGCGTTTACCCGCGCGCGTTACGATCCTGACGGCCGTTGGCTCGGACATCAGTCCGGTTCACCGGTCGGGAGCCCGCCCCAAGCCGCCTCGGTGAGAAGGTAGACAACAGTTATGTTCCGACAGATCGGCCCTCTTGAGATCACTCTCATCGTCCTGGCCATCGTCCTCCTCTTCGGCGCCAAGAAGCTCCCGGAGATGGCCCGTTCGCTCGGCAAGTCCGCCCGCATCCTGAAGAGCGAGGCCAAGGCCATGAAGGCGGACGGGCAGCAGCCCGCCCCGGCCGACCCGCCGGCCGAGCAGCCCCCGGCCCAGCGCACCATCAAGGCGGCGCCCGGTGACGTGACCAGCGCCCGCCCGGTCACCGAGCCGTCCGACACCACCCAGCGCTGACCCAAGGCCGACCGCCGAGCGGACGGCCTGCCGCACGAGATGAGGACGTGGGTTGCTCAAGCCTGCCCGCAGTAAGAAGGAGAAGGACCCCGAGGGGCGGATGCCGCTCGCGGACCACCTGCGCGAGCTCCGCAACCGGCTCGCGAAGGCCATGCTGGCGATCACCATCACGTCCATCGCCGCGGCGTTCTACAGCCAGGAGTTGATGGACTTCCTCTCGTCACCGGTCGAGCGGTGCCCGAAGGGAGTCATGGAGACCGGTGGCAAGTGCGCCACCATCGTCTACAACGACCTGCTGTCCCCGTTCACGACCACGGTCAAGGTCGTCCTGATGGCGGGCATCGTCCTGTCGTGCCCCGTCTGGCTCTACCAACTGTGGGCCTTCGTCGCGCCCGGCCTCCACAAGAGCGAGAAGAAGTACACGTACTACTTCGCCGCCGCCGCCGTCCCGCTCTTCGCCGCCGGCGTCTACGTCGCGTACCTGATCATGCCGGTGAGCATGAGCGTGCTGCTCAGCATCACGCCGGACCCCGCGGCCAACCTGCTCGAAGTCGACAAGATCCTGGACTTCACGGTCCGGATGGTCCTCATCTTCGGCTTCTCCTTCGAGCTGCCGGTGCTGCTGATCATGCTCAACGCCGCCGGGATCGTCACCGGACGGCGCATGGCCGGCTGGTGGCGCGGTGTGATCATGGGCATCTTCGTCTTCGGCGCCATCGCCACCCCGTCCACGGACCCGCTCGGCATGATCGCCCTCTCCGGGCCCATCATCCTGCTGTACTTCCTGGCCGTCGGCATCGCCCTCCTCAACGACAAGCGGCGACGGCGGAACGACCCGGACGCCGAGCTGGACGACGACGAGGCCGCTCCCGTCGACCTCACCCCCGCCCCGATCGGCGAGGTGGAGGCAGTGCCGTCCGCGCGCGCCGCGCTGCCCGAGCAGGCCACCGGAGACGCCGCCGGCTCCCGTCCGCAGCGGCTGAACGGCTACGACGACATCACCTGAGGTCCGGTCACGCCGCGCCCCCGTACCGCTGCGGACCGTGGCGTTGTGCAAGGCGGATTAAAGATCGAGCTGACTGTCAGTGGTGGCGGGTACGCTCGATAACAAGATGACCCAAGAAGACCTCACACCCGCGGAGGCGTACGCGGCGGCCCGGCGCCGCGCCGCCGAGCAGGCGACCGCGCTCGCTCCCTTCCGCGACCTGTACGACTTCGAGCTGGACCCGTTCCAGATCGAGGCCTGCCGTGCCCTGGAGGCAGGCAAGGGCGTACTCGTCGCGGCCCCCACCGGCTCCGGCAAGACCATCGTCGGTGAGTTCGCCGTGCACCTCGCCCTGGAGCAGGGGCGCAAGTGTTTCTACACCACGCCCATCAAGGCGCTGTCCAACCAGAAGTACGCCGACCTGGTCAAACGCTACGGGCCGGAGAAGGTCGGCCTGCTGACCGGTGACAACAGCGTCAACTCCGAGGCACCGGTGGTCGTCATGACCACCGAGGTCCTGCGGAACATGCTGTACGCGGGCTCCCAGTCGCTGCGCGGCCTCGGCTACGTGGTCATGGACGAGGTGCACTACCTCTCCGACCGGTTCCGCGGCGCCGTGTGGGAGGAAGTGATCATCCACCTCCCCGAGTCGGTGACGCTGGTGTCGCTCTCGGCGACCGTGTCCAACGCCGAGGAGTTCGGCGACTGGCTGGACACCGTCCGCGGCGACACCGAGGTGATCGTCTCCGAGAGCCGTCCCGTCCCCCTGTGGCAGCACGTGCTGGCCGGGCGCCGGATGTACGACCTCTTCGAGGAGGAGACCGACCACGGCGGCCGCGGCTCCGCCCGGCGCGAGGTCAACCCCGATCTGCTGCGCCTGGCCCGCATGGAGAACTCCCGCCCGTTCAACGGCCGTGACCGGCGGCGCGGCAGGATGAGCGAGGCCGACCGGGAGCGCGAGCGGCGCCAGCGCTCGCGGATCTGGACACCCGGACGCCCCGAGGTGATCGAGCGGCTCGACGCCGAAGGGCTGCTGCCCGCCATCACCTTCATCTTCAGCCGCGCCGGCTGCGAGGCCGCCGTACAGCAGTGCCTGTACGCAGGGCTGCGGCTCAACGACGAGGAGTCGCGCCGGCGGGTGCGGGAGCTCGTCGAGGAGCGCACCGCGTCCATCCCGACGGAGGACCTGCACGTCCTCGGGTACTACGAATGGCTCGAAGGCCTGGAGCGGGGCATCGCCGCACACCACGCCGGCATGCTGCCGACCTTCAAGGAGGTCGTCGAGGAGCTCTTCGTACGGGGCCTGGTCAAGGCGGTGTTCGCCACCGAGACCCTCGCCCTGGGCATCAACATGCCCGCGCGGTCCGTGGTGCTGGAGAAGCTCGTCAAGTGGAACGGCGAACAGCACGCCGACATCACCCCGGGCGAATACACCCAGCTGACCGGACGCGCCGGGCGGCGCGGCATCGACATCGAGGGCCACGCCGTCGTGCTCTGGCAGCGCGGCATGGACCCGGAGTACCTCGCGGGCCTCGCCGGCACGCGCACCTACCCCCTGCGCTCCAGCTTCAAGCCGTCGTACAACATGGCGGTGAACCTGGTCGACCAGTTCGGGCGGCACCGCTCGCGCGAGCTGCTGGAGACGTCGTTCGCGCAGTTCCAGGCGGACAAGTCGGTGGTCGGCATCTCCCGGCAGGTCCAGCGCAACGAGGAGGGGCTCGAGGGCTACCGCGAGGGCATGACCTGCCACCTCGGCGACTTCGAGGAGTACGCGCGGCTGCGCCGCGAGCTCAAGGAGCGCGAGACCGAACTGGCCAAGCAGGGCGCGGCGCAGCGGCGTGCGGCGGCCGCCTCCTCGCTGGAGAAGCTCAAGCCCGGTGACGTCATCCACGTGCCGACCGGCAAGTTCGCCGGCCTGGCGCTGGTCCTGGACCCCGGCCTGCCGGCCGGCCGGTCCAACGGGCACCGCGGCTTCGAGCACGCCGACGGGCCGCGCCCGCTGGTGCTCACCGCCGAACGGCAGGTCAAGCGGCTCGCCGCCATCGACTTCCCGGTGCCGGTGGAGCCCCTGGAGCGGATGCGCATCCCGCGCACCTTCAACCCCCGCTCCCCGCAGTCGCGGCGCGACCTCGCGTCCGCGCTGCGCTCCAAGGCCGGGCACATCGTCCCGGACCGGCACCGCAAGCAGCGCTCCGCGGCGGCCGACGACCGCGAGATCGCCCGGCTGCGCAAGGCGCTGCGCGCGCACCCCTGCCACGGGTGCGACGAGCGCGAGGACCACGCCCGTTGGGCCGAGCGGTACCACCGCCTCCAGCGGGACACGCGCCAGCTGGAGCGGCGCATCGAGGGGCGGACGAACACCATCGCCCGCACCTTCGACCGGATCGTCGCGCTGCTGACCGAGATGGACTACCTGCGCGCCGACGAGGTGACCGAGAACGGCAAGCGGCTCGCCCGGCTCTACGGCGAACTGGACCTGCTGGCCAGTGAATGCCTGCGCGAGGGCGTGTGGGAGGGCCTCAACCCCGCGGAACTGGCCGCCTGCGTCTCGGCGTTGGTGTACGAGGCCCGGCAGTCGGACGACGCCGTCGCACCGAAGCTGCCGACGGGCCGCACGAAGGCCGCGCTCGGTGAGATGGTCCGCATCTGGGGCCACCTGGACGCCCTGGAGGAGGAGTTCAGGATCAACCAGACCGAGGGCGTCGGCCAGCGCGAGCCGGACCTCGGTTTCGCCTGGGCGGCCCACCAGTGGGCCTCCGGCAGCGGCCTGGACGAGGTGCTGCGCGAGACGGAGATGCCGGCCGGCGACTTCGTCCGGTGGTGCAAGCAGGTGATCGACGTCCTCGGCCAGATCGCGGCCGCGGCGCCGAGGGAGGACAGCACGGTCGCCAAGAGCGCGCGCAAGGCGGTCGACGGGCTGCTGCGGGGTGTGGTGGCGTACAGCTCGGTGGGCTGACGGCGTTTCACCCCGTGGAGAGGTGAGGGCCCGGTCGGATCGCTCCGGCCGGGCCCTCAGTGTGGGTGCGCGCCGAGACGCTCGGCGAGCGCGACGAGTTCGGGGGCGCGCAGGACCCGGTCGCCGTATCCCGGGAGAGGGACGTGCAGCGGTGACGTCCAGCGCGCGGGGATGGCGGCCGCGCCGTACACGGCGCCGGCCAGTGCGCCCGTCACCGCCGCGACCGTGTCGGTGTCGCCACCCAGGTCGATCGCCGCCGCCAGGGCCTCCTCGAAGGAGCCGGTCGTCCGCAGGGCCCAGAGCGCGGAGCCCAGGCACGGCCAGACCGCGCCGTTGAACTCGGTGGCGTCAGCCGGATGCCAGCCGGGCGCCAGGACGGCGGTCCACCGCGCCCGATGGCCCGGGTGCACGGCGGCGAGGGCGTCCGGAACCGCCGCCACAGGGTCGGCGCCCTCCAGTGCCACGCGGATCAGCTCGTGCAGCAGGGCCGTACCCTCCCACGCGGCCCGGTCACCGTGCGTGAGCGCCGCGATCCGCCGGGCGGCCGCCATGGTGCCGGTACGTCCGGCGCCCGCGAAGTACACGGCGGACGTGGCGGCCCGCATGAGGGAACCGTTGCCCGCCGCGCGGCCGTTGAGCTGGAAATGCAGCGCGGCCGCCAGGTCCCACGGCTCGCCGTTGGTCAGGACGTCCTCCGTCTGGAGCCCGATGTCCTTGGGTTGGCCCGCCGCCCAGCGCCGGAACCGGTCGAAGACGTCCGGCAGGTCGAGGCCGCTCCGCTCCAGCAGAGACTCGCCCACCAGCACCGCCATCTGCGTGTCGTCGGTGGCCTCGCCCGGGTCCCAGCCCCCGCCTCCGCACATCTCGCCGACGCCGTCCGGGAACCGGGCGCGGTACACGCCGGGCAGGCCGAACTCGAAGGGTGCGCCGAGGGCGTCGCCGACGGCGGAGCCCAGGACGGTGCCGGTGACGCGCTCGTACTGGTGCATGCGTTCAGGCTAGGGGGTGTCTTATCGATCTTGCCAGGCGTCGCGAGCCCGGCAAGATCGATAAGACACCCCCTAGGGGCCCGTGGGCCCGGTGCGCCGAGTTCTGACCTCTCGTACGGCCAGGAAGACGAGCAGGCCGATGGGGGAGAGGAGGATGGTCAGGATCAGCAGGGGCCCGGCGAGCAGCGGGTGCAGGGCGAGTTCGCGCGACCGCAGGAAGATCCACTGTCCGATCAGCAGGTCCCAGGCGATGACCTGGGCCCAGACCGCTCCGGCCCCGTCCGCCAGGGCGGTCAGGTCGCGGAAGGTCTCCAGATCGGGCTCGCGTACGGCGGCCCAGAGCTCCGGGAACACCGGGACGGCCAGGCCCAGATGGACGAGCAGGATGGGTACGACGGTGAGGGGGGACGAGGCGATCCGCGTGGTCCATCGCCAGTGGGGCGCCAGGATCATCAGCAGCCAGACGGGCGCGGCCAGATAGAAGGACAGCTCGAAGAGGATGACGGTCATGCCACTCGCTCCAGGTGCGTGGGGTGGGCACCGGTCGCCGGCGCCGTCGTACGGAGCGCGGCCCAGCCGCCGGCTGCGGTGAGGAGTGCGACGACCCCCGCTGCGGTGAGTGTCGCGCCGTCCGGGTGGACCAGGGGCTGACCGCGCAGCGCCTGCCAGGTGACCAGGGCGAAGACGGCCGCGTACGCCGCCGAGGCCACGAGCACCAGGCGCAGGCGTACACGCTCGTCGCGCAGCCGGGCGAACCGGGGCGCCAGGGCGACGAGGAGCAGGAGGAAGAGAGGCAGCAGTTGGAGCGCGTGCATGCCGACGAAGTGCGGGATGCGGAGGTCGCCGCCGGTCGTCGACCAGCCGGTGAGGGGCATGGCCGGACCGCCGTCCGGTACGCCGACGCT
Source organism: Streptomyces sp. NPDC045431 (assembly GCF_040646655.1). NCBI lineage: Bacteria > Bacillati > Actinomycetota > Actinomycetes > Kitasatosporales > Streptomycetaceae > Streptomyces > Streptomyces sp. NPDC045431. The sequence goes on from NZ_JBEZAQ010000007.1 coordinate 220,400, forward strand.
GTGCGCGCCGACCACCTCGGAGGCGCCCGGCTGCTGACCCGGCGCGGGTCGTGTCATGCGGAAACCGATTCCGGCGCCGGCCAGTGCCAGCAGAGCGCCCAGCCTGAGGGCCCAGGTGGACGCCCGGTCCACGAACCGCGCCCGGAACAGCAGGACGGCGATGACGAGCGTCGCGCTCCACAGCACGACGACCGTGCCCGCCATGGCGTCGTACAGCGTGCTGTCGAAGGGCGTGGCGTGGTTGAAGTGGCTGCGTCGTCCCCGGGCCGCCTGGAAGGTGATGATCGCCATCTCGACGGCGCACGACGTGGCGACGACGGTCCCCGCCCACCAGCCGGTGCGCCGGAAGCGCGGCAGCAGCGACAGCATCCACGCGAGCGACAGGCAGTACGCCACGAACGAGACCGCGAACTTGAACGGCTTGGCCCAGACCGGCGCCCCGGCAAGGACGCGGTCGTCGATGACCAGTCCGACGGCGGAGACGCCGGCGAGGAGGGCCATGGCGGCGGAGAGGAGGAGGAGAGGCCGGTGCAGCGACGACAGCCGGTGCGAGAAGGACATGGGAACCCCCAGTTTTGGGTAGCGGAGCTATCCGATAGCGAGACTATCTATGATGGGAGTTCTCAAGGCAAGGGGTGACGCGGGCATGCGCATTGGCGAGTTGAGTCGGCGGACCGGGGTGTCGGTCCCGACGATCAAGTACTACGTACGGGAAGGGCTGCTGCCGGCCGGGCGGCTGACCAGCCCCAATCAGGCGTCCTACGACGAGACCCACGAGCGGCGGCTCCGCCTGGTGCGGGCCCTGATCGACGTCGGCGGGCTGTCCGTTGCGGCCCTGCGCGAGGTGCTCGACGCGATCGACGACCCCCAGCGGCCGGTCCACAAGGTGCTGGGCGAGGCGACCCACCGCCTGACGGCGTCGAGCGGCGGCGAGGCGGACCCGGAGCGGGAGGCGGCGCGCGTGACGGCGAAGGAGCTGGTGGCGGACCGGGGGTGGCGCGTCGGGGACGAGAACCCCGCGCTGGACGCGCTCGCGGGTGCGCTGGCCGCGTTGCGGCAGGTGGGGCACGCGGATTTCTTCGAGGTGCTGGACACCTACGCGGAGGCCGCGGAGCGAGTCGCCGCGGCGGATCTCGCGTGGGTGGCGGGGGGCGCCAGGCGCGAGGACCTGGTGGAGAGCGCGGTGGTCGGGACGGTGCTGGGGGAGGCGGTGTTCGCGGCGTTGCGGCGGTTGGCGCATGTGGATGCGTCGGCGCGGCGGTATGGGGAGGAGGAGGGCGAGGCGCGGGAGTAAGAAGGAATCTGCCACGCGGTGCCCAGGGCGGCTTCGGAGTTGCTCGGCTTGATCCCCCAGGCGGATCTGCGCTCACGCGACGCTCGACCTGATCAAGCCTCACTGTCGAGCAAGGCCCACGCACTGCGGGACCACCGCCCGCAATTCCCTCACCAAGGCGCGCACGACGGCGGATCCGGCCAGTTCGGAGGTGGTGACATAGCCGACCTGGCGTGTCGGGCGATCGAGACCGAGATCAGTGATCGCGACCGAGTTCGCCGCTCCGACCAAGGAGAGCGCAGGCATGATCGCCATTCCGTGACCGCCGCTCACCAGGGAGAGCACCGCTCCGTCATCCTCGGCCTCGACGGTCGCCTTCGGGATCCAGTCCTGTGCCGCCCACCAGTCGCGGGTGTACGAGCCGCAGTTCTCCGCCCAGTCGACCAGCGGCAGCGAGCGCGGGGCGGCGTGACCCTTCGGGTGCACCAGGGCGTACGGCTCTTCGAGGAGCCGGCTCGCGACCAGACCCGGTGGAGGCGGCACGGAGCCGCCGAGTGTGGCGATGGCTATGTCGGCTCTCCCGTCGGCCACTTCGCCCGCGGTGCCGCGCCCCACCTCGCGTACGATCCGCACCCGCGGCTCGATCCCGGGATGCCGGACGCGTAGCCGCTGGAGGACGGGCGACAGCAGGTGGAGAGCCGCGCTGCGGAAGGCCGCGATCCGCAGCGGCCCCTCCGCCGCGTCGAACCGGGCCGCGCCGCGCGCCTCGGCGTTCAGGACGTCCAGCAGGCGCAGGATGCGGCGGGCGTACGCCACGGCCTTGTCTCCGGCGAGGGTGGGACGGGCGCCGGTGCGGCCGCGGTCGAAGAGCACGGCACCGATCTTGCGCTCGCTGCCGCGCACCGAGTGGGAGACCGCGGACTGCGTCAGACCGAGTGTCCCGGCCGCGGCCGAGAACCCGCCGGTGTCCGCGACCGCCACCAGGACGCGCAGTTCGTGGGGGGCGAGATCGGAGTCGGTACTGCGGGCCACAGGGCGCTCACCTCGAGATATGAGGACTGCTCATGGAACGGTCGGTCGCATGAGCCCAACCGACTGCCCAGGTGGCGCATTCCCGCCTTACGGTCCGGTCATGAACACGACCGCGCTCACCGTGCATCAGATCGCCCGCCCCCACGGCTTTCCCACCGCCCAGCACTTCGCCTTCATCGAGTCCCCGCTTCCCGAGCCCGCAGCCGGCAGCGCGCTCGTGGAAAACCTCTACTGGTCCGTCGACCCGTATCACCGCGAGCTGATGGACGATGTGCCCGGCGGCTTCGCGCTCGACGCACCGCTGGAGGGCCGCACCATAGGGCGAGTCATCGCCTCGCGCACACCCCATCTGGCCGAGGGCGAGATCGTGTTCCACCGGCAGGGCTGGCGCACGCACGCGGCGGTCACACCGGAGGAGGTCCGACAGCTGCCCCGCTTCGAAGGGGTGCCCCTGACCGCGTACTTGAGCACTCTCGGCGGCACCGGCCTGACCGCCTATGTGGGCCTCACCCGGATCGCCCGGCTCCAGGAGGGCGAGGACCTGTTCGTGTCGGCAGCGGCGGGCGGGGTCGGCACGGCGACCGGGCGATTCGCCCGACTGCTCGGCGCCGGACGGCTCGTGGGCAGCGCGGGCTCGGCAGCGAAGGCAGACCACCTTACGCGGGAGGTGGGCTATGACGCCGTCTTCAACTACCACGACGGGCCCGCCGCCGACCTGCTCGGCAAGGCCGCACCAGGCGGCATCGACGTGTTCGTCGACAACGTCGGCGGCGAGCAACTGGCCGCGGCAGTGGGAGCGCTGCGCGAGTTCGGACGCATCGTCCGCGTCGGCACGATCAGCCAGTACAACACCCCCGGCGCGTCGCACCCGCGCTTCGACTACGCGGACATCGTGGAGAAGAGCATCCGCATGGAGGGCTTCCTGGTCAGCAACCACCGCGATGTGCAGGAGGAACTGTACGAATTCGCCGTGCCGCATCTGCAGAGCGGTCGGCTCGCTCTGGACGAGACGGTGGTCGACGGTTTCGAGCACATCGTGGACGCGTTCCTGGGAATGCTGCGCGGCGAGAACACCGGCAAGATCATCGTGCGGGGCCGCACGGAGGCCACGTCCGTGAGCTGACACCCGACCCGGTATCGCGGAGCGGCGTCTCCAGGACCCTCGACCGGTACATGACCAGCGACCGTGACCGGGCCATCGCCGATCGGTTCGCAGCCGTGATCCGCCCCGGACCCAGGGGCCGGCGCCTTGGGCCCAGCGGGGCTGCGCCCCGGGGCGCAGCTTCGCGGCGCGCCCGGGCTCCAGTGGGGCCCCGGCCCTTCAGGGCGTGCGTGTCTCGTCCTTCTCTGCGGTGGCGGGCCGGGGTGCGGGGACGGCAGGGCTCGTCGGGGCCGGGACCGGTGGCTGCGGCGGCCCGGAGGTGGCTCAGGCGGCCGCCGGGCCCGCGGGGGGCTCCTGTTCGCGTTCCACCTGGGCGTTCCAGTCGCGCTTGATCGCGCGCCAGGCCTCGTCCGTCTGGCCCAGGCGCCAGTAGCCCGAGATGGAGAGCCGTTCGCGGGGGATCTGGCGGTCCTGGCGGAGGTGGCGGCGGAGGTCCTTGACGAAGCCGGCTTCGCCGTGGACGAAGGCGTGGACGTCGCCGGGCGGGAAGTCCAGGTCCTGGACCGCTGTGAGGAGCGCCTCGCCGACCGGGCGGCCGGTGCGGTGGAACCAGCGGAGCTCGACGCCGGGCGGAGCCGCGATCTTCTGTTCGTCGTCGGGGGAGTCGACCTCCACGAAGGCGTGCCCCACGGCGCCCTCCGGCAGCCGCTCCAGCGACGCGGCGATCGCCGGCAGTGCGCTCTCGTCGCCGACGAGCAGGTGCCAGTCCGCCGCCGGGTCCGGCGCGTACCCGCCGCCCGGGCCGAGGAAGCGAATCGTTTCGCCCACCTGCGCGGAGGCGGCCCACGGGCCGGCGAGGCCCTCGTCGCCGTGGACGACGAAGTCGACGGTCAGCTCGCGCTGGGCGGCGTCCCACGCCCGTACCGTGTACGTCCGGGTCGTCGGCCACTGCTCGCGCGGGAACTCCTCCCGGATGCGGTCCATGTCGAACGGCTCCGGGTAGGTCACCCCCGGTGCCGGGAAGAGCAGCTTGATGTAGTGGTCGGTGAACTCGTCCGCGCTGAAATCGGACAGCCCCTCGCCGGCGAGGACCACCCGCACCATGTGCGGCGTGAGCCGCTCGGTACGAACGACACGAGCTTCGCGGGCTTTTGGTGCCTTGCGGGCGGGCTGCTGCGCCACGGTGGTCTCCCCGTCTCTCCCCGAACATGGTTGCTTAGGCTTACCTAAGCTAACACCTCACCCCCGCAGCACGGAGAGCAAACGGTCCAGCGAGCCGCCCAGCCCCCACCGCGCCGCCAGCTCGTCCAGCGCCTCCGGCTCCACCGGCCCCGCCGGCAGCGCGGGGTCGAAGTCCGGCAGCGGCACGTCGTCGGCGACCCGCACCACCTTCGGCGCGACCGCCACGTACTCCCGCGACTCGGCCAGCCGCCTGCGCTGCGCCGGCGAGAGCTTCGACGCCGGATCGTCGACCGCCGCCATGATCCCGGCGAGGTCCCCGTACGCCGCCAGGAGCTTCGCGGCGGTCTTCTCGCCGATGCCGGGCACCCCCGGCAGCCCGTCGCTCGGGTCCCCGCGCAGCAGCGCCAGATCGGCGTACCCCCGCCCGTCCACGCCGTACTTCGACCGCAGCCAGTCCTCGTCCGTGACCTGGAGGCTGCCGACGCCCTTGAGCGGATACAGCACCCGCACGCCCCGGGCGTCGTCCACCAGCTGGTACAGATCGCGGTCCCCGGTGACGATGTCCACCGGCCCCGCCGCCCGCGCCGTGAGCGTGCCGATCACGTCGTCCGCCTCATACCCCGCGACGCCGACCCGGGCGATGCCCACCGCGTCCAGCACCGCCTCGATCACCGGCACCTGGGGCGACAGCGTGTCCGGGATCTCCTCCTCGTCCGGGCCCGACCCCGGAGCGGCCTCCTCCGCGACCCGGTGCGCCTTGTACGACGGGATCAGCTCCACCCGCCAGTGCGGCCGCCAGTCCGCGTCCATGCACGCCACCAGCTCGTCCGGCCGGTGGTCCTGGACCAGCCGGGCGATGAAGTCCAGCAGCCCGCGCACGGCGTTGACGGGTGTGCCGTCCGGGGCCTTCACGGAGTCGGGGACCCCGAAGTAGGCGCGGAAGTACAGGGAGGCGGTGTCGAGGAGCATCAGGCGTCGCGTCACACCACCGATCATGCACCACCCACCGACACCGGACTGACACGCCAGTGAAGGGCATCACCATTCCGTTGTGCCGGAAGTGCCCGGGCTAAGGGCCTGTCTTCCGGATCTTGCCGGGCTCGCGTGCCCTGGTGCCGCTCCCCCAGAGCTTCGCCTGGGGGTGCCCCCACGCCGCGTTGTCGTCGGTCGCCAATGGCCCCCGTAGCCCTTCGGGCAACGGGGGAGGCTCCCTCCTCCGCCTTGCGATGTACGGCACCAGACCCCGCTCCCTTATCCGGCCTGATCCGAAAGACAGGCCCTAGTCTCACCGTGCGCGTGAGGCCCGCCCTATCGCGCCTTTCCCTCCCGTTGCGCTACTCGGTGGTACCGACGCTGCGTAAGGTGGTCGGAGAGGGAGGGAGCCGTAGAGATGGACGACAAGGAGACGCTTCGCGTGGGCGCGGCCGTCCGCCGGAGGCGCAGAGCACTCTCGCTCACCCTCGCCGCGGTGGCCGAGCGCAGTGGACTGTCCGTGCCGTTTCTCAGCCAGATCGAGAACGAGCGCGCCCGGCCCAGCACCCGCTCCCTGGAGCGCGTCGCGGACGCCCTGGAGACCACGGCCGTGGAGCTCCTCTACGCGGCCGACTCGACGCGCACCGTCGACGTCGTACGGGCCGACGACGCCTCCGGCGTGCCCGGCGTACGGCCGCTGGTGCGCGGCGAGCACCAGATGCACGCCGACGAGTTCACCGGCGAGCACGACGCCGGACGGGAGCTCGTCCTGCGCAACGACGCCCTGCTGTACGTCGCCGACGGCGCCGCCCAGGTGGAGGCCGAGGGCCGCGCCTACCGGCTGGAACGCGGCGACACGCTGTACCTCTCCGGTGGCGTGCGCCACCGCTGGCGCGCCACCGGGCCCGCCACCCGCATCCTGGTCGTCGCCGTCGCCGAGCACATGGGGACGGCGCCCCGCGATGGCTGAACGCACGGGGGCCGAGCGCACGAGTGCCGAGCGCACGAGTGCCGAGCGCACGGGGGCCGAGCGCACGAGTGCCGAGCGCGCGGGGGCCGGGCACGGGGCGGCCGTGCGCACCCGGGTCGTCTCCCTGGTGCCCTCCCTGACCGAGACCGTCGCCGCCACGGCGCCCGGCCTGCTCGTCGGTGCCACGAACTGGTGCGCCCACCCCTCAGGCCTCGACGTCACCCGTATCGGCGGTACCAAGAACCCGGACGTGGACGCCATCGCCGCCCTGCGCCCCGACCTCGTCCTCGCCAACGAGGAGGAGAACCGCGCCCCCGACCTCGCCGCCCTGCGTGCCGCGGGACTGGACGTGCTGGTCACCGAGGTGCGCACCCTGGAGCAGGCCTTCGCCGAGCTGGACCGCGTGCTGCGGGCCTGCGGCGTACGGACCCGGCCGCGCTGGCTCGACGAGGCCGAGGCGGCCTGGGACGCGCTCACCCCGGGCCCGTACCCGCGCAGGGCCGTCGTGCCCATCTGGCGCCGCCCCTGGATGGTGCTGGGCCGCGACACCTTCGCGGGTGACCTGCTGGCCCGCCTGGGTGTGGTCAACGTGTACGCGGACCACGCCGAGCGCTACCCGCGCGTCCCGCTCGACGAGCTGCGCGCCTCCGGCGCCGACCTGGTGGTCCTGCCGGACGAGCCGTACCGCTTCACGGCGGACGACGGACCCGAGGCGTTCGAGGGGATCCCCGCCGCGCTCGTCGACGGGCGCCACCTCACCTGGTACGGGCCGTCCCTGGCGACGGCACCGGCGGCGCTGCGAGCAGCGCTCCGCTGACCAGCCCCCGTACGGTCCGGGCGGCGGCCACCAGCCAGACCGCCACCAGCAGCGCGTACAGCGCCACGGCCAGCCACAGCAGCGGCGTGAGTCCGGTGTGCCGGGCCAGCCCCTCCGCGCCGGTCACGCACACCCCCACCGGGAACGTCAGCGCCCACCACGTCATCGCGAACCCCATGCCCCTGCGACGCGCCCGCACCAGCAGGGCACCGGCCAGTACCAGCCACATCAGGGCGAAGCCCATGACCGGCACGCCGTACAGCACGGCCAGCGTCGTCCCGTAGGGAAGGTGCGGTGCCGCGTCGGCGAAGTTGTTCGCGGCCGTCGTGGACTGGCCCAGCGGCCCGAGCACCAGGAAGAGCGTCGGCGTCAGGGTGAGGGGCAGCGGCCCGCCCGTCATCAGCCGCCCGAAGACCAGCGGAAGCATCAGCAGCACCGCGAACAGACTCAGCCCGAACAGCCCGTAGCAGGTGAGCAGCAGCGTCCCCTGCCACTGCCCCGGCGGCAGATGCGGTACGAGGAAGGGGCCCTGCGCGGCGGAGACCATGGGCGCCACGACCGGCAGCAGCCACACCGGAGAGGCGGCCTCGATCCGGTGGTGCACCACCATCAGGTACGGGACGGTGACCGCGACCGCCACGCCGAGGGCCGTGCCCAGGACGAACAGGACGCCGTCCAGGGCGAGGGCCGCGTCCAGCCCGATCCAGTCCCTGCCGACGGTGAGGGCGCCTCCGCCGACCGACATCATGGCCATGGCCACGCACCCGTAGAACGGCGCCACCGCCGGGTCCAGCAGATGGGCCCGGGCCTGGTCGCGGTGGTGCGTCCAGTGCAGCGTCCGCGCCACGAGCAGCACGGCGAGCATCAGCAGGGACAGGGACCAGACGGCGGTGCAGGCGGTGCGCAGACCGGGCACCCGGACGGGCAGGGCGGCACCCGCGCCGGCGACGATCGCGGTACCCATCACCGTCGCGTACCAGTTGGGTCCGAGATGGCGGACCGCCAGGGTGCGGGGGACGCGGGGGAGAGGGGTGTACTGCGCGAGCGTTGTTGCCATCCACCCACCGTGAACTGCGCCGATGCCCATCACCAGGGATCTTGTCCCTATGACCCCATAAACTGAAGTTATGAGCCTGTCGCATCGCGTCCCCGACCTCGGAGCCCTCGAACTGCTGCTCGCCGTCGCCCGGCACGGCAGCCTGGGCCGGGCCGCGCGCGAGGTCGGCATCACGCAGCCGGCCGCCAGCAGCCGGATCCGCTCCATGGAGCGGCAGCTCGGTGTCGCCCTGGTGGACCGCTCGCCGCGCGGCTCGCGGCTGACCGACGCGGGTTCCCTCGTCACCGACTGGGCGCGGCGGGTGGTGGAGGCGGCGGAGGCGTTCGACGTGGGGGCGCAGGCGCTGCGGGACCGGCGCGATTCGCGCCTCCGGGTCGCCGCCTCCATGACCATCGCGGAGTACCTGCTGCCCGGGTGGCTCATCGCGCTGCGCGCCGAGCGCCCCGACACGGCCGTCTCGCTCCAGGCGGGCAACTCGGCCGCCGTCGCCGCCTGCCTGCTCGCGGGCGAGGCGGACCTCGGGTACGTCGAGGGACTCGCCGTGCCGGACGGCCTGGACGCCGTGGTCGTCGCCCACGACCGGCTCGTGGTCGTCGCCGCGCCCTCGCACCGCTGGGCCCGCCGCCGCGGCCCCGTCACCCCGGCGGAGCTGGCGGCGACCCCGCTGGTGCTGCGCGAGTACGGCTCCGGCACCCGCCAGGTCCTGGACGCCGCCCTCGCCGGCCACGGCGGCCTGGCGGACCCGCTGCTGGAGCTCGCCTCCACCACGGCCGTCAAGGCGGCGGCCGTGACCGGCGCGGGCCCGGCGGTCCTCAGCGAGCTCGCGGTCACCGAGGAACTCGCCTCGCGCCGCCTGGTCGAGGTGCCGGTCGAGGGCGTCCACCTCCACCGCGCCCTGCGCGCGGTCTGGCCGACGGGCCCGCTCCCGACGGGGCCGGCCCGCGACCTGCTGTCGCTGGCGCGGGGGTAGGGCGGGGGCCGGAGGAGAACGGTTGGGGGTCAGGCCTCCGGACGGTCGCCCCAACTCCCCGTGCAAGTCCGCCCTTTGCCTTGTGTAGGGTCATCCAATGACGTGTCCCGGACGTCTTGCGTCCGTTTCCGTCCGGAACGTCGATCATTCGCTTGTCCGCACGGGGGAAGGGAGCCCATCAGATGGCATGGGACGAATGGGAGCAACTGAAGGCCGACGCCAACGGCAGAAGTTCCTCGCGTATGCAACTGAACGAGGCTCCGAGCGGCAAGGGCGGAGCCGGACAGGGCGACCTCACGGTCTCGCAGAAGGACCTGGCCGCGGTCGGCGACAGCGCGTTCAAGCTGTTCGAGGACCTCGGCCGCTACGGCCGTGACGCCTGGTCCAGCAGCCAGACCGCGGCCAAGGACCTCACGTCGCAGGAGTTCGCGCTCGGCAGCGCCCTGCACACGGTTCAGGACCGGTGGGAGAAGTCCCTTACGACGCTGCTCGACGCCTGTGCCCACATCTCCAACCACATGGACTTCACCCAGAAGGCCCACGCGGGCGACGAGTACCACATCACGTCGACCGTGAGCAGCATCGCGACCCTGGACAAGGGCTTCGACGAGGGGGCGAAGCGCTGATGGACCTCGAAGCACTGCGCAACGCCAACTTCTCCGCGCTCAGCACCGCGATCGGCGACTGGGCCACGGTCGTCAAGAACCTGACGACCCTGGAGAAGCGGGCGCAGGACGACATGAAGGCCAAGGCCGACAGGGCAACCTGGACCGGTGTCAACGCCACCGTGTCCCGTACGTTCATCTCCAAGACGGCCGGTGAGTTCTCCGACGCCCTCGCCCAGGCCACCTCGATCCACAACATCCTCAAGGACACCCACGACGAGCTCGTCGGCTACCGGGACCAGCTGAGGAAGGCCATCGACGACGGCTTCGAGAAGGACAAGCTGTCCGTCTCCGGAGAAAAGGGCGGTCGCTTCCGCGTCGAGGTCACCGGTCAACCGGCGCCGCCCGGTTCGGAGCAGAAGGCAGAGGCGCTGCGGGACACCATCCAGCGGATCCTCACCCAGGCCACGACCAGCGACTCCACGGCCGCCGGCGCCCTGCGGGCCCTTGCCGAGCAGGCCGACTACGGCTTCTCCGGCGCCACGTACGGTGACCGGGACTCCGCCGCCGACGCGATGAAAGCGGCCGACGCCATGGCCAAGCTGGCGAAGGACGCCACGAAGATGTCGCCGGAGGAGTTCGCCGAGTTCCAGCGGACCGTCGCCAAGTACAAGGACGACGAGCTCTTCGCCGCACAGTTCGCCTCGAAGCTGGGTGGCAAGGCCACGCTCCAGTTCTGGAACGATGTCGCGGAGATCCACGCGGGAGCGCGCGGCGATGAACTCAAGCAGCTCCAGAGCTTCCAGAAGGACCTGAGCATCACGCTCGCCACGGCCACGCTTTCCGACGCGGAGGGCATGCAGCAGTGGAAGAAGAGTGTCCTGGACGAGGCGACCACGGCCTTCAGGAACAACTCCATCGAGCCGATGCGTGTGAACGGCGCCCTGGGCTATCAGGTCATGAGCAGCCTCATGCACCACGGCAAGTACGACTCCGAATTCCTGGACGCGTACGGCAAGCAGCTCATGAAGAAGGACATGTCCACGGCGGCCAATCCTGTCGGCATGGGCACCAATGACCTGTGGGAGGCCGGCACGGTCACGGACCTGGTCTTCGGCAAGGACAACGGCGCCGACCCGGTGACCGGTTTCATGAAGGCGCTGTCGCACAATCCCGAGGCCGCGCTGAACACCTTCGGTGACAAGGAGGTGTTCGAGCACACGGTGCAGAGCATCCGCTACACCGACCGCGACGGAGCGGTGGCGCACGCCCTCGAGGCGGCGGTGACGGGGTACGGGGACGGCGAGAAGGCGACCGACGTCAGGCCGCACAGCAAGGCGCAGGTCGCGCTGATGCAGCAGGTCATGCACGCGGTCGCACAGCCGGAGACCGGCGCCCAGCTGGTGAACAAGGCCACGGGTGAGAGCTTCGGGGACATGGCGGCGGCGTACATGCCGGAGATCAGCCGGTCGCTGTCGGGCCAGGGAGCCGAGTCGATCTTCTGGAGCAACAGCCAGGATCCCGGCGGCCTGGACAAGCTGGATGTCACGCGCTTCCTGTACGAGACGGCCAGGGATCCCATGGGGCGCGCCGCGATCATTGTCGGAGAGAGCGTCTACACGGCCAGTTCGCTGGAAGCGCACGTCGCCCAGCCCGAGCGGTTCAGCGGGAAGACGGAAGACGCAGTCAGGGCCATTTCCACGAACGCCGGGATTATCGAAGGCATCGTCGGGCATTCGGTCGCAGACGCCAAGATCGCCGGCGACCTGGATGCCGAGAAGGAGGCGAACGCCGCCCTGAAGACCAAGGGCGACGTCGTCAAGTCCATCCTGTCCGCCGGTGTCGGCGTGGGTACCGTCGCTCTGGTGGGCACGTCACCCGCCGTGGCCGCGACGGCGGCAGCGGTCAGTGGATTCTTCGGCGGTATCTCCGGCATGGCCGTCGACCGCATCATCGACATGCAACAGCTCGACGGAGCTTTGGACCAGGCCCTCTACGACAGTGGAGGGAAGCTGAACGAAGCGCAGGAATCTGCCAATGTGCAGACACAGGAGAGTGCGGTCAACGCCATCAAGGAACACGGGTCCAAGGAATTGACGGAAGACGCCACGCGAAACATGATCCGCGAGCAAATCCAGGCGGGCTGGAATCTGAGCGATGGAATGCTGGAGGACTCCCATGCCCGGCCGGCCGCGTAATCACTGAGTGGATGTGGGCAGCCTCATGCAAGCAAGTCGAAAGAAGACCGTCATTACCGCTGGCGTGGCGTTCCTGTTGGTGACTGTGGCGGTATTCGGATACCTGGAGATCTTCACCAAGGGTATCGACCGGCTGTCGCCCCGGCCGTGCGACGGTGCGGTGAGCCGGGAGACGGCGGCGCGTGCCCTGCCCTCGGCGCGCGCGGCCGAGGAGCGGGGAAAGCTCGTCTTGCATGGGAGAGGAAAATTTTTCTTCGCTTGCTACGTACGCACCAGCGGCGGCTCCGTCATCTCGGGTGAGGTGGAGTCGCGGGATTCGGCTCTCGGCCCGTGGCGTGACTACTACGCGAAGGAGCCGTATGACGCGGACCCCGTCGAGGTGTCGTCCGGCGACATCAGAGCCGTGGTGCACCCGGACACCGCGTACGTGTACATCCCCTGCACCACGCCTGGCATGAAGAGCGGCGAGGCGCGGGAGGCCTATGCGCTGACCGTCGACGCCCGCACCATCGGCGACACCCGCGTCCACGGGAACGAGCTGCGCCAGGTCCTCGTCGACTTCGCCTACCAGCTCGCCCGCCACACGTACGAGGCCGTCGACTGCCAGGAGGCGCGGACCTTCCCGAAGGAGCTGCCCCGGCTCCCGGCCGCCTGAGGCTCGGCGCGCGCACGTGAGGCCCGGTCCGCTATCAGCGGGCCGGGCCTCACGCGTCTCACGACGCCGCCGCGACCAGTCCCTCCATCACCCGCAGGTCGGCGTCCATCTCGGGGTGCCACTGCACGCCCATCGCCCAGCGCGTGCCCGGCAGCTCGACCGCCTCCACCGTGCCGTCCTCCGCGTGCGCCGAAGGGGTCAGGCCGCGGCCCAGCCGGTCCACCGCCTGGTGGTGGTACGTCGGGACCGTCACCGCCTCCGGGACCAGGGAGGCGTACCGCGTGCCCGGGACCGGCTTCACCGTGTGGGCGGCGAAGACGCCGGGGCCGCCGGTGTGCCCGTCCAGGTGCTGCACCAGCGTGCCGCCGAGCGCCACGTTGAGCAGCTGCATGCCGCGGCAGACGCCCAGCAGCGGCGTGCCGGTCGCGAGGGCCGCGTCGATCAGCGCGAGCTCCCAGGAGTCCCGCTCCGCCGCCGCCGGGCCCGTGCGGGGGTCGCGCTCGGCGCCGTACCGTACGGGGTCGACGTCGGCGCCGCCCGCGACGACCAGGGCGTCGAGGCGGGCCACCGCCTCCGGGGCCGTGGCGGGTGCGTCCGGCGGGAGCATCGCGGCGATGCCGCCCGCCGCCTGGACCAGGCGCGGGTACGACTCCGGCAGCAGCGCCGCCGGCATGTCCCAGACGCCCCACCGGGCGCGGTCCAGGTAGGTGGTGACGCCGATGAGCGGCTTCGGCACGGGTGGTTCCTCTCGGTTGCGTTTCAGTTGCGTTCGAGCTCGGCCTCGGCCGCCGCCAGCGCCGCGAACTCCTCCTCGGGCGCGCTCGCGACGAGACGGTGCCGACTGTAGAACGCGAAGTACGCGAGGGCGACGACGTACACCCCCAGCGCGATGAGTGCCGCGTCCACGTCCACCAGAAACGTCGCCACCAGGGCGGAGAGCGCGAGGACGAGCGCGACGGAGGACGTCAGGACCCCGCCGGGCGTCCGGTAGGGGCGCGGCAGGTCCGGCTCGCGGCGCCGGAGCACGATGTGGGACAGCGCCATGAGGGCGTAACTGATGGTGGCGCCGAAGACGGCGATGTTCAGCATCCGCGCGCCGTCGCCGGTCCCGGCCGCCAGCGCGAAGCCGATCGCGCCCGGGATCAGCAGCCCCAGGTACGGCGACCTGCGGCGGCTCGTCAGCGACAGGAAGCGGGGCAGGTAGCCCGCACGGGACAGGGCGAACAGCTGGCGCGAGCCCGCGTAGATGAGGGAGAAGAACGACGCCACCAGGCCCGCCAGGCCCGCGTAGTTGACGAACCGGCTCAGCGGGGTCGGACCGCCGTCCCCCTGGAGCGCGACGACGAGCGGGTTGCCCGCGTCCTGGATCGCGGCCGAGCCGCGAGCCCCCGTGGCCGCGAAGAACGTCAGGACGGCGAGCAGCACCAGAACCATCATCGACAGCGAGAGCGCGCGCGGCATGGACCGCACCGGGTCCTTGGCCTCCTCGGCGGCCAGGGGCACGCCCTCCACGCCGAGGAAGAACCACATCCCGAAGGGGAAGGCCGCCCAGATGCCGAGCAGGCCGAAGGGCAGCCAGGAGCTCGCCCCGAAGGCGGACCCGTCCACCGGGATGTCGTCCAGCCCGTCGGCGCGGAACTCCGTGAAGGCGCCGGCCGCGAAGATCAGCAGCGCCGCCACCGCGATCGCCGTCACGATGAGGCTGAAGCGCAGCGCCTCGCCCACGCCCCACAGGTGGATGCCGATGAAGACGACGAAGCACGCGAGGTAGACCGGCCAGCCGGACTCCAGGCCGAACAGGCCGAGCGATTCGACGTAGTCGCCGATGAAGATGGAGATGGCGGCCGGGGCCAGGACGTACTCGATGAGGATGGCCGTCCCGGTCAGGAAGCCTCCCCAGGTGCCGAGGGCGCGGCGCGCGAAGCCGTAACCGCCTCCGGCGGCGGGGAGGATCGCGGACAGCTCGGCGAGCGCGTACACCAGGCAGGCGTACATCACGCCCATCAGAAGGGTGGCGATGGCCAGCCCGCCGAAACCGCCCTCCGCCAGGCCGATGTTCCAGCCGGAGAAGTCGCCCGAGACGACGTAACCGACCCCCAGACCGGTCAGCAGCAGCCAGCCCGCGCTGCCCTGCCGCAGGGCCCGTCGTTTCAAGTAGTCGTCCGCAGGGACCGGGGCGTCCTTGGTTTCTTCCAGCGTCATGGCAGCGTGCTCCCGCATCGGTCGGGGCCCAATGGAATGGACCCATACCTTTGCGGTGGCCGGGAGGGGAGCGCAACCCCCGTGCGTTACGTTCCGGTTACGCCGGGCCCCGCGCCCCGGCCGCGCTCACGCCAGGAAGCCGCGCAGCAGCGCAGCCGTCCCCGCGCAGTGCTCCCGCATCACCTCGCGCGCCGCGTCCGCGTCCCCCTCCAGCACCGCCTCCACCAGCGCGGTGTGCTGGTGCTGCGAGTGCTCCAGGTTCCGCACCAGCAGCGGGATGCAGTCCAGCAGGTCGTTCACCGTCGCCCGGACCGCCGCGTACTGCGCCGTCAGCGTCGGCGACCCCGACAGCTCCGCCAGCGTGAGGTGCAGCAGCGTGTCCTGGCGCCGGTAGTCGTCCAGCGGTGCGTCGTGCGTCGCCCGCAGCGCCGTCCGCAACCGCTCCGCGCCCTCTTCCGAGAGCCCGTGCACCGCGCACAGCCCGGCCGCGCCCACCTCCAGCACCTCGCGGAAGCGCAGCGTGTCCTCGACGTCGACGGCGGCTACGCGGCGGCGCAGCTCGTCCTCGCCCTGGTCGCCGGGCGCGCGGTCGCGGCGCAGCACAAACGTTCCGCCGTAGCGGCCGCGCCGGCTCTCCACGAGCCCCTGCTCCTGGAGCACCTTCAGCACCTCGCGCAGGGTGACCCGGCTGATGCCCATCCGCTCGGCCAGCTCCCGCTCGGCGGGCAGGCGCTCGCCACCGGGCACCAGGCCGAGCCGTACGACCTGGAGGATCTGCTCCAGCGCCTCCTCGAAGCCGTTGCCCGCCCGCACCGGGCGCAGGACCGGTGTCAGCCGGTCCTCCGGTTCGCTCTTCTTCGCCACCTCGCGGTTTCCCCTTCCCAAGCAATGGTCTCCGGCAATACCTTATGGCTCCCGGCTGACCGAAGGAGGAGCATTCCCGTGGCAGACCGCAAACCCCCGCTCACCGTCGAGGAGCTGCGCGCCCTCGTCGCGAGCGGTGAGATCGACACAGTGGTCCTGGCCTTCCCCGATATGCAAGGGCGGCTCCAGGGCAAGCGGTTCGCCGCACCCTTCTTCCTCTCCGACGTGCTCGAGCACGGCACGGAGGGCTGCAACTACCTCCTCGCCGTGGACGTGGAGCTGAACACCGTCGACGGCTACGCGATGTCCTCATGGAACAACGGCTACGGCGACTTCGCCATGCGCCCCGACCTGACCACCCTGCGGCGCGTCCCCTGGAACGAGGCCACGGCGCTCCTCATCGCCGACCTCGCCTGGAGCGACGGAACCCCGGTCGTCGCCGCGCCCCGCCAGATCCTGCGCCGCCAGCTGGAACGGCTCGCCGAACACGGCTACACCGCGCACGTCGGCACCGAGCTCGAGTTCATCGTCTTCAAGGACACCTACGAGCAGGCATGGGACGCCGGGTACAAGGGGCTCACCCCGGCCAACCAGTACAACATCGACTACTCCGTCCTCGGCACCGGCCGCATCGAGCCCCTCCTGCGCCGCATCCGCAACGAGATGGCAGCCGCCGGCCTCACCGTCGAGTCCGCCAAGGGCGAGTGCAACCCCGGGCAGCACGAGATCGCCTTCAAGTACGACGAAGCCCTGGTCACCTGCGACCAGCACGCCGTCTACAAGACGGGCGCCAAGGAGATCGCCGCCCAGGAGGGCGTCTCGCTCACCTTCATGGCGAAGTACAACGAGCGCGAGGGCAACTCCTGCCACATCCACCTCTCCCTCCAGGACGCCGAGGGCCGCAACGCCATGGCGGGCGACGGACCCGGCGGCATGTCCCCGGTCATGCGCCACTTCCTCGCCGGGCAGCTCGCCGCGCTCCGCGACTTCTCCCTCCTCTACGCACCCAACATCAACTCGTACAAACGCTTCCAGCCCGGCTCCTTCGCCCCCACCGCCGTCGCCTGGGGATACGACAACCGCACCTGCTCCCTCCGGGTGGTCGGCCACGGCCGCTCCCTGCGCTTCGAGAACCGCCTCCCCGGCGGTGACGTCAACCCGCACCTCGCCGTCGCGGGCCTGGTCGCGGCCGGTCTGTACGGCATCGAGCACGAGCTGGAGCTGCCCGAGCCGTGCGACGGGAACGCCTACACCGCCGACTACGCCCACGTGCCGACCACCCTGCGCGAGGCCGCCGAACTGTGGGAGAACAGCCCCCTGGCGAAGGCGGCCTTCGGGGACGAGGTCGTCGCCCACTACCGCAACATGGCGCGGGTCGAACTGGACGCCTTCGACGCCGCGGTCACCGACTGGGAGCTGCGCCGCTCCTTCGAACGCATGTGAGGCCCTCCTCTTGAGCACCGAAGAGACCACCGAACACCTCGTACTGAACCCCGCCACCGAAGAGGTCGTCGCCACCGTCCCGGCGGCCACCGCCGCCGACGTCGACGCCGCGGTCACGCGCGCCGCCGCCGCCCAGCGCACCTGGGCCGCCGCAGCCCCCGCGGACCGCGCCCGCCTCCTGCGCCGCTTCGCCGCCGTCGTCGACGACCACCGGGAGGAGCTGGCCCGGCTGGAGGTCCGCGAGGCCGGCCACACCCTCGGCAACGCCCGCTGGGAGGCCGGCAACGTCCGGGACCTGCTCGACTACGCGGCCGGGGGAGTGGAGCGCCTGAACGGCCGCCAGATCCCCGTCCCCGGCGGCCTCGACGTCACGATCCTCGAACCCCTCGGCGTCGTCGGCGTGATCGCCCCCTGGAACTTCCCGATGCCCATCGCCGCCTGGGGCACCGCCCCCGCCCTCGCGGCCGGCAACGCCGTCGTCCTCAAGCCCGCCGAGACCACCCCGCTCACGGCGCTGCGGCTCGCCGAGCTCGCCCTGGAGGCGGGCCTCCCGGAGCACCTGTTCCAGGTGCTGCCCGGAGCCGGGGCCGTCGCCGGGAACGCCCTCGTCGAGCACCCCGGCGTCGCCAAGATCGTCTTCACGGGCTCCACGCGCGTCGGCAAGCAGATCATGGCGAAGTGCGCCGACCGCGTGAAGCGCGTGACCCTCGAACTCGGCGGCAAGAGCCCCAACATCGTCTTCGCCGACGCCGACATCGAGGCCGCGGCGGCCACCGCCCCCATGGCGTTCCTCGACAACTCCGGCCAGGACTGCTGCGCCCGCACCCGCATCCTCGTCCAGCGCAGCGCGTACGACCGCTTCCTGGAGCTCCTCACGCCCGCCATCGAGGAGGTCGTCGTCGGCGACCCGTCCGACGAGCGGACGCAGATGGGCCCGCTGATCTCCCGCACGCAGCTGGAGAGGGTGCGCGGGTACGTCCCCGAGGACGCGGCCGCGATCCGCGGGAAGGCCCCGGAGGGACCCGGTTTCTGGTTCCCGCCCACCGTCCTCACCGGCCTCCCGGCGGACGCGCCCGCCGCCATGGAGGAGATCTTCGGGCCGGTCGCCGTCGTCCTCCCCTTCGAGGACGAGGAGGACGCCGTACGGCTCGCGAACGCCACCGAGTACGGCCTGTCCGGCTCCATCTGGACCCGCGACGTCGGCCGCGCCCTGCGCGTCTCCGGCGCCGTCCGCGCGGGCGCCCTCTCCGTCAACTCCCACTCCAGCGTCCGCTACTGGACCCCGTTCGGCGGCTTCAAGCAGTCCGGCCTCGGTCGTGAGCTCGGCCCCGACGCCCTGACCGCCTTCACCGAAACCAAGAACGTCTTCATCAGCACGGAGGCCTGAGACCCCATGACCGCCACCAACGAGAACACCGTCTGCCGCCGCCTGGTCGGCCGTACCGCCGTCATCACCGGCGCCGGCAGCGGCATCGGCCTCGCCACCGCCCGCCGCCTCGCCTCCGAGGGCGCCCACGTCGTCTGCGGCGACATCGACGAGAAGGCCGGCAAGGCCGCGGCCGACGAGGTCGGCGGCACCTTCGTACGCGTCGACGTCACCGACGCCGAACAGGTCGAGGCGCTCTTCAAGACGGCGTACGACACGTACGGCAGTGTCGACATCGCCTTCAACAACGCGGGCATCTCCCCGCCCGACGACGACTCCATCCTGGAGACCGGCCTGGAGGCGTGGAAGCGCGTCCAGGAGGTCAACCTCACCTCGGTCTACCTGTGCTGCAAGGCCGCCATCCCCTACATGCGGCGCCAGGGCAAGGGCTCCATCATCAACACCGCGTCCTTCGTCGCCCGCATGGGCGCGGCCACCAGCCAGATCTCGTACACCGCCTCCAAGGGCGGCGTGCTCGCCATGTCACGCGAGCTGGGCGTGCAGTTCGCCCGCGAGGGGATCCGCGTCAACGCCCTGTGCCCGGGGCCGGTCAACACCCCGCTCCTGCAGGAGCTGTTCGCCAAGGACCCCGAGCGGGCCGCGCGCCGCCTCGTCCACATCCCGGTCGGGCGCTTCGCCGAGGCGGAGGAGATCGCGGCCGCCGTCGCGTTCCTCGCCAGCGACGACTCGTCCTTCGTCAACGCCACCGACTTCCTCGTCGACGGCGGCATCTCCGGGGCGTACGTCACGCCCCTGTAGGGACCGCGCGGGTGGCCGGGCGTCGTCGTACGGCGTCCGGCTGCCTACGCTGATCGGATGAGCATGACGACTCCTCCCGGCTGGTACCCGGACCCGGGCAACCCCGCCGTCGAGCACTGGTGGGACGGCACCGCGTGGACCGGCCGCACCCGCCCCGCCGGCCGCCCCCCGAGAGGCCGGAGCGGTGTGCTTCCGCTCGCCGTCGCCGGGACCGTCCTGGTGGCGGCGGTCGCCGTCGCGGCGGTCGTCCTCCGGCCCTCCGGCGACGACGAGGCCCTCGCCCCGCCGCCCTCCCCCACGGCCCCGGTGACGACGACCCCGGCGACGCCCACGCCTTCCCCCTCCGGTGCCGGCGCCGAGGGCGACCCCGCGGTCGTCGTCGACCAGCTCAACGGCATCACGCTCCCCGTCCCCGACGGCTGGGAGAAGCCGGAGCACACCACGGCCGACGTCGCCACCGTGACCACCGTGGCCGACGTACCCTGCCCCGGCGACACGAGCCGCTTCTGCAAGCCCGGGACCGTCACCTCCTGGACCGTCAGCGCGCCGGAGGGCAGCACCGTCAAGGCCATCGCCGAACAGGACATCGTGACGGCCGCGGACCGCGCGTACGAGGAGGACGCCCTCGGCAACCGCCTCCACGGCGGCATCCGTTCCCACAAGGTGATCGCCTCGCGCCCGGCCGTCGTCGCCGGCCGTACCGGCCACCTGGTCCGCTGGCAGGTCACCACCGGCAACGGCCCGGGCGGCTACGTCCAGTCGCTCGCCTTTCCCGCCCCCTCCGGCAACGGGACCCCGGTGGTCGTACGGTTCGCCTTCGACGCCGGCCCGGAGGGGCCGCCCCTGACCCTCATGGACGAGATCACGCGCGGGATCCGCCCCATCGGCAGTGCCACGGGCGGCGGCGTCGGCAGCTCCATCGGGCCGTGAGGGCCGTGAGGGCCTGAGAGGAACGTCCGGCCCTCAGAGGAACGTCCGGCCCTCACCCCGGTACGTCGGCACGGTCGCCGTGATCCGGTCGCCCTCGATCAGGTGCAGCGCGTCGAACCGCTCGCACAGCTCGCCCGCCTTCGCGTGCCGGAACCACACCTTGTCGCCGATCAGCAGATCGTCGGCGGGGGCGCCCAGCAGCGGCGTCTGCACCTCCCCCGCGCCCTCCTGCGGGTCGTACCGCAGCCCTTCGGGCAGGTACGGCACCGGCAGCCGGTCCCTGCCCGGCGCGCCCGACGCGGGGTAGCCGCCGCCGAGCACGGTGACCGCGCCCACGCCCGGGCGGCGGACGACGGGCTGCGCGAACAGCGCGGCCGGCCGGCCGGTGAAGGAGGTGTAGTGGTCGAACAGCCGCGGCACGTAGAGCCCCGACCCGGCCGCGATCTCCGTCACCGCGTCCTCGGCCGCGGTGTGCTGCACGCTCCCCGTACCGCCGCCGTTGACGAACTCCAGCTCCGGCGCCACCGCCCGGACCGCGTCCACCACGGCCGCCCGCCGGACCGCCAGCTCCCTACGGGCGGCCGCCTGCATCAGCCGCACGGCCCGCGACCGCGCCGGCCGCCCCGCGACCGCGTCCCCGACCCCCGCGACGTGCCCCTCGTACGCCATCAGCCCGACCAGCCGGAACCCCGGCCGCCGCGCCACCGACCGGGCCACCTCGGCCACCTCCGCGGGCGTGTGCAGCGGCGAGCGCCGGGCCCCGATCCGTACGCGACCGCCCAGCAGGCGCAGGGAGGTGTCCAGCTCCAGACAGACCCGGATCTCCTCGGCCCCGCCCTCACGGGCCCGGTCGATCAGCTCCAGCTGCGCCGGGTCGTCGACCATCACCGTCACCGCGCGCGCGAGCTTCGGGTCCCGCGCGAGCTCCGAGAAGCCGGCCCGGTCGACCGAGGGGTACGCCAGCAGGACGTCCTCGAACCCCGCCCGCGCCAGCCACAGCGACTCGTCGAGCGTGAACGACATGATCCCGGCGAACCCGTCCCGCGCGAGCACCCGCTCCAGCAGCGCCCGGCACCGTACCGACTTGCTCGCCACCCGGACCGGCTTGCCGCCGGCCCGGCGGACCAGGTCGTCGGCGTTCGCGTCGAACGCCTCCAGATCGACGACGGCCAGCGGCGCGTCGAGATGGGCGGTGGCCCGGTCGTACCGGGCCCGGTCAGCGGCACGGGGAGTCATGGCCCGAGCCTGCCAGACGGTGCTACCTCCGGGTAGGGGGATGTTCCGGTCAGATCGGTGCGGGCCCCCGCCGCCCACCCGCGGCCGCGTTGCGGCGGACCTGGGAGGAAGCCTTAGAGTGACGACACGCGCCGACGAACGGGCCTGCCCCGAAAGGCGATCCGGACGACAACCAGGGGGGCGGATGAGCACCGAAGCACGACGCCCGTCCTCCCGCATCACCGACGCCCTCCTCCCTCCGGAACGCCCCGCATCGCCGGAACGCCCCACGCCTCCGGAAGCGCCGGCCCCGGCTGTCCCGCAGTCCGCGCCCTCCGGCGCGGCACGGACGGCCGCCCCGCTGCCCCCGCTCGCCGAGAACACCCCGCCGGCTGAACCGCCGACCTCCCCGTCGCCCCAGAGCACCCCGCCAGCCTCCCCGCCGCGCCAGGCCGCCCCGCTGCCTCCGCTCGCGCCGGCCTCCCCGCCGACGCCGCCACCGACCTCGCCGCCGGTCGTGCCCCCGCGCCCCGCCGCCCCCCGCCAGCCCGCGCCCGCCGCCGCCCAGCCGCCGCGCGCCCCCGGCGTACCGCGGCCGCAGGCCCCCGTCGCGCCCCAGCCCCCCGCCGCGCCCCAGCAGCCCGCGCCCGCCGCCGTCGAGACCACCGCGCGTCTCCGCCCCGTGCGGCAGGAGCCGGGCGCCGAAAGCACCGCGCGGCTGAGGCCCGTACCGCATCAGTCCGCCCCGGCCGGGGCACCGGCCGGCGCCCCGGCCGTGGCTTCGGCGCCCTCGCGGCGACCTCCCGTCGGGTCCGTCCACCTCGGACCGGCGCCCTCCGGCCCACCCGTCAGCGCCCCGCACGCCTACTGGGGGCCGCTGCCCCCCGAGGCGCCCGTGGAGCAGACCACGCGCCTGCGGCCCGTCCGGGACCGCCACCCCGCGCGCACCGGGGCCGCCCTCGCGTGCCTGGTGCTCGGGCTCGGGCTGATCGGCGGCGCCGTGGCCGGGGCGTGGCTCGCCGGGGGCCCGAGCCCCGACCCGGCCGCCCGTACCGCGTACACCGAGGCCCGCACCCTCTGGCACAGCGTCCCCGTCGACACCCTCTTCCCCCGCACCCTCAAGGGCGAGGACGCCGGTCCCGGCCGCGCCGACCGGGTGTGGACGCGCGTCGCCGTGGCGCCCGACGGCCCCTGCGCGGGGGCGCTCGACCCGCTGCTCCTCAAGGCGCTGCGCCCCGTCGGCTGCGCACGCGTGCTGCGCGCCACGTACACCGACGCCACCTCGACCAGCGTCACCACCGTCGGCATGGTCTTCACCCAGGCCGACGCCACCGCCATGACCGCCCTCAGGGCGCGTTTCGGCGACGAGAGCCTCGACGAGCGCCCCGACCTGATGCCCCGCACCCTCCCGGCCCCCGGCACCGTCGCCGCCGGCTTCGGCGACAAGCAGCGCGCCAGCTGGCGGGTGAGCGTCCTCACCGAGGCACCGGTGATCGTGTACGCGGTCTCCGGCTTCGCCGACGGCCGTACCGTCCCCGATCCGCAGCCCGCCGCCGAGGCGATGGCGGAGGGCCAGACGACCGCGTCCGCCCAGGCCGGCCTCGGACATGAGGCCAAGGGCATAGCCGACCGCGTCGAGCGCGGCCTGCGCGCCGCCCTCGCCAAGGCCACCAGTACCCAGGAGCCGCAGTGAGACGCCGCCCGCGCGCCTTCGCCGCCGCCCTCGCGGCCGTCGGTTTCGCGCTGCTGCCCGCCGCCCCCGCCCACGCCGACGCGATCCGCGCGCAGCAGTGGGGCCTGGAGGCCATGCACACCGCCGAGGCGTGGCGTACCACCAAGGGCGCGGGGGTCACCGTCGCCGTCCTCGACACCGGTGTCGACGACACCCACCCCGACCTCGCGGGCAACGTCCTGCCCGGCAAGGACCTCATCGGCTTCGGCGCCGGCCGCGGCGACCGCGCCTGGGCCCGCCACGGCACCGCCATGGCCGGGATCATCGCCGGTCACGGCCATGGGCGCGGCAACCAGGACGGCGTCCTCGGCATCGCGCCCGAGGCGAAGATCCTCCCCGTCCGCGTCATCCTCGAAGGCGCCGACCCCGCCCGCACCAAGGCCCGCGCCACGCGCGGCACCGCCCTCGCCAAGGGCATCCGCTGGGCCGTCGACCAGGGCGCCGACGTCATCAACCTCTCCCTCGGCGACGACAGCGAGTCCGCCCACCCCGACGCCGGTGAGGACGCCGCCGTCCAGTACGCCCTCTCCAAGGGCGTGGTCGTCGTCGCCTCCGCCGGCAACGGCGGCGAGAAGGGCGACCACATCTCGTACCCCGCCGCCTACCCCGGCGTCATCGCCGTCACCGCCGTCGACCGCTACGGCACGCACGCCGCCTTCTCCACCAGCCGCTGGTACGCCACCGTCAGCGCGCCCGGCGTCGACATCGTCATCCCCGACCCGGACCGCAAGTACTACCAGGGCTGGGGCACCAGCGCCGCCTCCGCGTTCGTCTCCGGAGCCGTCGCCCTGGTCCGCGCCGCCCACCCCGGACTGACGCCCGCCCAGATCAAGAAACTCCTCGCCGACACGGCCCGCGACCGCCCCGAGAGCGGCGGCCACGACGACGACAAGGGCTACGGCACGGTCGACCCCGCCGCGGCGATCGAGGCGGGCCGCACGCTGCGCCCGGCCGACCCGAAGGCCGCCACCTCCGGCTACGCCAAGCGCTACTTCGGCACCGGCCCCAGCCCCGAGCCCGAGGAGGAGGCGGGCACCGGGCTGATCGCGCCCGTCACCGGCGGCGTCGGCGTCCTGCTGGTGATCGTCGCCGTCGTCCTGTGGCGAGGGGGCCGCGCGAACGGGTACTGACGCCCGGATAGGCTCGACGCGTGGCGCTCAAGAACATCCCCGACCCCGGTTTCTCCGACGACGACGGCACCGCCGACCCCGAGCTCACCGCCGCCCTCGCGGCCTGGGCCGAGGACCGGTCGGCCGAGCCGCGCGTGCTCGCGGCGCTCAAGGGCGCCCGGCTGCTGGTCCCCGTCGTCGCCGTCCTCGGCGAGGTGGAGGAGGACGAGGAGACCGGGCTGCGCCGCGAGAAGACCAGCGACATGGCCGTGCCCACGCTCACCGCCGGCGACCGCCGCGCGCTGCCCGCGTTCACCTCCCTCGAGTCCCTGGCCCGCTGGGACCCGGCCGCCCGCCCCGTCGCCGTACCGCTGCACCAGGCGCTCCAGGCGGCCGCCCACGAGAAGGCCGACACGCTGGTGCTGGACCTCGCGGGACCGGTGCCGTACCAGCTGACCGGCCGCGCGCTGCTCGCCGCCGCCGAGGGCCGCACGACGACCGACCCGCTCGCCGACCCCGCCGTCACCGAGGCGGTACGCGCCGTGGTGGCGGCCGAGCCGGCCGTGCTCCGCGCGTACCTGGTGCCAGGCGGCGGCGCGGACGGCACGCTCGCGCTCGTCACCGGTCCGGCCGCGCCGCCCGCGGAGACCGCCCAGCGCGTGGCCCGCGCGCTCGCGGCCGACGAAACACTGAGGGCCCGCCTGGTGCGGGGCCTGGACCTGGCACTCCTGCCGGCCGAGGCCACCCCTCCGGGCGAGCCCTTCTACGTGAGACCGTGAGCGATCAGCTGTAAACGGGGCCCGTGTACTTCTCGCCCGGCCCCTGACCCGGCTCGTCCGGCACGATCGACGCCTCGCGGAACGCCAGCTGCAGCGACTTCAGCCCGTCGCGCAGCGGCGCCGCGTGGAACGAGCTGATCTCCGTCGCGCCCGCGTCCAGCAGACCCGCCAGCGCGTGGATCAGCTTGCGCGCCTCGTCGAGGTCCTTGTACTGGTCGCCCTCCTCGGTGAGACCGAGCTTCACGGCCGCGGCGCTCATCAGGTTGACGGCGACCGTGACGATCACCTCGACCGCGGGCACCTCCGCGATGTCGCGGGTCATGGTCTCGAAATCGGTCGTCTCCGCACCGGAGGCGGAGTCGGAAGCGGAGGGGTTGCTCGGCGTGGCGTCACTCATGACGCCCACGATAGGCGTACGCCTCACAGTTAGCCGCACCCCCGGGGAGCTGCTAACCTGGTGTGACGACCGGCCGGACACGACTCGTGCTCCGGCCCACAAGTGGAGGCTCCGCTCTCCCACCTGGCCGTCCTCCGGGACGGCGGGTCACCGGTCAGACGGCGACCATCGTTCCGTACGGACGATGGGGCCGTCCGAATGCGCGCCCCGCGGTTGACCGCGGCGGTGCTCCGGTAGCACGAGGAGCCCCGCCTGTGTCCCGTCCGGGGCATTTTTCATGCGCCGGTGCGGTTGGTCTCACTAAACAGACGTTACGCGTCCGTCCGCCAGGCGGTCGCGTGGTGCTACCGAGGAGGATCCATCAGCACCGAGCCCCGCATCAACGACCGGATTCGCGTTCCCGAGGTGCGACTTGTCGGTCCCAGCGGCGAGCAGGTGGGCATTGTGCCGCTCGCCAAGGCGCTGGAGCTTGCGCAGGAGTACGACCTGGACCTGGTTGAGGTCGCGGCGTCCGCACGGCCGCCGGTCTGCAAGCTCATGGACTACGGCAAGTTCAAGTACGAGTCGGCCATGAAGGCCCGTGAGGCGCGCAAGAACCAGGCGCACACGGTCATCAAGGAAATGAAGCTCCGGCCGAAGATCGACCCGCACGACTACGACACCAAGAAGGGTCACGTCGTCCGGTTCCTCAAGCAGGGCGACAAGGTCAAGATCACGATCATGTTCCGTGGTCGCGAGCAGTCCCGGCCGGAGCTCGGCTACCGACTGCTGCAGCGGCTCGCGGAGGACGTCCAGGACCTCGGCTTCATCGAGTCGAACCCGAAGCAGGACGGCCGCAACATGATCATGGTTCTCGGTCCGCACAAGAAGAAGACCGAGGCCATGGCCGAGGCCCGCGAGGCGCAGGCCGCCCGCAAGGCGGAGCGCCAGGGCCAGCCCGCTCAGGCGGACGAGCCCACCGAGGTGGAGCAGCCCGCCGAGGCGGAGTCCGCCCAGTAGGCCCGAGGTCCCCGAGGGCCTGTGTCCGGGGCATCCGCCCAGGACTCAACCGATACACCTGACGCTCCCGCGTGCCGGTCCCCGGACCGGCTGGGAGCGCCACTGACGAGGAGAGAACGGCGCTATGCCGAAGAACAAGACGCACAGCGGTGCCAAGAAGCGCTTCAAGATCACCGGCTCCGGCAAGGTGCTGCGCGAGCGCGCCGGCAAGCGCCACCTGCTCGAGCACAAGTCGTCCAAGCTGACGCGTCGCCTCACCGGCAACGCCGAGATGGCCCCGGGTGACAGCGCCAAGATCAAGAAGATGCTGGGCATCTGATTGACCTCCCGCCCTCGGTGACGGGGGCATCCGGTCACCGCCGGGATCCATTCGTTTCCGGGTCGTGTGAGTCCAACCACGACCCCGCTACAAGGAGTTAACACGTGGCACGCGTCAAGCGGGCAGTCAACGCCCACAAGAAGCGCCGGGCGATCCTCGAGCAGGCCAGCGGTTACCGCGGCCAGCGCTCGCGCCTGTACCGCAAGGCGAAGGAGCAGGTCACCCACTCCCTCGTCTACAACTACAACGACCGCAAGAAGCGCAAGGGCGACTTCCGTCAGCTGTGGATCCAGCGCATCAACGCCGCTGCCCGCGCCAACGGCATCACCTACAACCGCTTCATCCAGGGTCTGAAGGCCGCCAACATCGAGGTGGACCGCAAGATCCTGGCCGAGCTGGCCGTCAACGACGCCAACGCGTTCGCCGCGCTCGTCGAGGCCGCCCAGAAGGCGCTCCCGAGCGACGTCAACGCCCCGAAGGCCGCCGCCTGATCTCCCAGGCAGTAGGACTTCCGCCCGGACCCGCAGGCCCAGCGCCTGCGGGTCCGGTCTGTTCCACCCCGTGCGTACGAGAAGAGAGCCGCCGACCACCATGGGCACCCCCGAGCTCCCCGAGCTGATCTCCCCCCGCTCCCCGCGCGTCATCGCCGCCCGGCGGCTCGCCAAGCGGAACTTCCGGGGCAAGGAGCGGCGGTTCATCGCCGAGGGCCCGCAGGCCGTGCGGGAGGCCGTCGCCCACCGCAGCGGCGGCGAGCCGACGCTGGTCGAGCTGTTCACCACCGTCGAGGCCGCCGAGCGGTACGCCGACATCGTCGAGGCCGCCCGCGCCACCGGCGCCCGCGTCCACCACGCCTCCGACGCCGTCCTCGCCGAGGTCTCCCAGACCGTCACCCCGCAGGGCCTCCTCGGCGTCTGCCGGTTCCTGGACTCGCCCTTCGAGGAGATCCTCAAGGGCCGCCCCAAGCTCGTCGCCGTCCTCGCCCACGTACGCGACCCCGGCAACGCCGGCACCGTGCTGCGCTGCGCCGACGCGGCCGGCGCCGACGCCGTGGTCCTCACCGACGCCTCCGTCGACCTGTACAACCCCAAGGCGGTACGCGCCTCCGTCGGTTCCGTCTTCCACCTGCCGGTCGCGGTCGGCGTCCCCGTCGAGCAGGCCGTCGCCGGGCTCCGGGGCGCCGGAGTGCGGATCCTCGCCGCCGACGGGGCGGGCGAGGCCGACCTGGACGCCGAGCTCGACGCGGGCACCATGGGCGGCCCCACCGCCTGGATCTTCGGCAACGAGGCCTGGGGCCTCCCCGAGGAGACCCGCGCCCTCGCCGACGCGGTCGTCCGCGTACCGATCCACGGCAAGGCCGAGAGCCTGAACCTGGCCACCGCCGCCGCCGTATGTCTCTACGGCTCCGCGCGTGCGCAGCGCGCTGCCGGAGGGTGCCGCTCCGTCACCTCCAGCTAGTAGGCTGGCGGGCCGGGGGAACGGCCCACTGTGCGGTACGGAGGGGTGGGATTCGGGGATGACACCCGGGACGAGCAGGCCGTCGGCGAAGCGGGGCGCTTTACTCAACGCGCCCGCCGAACGTGCACCCAGCGCGCCCGGCGCGCCCGCCGAGTCCGCCGCCGAACGCACGCCCGCCGCCCCCGGCGCGTCCCCGGCGCCCGCCGCCGCGCCGGACGCCTACGCGTCCGCCCGCGCCTACGAGCCCGACGACCTGCCCGACGGCCTGGTCATCGCCGACCGGCACGGCACCGTGGTCTGCTTCAACGCCGCCGCCGAGCGCCTCACAGCCGTCCGCCGCGACGCGGCCCTCGGGCGCCCGCTGGAGGAGGCCCTCCCGTTGGAGGACCTCAAGGGGCGCCGCTGGTGGGCGCTGACCGACCCGTACGGCGGGCTCGCCATCCGGGGCGGCCAGCCCGAGCGCAACCTGCTGCTGCCCGGCAACCGGGAGGTCCTGGTCGCCGCCCGCTACGTGCGCGAGCACCCCCTGGGCCCGGTCCGGAAGGTCGTCGTCACCCTGCGCGGCACCGAGGCCCGGCGCCGTACCGAACGCAGCCACGCCGAACTGATCGCCACCGTCGCCCACGAGCTGCGCTCCCCGCTCACCTCCGTCAAGGGCTTCACCGCCACGCTCCTCGCCAAGTGGGAGCGGTTCACCGACGACCAGAAGCGGCTGATGCTGGAGACCGTGGACGCCGACGCGGGCCGCGTCACCCGGTTGATCGCCGAGCTGCTCGACATCTCCCGAATAGACTCCGGCCGCCTCGAGGTGCGCCGCCAGCCCGTCGACATCGCCGCGGCCATCGGCCGCCACATCCAGGCCCACACCGCGCGCGGCCAGTCCCCGGACCGCTTCTTCGTGCGCGTACGCCGCCCGCTGCCCGATCTGTGGGCCGACCCCGACAAGATCGACCAGGTCCTCGGCAACCTGCTCGAAAATGCGGTGCGGCACGGCGAGGGAACCGTCACCATCGAGGTGGCACCCACCGGCGCCGACGACGAGGAGAAGGGAACGGCGGTCACCGTGAGCGACGAAGGCCCCGGCATCCCCGAGGAGTCGATGGGCCGTGTCTTCACCCGCTTCTGGCGGGGGAGCAAGCGCGGCGGGACCGGCCTCGGCCTGTACATCGTCAAGGGCATCGTCGAGGCGCACGGCGGGACGATCACCGTCGGCCGCGGACCGGCCGGCGGCGCCGAGTTCCGATTTACGCTGCCCGTGAGCGCCCCGGCCTATCTGGCGTAACAGAGGCCGCGCAGGTGTCCACGGGCTGATCCTCGGCTCATCCGCCACCCCATACCCCGTTAGACTCGTCCTTTGGCACCTTTGCGTCCTCGGTCGTCGAGCGGGGGCCCCAGCCAGCCCACGGAAGTACGGAAGAGATGTCGGCACCCAATAAGTCGTACGACCCTGTCGAGGTCGAGGCACTGAAACCGGAAGAGATCGAGCGCATGCGGGACGAGGCGCTCGCCGCCTTCGCCGCCGCCGGCGACCTCGACGCGCTCCACGAGGCGAAGATCGCGCACACCGGCCCCACCTCGCCGCTGTCGCTCGCCAACCGGGAGATCGGCGCCCTGCCCCCGCACGCGAAGGCGGAGGCCGGCAAGCGCGTGGGCCAGGCCCGCGGTGCCGTGAACAAGGCACTCGCCGCCCGCCAGGCGGAGCTGGAGGCCGAGCGCGACGCGCGCGTGCTGGTCGAGGAGGCGGTGGACGTCACCCTTCCGTACGACCGCGTGCCGGCCGGCGCCCGCCACCCGCTGACCACCCTCATGGAGCGCATCGAGGACGTCTTCGTCGCCATGGGCTACGAGGTCGCCGAGGGCCCCGAGGTCGAGTCCGAGTGGCTCAACTTCGACGCGCTCAACATCGCCGTCGACCACCCCGCCCGCGGCGAGCAGGACACCTTCTTCGTCACCGACGCCGAGGGCACCTCCGGCTCCGGCGTCGTGCTGCGCACGCACACCTCGCCGGTCCAGGTCCGGTCCATGCTGGACCGCGAGCCCCCGGTGTACGTGATCTGCCCCGGCCGCGTGTACCGCACGGACGAGCTGGACGCCACGCACACCCCGGTCTTCCACCAGGTCGAGCTGCTCGCCGTCGACGAGGGCCTGACCATGGCCGACCTGAAGGGCACCCTCGACCACATGGTCCAGGCGCTCTTCGGCGGTGAGGGCATGAAGACCCGGCTCCGGCCGAACTTCTTCCCCTTCACCGAGCCGTCCGCCGAGATGGACATGGTCTGCTACGTGTGCCGCGGCGAGTCCGTCGGCAACCCCGACCGCCCCTGCCGCACCTGCTCCAGCGAGGGCTGGATCGAGCTCGGCGGCTGCGGCATGGTCAACCCCAAGGTGCTGACCGCCTGCGGCGTGGACCCGGAGAAGTACAGCGGCTTCGCCTTCGGGTTCGGCATCGAACGGATGCTGATGTTCCGCCACAACGTAGAAGACATGCGAGACATGGTCGAGGGTGACGTCCGGTTCACCCGGCCGTTCGGGATGGAGATCTGATGCGGGTCCCGCTTTCGTGGCTGCGGGAGTACGTCGACCTGCCGGCGACGGAAACCGGCCGTGACGTACAGGCCAAGCTGGTGTCGGCGGGCCTGGAGGTCGAGACCGTCGAGCAGCTCGGCGCCGGGCTCACCGGCCCGCTGGTCGTCGGCCAGGTCCTCACCATCGAGGAGCTGACCGAGTTCAAGAAGCCCATCCGCTTCTGCACCGTCAACGTCGGCCAGGCCAACGGCACCGGTGAGCCGCAGGAGATCATCTGCGGCGCCCGGAACTTCGCCGAGGGCGACAAGGTCGTCGTGGCCCTGCCCGGCGCCGTGCTCCCCGGCGACTTCCGGATCGCCGAGCGCAAGACGTACGGCCGGATCTCCCGCGGCATGATCTGCTCCACCGACGAGCTCGGCATGGGCGACGACGGCACACACGGCATCATCGTGCTGCCGCCCGAGATCGAGATCGGCATCGACGCCACCGAGCTGCTGGAGCTGTACGACGAGGTCCTCGACATCGCCGTCACGCCCGACCGCGGCTACTGCCTGTCGATGCGCGGCGTCGCCCGCGAGACCGCCACCGCCTACGGCCTGCCGCTGCGCGACCCGGCGCTCCTCGACGTGCCCGCGCCGAACGCGTACGGCTACCCCGTCAAGGTCTCCGACCCGATCGGCTGCGACCGCTTCACCGCGCGTACCGTCGTCGGGCTCGACCCCGAGGCGCGCTCCCCGATCTGGCTGCGCCGCCGCCTCCAGAAGGCCGGCATGCGCCCGATCTCGCTCGCCGTCGACGTCACCAACTACGTGATGCTCGAGCTCGGCCAGCCGCTGCACGCGTACGACCGCACCCGCGTCCAGGGGGCGATCGGCGTGCGCCGCGCGGAGGAGGGCGAGAAGTTCACCACCCTCGACGGCGTCAAGCGCGTCCTCGACGCCGAGGACCTGGTGATCACGGACGAGCGCGGGCCCATCGGCCTCGCGGGCGTGATGGGCGGCGCGAACACCGAGATCGCCGACTCCGTCACCGACCCCGAGACCGGCGAGGTGCGCGGCACCACCGAGGTCGTCATCGAGGCCGCCCACTTCGACCCGGTCTCCATCGCCCGCACCGCGCGCCGCCACAAGCTGTCCTCCGAGGCGTCCCGGCGCTTCGAGCGGGGCGTCGACCCGCAGGCCGCCGCCGCTGCCGCGCAGCGCACCGTCGACCTGCTGGTGCTGCTCGCGGGCGGCACCGCCGAGGCCGGTGTCACCGAGATCGTCGCGCCGTCCGCCTCGCGCACGGTGACGATGGCCGCCGACCACCCCGACCGCGTCGCCGGTGTCGTCTACGGCCGCGAGACCGTCGTCCGCCGCCTCCAGGAGGTCGGCTGCGACGTCCTGGGTCAGGACGAGCTGACCGTCACCGTCCCGTCGTGGCGGCCCGACCTCGCCCACCCGAACGACCTCGCCGAAGAGGTCATCCGGCTGGAGGGGTACGAGAACCTCCCGTCCACGCTGCCCAAGCCCCCGGCCGGCCGCGGCCTGACCGCGCGGCAGCGGCTGCACCGCCGCGTCGGACGGGTGCTCGCCGGCGCCGGGTACGTCGAGGCGCCGAACTACCCGTTCGTCTCCCCGCAGGTCTTCGACCAGCTGGGCCTCGCGGCGGACGACCCGAACCGCAAGGTCGTCACGCTCGTCAACCCGCTCTCCGACGAAGAGCCGGCGATGCGCACCACGCTGCTGCCCGGGCTGCTCGGCGCCCTGCGCCGCAACGACGGGCGCGGCAGCCACGACCTGGCGCTCTTCGAGACCGGGCTGGTCTTCCACCCGGCCGACGAGGCCGGGACCGCCGTGGTGCTGCCCGTCGACCGCCGTCCCACCGACGAGGAGATCGCGGCCCTCAACGCCCCGCTCCCCGCGCAGCCGCGCCACGTCGCGGTCGTCCTCGCCGGGGCGCGCGAGCAGGCCGGCTGGTGGGGCCAGGACCGCCCGGCCGACTGGGCCGACGCGGTCGAGGCCGCCCGCAGCGTCGCCCGCGAGGCCGGCGCCGAGCTCATCGTCCGCCAGGGCCAGTACGGGCCGTGGCACCCGGGCCGCTGCGCCGAGCTCGCCGTCGTGGTCGGCGGCGAGGAGCAGATCGTCGGGTACGCCGGTGAGCTGCACCCGCGCGTCGTCAAGGCGCTGCACCTGCCCGCCCGTACGTGCGCGATGGAGCTGAACCTCGACACCGTCGAGCGCGCCTCGGCCGGTGCGCTGCGCGCGCCGCGGATCTCGGCGTTCCCGGTCGCCACGCAGGACGTCGCCCTGGTCGTCGGCAAGGACGTGCCGGCCGCCGACGTCGAGCGCGCGCTGCGCGAGGGCGCGGGCGAACTGCTGGAGTCCCTCCGGCTGTTCGACGTCTTCGAGGGCGAGCAGATCGGTGAGGGCCGCAAGTCCCTGGCGTACGCGCTGCGTTTCCGCGCCGCCGACCGCACGCTGACCGTCGAGGAGGCGTCGGCCGCCCGGGACGCCGCGGTGGCGCTGGCCGCCGAGCGGACGGGCGCGGTGCTGCGCGGCGCCTGACACCCGCGTGCGTCCCACGGGACGCGTCCCACGTGATGAGGGGCATGGCCGGAACACCGGTCATGCCCCTCACTCGTTCGAGTGGGAAGGCTGGTGGAGCCCGCCCCGCGGCGGAGACGATCGACAGAATCGTCCCGACCGCGACAG
Organism: Streptomyces sp. NPDC045431; assembly: GCF_040646655.1. NCBI lineage: Bacteria > Bacillati > Actinomycetota > Actinomycetes > Kitasatosporales > Streptomycetaceae > Streptomyces > Streptomyces sp. NPDC045431. The sequence continues at coordinate 254,081 of NZ_JBEZAQ010000007.1, forward strand.
GGGCCTGAAGAAGGGCGGTCCGCATGATCCGTATGGCCCGTACGCGATCTTGGCCTCGTCACCCTGCTTCGCTCGTCCCGCTCGTGCCGCCCACCCTCTGGGGCGGGGTCGCCGTCCTGTGGAAGCTCACCTGCCCGCTGGCGCAGCAGGAGAGCCTGCCCACCCGGCTCGTCACCTGCGTCGTGTTCTTCACCGTGGGCACCGGTCTCATCCTGGGCCTCCGGCACCGTCTGGCGCGGGAGCTGCGGCAGGTCCGGGCCGTCGCGCAGGCCGCGCAGCAGGTGCTGCTGCGCCCGCTGCCGCCGCGGCTGGACGGCCTGTCCGTCGCGGCGGGCCAGCTCTCCGCCGCCCCGGGCGCGGCCGTGGGCGGCGACCTCTACGAGGCGGTGGCCACGCCGTACGGCGTACGCGTCGTCATCGGTGACGTACGCGGCCATGGGCTCGGCGCCCTCGGCGCGGTGGCCGCTGTGCTCGGCAGCTTCCGGGAGGCCGCGCACGACGAGCCGGAACTCGGCGGCGTCCTGCGGCGGTTGGACCGGGCGCTGGCGCGGCATCTGCGCGAGCGGGCCCGCCATGAACATCCGGCCTCCGGTGGCTGGAACCCGCTGAGCCCGTCGGCGGAGGAGTTCGTCACCGTCCTGCTGCTGGAGATAGCCCGGGACGGCGAGGTCCGGGCGCTCAACTGCGGCCATCCATGGCCCTATCGGCTCGGCCCCGGCGCGGAACCGGTCGCCGCGGGCGACCCCCTGCCGCCGCTCGGCGTCTCCCCGCTCCCCGACGAGCTGCCCGCGCAACGGTGCACCCGGCTGCTGCCGGGGCAGGCGCTGTTCCTGCACACGGACGGCGCCGAGGACGCGCGGGACCGGGGCGGGCGGTTCTTCCGGCTGGAGGAGGTGCTGGCGCAGACCGCGCGGACGGGCGCGCCGCCGGCCGCCGTCGTCCAGTGCGTGCACGCCGCGCTGCTGCGGCACACCGGCGGGCGGCTGACCGACGACGTCGCCCTCGTCGTCCTGCGCAACGACGTCTCCCGCCCGTCGTTGGTGCCGCCCGCCCCGCCGCGGAGTATCGGGCAGATCCGGCAGGACGGACGGCACGCGACGGGCCACCGCAACTGTACGAGGGGGAGCCGGTGACCCGCCGCCTCTGTGAAGAGACAGCCCAGTCAACCGGCGCCCACGGCGGTGCGGGAGCGCACGCGGGGCACGGACCGGGGCACTCGGTTCACACCCCGTGCGAACGCGCCTGCACTACGCTGAGCGCACCGAGTTATCGGAGGGGCCCATGCAGCCCAACACCCTGCTCGACGCCCTGCTCGACGAGGCGGGCATCTCCCACGCCGGCCTCGCCGCGCACGTGAACCAGGCCGGCCGTGCCAGAGGCATGGCGCTACGGTACGAACACACGGCCGTGGCCCGTTGGTTGAAGGGCCAGCGCCCGCGCGGTCAGGTGCCGGACCTGATCTGCGAGGTGCTGAGCGCCCGGCTGCACCGGCCCGTCACGCTCGACGACGTCGGCCTGGGCGTGGCGGGCGAGGCCGCCGCCGGGCACGGCTCGCCGCTGTCCGGCTTCGTCGAGCGGGCCACCGCCCTGTGGCGCTCCGACGAGCAGCAGCGGCCGCACATACTGGGCGCCCCGGCCGTCACCGGCACGCCCGCGGTGATGCCCGTATGGGAGTGGGAGAACCCTCCCGAGGACGCGGACGTCTCGCGCGACGGGCAGACGCACGTGTCGGACGGCGACATCGAGATGCTGCGCGCCGCCCGGGCGCACTACGAGCTCATGTACCGCAAGGCGGGCGGCATCGCCACGCGCGCCCGGATCGTCGGGTTCCTCAACGCCGAGACCGCGCCGCTGCTGCGCGGCTCCTACAGCGACGCCCTCGGCCGGCAGTTGCACCGCGCCACCGGCGGCCTGGTGGCGGTGGCCGGGATCTGCGCGTACGACTCCGACGCGCACGGGCTCGCGCAGCGCTACTTCCACCAGGCGCTGCGGCTGGCGAAGGCGAGCGGGGACCGGGGGCTCGGCGCGTACGTGATCGCGCTGCTGGTCAACCAGTCGCTGTTCCTGGGGGAGCACCGGCAGGCGGTCGCGTTCGCGGAGGCGGCGCTGCGCACGGCGGGCCGGGAGATCACGCCCGCGCTCGCCGCCGACCTCTACGCCATGCAGGCGAAGGCGTACGCGCACCTCGGGGACGGCGCCGGTGCCCTGCGGTGCATCCGGCACGCGGAGGCGGAGGCGGACCGGATCCGGCCGGGGCGCGAGCCCGACGAGACCGGCTACGTCCAGCCCGGGCTGGTCAATGTGCAGGTCGCGGAGGCGCTGCTCAGCCTGGGGGACCTGAGCGGCGCCCGGGAGCACGCGGCGGCCGCCGTGCGCACGCCGGCGCACGACCGGGGCCGGGTCCACCGGCTGGCGATGCTCAGCCAGATCGAGCTGCGGCAGGGCGAGGCCGATCGCGCCGCGCGGACCGCCGTGGAGATGGCCGAGCGGGCCCGGGGGATGGAGTCGCAGCGGCTGCGGGACCGGTTGCGCGCGGTGCGGGAGCACCTGGTGGCGAGCGGGTGCGGTGAGGCGCGCGAGGCCGCCGAGCTCATCGATGGGGCGTTGCGCGTTCCGCTGTGACCCCGCACCTGCTGCGATATTGCCACCTACTTGTCGGAAGGTGGCAGAACCGTGCAGTGGACGAACTTAAACGAACACACCGTGTATGAGAACCGCTGGTTCAAGGTGAACCTCGCGGACGTCGCACTCCCCGACGGCCGGCACCTCGACCACTTCCTCATCCGGCTGCGTCCGGTCGCGGTGGCGACCGTCGTCAACGAGGCCAACGAGGTGCTGATGCTGTGGCGCCACCGCTTCATCACCGACAGCTGGGGGTGGGAGCTGGCGGCGGGCGTCGTCGAGGACGGCGAGGACGTCGAGACCGCGGCGGCGCGGGAGATGGAGGAGGAGACGGGCTGGCGCCCCGGGCCGCTGCGGCACCTGCTCACCGTCGAACCGTCCAACGGTCTGACCGACGCCCGCCACCACCTCTACTGGGCGGAGGAGGCCACCTACACCGGCCCTCCCGAGGACGCCTTCGAGTCCTCGCGCCGCGAGTGGGTCCCGCTGAAGCTGGTGCCCGACATGATCGCCCGCGGTGAGGTCCCGGCCGCCAACATGGCGGCCGGGCTGCTGATGCTGCACCATCTGCGGCTGGGCTGAGGCACGCCGCCGGTGGCGCGTCGGCGCCTCGGGGCAGAGCAGGGCGCGTCGGCGCCGTGAGGTGTGCCCGGGGCGCGTCAGCGCCCGAGCGCCTGCCACACCGCGACCGTGAGCGCGCCCACCGCGGTGAGCACGGACACGGCGGGCACGGGCCACCTCGTGTGCTCCAGCGCCGCGACGCGCGAGGCCAGATCGGTCAGATCACGGTCGATCTGGCCGTGGCGCTGGGCGAGCAGCGCCAGTTGGCCGTCGATCCGCGCGAGACCGACGTCGAGACAGCGCCGCAGCTCTGCGAACTCCTCGACGGCCGCTAAGTGTTCGGGGTCGGTGGTGGTCACGGTTCTACGCTCCTCTTCGTTGACTGGCCGACGACGGGCCGGGGCCGAGTCAACTCCCCCTGGTGGAGCGGGGGGAGCGTGTGCGAAGGGCATATGCGCACACGCTCCGCACACCCCGTGCGAATCCCGGTCGCGGAGCGTTGCGCGTGACGAGTCGTGCGTGACGCGGTCACGCGTACGGGTAGAAGCCCGACCCCGTCTTGCGGCCGAGCCGGCCCGCGTCCACCATCCGCTGGAGCAGCGGGGGAGCGGCGTACAGCGGCTCCTTGTACTCGGCGTACATCGAGTCGGCGACCGAGTGGACCGTGTCCAGGCCGATGAGGTCCGCGAGCTTCAGCGGGCCCATCGGGTGGGCGCAGCCCAGCTCCATGCCGTTGTCGATGTCCTCGCGGCTGGCGATGCCCGACTCGAACATCCGGATCGCGGAGAGGAGGTACGGGATCAGCAGCGCGTTCACCACGAAGCCGGAGCGGTCCTGGGCGCGGATGGCGTGCTTGCCCAGCACCTTCTCCACCACGGCCTGGGCGCGGCTGAGCGTGCCCTCGGAGGTGGTCAGCGCCGGGATCAGCTCGACGAGTTGCTGCACCGGGGCCGGGTTGAAGAAGTGGATGCCGATGACCTGGTCCGGGCGGGACGTCGCCACGGCCAGCTTCACCAGCGGGATGGAGGAGGTGTTGGAGGCGAGGATCGCGTCCTGGCGGGTCACGACCTGGTCGAGGACCTGGAAGATCTCCGTCTTGACCTGCTCGTTCTCCACGACGGCCTCGATGACGAGGTCACGGTCGGCGAACTCGCCGAGGTCCGTGGTGAAGCTGAGCCGGGCCAGCGTCGCGTCGTGCTCCTCCTGGGTGATCTTGCCGCGCTCGGCGGCCTTGGAGAGCGAGTTGTACAGCCGGGTACGGCCGATCTCCAGCGCCTCGCCGGTCGTCTCGGCGACCTTGACCTCCAGGCCGCTGCGGGCGCACACCTCCGCGATGCCCGCGCCCATCTGGCCGCAGCCCACCACTCCGACGCGTTCGATGTCGGTCACATCGTGCCTTTCGCTGTTCTTGCGGGTGGCAGGTTCCCCGTGTGATTCCGGCGCCCGCCTCGACCCCCTGACGTTACTCCGTTCGGGCCGGTGGGGGGCGGCCCGGGGCGGGCATGCTCTGCGGGGACGTCCGGACAATCCAACCGGTAAGGGGCGATGAATGCGGCACATCGGAAGGAACGGAAGGATCGGAAACATCCGGAGAAGAGGTCTGATGGCGGGCGCGGCGGGGATGCTGGCGACGCTGTGGGCGGCGGCCGAGGCGGGCGCGGGACCCCGGCGGGCACCGGCGGGCGTCGCGGGCGTCGGCGCGGCAGGCGGGCCCGCTCCGGCCGAGGGGGCCCGGCCCGGGACGGCGCCCGGGCCGACGGGGGCGCGCGCGGCGGGCGGCAAGGAGTTCCGGGGGATGTGGCTGGCCACGGTCGCCAACCGGGACTGGCCCTCCCGGCCCGGGCTGACCGCCGACGCGCAGCGCGCCGAACTGCTCGCCCACCTCGACACCGCCGTCGAGCGGCGGCTCAACGCGGTGGTCTTCCAGGTGCGGCCCACCGCCGACGCCCTGTGGCCCTCGCCGTACGAGCCCTGGTCGCACGTCCTCACCGGCGTACAGGGCAAGGACCCCGGCTGGGACCCGCTGGGGACGGCCGTCGAGGAGGCGCACCGGCGGGGCCTGGAGCTGCACGCCTGGTTCAACCCGTACCGCGTGGCCAACCACACGGACCCGGCCCGCCTGGCCGAGAACCACCCCGCCCGGGTGCACCCCGACTGGGTGGTGCCGTACGGCGGGAAGCTCTTCTACAACCCGGGCCTGCCCGAGGTGCGCCGCTTCGTGCAGGACGCCATGCTCGACGCCGTGCGCCGGTACGCGGTCGACGGCGTCCACTTCGACGACTACTTCTACCCGTACCCGGTGGCCGGGCGGGCCTTCGACGACGACGAGGCGTACGAGGCGTACGGGGCGGGCTTCCCGGACCGGGCCGCCTGGCGGCGGGACAACATCGACCGGCTGGTGCGCGAGATGTCGTACCGGATCAAGGAGACGCGGCGGCGCGCCCGGTTCGGGGTCAGCCCCTTCGGGGTGTGGCGCAACGCCGCGACGGACCCGCTGGGCTCCGACACCCGGGCGGGCGTCCAGACGTACGACGATCTGCACGCCGACACCCGCACGTGGGTGAAGGAGCGCTGGATCGACTACGTGGTGCCGCAGCTCTACTGGCACATCGGGTTCGCCACCGCCGACTACGCCAAGCTGGTGCCCTGGTGGAACGAGGTCGTGCGGGACACGGGCGTACGGCTGTACGTGGGGGAGGCGCTGTACAAGGCGGGCGACCCCGCTCAGCCCGAGCCCTGGCAGGACCCGGCCGAGCTGTCGCGCCACCTCACCCTCACCGAGCGGTACGACCAGGTGCGCGGCCACGTCTTCTTCTCGGCCAAGGAGGTCGGGGCGGACCGCATCGGGGCGATGGCGAGGGTGGTGGCCGACCACTACCCGACCGCGGCCCGTCCGTGGCGCTGACCGGCCGTTGAGCGGCAGCCGACCGGCTGCCGCCTGGCGGGCCGACCGGCCGGCCGACCGCCGGCGACCCGTCGGCGGTCGGCCTACATCTGTTCCTCGTGCCGGACGACGCTGTCGGGCCCGGGGGACATCACCGTCTCGTGCCCGTCCTCGAAGCGGACGCGGTACGGAGGGTTGCCGTCCTTTCCCAGCACCTCGACGACCTCGGCCGTCCGGTCGTGCTGGCCGACGGTCCTGCCGTGCACCGTCAGTTTGTCGCCCTTGCTCGCGTGCATCGAGTGACCTCCTCGCGCCGTGGATCGAAGTTGCCGGACTTATCGGAGTTATCCCGTATGGGGAGTTTACGTCCGCAGGTGTGTCCCGCGTCACTTCGGAGGCGGCGGGCGGAGGGCTCAGGAGCCGGTCCGCTGGGTCACCGCGATGCACACGAGGACCGCGCCGGCCGCCAGCGGCGCGGCGGGCGAGACCGCCTCGCCCAGCAGCCACACCGACCAGACCAGGGTCAGGAGCGGCTGGGCGAGCTGCAGCTGGCTGGCCCGGGCGATGCCCACCGCCGCCATGCCCCGGTACCAGACGTACAGGCCGAAGAAGGTCGACCCGGCCGCCACCCACACCAGGCCCACGACGCCGTGCGTGGTCAGCCGCACCGGCTCGAAGGCCAGCGCGACCGCCGAACCGGCCACGGCGAGCGGCAGGCACAGCACCAGCGCCCAGCCGATGACCTGCCAGCCCGGCATCACCCCGGCCAGCCGGCCGCCCTCGGTGTATCCGGCCGCGCACACCAGCAGCGCCGCGAAGAGGTACAGATCGCCGGCCGACAGGTCGCCGCCGCTCTGCTGCACGGTGAACGCGATGACCACCGCCGCCCCGGCCAGCGCGGCCGCCCAGAAGGCGCGCGACGGCCGCCTCCCGGTACGCACGGCCGCGAACACGGCGGTCGTCAGCGGCAGGAGCCCCACGACCACGGCCGCGTGCGAGGTGGTCGAGGTCTTCAGCGCCAGCGTGGTCAGCAGCGGGAACCCCACCACGACACCGCCGCCGACCACCGCGAGCCCGGCCCAGTGGCGGCGGTCCGGGACCGGTACGCGCAGGGCGAGCAGGAAGGCTCCGGCGATCAGTGCGGCGAGCGTGGAGCGGACGGCGACGAGCGACCAGGGGCCGAAGCTCTCCAGCCCCCAGGCGGTGGAGGGGAAGGTGAGCGAGAAGGACACCACGCCCAGCGCGGCGAGCAGCGTACCCGCGCCGCGACGGTCGGCCGTCCCGGAGGTGGTCGTCCGGGGGGTGTCCGTCCGGGAGGCCGGGGTCCCGGGCTCCGTGCGGGGGGTGGCCGGGGCCTGCACTGCTATCGCGTTCGAGGTGGTAGCGCTATTCTGTGCTCTCATGCATGAGCGTAGCAGCGTCGCTGAACTGGCGGCCACCCTGAAGCAGGAGCTGGACCGCTACTCTCCAGGTGGAAAGCTGCCGTCCAGTCGAGCCCTGGTCGAGCGCTACCGGGTCTCCCCGGTCACCGTCTCCCGGGCCCTTGCCCGGCTCGCCGCCGAGGGCTTGGTCGTCACCCGTCCCGGAGCGGGCGCCTTCCGGGCCCAGCCGCGCGCCACCGGCACACCGGCGGCCGGCGACACCTCCTGGCAGGAGGTCGCCCTCAGCGCCGACTCCTCGACCGAGCTCGTCCCGCGCTCCGTCGACGCCTCGGGCGTTCTCGTCACCCTCGCCGCGCCGCCCACCGGTGTGGTCGAGTTCAATGGCGGCTACCTGCACCCCTCCCTCCAGCCCGAACGGGCCCTCGCCGCCGCGCTCGCCCGCGCCGGCCGGCGCCCCGGCGCCTGGAGCCGCCCGCCCACCGACGGACTGCACGAGCTGCGCGACTGGTTCGCCCGCGAGATCGGCGGCACCGTCACGGCGGCGGACGTCCTCGTCACCGCGGGCGGCCAGGCCGCGATCGCCACCGCGCTGCGGGCCCTGGCCCCGCCCGGCGCGCCCGTCCTCGTCGAATCGCCCACCTATCCGGGCATGCTGGCCGTCGCCCGCGCCGCCGGGCTGCGCCCCGTGCCCGTACCGACCGACCGCGACGGCGTCCGCCCCGACCTGCTGGCGGCCGCCTTCCGGGCCACCGGCGCGCGCGTCTTCGTCGTCCAGCCGCTCTTCCAGAACCCCACCGGCGCGGCCCTCCCCGTCGAGCGGCGGCGCGAGGTGGTGCGCATCGCCCGCGAGGCCGGTGCCTTCGTCGTCGAGGACGACTTCGCCCGCCACCTCGTCCACGAGGACGCGGGCCGGCTCCCCGCGCCGCTCGCCGCCGACGACCCGGACGGCGTCGTCGTCCACGTCCGCTCGCTCACCAAGATCGCCTCGCCCAGCCTGCGGGTCGGCGCGCTGGCCGCGCGCGGCCCGGTGCTGGAACGGCTGCGCGCCATCCAGGTCGTCGACACGTTCTTCGTACCGCGGCCCCTCCAGGAAGCCGCCCTGGAGCTCGTCGGATCTCCCGCGTGGAGCCGTCACCTCCGGTCCGTAGCGGCCGAGTTGCAGTCCCGGCGCGACGCGCTGGCCGCCGCGCTCGCCCTGCACCTGCCCGAACTCGCCCTCACCCACCTCCCCTCCGGCGGCCACCAGCTCTGGCTCCGCCTCCCCGACACCCTCGACGAGCCCGCCCTGGTCGCCGCCGCCCTGCGCGCGGGCGTCGCCGTCGCCCCCGGCCGCCCCTACTTCTGCGCCGAACCGCCCGCCGGGCACGTACGCCTCGGCTTCGCCGCCGTCGCCGGACCGGCCGAGCTCGCCGAGGGCGTACGCCGGCTGCGCGCCGCCCGCGACGAACTGCGGCGCTGACCGTGGCGAACCGCCGGGAGAACCGCCTGGAGAACCGCCGGGAGAACCGCCGGGAGAGCCGCCGGGAGAACCGCCTGGGACAAGCGCCTGAGAAAAGCGTGGCACGCGCCACTGACAATCGGCCCCCGTCCTGCCAGAGTCCGATCATGGACGAGACGACGACGGCGAACCCCCTGACGGCGAACGGCCCGGCGGCGAGCGGCGGCGCCCTGGGCGCGTACGAGATCTCCACCGACCCCGCCCGCCTCGACCGCGCCCGCGTCCACCACTGGCTGTCGACCGACGCGTACTGGGCGCTCGGCCGCAGCCGCGACAAGCAGGACCGGGCCATCGACGGATCGCTCAACTTCGGCCTGTACGAGACCGGCTCCGGCGAACTCGTCGGCTACGCCCGCGCCGTCACCGACCACGCCACCTTCGCCTGGCTCTGCGACGTCTACGTCGACCGCGCCGCCCGCGGCAAGGGCCTGGGGACCGCCCTCGTCGAGGCGGTCCGCGACCACTTCGCCCCGCTGGGCGTCAAACGCGTCATGCTCGCCACCGAGGACGCGCACGGCGTGTACGAGAAGGTCGGCTTCCGGGCCCTGGACGTGCCCGAGCACTGGATGGCGCTCCGATTCCAGTAGGCCGCGGACGAGCGGTTAGCCTGAGGTCACGATGAACCGTCTGACCACGCCCTGGGGCGATGCCGAGCTCGCCCGCTTCCCCGAGGACCCGCGCGATCCGCTGCGCGCCTGGGACGCCGCCGACGAATACCTGCTGCGGCACCTGGCGGAGGAGTCCCCGGACCTCTCCGGCACCGTGGTCGTGGTCGGCGACCGGTGGGGCGCGCTGGTCACCTCGCTCGCCGGGCTCGGCCCCGTACAGATCACCGACTCCTTCCTCGCCCGCGAGGCCACCCGTGCCAACCTCGCCCGCAACGGGATCGAGGAGAGGTCCGTACGGCTCCTCACCACCCGCGACACCCCGCCCGACCGCATCGACGCGCTGCTCGTCCGCGTCCCCAAGAACCTCGCGCTCCTGGAGGACCAGCTGCACCGGCTCGCCCCCGCGCTGCACGCGGGGACGGTCGTCGTCGGCACCGGCATGGTCAAGGAGATCCACACCTCCACGCTGAAGCTGTTCGAGCGGCTCGTCGGCCCCACCCGCACCTCGCTGGCCGTCAAGAAGGCCCGCCTCATCTTCTCCACGCCGGACCCGTCGCTGCAGCGCGGCCCGAGCCCCTGGCCGTACCGGTACGCGCTGCCCGGAGACGCCCCCGCCCCCGTGGCCGGCCGGAGCGTCGTCAACCACGCCGGCATCTTCTGCGCCGACCGCCTCGACATCGGCACGCGCTTCTTCCTCCGGCACCTGCCGACGACGGGCCCGGGCCGCCGCCGCGTCGTCGACCTCGGCTGTGGCAACGGCGTCGTCGGCCTCGCGGTGGCGCTCGCCGACCCGGAAGCGGAGCTGGTCTTCGTCGACGAGTCGTACCAGGCGGTCGCGTCGGCGGAGGAGACGTACCGGGAGAGCGCCCCGGCCGGGACGAAGGCGGAGTTCCTCGTCGGCGACGGGCTCGCGGACGTCCCCGCGGAGTCCGTGGACCTCGTCCTCAACAACCCGCCCTTCCACAGCCACCAGGCGACCACCGACCGCACGGCCCGGCGCATGTTCACCGACGCCCGCCGCGCGTTGCGGCCCGGCGGCGAGCTGTGGGTCATCGGCAACCGGCACCTGGGCTACCACGTGACGCTGCGTCGGATCTTCGGCAACTGCGAGACCGTCGCGAGCGACCCGAAGTTCGTCGTCCTGCGGGCGGCGAAGCGGTAGCACCTGGCACCAGGTCCGTTCGCCGCCCCGTTCCCCGGCACGCTCCGTTCCCCGGCAACCGCTTCGCCGCCCCGGCTTCGGCTTCGGCCCCGGCAGGCGGCCTACCGCGCCGCCGTGAACACCAGCGACGCGTTGTGCCCGCCGAAGCCGAACGCGTTCGTCAGCGCCGCGCCCACCGGCCCCCGGCGCGGCCCGCCGGTGACGACGTCCAGCTTCACCTCCGGGTCCAGCGTCTCGAGGTTCACCGTCGGCGGCACGACGCCCTCGCGCACCGCCATGATCGCGGCCAGCGCGCCCACCGCCCCGGCCGCGCCGAAGAGGTGACCCGTCATCGACTTCGTCGCCGTCACGGCCGGGTGCGTCCCGATCGCCTCGGCCACCGACCGCGCCTCCGTCACATCGCCCTGGGGCGTCGACGTCGCGTGGGCCTGGACGTGCCCGATGTCGAGCGGCGACAGCCCGGCCGCCGCCAGCGCCAGGCGCATCGCGCGGACCTGGCCCTCCGGGTGCGCGGCCGTGATGTGGTACGCGTCCGACGTCACGCCCGCCCCGGCGAGCGCCGCGTGGGCGCGGGCCGCCCGCGCCGCCGCGAAGTCCGCGCGCTCCAGCACCACCACGCCCGCGCCCTCGCCGATGACGAAGCCGTCCCGGTCCACGTCGAAGGGCCGGGACGCCCGCTCCGGGGCGTCGTTGCGCGTCGAATGCGCCCTGGCCTGTGCGAACCCGGCCAGCGTCAGCGGGCAGACGCACGCCTCGGCGCCGCCCGCCACCACCACGTCCGCCCGGCCCAGCCTGATCAGGTCCAGGCCCATGGCGATCGCCTCCGCGCCCGACGCGCAGGCGCTGACCGGGGTGTGCGCACCGCCCCGGGCGCCGAGCTCGATGCTGACCCAGGCGGCCGGGCCGTTCGCCATCAGCATCGGCACCGTGTGCGGGGAGACCCGCCGGACCCCGGACGCCTCCAGCACGTCGTCCTGGCCGAGCATGGTCAGCGCCCCGCCCGTGCCCGTACCGATCACCACGGCCAGCCGCTCGGGCTCGACCTCCGGAGCCCCCGCGTCGGCCCACGCCTCCCGCGCGGCGACGAGCGCGACCTGCTCGCAGCGGTCCATGCGCCGGGCCTGTACGCGGTCCAGGACCTCGCTGGGCTCGACCGCGAGCCGGCCCGCGATCCGTACGGGCAGCCCGGCAGCCCACTCCTCCTCGATGGGGCGGATCCCCGACCGGCCGGCCAGCATCCCGGCCCAGGTGGCCGCCGCGTCCCCGCCGAGCGGGGTGGTGGCGCCGAGACCCGTCACGACCACGTCACCCGTGTAAGCGCTCACTGGCACACCCTCCTTTATTGATATCGCACAACAAGATCACTTCGCTTGTCACTCTGCCAGCGAACAGATCCGTGGTCAGGTGCGTATCTCCACGGATTCCGGCCGTCCGTGCTTATGGGAATCCCACACAACCGATGACTCCTCCCCCTACCCGTCATACCTGAGAGCCAGGGCCCGGATGCCCTCCCCGGCGGGACGCGGATCACCCGGCCCGGTCCCTAACGTCCGGACCGGAAGCCCGCCCCCACCCCCTCCGGTACGGAAGGACCGCTCATGGCGTCCCGCCTGCGCCGCGGCCTGCTCGCCGCGCTCCTCACCACCTCGGTCGCCCTGCCGGTGTCGGCCGCCGCCCGCCCCTCCGCCGTACCTGCTCCCGCCCCGGCCCGCCTCGCACCGCTCACGCCCGCCACGGCCGCGCCCGGGCCGCTCGACGCGCGCTACGCCGTCAACCGGGACTCCCTCCGCGCGGCCGCGCGCATGGCCGCCGACCACGGCGACCGCCGACGCGCGGCCTCGCTGCGCGCGATGGCACACCCGGAACGCCGCTTCCTCCACTTCGACGGCCGCGACGGCGGCCGGACCGCCGAGGTCGTCGGGGACCTGGCGCGCGCCGACCGCGTCGCGGTCCTCGTACCCGGCGCCGACACCGGTCTCGACACGTACGGCCGCTTCCACGCCGGCGCCGTGGCGCTCCAGCGTGAGCTGGGCGACCGGGCGGCCGTCGTCGCCTGGCTCGGCTACGAGACGCCGCGCACCCTGGGCCCCGAGGCCCTGACGGATGGCCGCGCCGGCGACGCCGGGCCGCGACTGGCGGCCTTCGTCAGGGAGTTGGCCCGCGCCAAGCCCGCCGCCCGGATCTCCCTGCTCTGCCACTCCTACGGCTCCGTCGTCTGCGCCGATGCCGCCCCGGGCCTGCCCCTCGCCGACATCGTCCTGTACGGCAGCCCGGGCACGGGCCGCACCGGCACCGCCCGGCAGCTGGGCACCACGGCCACCGTCTGGGCGGGGCGGGGCGCCGCCGACTGGATCGCCGACGTCCCGCACGTACGGTTCCGGATCCCGCTCCTCGCCACCGTCGGGTTCGGGACCGATCCGGTGTCGCCGGAGTTCGGCGCCCGCCCCTTCGACGCGGGCCCGGGCGGCCACAGCGACTACCTCGGGCCCGGCTCCGTACCCCTGCGCAACATCGCCCGCATCGTCTCCGGGGAGGTTCCCGATGCGTGAACTCGTCCGGCGGATCGACGCCGCCACCCCGCCCGGCCGTGACCGCGCCGTCGACGGCCTGCGCGCCCTCGCCATCCTCGGCGTGGTCCTCGGGCACTGGCTGGTGACGGCCCTGGTCGCCGACAGCGGCACGGTCCGCGCCACCAGCCCGCTGTCGTACCTGCCCCACCTCGCCCCCGTCTCCTGGCTGCTGCAGACCCTCGCCGTCTTCTTCCTGGCGGGCGGTTACGTGGCCGCACGGAGTCGCGCGGCGGCCCGCGCCGACGGCACGGGGTACCGCCGCTGGCTGGGCGCGCGCCTGGTGCGGCTGTCCCGGCCGGTGGCCGCCGTGGCGGCGGTGTGGGCCGTGGCGGCGGGCGCGATGCTCGCCGCCGGGGCGGGCGCCGGGGCCGTCCACACCCTGCTCAAGCTGGTGCTGTCGCCGCTGTGGTTCCTGCTCGTCTTCGCGGCGCTGACGGCGGTGACCCCGCTCGTGGCGCGGCTGCACCCGCTGTGGCCGCTCGCCGTCGTGCTCCACGTCGACCTGGTGCGCTTCGGCCTCGGCGGCCCGGACGTGCTCGGCTGGGTCAACGTGGCGGCCGGCTGGCTCGTGCCGTACTGCCTGGGCGCGCTGTGGGCGCGGGACGGCCTGCCGGGGCGTACGACGGGATGGGCGCTGGTCGCCGTCGGCTCCGCCGCCACCGCCGGCCTCGTCCTGGTCGCCGGTTACCCGGCGTCCATGGTGGGCGTGCCCGGTGCCGCCGTCTCCAACCTCAACCCGCCGACGCTCGCCGCCGTCACCTTCGGCGTCGCCCAGTGCGGCGCGGCGCTGCTGCTCATCGGCCCGCTGCGGCGGGTGCTGAGGCGGCCCGGGGCGTGGGCGGCCGTGGCGCTGGTGAACCTCTCCGCTATGACGGTCTTCCTCTGGCACCAGACGGCGATGATGGCCGTCACCGCGCTCGGCCTGCTCGCGGACGGGCCCCTGCCGGGGCTGCACACCGTCCCGGACGGCACCGGCTGGATCGCGGCCCGGCTCGCCTGGCTGCCGTTGTTCGCGGTGGCGCTCCTCGTGTGCTGGGCGGCGTTCCGTACGTACGAGCAGCGCCGGACGCGGGGCGGTGCCGGCCGCGTCGTACGCGCGAGCAGGCCCGTACGCGACAGGGAGGCGCGGCGTGCCTAGGGTGACCCATATGACCAGGGGGACGGTGGGGGAGCGGTGGGTGCGGGGTTCGCGTGCGGTCGTACGCGCTCTGTGTGAGGACCTGTTGACGGTGGATCCGGAACGGCTGCCGGGAGTCCGGGCGCCGCGCTGGCTCGACTGGCGGCCCGCTCTCCTGGTCCCGCTGGTCCTGATCGCCGCGATGCTGGTCGTCGTGGGCGCGGAGGAATACGGCTCCGACTACGGGCTGGGCAGCGGGCTGGGCGTGTTGTTCGCCTGCGTCCAGGCGGCGGCGCTCGTCGCCGGGCTGTACTTCCCGGTTCCGGCCTGGTGGGCGGCGACGCTCGTCATGGCCATGGCCGCGCAGCCCCTTGCCGACGGCGCCGTCGACCCGCACCCCTGGGCACCGGGCGCGCTCCTGCCCCATGCGGGGGTGCCGTACCCGTGGACATCCGGTGGACTCGGCGTGCAGGCGGGCCTGCTGTTCCTGCTCGCCCTGCGGGTCCGGCTGCGCGCCGCGGCGATGGCACTGGTCATCACCGTGCTGGCGGGGATCGTGCTGATGCTGGACGCCGTGGGCTCCGGGTACAGCCTCGGGAGCGTCCTTCTGGCCGTTCCGGTCCTGGTGGGGGCGACGGTGCTCGGCGCGGCCCTGCGCGGCCGCCAGGTCGCCCGTACCGAACTGAGCGTCCAGGAGGAGCTCACCGCCGAGGAACGCGCCCGGCGCACGCTGCTGGAGGAGCGCCACCGGATCGCGCGCGAGCTGCACGACGTGGTCGCCCACCACATGTCGGTCATCTCCATCCAGGCGCAGGTCGCCCGGCACCTCGTCGCCGACCCGCCCGACGCGCTGCGCGAGAACCTCGCCGGCATCCGCCAGAGCGCCGTCGAGGCCCTCACCGAACTCCGCCGCGTCCTCGGCGTCCTGCGCTCCGAGGAGGCCGCCACCGAGGGCGGACGCCACGCCCCGCAGCCGACGCTCGCCCAGCTGGACGAGCTCCTCGCGGGCGTGCGCGGCGCCGGTGTCACCGTCACCGCCCACACCACCGGGGAACGGCGCCCGCTGCCGCCGGGTGTCGAGCTGTCGGCGTTCCGGATCGTGCAGGAGGCGCTCAGCAACACGATGCGGCACGCGCCCGGTGCGGAGGTGCGCGTGGAGACGGGATACCACCCCGCCGCGCTCACCATCCGCGTCACCAACACTCCGCCGGCCCGCCCGGCCGCGCCCTCGCCGGGCGCCGGACACGGTCTGCTCGGCATGCGCGAGCGCACCGCGATGCTCGGCGGCGACCTCGCCACCGGGCCCACCCCGGACGGCGGTTACGAGGTGACCGCGGTCCTGCCGACGCACCGCACCCACCCCTGTGAGGACTCCGCATGACCGCCCCCATCCGCGTCCTGATCGCCGACGACCAGATGATGGTCCGCCAGGGCTTCACCGTGCTGCTCGACGCCGAGCCGGGCATCGAGGTCGTCGGCCAGGCCGTGGACGGCCTCGACGCCGTCGCCAAGGTCGCCGAACTCGCCCCCGACGTCGTCCTGATGGACATCCGCATGCCCGGCCTCGGCGGCATCGAGGCCACGCACCGCATCACCGCGGCGCCCGGCGCCACCGCCCGCGTCCTGGTCCTGACCACCTTCGACCTCGACGAGTACGTGTACGAGGCGCTGCGCGCCGGCGCCTCCGGCTTCCTCCTCAAGGACGCCTCCGCCGAGGAACTCGCCCAGGCGGTCCGGGTCGTGGCCGACGGCCAGGCACTGCTCGCGCCCACCATCACCAAGCGGCTCATCGCCGAGTTCGCCCGGGTGACCCGCAGCGCCCGTACCGCCCGCACCCCGCGCCAGGGCCGCGCCGGCGATCTGACGGAACGCGAGACCGAGGTCCTGTCGCTGATCGCGCAGGGCCTGTCCAACGCGGAGATCGCCGAGCGGCTGGTCGTCGCGGAGCAGACCGTGAAGACCCACGTCGGCCGAATCCTCGTCAAACTGGGCCTGCGCGACCGGACCCAGGCGGCGGTCTTCGCGTACGAGACGGGCCTGGTGCGCCCGGCCGGGTACTGAGCGGCAGGCCGCGCGACCGGCGGCAGGGGCTCCTACGGCGCCGCGTCCGGCACGAAGCGGCTCAGCCGGTAGGTGGTCGGCTGCGTCAGCCGCCCGCAGAGCGTGTCGATCCGGGTCATCGCCCCGTCGGGCTGCTCCGCCGACGTACGCGGACGGCGCAGGTACGCGCGCCACTCCGACTCGTCCTGCGTCTCGAACACCACTTCCCAGCGGCCCGCCCCGGGAGCAGTGCGGACGGCGGCCCGCCGGCTCGCGGCCTGCTCCCGGTTCTTCCTCTTCCTCTGCCCCGGCATCGGCCCATTGTCCCCGAAGGCCCTCTGCCCACGGCTTGCCCCCGGCCCCCGGCCCCCGGCGCCCGGCGCCCGGCCGCGTGCCGCTCGGGAGCGTACGGCGGCCCTGGAAGACCTGGTTCGGATCACCGACGTACGACGCCGGCGAGGACCGCGTCCACGACCCTGCCGACGGCCTCTGCCTCCGGTGGAACGCCTTCCCGGTCGGCGAACAGCAGGTGCACGGCGCCGATGAGGGTGGGAGCGAGGGTGTCGACGTCCGCGTGGGCGTCGACGCGGCCCAGTTCTCGCTCGGCGGACAGGTACGAGGCGATCATCGCGGCCGCTTCGGCCAGGGCCGGGACGCCGGCCGGCCGGCCCCGGCGCAGGCGGGCGCGCAGCTCGTCCCGGGAGATGACGAGGGCGACGATCGCCACGGCGACCGACCGGAAGAGCTCCATCAGCGCGGCGGTGACGTTGCCCGTGACGGTGCCGGTCCCGGCGGCGGCCCGCAGGGCGGCGGCCTGGTCGTCGATGCGCTGGACCCGGTCCCGTACGAGCTCGGCGAGGAAGGCGTCGAAGTCGGCGAAGTGCCGGTGCAGGACGCCCTTGGCGCACCCGGCCTCCGTGGTGACCGCCCGGCTGGTCAGCGCGTTCGGTCCGGCCCGGAGCAGGACCCGCTCCGCGGCGTCGAAGAGCTGCTCGCGCGGGTCGCGGATGGCCACGCCTGTCGGCATCAGTCCCAGCCCCCGTCCCTGGCTCCGGTTCCGCTCTCGCTTCCGGGCCCGCTTTCGGGGCCGCCCCCGGCTCCGGCTCCGCCGTCGAGGACCGCGGTGACCGCCACCGTGACGTACCGCATCGTGAAACCGCCGCCCCGCGCGTCGACGGCGGCCCCGACACCCTCCAGCACCTCCGCCAGCTTGTCGGGCGGGAGCCGGGTGAAGGCACCCAGGGTGGGCATCTGGTCCAGCCACGCGTCCCGCGTGTAGGACCACTCCCAGTCGAAGCGCCACTGCTCCGGCTCGCTGAAGCCACCCGCCTCGCGTATCCCGTCGGCGGCCTTGGCGAAGACCGCCTCGTACGCGTCCAGGGAGCCCTGCGCCATCGCGTGGTGGTCGAACGGCGCGTCGGGCAGCGCCCGTCGGCAGACCTCGGAGACGGCTTCCGCCAGGTCGGGCGGCAACCGGAACGCGTTCCAGAACGGCGCCAGCAGTCCGCCGGGGCGCAGTACGCGCGCGGCCTTGGCCGCTCCCGCGACGGGGTCGATCCAGTGCCACGCCTGGCCGGCGACGACCGCGTCGAACTTCCGGCCGGCCGGGTCCCAGACTTCGAACGTCGCCACCTCCACCTCGGTCCCGAGCCGCCGCGCCCGGTCGGCCATGCGCGGGTCGGGCTCGACCCCGAGGGCCCGGCAGCCGGCCGCCCGGAACTGGCGGGCGGCGATGCCGGTGCCGCACCCGACGTCGAGGACGCGCGGGCCCGGGCAGGCGGCGACGATCCGCTCGACGAGGGCCTGGGGATAGCGGGGCCGGGCGCGATCGTAGCGCTCGGCGTCCGTGCCGAACGCCTCGGCCACGTGCCGGTGTTGGTGAGGCCCCTGTCCGGACGGACGGCCTCGCTCGGGCGAAGTGGGCATACGCCCACTTGTAGGGGGCGCGTGCCCACTCGTCAAGGGGGTCCACGACGTTCCGACCACGCAGCCCCCTCGGCCGCGTGCCATCCTGGTGCGTATGGCGACCCTGGAGGACTTGGTACGGCTGCGGCGCGCGCGCGACGTGATGGACCGCGACTACGCGCAGCCGTTGGACGTGCCCGCGCTGGCCAAGGTCGCCCTCATGTCGGCGGGGCACTTCTCCCGCAGCTTCCGCGCCGCCTTCGGGGAGACGCCCTACAGCTACCTGATGACCCGACGTATCGAGCGGGCGAAGGCGCTGCTGCGGCGGGGCGACATGAGCGTGACCGAGGTCTGCTTCGCGGTGGGGTGTACCTCGCTCGGGTCGTTCAGCTCGCGCTTCACCGAGCTCGTCGGCGAGAGCCCCAGCGCCTACCGGGCCCGCTCCCACGAGGCCGGTGCCGCGATCCCGGCCTGCGTCGCCAAGGTCCTCACCCGGCCGTCCCGGGACCGCGCACCGGCCGGGGCCGAAGTACGACCGGCCGGGGCCGGAGGAGAACCGGTCAGGATCGGAGAAGCGGGAGCGGCCGCCGCCTCGTAGCGTCGACCGCATGGACATCAAACTCTCACAGTGCTTCATCGCCGTCGACGACCATGACAAGGCGCTCGCCTTCTACCGCGACGTCCTCGGCCTCGAGGTGCGCAACGACGTCGCGTTCGAGGGGATGCGCTGGGTGACCGTCGGCTCGCCCACGCAGCCGGGCGTGGAGATCGTCCTCGAACCGCCGCTCGCCGACCCCAACGCCTCGCCCGCCGACCGGCAGGCGATGGCCGAACTGCTGGCCAAGGGCCTGCTGCGCGGCGTCATCTTCACCACCGACGACTGCGACGCCACCTTCGAACGCATCCGGGCCGCCGGGGGCGAGGTCTTGCAGGAGCCGATCGACCAGCCGTACGGCGTCCGCGACTGCGCCTTTCGCGACCCGGCCGGCAACATGCTCCGCTTCAACCAGCCCCGCAAGCGGTAACGACCGGCTTCGGCCGGGCCCGCCGCCCCGCCGCCGGAGCGCTCCAACTCCGGTGCCGGGCAAGCGACTCGGTCGCCCGAAGACCACTCGCCGGGGAGCGCGGCCCACAGTGACCGCGCTCCCCGGCGCGGGGCATACTTCCCCGACGCCGAAAGATCGCCGGCCCCTCCGCCCCGCCGCCCCACAGATGGAGAGACGATGAGCATGGCCACGACGACGGACCCGCAGTCGCCCGTGCCGCACACCGCCGACAGCCACGATCTGATCCGCGTGCACGGCGCGCGGGTGAACAACCTCAAGGACGTCAGCCTGGAGATCCCGAAGCGCCGGCTGACGGTGTTCACCGGGGTCTCCGGTTCGGGCAAGAGCTCACTCGTGTTCGACACCGTCGCCGCGGAGTCCCAGCGGCTGATCAACGAAACGTACAGCGCCTTCGTGCAGGGCTTCATGCCGACGCTGGCCCGCCCCGACGTCGACGTACTCGAGGGCCTGACGACCGCGATCATCGTCGACCAGCAGCGGATGGGCGCCAACCCCCGCTCCACGGTGGGCACCGTCACCGACGCCCACGCCATGCTGCGCATCCTCTTCAGCCGGCTCGGCCACCCGCACATCGGCTCGCCGCAGGCCTTCTCCTTCAACGTCGCCTCCATCAGCGGCGCCGGCGCGGTCACCCTGGAACGCGGCGGGAAGACCGTGAAGGAGCGGCGCGACTTCAAGATCACCGGTGGTATGTGCCCGCGCTGCGAGGGCATGGGCAGGGTCTCCGACGTCGACCTGTCGCAGCTGTACGACGACAGCAAGTCGCTCAATGAGGGCGCGCTCACCGTCCCCGGTTACAGCGTGGACGGCTGGTACGGCCGCATCTACACCGGCTGCGGCTTCTTCGATCCCGACAAGCCGATCCGCGACTTCACCGAGAAGGAGCTGTACGCCCTCCTCCACAAGGAGCCGACCAAGATCAAGGTCGAGGGCATCAACCTCACCTACGAGGGGCTGATCCCGAAGCTCCGGAAGTCGATGCTGTCCAAGGACCGGGAGGCGCTCCAGCCGCACATCCGGGCGTTCGTGGACCGGGCGGTCACCTTCGCCACCTGCCCCGAGTGCGACGGCACCCGGCTCACCGAGGCGGCCCGCTCGTCCAAGATCCGGGGCATCAGCATCGCCGACGCCTGCGCGATGCAGATCAGCGACCTCGCCGCCTGGGTCCGCGACCTCGACGAGCCCTCGGCGGCGCCGCTGCTCGCCTCGCTGCGGCAGACCCTGGACTCCTTCGTGGAGATCGGGCTCGGCTACCTCTCGCTCGACCGGCCGTCGGGCACGCTGTCGGGCGGCGAGGCGCAGCGCGTCAAGATGATCCGCCACCTCGGCTCCTCGCTCACCGACGTCACGTACGTCTTCGACGAGCCGACCGCCGGCCTGCACCCCCACGACATCCAGCGGATGAACGACCTGCTGCTGCGGCTGCGCGACAAGGGCAACACCGTCCTCGTCGTGGAGCACAAGCCCGAGGTGATCGCCATCGCCGACCACGTCGTCGACCTCGGCCCCGGCGCCGGTACGGCGGGCGGCACGGTCTGCTTCGAGGGCACCGTCGAGGGACTGCGGGCCGCCGACACCGTCACCGGCCGCCACCTCGACGACCGGGCCGCGCTCAGGGAGGCGGTGCGCAAGCCCACCGGCACGCTGGAGATCCGCGGCGCGACGGCGAACAACCTCCGGGACGTCGACGTCGACGTCCCGCTTGGGGTGCTGTGCGTGGTCACCGGCGTGGCCGGTTCCGGCAAGAGCTCGCTCATCCACGGGTCGATCCCCGCATCCGAGGGTGTGGTGTCCATCGACCAGACCCCGATCCGCGGCTCGCGGCGCAGCAACCCCGCGACGTACACCGGGCTGCTCGAGCCGATCCGCAAGGCCTTCGCCAAGGCCAACGGGGTCAAGCCCGCGCTCTTCAGCGCCAACAGCGAGGGTGCCTGCCCCACCTGCAACGGCGCCGGCGTCATCTACACCGACCTGGCGATGATGGCCGGTGTCGCCACCCCCTGCGAGGAGTGCGAGGGCAAGCGGTTCCAGGCGTCCGTCCTCGACCACCACCTCGGCGGGCGCGACATCAGCGAGGTGCTCGCGATGTCGGTGACCGAGGCCGAGGAGTTCTTCGCCACCGGCGAGGCGCGCACCCCGGCGGCCCACAGGATCCTGACGCGGCTCGCCGACGTCGGGCTCGGCTACCTCACCCTCGGCCAGCCGCTCACCACGCTCTCCGGCGGCGAGCGGCAGCGGCTGAAGCTCGCCACGCACATGGCGGAGAAGGGCGGTGTGTACGTCCTCGACGAGCCGACCACCGGCCTCCACCTCGCCGACGTCGAGCAGCTGCTCGGCCTGCTGGACCGGCTGGTCGACTCCGGCAAGTCGGTCATCGTCATCGAGCACCACCAGGCGGTCATGGCGCACGCCGACTGGATCATCGACCTCGGCCCCGGCGCCGGCCACGACGGCGGCCGGATCGTCTTCGAGGGCACCCCCGCCGACCTCGTCACCGCCCGCTCCACCCTCACCGGCGAGCACCTCGCGGCGTACGTCGGCGCCGGCGGCTGAACGCTTCCGCCGGAAAAGGGTTTCCCGGGTTCCACCTGGTCGGGGCATGCACCCCCGGTGCAGGTGGACGGCGATCATGCCGGGCAGGGACGGTACCCGCGCCCTGGCGCCGGAGGGCGAGCGGTATGACCTCGTCGCCCTGGTGCTCGACGTCCTCGCGGAGGGCGGGATGCGCGTGGTGACGAGGGCCGCCTGACGGCCCGGCCGCGCCGGGGAGCCCGTGGCGTGCTCCTCGGCCCGGAAGCCGGGCGGGGCCCGGCGGCGGGCGCCGTCACGGACGCGCGGCGCCGGCCTCAGCCACTGCGCCGGGCGTGGTCCCCGCGCGCCGCCGGCAGGGGTGGCGGGCCGGTGACACCCATGACGACGGAGTACAGCGCGGTGTCGGCGGCGATGAACAGGCGGTTGCGCTTCGCGCCTCCGAAGCGGATGTTCGCGACGGGATCGGGGACCAGGAGGCGGCCGAGGAGCGTGCCGTCCGGGTCGTAGCAGTGGACGCCGCCGTCCATGGCGGCGGCCCAGAGCCGGCCGTCGTCGTCGAAGCGGATGTTGTCGAAGTTGCCGTTCTTGCACTCGGCGAAGACGTCACCGCCGGTGAGGGTGCCGTCCTCGTGGACGTCGAAGACGCGGATGTGGTTGGCCCGGCTGTCCGAGACGTACAAGCGGCGTTCGTCGAGGGAGAAGACGAGCCCGTTCGGGCCGCGGAGACCGTCCGCGACCAGCCGCACCTCACCGCTGCGGGGATCCACGCGGTAGACGTTGCAGGCGCCGATCTCGCTCTCGGCGCGATGCCCCTCGTAGTCGCTGGTGATCCCGAAGTCGGGGTCGGAGAACCAGATGGAGCCGTCGGACTTCACCGCCGCGTCGTTCGGGCTGTTCAGGCGCTTGCCCTGGTAGCGGTCGGCGATCACGGTGACCGAACCGTCGTGTTCGGTGCGGGTGACCCGGCGGTTGCCCTGTTCGCAGGTGATGAGCCGGCCCTCGGCGTCCAGCGTGTTGCCGTTGGGGTGACCGGCGGGTGAGCGGAAGACGCCGACCGTGCCGGTGGTTTCGTCCCAGCGGAGGAGCCGGTCGTTGGGGATGTCGCTCCACACCAGGTACCGGCCGGCCGGGACGTACACCGGCCCCTCGGCCCAGCGGCTGCCCTCGTACAGCTTCTCCAGCCGCGAGTCGCCCGCGTTGCACCTGCCCGTGCGGAACCGGTCATCGAGGACCTCGTACAACGGCGGTCGCTCACTGGACATGCGGCATCCTCACCCTCGGCGAATGTAAGTCGAACAAAGGCTTACTATGCAGAACCACATTCGTTGGATCAAGGACTTACCCGAAGGAGATTCGATGGACGGCGTGGACCGGCACCTGCTCGCCCTCCTCCAGCAGGACGCCACACAGTCGTACGCGGCACTGGGCCGGGCCGTCGGGCTGTCGGCGGGGGCGACCCATGAACGCGTACGCAAACTGCGGGAGCGGGGTGTCATCCGGCGGACGGCCGTGGAGGTCGACCCCATGGCGATCGGCCGGGGCGTGCTCGCCTTCGTCATGGTGGACTCGACGCGATGGGTGGGTGACTCCGGCAACCGGTTCTCCGCCATCCCGGAGATCCAGGAAGCCCACGTCATCGCGGGCAGCGCGTCCGTCCTCGTCAAGGTCAGGACCTCGACGACCGAGCAGCTCCAGGACGTGCTGCGCCGCATCTACGCGATCGACGGCGTCAGCGGCACGCAGGCCACCGTGGTGCTCGAGACCTTCTTCGAGCGCCCGGTCGCTCCCTGATGCGCGTTCCCGCTCGGGGCCCCGCGGTCGAGCGGGTGCGCTTCATTCGACGACGGTGGTAGCCAACCCGGCCGCTCGGTCTCCTGGCGGCGACCGTCGCGCGACTGAACTCTTTGCATAAAGCTGCAGGGCTGCGTATAGTCATGCCATCACCGAGGAGGACCGATGGCAGTACGAGCAGCAGTGGCGGGCGCGAGCGGATACGCGGGGGGAGAGCTCCTCCGGCTGCTCCTCGCCCACCCCCGCGTCGAGATCGGCGCCCTGACCGGCAACTCCAACGCCGGCCAGCGCTTCGGCGGGCTCCAGCCGCACCTGCTGCCGCTCGCCGACCGGGTGCTGGAGCCGACCACCGCCGAGGTCCTCGCCGGGCACGACGTCGTCTTCCTGGCCCTGCCGCACGGCCAGTCCGCCGCCGTCGCCGAGCAACTCGGCGACGACGTCCTCGTCGTCGACATGGGCGCCGACTTCCGGCTGCGCGACGCCGCCGACTGGGAGAGGTTCTACGGCTCCCCGCACGCCGGGACCTGGCCCTACGGCCTCCCCGAGCTGCCGGGCGCCCGCGCCGCGCTGGAGGGGGCCAAGCGCATCGCGGTGCCCGGCTGCTACCCCACGGCCGTATCGCTCGCGCTCTTCCCGGCGTACGGCAGCGGCCTCGTCGAGCCGGACGCCGTGATCGTCGCCGCCACCGGCACCTCCGGCGCGGGCAAGGCGCTCAAGCCGCACCTGCTCGGCTCCGAGGTCATGGGCTCCATGTCCCCGTACGGCGTCGGAGGCGGCCACCGCCACACGCCCGAGATGATGCAGAACCTCGGCGCCGTGGCGGGCGAGAAGGTCACCGTCTCCTTCACCCCGACCCTCGCCCCCATGGCCCGCGGCATCCTCGCCACCTGCAGCGCCAAGGCCAAGCCGGGCACCACGGCCGAGGACGTACGCGCCGCGTACGAGAAGGCGTACGCCGACGAGCCGTTCGTCCACCTCCTGCCCGAGGGGCAGTGGCCCGCGACCGCCTCCGTCTACGGCTCCAACGCCGTCCAGGTCCAGGTCGCGTACGACGAGACGGCCGGCCGCGTCATCGCGATCAGCGCCATCGACAACCTCACCAAGGGCACCGCCGGCGGCGCGGTGCAGAGCATGAACATCGCCCTCGGGTTCCCCGAGGACACGGGTCTTTCGACGATCGGAGTCGCACCGTGAGCGTCACGGCAGCCAAGGGATTCACGGCGGCCGGCATCGCCGCCGGGATCAAGGAGAACGGCAACCCGGACCTGGCCCTCGTGGTCAACACCGGGCCGCGCCGCGCCGCCGCGGGCGTCTTCACCTCCAACCGCGTCAAGGCCGCGCCCGTCCTGTGGTCCGAGCAGGTCCTGAAGACCGGCGAGCTGACCGCCGTCGTCCTCAACTCCGGCGGCGCCAACGCCTGCACCGGCCCGCAGGGCTTCCAGGACGCCCACGCCACCGCCGAGAAGGCCGCCGACGTCCTCGGCATCGGCGCGGGCGAGGTCGCCGTCGCGTCGACCGGCCTCATCGGCGTACTCCTCCCCATGGACAAGCTGCTCCCCGGCGTGGAGAAGGCCGCCGAGGCGCTCAGCGAGCACGGCGGCGAGAAGGCCGCCATCGCCATCAAGACCACCGACACCGTCCACAAGACGTCCGTCGCCACCGGCAAGGACGGCTGGACCGTCGGCGGCATGGCCAAGGGCGCGGGCATGCTCGCCCCCGGCCTCGCCACCATGCTCGTCGTCCTCACCACCGACGCCGACGTCGACGCCGCGACGCTCGACAAGGCGCTGCGCGACGCCACCCGCGTCACCTTCGACCGGGTCGACTCCGACGGCTGCATGTCCACCAACGACACCGTGC
Source organism: Streptomyces sp. NPDC045431 (assembly GCF_040646655.1). Classification (NCBI taxonomy): domain Bacteria; kingdom Bacillati; phylum Actinomycetota; class Actinomycetes; order Kitasatosporales; family Streptomycetaceae; genus Streptomyces; species Streptomyces sp. NPDC045431. The sequence continues at coordinate 279,680 of NZ_JBEZAQ010000007.1, forward strand.
TGCTCCTCGCCTCCGGCGCCTCCGGCACCACGCCCGCGTACGAGGAGTTCGCCGAGGCCGTCCGCACGGTCTGCGACGACCTCGGCCGGCAGCTCATCGGCGACGCCGAGGGCGCGTCCAAGGACATCCGCGTCGAGGTGGTCAACGCCGCCTCCGAGGAGGACGCCGTCGAGGTGGGCCGCTCCATCGCCCGCAACAACCTCCTCAAGTGCGCGATCCACGGCGAGGACCCCAACTGGGGCCGCGTCCTGTCCGCCATCGGCACCACCGAGGCCGCCTTCGAGCCGGACCGGCTCAACGTCGCCATCAACGGCGTCTGGGTCTGCAAGAACGGCTCCGTCGGCGAGGACCGCGACCTCGTCGACATGCGCTACCGGGAAGTGACGATCACCGCCGACCTCGCGGCCGGCTCCGCGTCGGCGGTCATCTGGACCAACGACCTCACCGCCGACTACGTCCACGAGAACAGCGCGTACAGCTCATGAGCACGACACGCAAGCACACCGCCCTGCCCAAGGCCCAGATCCTCATCGAGGCGCTGCCCTGGCTGACCCGCCACCGCGGCAAGACCGTCGTCATCAAGTTCGGCGGCAACGCCATGATCGACGAGGACCTGAAAGCCGCCTTCGCCCAGGACGTCGTCTTCCTGCACCACGCCGGCCTCAAGCCGGTCGTGGTGCACGGCGGCGGCCCGCAGATCAGCGCGGCGCTCGACCGCCACGGCATCGTCAGCGAGTTCAAGGCGGGCCTGAGGGTCACCACCGAGGACGCGATGGACGTCGTACGGATGGTCCTGGCCGGGCAGGTCCAGCGCGAGCTCGTCGGGCTGCTCAACCAGCACGGCCCGCTCGCCGTCGGCCTGACCGGCGAGGACGCCCACACCATCACCGCCACCAAGCACCAGCCGCGCATCGACGGCGAGCTCGTCGACATCGGCCGGGTCGGTGAGATCACCGGCATCGACACCGGCGCCATCGAGGCCCTGCTCGCCGACGGCCGCATCCCGGTCGTCTCGTCGATCGCCCGTTCCCAGGACGACGGACATGTCTACAACGTCAATGCTGATACGGCGGCTGCGGCACTCGCTGCGGCGCTGGGCGCCGAGACGCTGATGGTCCTGACCGATGTCGAGGGCCTGTACGAGGACTGGCCCCACTCCGACGAGGTCATCAGCCGGCTCACCGCCACCGAACTGGAGAAGTTGCTGCCCGAGCTCTCCAGCGGCATGGTCCCCAAGATGGAGGGCTGCCTCCACGCCGTACGCAACGGCGTGACGACCGCGCGCGTCATCGACGGCCGCGTGCAGCACTCCATCCTCCTGGAGATCTTCACCGACGAGGGCATCGGCACGATGGTCGTGCCGGACGGACAGGGGGAGCAATGAGCACCGACGCACTGCGGCAGCGCTGGCAGGCCGCGCTGATGGACAACTACGGCACGCCGAAGCTGTCCCTCGTACGCGGTCAGGGCGCGAAGGTCTGGGACGCCGACGGCACCGAGTACCTCGACTTCGTCGGCGGCATCGCCGTCAACGCCCTCGGCCACGCCCACCCCGCGATCGTCGAGGCCGTCTCCACGCAAGTAGCCACCCTCGGCCACGTCTCCAACCTCTTCGTCGCCGAGCCGCCCGTCGCGCTCGCCGAGCGGCTGCTCCAGCTCTTCGGCCGGCCGGGCCGGGTCTTCTTCTGCAACTCCGGCGCCGAGGCCAACGAAGCCGCCTTCAAGATCGGCCGGCTGACCGGGCGCACCCACATGGTCGCCACCACCGGCGGGTTCCACGGCCGCACCATGGGCTCGCTCGCCCTCACCGGCCAGGCCGGCAAGCAGCAGCCGTTCCTGCCGCTGCCCGGCGACGTGACGCACGTACCGTACGGCGACGTCGACGCGCTGCGCGCGGCGGTCACCGAGGAGACGGCGTTCGTCATCATCGAGCCCATCCAGGGCGAGATCGGCGTCGCCGTCCCGCCCGCCGGCTACCTGAAGGCGGCCCGCGAGATCACCCGCGCCACCGGCACGCTCCTCGTCCTCGACGAGGTGCAGACCGGCATCGGCCGGTGCGGCCACTGGTTCGAGCACCAGGCGCACGGCGTCGAGCCCGACCTCGTCACCCTCGCCAAGGGCCTCGGCGGCGGCCTGCCCCTCGGCGCGACCGTCGCCTTCGGCCCGGCGGCCGACCTGCTGAAGCCCGGCCACCACGGCACCACCTTCGGCGGCAACCCCGTCGCCTGCGCCGCAGGACTCGCCGTCCTCGACACCCTCGCGGCCGACGGAGCCCTCGACCAGGTCAAGCGCGTCGGCGAGAAGCTGCGCGACGGAATCGAGGCCCTGGGCCACCCGCTGGTCTCCCACGTCCGCGGCGCCGGCCTCCTGCTGGGTATCGTGCTCACCGAGCCCCTCGCGCCGCAGGTGCAGCAGGCGGCTCAGGACGCCGGCCTCCTGGTGAACGCGCCCGCCCCCGATGTCGTACGGCTCATGCCCCCGCTGACCATCGGCGACGACGTGGTGGACGCCTTCCTCCGGGCCCTGCCCGGCGCCCTCGACGCAGCAGGCAACGGGGACGGACGATCCGGAGAATGAGACGACGATGAGCGAGGCCCAGGACAACGAGAACGGCGGGCCGTCCGTTCCTCAGACGCGCACCGCGCGCCACCGCCGGATCGTGGACATCCTCAACCGGCAGCCGGTGCGCTCCCAGAGCCAACTGGCGAAGCTCCTCGCGGACGACGGGCTGAGCGTCACCCAGGCGACGCTCTCCCGCGACCTCGACGAGCTCGGCGCGGTCAAGATCCGCAACACGGGCGGCGAACTGATCTACGCGGTCCCCAGCGAGGGCGGCTTCCGCACCCCGCAGGCCCCCCTCGGCGAGTCCGCCAAGGAGGAGCGCATGCGGCGCCTCTCCGGCGAACTGCTGATCTCCGCCGAGGCCTCCGCCAACCTGGTGGTCCTGCGCACCCCACCGGGCGCGGCCCAGTTCCTCGCCTCCGCGATCGACCAGGCCGAACTCCACGCGGTCCTCGGCACCATCGCGGGCGATGACACCCTGCTCCTCATCTCCCGCGACCCGTCGGGCGGCCAGGCTCTGGCGGACCACCTGCTGCGGCTGGCGCAGAAGGAGCGCTGAGCGCCGGCTCGTGCCGGGCGACGGCTCCGCGGCCGTCACCCGGCACGAGCCGACGCCGGTTCTCAGACCGTGTCCGTGCGCGGCGGCAGCGGCAAGGGCAGGGCCGGCAGGCCGTCCAGGCTCACACCGACGTGTTCCTTCTTCTCGCAGTACGCCGCGAACTCCTCGTCCGTCTTGCGGCCGAAGTGCTCGGCGTGCTGCGTGCGCTCCTCGCGGTAGTCCATGAACGGCACGGCGAAGCCGCACGCGTCGCTGATGCGCTGGGCGTGGACGAGGATGATCGCGCGGGCCGAGGGGCCGTCGACGTCCTTGAAGTACGGGATGAACTCGGCCCAGCGCGGGTCGTCCCGGAACACCGCCTCGCCCTTGCCGTGCACCCGCAGCACCTTCGGGGGACCGCTGAACGCACACCACATCAGCGTGATGCGGCCGTTGCCCTCCTCGCGCACGTGGGCGATGGTCTCGGCGCCGCTGCCGCCGAAGTCGAGGTAGGCGAGGGTCAGTTCGTCGATGACGACGAGGCTGCCCTTGCGGCCCTTGGGGGAGAGACTGACGTGGCCGTCGCCCGTCAGCGGGGCGGTGGCCGTGAAGAACACCGGCTGCTGCTCGATGAAGTCGCGTATCCGGCCTTCGATGCGTGCGTAGCGTTGTCCCATGAGCGCATTATCGTCCCACCCGTTGCGCCCGGGACAGGAAACGATAATGGCCGCTCGCGGACGGCAGTTGGTCGTGCCTGCCGGTGGCGACGGCCCGGCCGCCCTCCAGGACGACGATGACGTCCGCCGCCCGGATGGTGGAGTACCGGTGCGATGACCAGCAGGGCGCACTCGCGGGACACCCGCCTCACCGGCCCCGCTCCCGCCTGCGCACCGTGTGGCCCGCGTCACGCCCGCGAGCCCGGATTGACGAACCATACGGACCCCTGCATACTTATACCCATCACCGCATGCACTGTAAGGAGAAACCCGTGACCGAGCGCGTCGTACTCGCCTATTCGGGCGGACTGGACACCTCCGTCGCCATCGGCTGGATCGCCGAGGAGACGGGTGCCGAGGTCATCGCCGTCGCCGTGGACGTCGGCCAGGGCGGCGAGGACCTGGACGTCATCCGCAAGCGCGCGCTCGCCTGCGGTGCGGTCGAGGCCGAGGTCGCGGACGCCAAGGACGAGTTCGCCGACGAGTACTGCCTCCCGGCGATCAAGGCCAACGCGCTGTACATGGACCGCTACCCGCTGGTCTCGGCGCTCTCCCGGCCCGCGATCGTCAAGCACCTGGTCGCCGCCGCCAAGAAGCACAACGCCGGCATCGTCGCGCACGGCTGCACCGGCAAGGGCAACGACCAGGTCCGCTTCGAGGCCGGCATCCAGGCCCTGGGCCCCGACCTGAAGTGCATCGCCCCGGTCCGCGACTACGCGATGACCCGGGACAAGGCCATCGCCTTCGCCGAGAAGGCGGAGCTGCCGATCGCCACCACCAAGAAGTCCCCGTACTCCATCGACCAGAACGTCTTCGGCCGCGCCATCGAGACCGGCTTCCTCGAGGACATCTGGAACGCGCCGATCGAGGACATCTACGAGTACACGTCGAACCCCGCCACCCCGCGCGAGGCCGACGAGGTCGTCATCACCTTCAAGGAGGGCGTCCCGGTCGCCATCGACGGCAAGCCCGTCAGCGTCCTCCAGGCCATCCAGCAGCTCAACGAGCGCGCCGGCGCCCAGGGCATCGGCCGGATCGACATGGTCGAGGACCGCCTCGTCGGCATCAAGTCCCGCGAGGTCTACGAGGCTCCCGGCGCGATCGCCCTGATCACCGCCCACCAGGAGCTGGAGAACGTCACCGTCGAGCGCGAGCTGGCCCGCTACAAGCGGCAGGTCGAGCAGCGCTGGGGCGAGCTCGTCTACGACGGCCTGTGGTTCTCGCCGCTCAAGCGCGCCCTGGACGGCTTCATCAACGAGGCCAACCAGCACGTCTCCGGCGACATCCGGATGACCCTGCACGGCGGCCGCGCCGTCGTCACCGGCCGGAAGTCCGAGCAGGCGCTGTACGACTTCAACCTCGCCACGTACGACACCGGCGACACCTTCGACCAGTCGAAGGCCCAGGGCTTCATCGACATCTTCGCCCTGTCCGCGAAGATCGCCGCCCGGCGTGACCTGGCCTGACGCCGACTCGTTCGACAGCCGCCTCCCCGTCCGCGCCCGGAGGGGGAGGCGTCGTACTTCCACAGCTTGACCCACAGCCTTGAGGAGCTTGAGCAAGTGAGCAGCAACACCGGTGACGTCCGGCTCTGGGGTGGCCGTTTCGCCGACGGCCCCGCCGAGGCCCTGGCCAAGCTGTCGGCGTCCGTGCACTTCGACTGGCGCCTCGCGCCGTACGACATCGCCGGCTCCCGCGCCCACGCGCGCGTGCTCCACAAGGCGGGGCTGCTCACGGCGGACGAGCTGACGCGCATGCTGGCGGGCCTCGACCAGCTGGAGGCGGACGTCGCGAGCGGCTCCTTCGTGGGCACCATCGCCGACGAGGACGTCCACACCGCGCTGGAGCGCGGTCTGCTGGAGCGGCTCGGCCCGGACCTCGGCGGCAAGCTGCGGGCCGGCCGGTCCCGCAACGACCAGGTCGCCACGCTCTTCCGGATGTACCTCCGCGATCACGCCCGGATCATCGGCGGCCTGCTCGCCGACCTCCAGGACGCCCTCGTCGGCCTCGCGGAGGCCCACCCGGACGTCGCCATGCCGGGCCGTACGCACCTCCAGCACGCCCAGCCGGTGCTCTTCGCGCACCACGTCCTCGCGCACGTGCAGTCCCTGTCGCGGGACGCCGAGCGGCTGCGCCAGTGGGACAAGCGGACGGCGGTCTCCCCGTACGGCTCCGGCGCCCTCGCCGGCTCGTCCCTCGGGCTCGACCCGGAGGCGGTCGCCAAGGACCTGGGCTTCGAGAACGGCAGCGCGGGCAACTCCATCGACGGCACGGCCTCGCGCGACTTCGTCGCCGAGTTCGCCTTCATCACCGCGATGATCGGGGTGAACCTTTCCCGGATCGCCGAGGAGATCATCATCTGGAACACGAAGGAGTTCTCCTTCGTGACGCTGCACGACGCCTTCTCCACCGGCTCGTCGATCATGCCGCAGAAGAAGAACCCGGACATCGCGGAGCTGGCGCGCGGCAAGTCCGGCCGCCTGATCGGCAACCTGACCGGGCTCATGGCCACCCTCAAGGCCCTGCCCCTCGCCTACAACCGCGACCTCCAGGAGGACAAGGAGCCGGTCTTCGACTCCTGCGACCAGTTGGAGGTCCTGCTCCCCGCCTTCACCGGCATGATGGCCACGCTCACCGTCAACCGGGAGCGCATGGAGGAGCTGGCCCCGGCCGGCTTCTCCCTCGCGACGGACATCGCCGAGTGGCTGGTCAAGCGGGGCGTGCCGTTTCGCGTGGCGCACGAGGTCGCGGGCGAGTGCGTCAAGGAGTGCGAGGCGCACGGCATCGAGCTGCACCAGCTCACCGACGAGCAGTTCGCCAAGATCTCCGAGCACCTCACCCCCGAGGTCCGCACGGTCCTCAACGTCCGCGGCGCCCTCGCCTCCCGCGACGGCCGCGGCGGCACGGCCCCCTCGGCCGTCGCCACCCAGCTCTCCGAGGTCAAGGCCGACCTGGTGATCCAGCGCGCCTGGGCCACCGCGAAGCACTAGGCCTCACCGGTCCTCGCGACCTCACCTCGCCGCCGCCCACTCCGCGAGCGCGTCGAAGTCCGGCCGTATCAGTCCGATACGGGGATCGACGTGCAGCAACAGGGCGGCGGCGAGGTGTTCCCGCTCCACGTACTCCCGGTCGTACGCCGTGATGTCGTCGTCCACCCAGGCGAACGGCCGCCCCGCCGCGTACTCGAGGATGTACTGCGTCTTCCAGAAGGTCCCGCGAGGGGCCTTTCCGTGCATCTGGGGCCAGTCGATGTACGGCAGCTCGGGCAGGCCCAGGTGCGGTCCTATCCAGTCGTTCGCCTCGCCCTTCCACGTCGTGGCCCAGACGAGCTCGTAGTCCTCCGCGAGGGCGAGCAGCTCCTTCCCGTGCTCCGGATCGAGCCACACCCGCAGCGGCTTCCCCTCCGTCCAGCCCGTCGGTCGCATGCGGTGGGTGGTGTACCCCTCCGGTCTGCGCTGGGCCTGGGCGGCGTACGGATTGAGCGGACCGTCCACGTCGATCAGCAGCAGTGGCTTCATGCGCCTCAGCATCCTGTCCTCCTCCTCGTGAGTCGATCGAATTTCGAATGAGACATTGCTGTCTCATGTGGGTTATGGTTGTCTCATGACAGTCGATCGTGAGCAGGTGCTGCGCACCGCCGCCGCCCTCCTCTCCCGCAAGGCGACCGCCACCATGGACGAGGTCGCCCGCGCCGCAGGCATCGGCCGGGCCACTCTCCACCGGCACTTCGCCGGGCGGGATGCGCTGGTGAGGGCGCTGGAGGCGCTCGGCATCCAGGAGTTCGAGGCGGCCATCGACGCCGCCCGGCTCGACGACGGCCCCGCCGAGGCGGCGCTGCGCCGGCTCATCGCCGGAGTGGAGCCCGTCGCCGGACTGCTCGCGTTCCTCGTCACCGAGAACCAGCTCTTCGAGGGCGACCAGATGAACGAGGGCTGGGCCCGCCTCGACGCCCGCGTGGCCGCGCTGTTCCGGCGCGGTCAGGAGGAGGGCGATTTCCGGATCGACCTCACACCCGCCTGGCTCACCGAGGCGCTCTACGGCCTCATCGGCACCGGCGCCTGGGCCGTGCAGGACGGGCGGGTCGCCGCCAAGGACTTCCAGTACATGATCGCCGAGTTGCTGCTCGGCGGAGCACGCAGGAGCGTGGAGAGATGACCCGTACAGAACAGCTCACCAAGGGATCGGAGGTTGTACGCCGCCCCGGGCGGTGGCTGGCACTCGCCGTACTCGTCCTGGCCGTGCTGCTCGTCGCGGTCGACGCCACCGTCCTCGGCCTGGCCACCCCCTTCCTCAGCGAGGACCTGCGCCCCACCGGCACCCAGCTGCTGTGGATCGGCGACGTGTACTCCTTCGTCATCGCCGGTCTCCTCGTCTCCATGGGCAGCCTCGGCGACCGCATCGGCCGCAAGAAGCTCCTGCTGACCGGTGCCGCCGCCTTCGGCGCGGTGTCCGTGCTCAACGCGTACGCCACCACCCCCGAGCTGATGATCGTCGCCCGCGCGCTGCTCGGTGTCGCCGGCGCGACCCTCATGCCGTCCACGCTGGCGCTCATCCGCAACCTCTTCCACGACCCGCGCGAGCGCAGCCTCGCCATCGGCGTCTGGGGCGCCATGGCCTCGGCCGGCGCGGCCGTCGGGCCGGTCGTCGGCGGGTTCCTGCTGGAGCACTTCTGGTGGGGCTCGGTCTTCCTGATCAACCTGCCCGTCATGGTGGTGCTGGTGGTCGTCGGCATCAAGTTCATCCCCGAGTCGAAGAACCCGGCGCCCGGCCCCTGGGACCTGCTCAGCGTCGCGCTCTCGCTCGTCGGCATGATCGGTGTCGTCTACGCCGTCAAGGAGGCTGCCGCGCACGGCCTGCGCCTCGACATGGCCGTCGCCGCCGTGATCGGCGTGGGTGCCCTCACCTGGTTCGTACGGCGCCAGCTCCGGCTGGAGGCTCCCGTGCTGGACATGCGGCTCTTCCACCACCGGGGCTTCTCCGGGGCCGTCCTCGCCGACCTGCTGACCATCCTGGGCCTGTCCGGACTGGTGTTCTTCCTCTCCCAGTTCCTGCAACTGGTGCAGGGCCGCCAGCCGCTGGAGGCGGGCCTCGCCGAACTGCCCGCCGCGATCGGCGCCGTGACGGCGGGTCTGATCGCGGGCACCGTCGCCCGTCGCTTCACGGTGCGGTCCGTCGTCTCCGGCGGCCTCGCCGGCGTGGGCCTGGCCCTCGCCGCGCTGACGCTGCTCGACCGGTCCACCGGCTACCCCATGCTCGGCGCGTCGCTGCTGGTCGTCGGCGTGGGCGCGGGCTTCGCGTTCACCGTCACCGCCGACGTCATCCTCTCCAGCGTCCCCCGGGAGCAGGCGGGCGCGGCCTCGGCGGTGTCCGAGACGGCGTACGAACTCGGCGCGGCGCTCGGCATCGCGCTCCTCGGCTCCGTCGTGACCGGCGTCTACAGCGACTTCGCCACACCGGACGGCGTGCCCGCCGGTACCGCCGTGGCCGCGCACCAGTCGCTGGGCGGTGCGGTGGAGGCGTCCGCCGGCCTGCCGGACGCCACGGCCACCGCGCTGGTCACGGCCGCGCAGGACGCCTTCGTCGAGGGCCTGCGCATCGCGGCGGGCGTCGGCGCGGTCGTCCTGCTGGCGACGGCGGTCGCCGCGTGGTTCCTGCTGCGGGGCCAGAAGCTTGCGGAGGGCGTCGAGCACCCGTGACGCCATGACGAAGGGCCGCACCCCCACCGGGGGTGCGGCCCTCCGTCGTATACAGCCGTGCGCGCGCGAACCCGTCGGCTACGCGGCCTTCGTCTTCGTCGCGGTTCGCGGCCGCCGCCCTCGCGGGCTCGGCGCAGGGGCGACTCGCAAGCTTCGGGCGGCCGCGCCGGCCGCCGGCCGTCGGTGGCCCGTCAGGCCGCCTTCGCCTTCGTCGCGTACATGTCCACGTACTCCTGACCGGACAGCCGCATGACCTCCGTCATCACGGAGTCCGTCACCGCACGCAGCACGTACCGGTCGCGGTCCATGCCCTCGTACCGCGAGAACTCCATCGGCTCGCCGAAGCGCACCGTCACCCGGCCGGGGCGCGGCAGCCCGGCGCCGCCCGGCTGGAGCTTGTCCGTGCCGATCATGGCGAACGGCACCACCGGCGCGCCCGTCATCAGCGTCAGCCGCGCGATGCCCGTGCGGCCCCGGTAGAGCCGGCCGTCGGGGGAGCGGGTGCCCTCCGGGTAGATGCCGAAGACCCTGCCCTCCTCCAGCACCCGGCGGCCCGTCATCAGCGCGGCCACGCCGCCGTTGGCGCCGTCGCGGTCCACCGGGATCATGCCGACGCCCGTGAAGAACCAGGCCATCAGACGGCCCTTGATCCCCTTGCCCGTGACGTACTCGTCCTTGCCGATGAAGCAGACCTGCCGGTCGCAGACGATCGGCAGGACGATCGAGTCGATGAAGGTCAGGTGGTTGCCCGCGAGGATGACCGGTCCCGACCCGGGGATGTTCTCCGCGCCCTCCACCCGGGGGCGGAACATCAGGCGCATGACGGGGCCGAGCACTGCCTTGATGAGGGCGAAGCGGGACAACGAGTCCTCCGACGAAGTAGCCGAAAAGCCAACCGGGTATGTGACCAGTATGTGCGGGTGAGGACGATACTCGCGGGTCACCCCGCACCGCACATCGGGTTGACGTACCCGATACGCGACGTTGACCTGTGTTTTCCACACGTTCGCCGGGGGTCTCCCGTACGTAAGGCCGAAGTACCTACGATCGGGCCTCGCTCACTCGCCCGAAAGGGCGATCACGCTGACGTACGTAAGGAGCCTTCATGACACAGGGTGCGCGCAGGCGAGCCGTCCTCGGGGCGGCGGTGCTCGGCTCGGCCGCCGTCCTCTCGGCGGGGAGCGCCGGTACGGCACAGGCCAGGCCCTCCGCCCCGCACCGGCGGCTGCCCGTCCCCACGGTCATCGCGCACCGCGGCGCCAGCGGCTACCGGCCGGAGCACACCCTCGGCTCGTACCAGCTGGCCCTCGACATGGGGGCGCACGTCATCGAACAGGACCTCGTCCCGACGAAGGACGGCCACCTGGTCTGCCGCCACGAGAACGACATCACCGGCACCACGGACGTCGCCGACCACCCCGAGTTCGCCTCCCGCAAGACGACCAAGACCGTCGACGGGACCACCCTCACCGGCTGGTTCACCGAGGACTTCACCCTCGCGGAGCTCAAGACCCTGCGCGCCAAGGAGCGCATCCCGGCCACCCGCCAGGAGAACACCCTGTATGACGGGCGCTGGACCGTCCCCACCTTCGAGGAGGTGCTGCGCTGGGCCGAGAAGGAGGGCCGCCGGCGCGGCCACCCGGTGTGGCTGTACGTCGAGACCAAGCACCCGACCTACTTCCGCAAGCTCGGCCTCGGCCTCGAGGAGCGGCTCGCCCGGCTGCTGCGCCGGTACGGGCGCCACGGCGCCGACTCGCCGACCTTCCTCCAGTCGTTCGAGCCGACCAGCATGGAGCGCATGGCGAAGCTCGTCTCCACGCCGCGCGTCGTGCTGCTGTGGACCCCGGACGACCGTCCGTGGGACTTCCGCGAGGCGGGTGACCCCCGCACGGTCGCCGACCTGATCACGCCCGAGGGCCTGAAGGGGATCGCCGCGTACGCGCAGGGCATCGGCCCACTGCTCGACCTCGTCATCCCGAAGGACAAGAACGGCAAGCTGGGCAAGCCGACCACCCTGGTGCGTGACGCGCACGCCGCGAAGCTGCTCGTCCACCCGTACACGCTGCGCAACGAGAACACCTTCCTGCCGGCCGACTTCCGGCGCGGCACGGATCCGGCGGCGTTCGGGGACGTCTTCGGCGCGTACGAGACCTACTTCGCCACGGGGATCGACGGAATCTTCACCGACCACCCGGACACGGGCCTGCTGGCGGCGGGGGACGCCCGCACCCGCTGAGCCGGGGGCCGGGAGCCGGGCGCCGGGGTCACCCGCACGGGCGGTTTGGGCGGCGCGTGGAAACCGCCGCCCTGACCGCCCGAGTCATGCCCGGCATGACGACGACACCGACCGGCGCCCCCGGCACCGCCCACCTCCCCGAACCCCTCCGCGCCCTCGCGCCCCTCCTCGCCGCCGAGTGCCACGCCGAGGCCACGGCCGCCGGCATCGAGCCGGACGACCTCGAACAGGCGGTGTGGCTCCGCCTCCTGGAACGGCTGGACGGCTCCGGCCCCGCCTCCCCGCCCGGCTCCGGCCCCGCCTCCTCGCCCGGTTCCAGTCCCGCCTCCCGGCCCCGCGGCGGCCCCGCCTCCCGGCGGCCCGGCGGCGTGCCGGACGACCCCGCCGACTGGCTGCGCCGCGCCGTGCGCGCCGAGGCCCGCCGCGCCCGCCGTACGGCCGTGCGCGAGCACCCGTACGGCGGCGAGGAACCGCCCCCGTTCCCCTTCCCCGTCCCGGACGCCGGGCACGAACCCGGGCCCGAGAGCGCCGCCCTCACCGCCGAACGGCGCCGCGTCCTGCGGCACGCCATCGATCGGGCACCCGCCCACTGTCGGAGGCTGCTGGCTGCGATGTTGTCGCCAAACGACCCGACCTACCGCGAAATCGCAGGAGAGTTGGGTATCTCACAGGGGAGTCTAGGGCCGATGCGTTCCCGTTGCCTGGGATGTCTGCGCAGAATGCTGCCGGCAGAGGTTGCCGCTCCCGCCCATCGGGGAATGGTGCGGTAGACCGACAGGGCGTATCAGGTGAGCCGGAGGCATGCACACATGGGCATGAGCGTGACCATCTCAGCGGCGGACGAGCAGGACGCGGAGCACATCCTCAAGCTGCAGTACCTCTGCTACCAGAGCGAGGCCGAGCTCTACGGCGACTACACCATCGAGCCCCTCACCCAGACCCTCGACGACCTGAAGGCCGAGATCGCCCGTGGCCACGCGCTCGTGGCGCGGCTCGGCGGCGAGGTCGTCGCCTCCGTACGCGGCGAGGTCGACGCCACCGGCACGGCCCGCATCGCCAAGCTCATCGTCCACCCGCGCATGCGCCGCCACGGTCTCGGCAGCCGGCTCCTCGACGCCATCGAGCAGCACTTCGCCGCCGACCCGGCCGCCAAGCGCTACCAGCTCTTCACCGGCCACCGCAGCGACGGCAACCTGCGCCTCTACCGCAAGAAGGGGTACGAGGCGGTCGCCACTCGGCAGGTGGGGCCGCGCCTCACGCTGGTCACGCTGGAGAAGGCCGCGTAGCCGCCTTCCGCAGCCACAGGATCCCGGTCACCGGCAGCAGCACCGGGATGAAGACGTAGCCGTACCCGTACCGGGACCACACCGTGGAGTCCGGGAACGCGCCCGGGTCCAGCAGCGACCAGGTCCCCACGGCCAGCACGCCCACCAGCTCGGCGGCGCAGCACACCAGCGCCGCCTTGCGGGCCGTCTCCCCGCCCCGTACCAGCGTGTACGTGATGAAGACGTACACCACGGCCGCGAGGGCCGACAGCGTGTACGGCAGTGGCGCGCGGTCGAACTCGGTCGCGATCTGGTACGCCGACCGCGACACGGCGCCGACCGACATCACCCCGTACAGCCAGACCACGAGCATGCCCGGCCCCTGGACCAGCCTGCGCTCCGCCGCCACGTCAGGCCCCCCAGATGTCGAAGAGGCGCACTTCCAGCACGGCCAGCACGACCGCGCCCGCCGCGACGGTCGCCGACCCCCAGCGGGTGCGCTCCGCCAGCGACATGAACCCGGCCGCCGGCACCGCGCAGAACGCGCCGAGCAGGTACGCCACGAAGATGGCCGTGCCCTCGTCGGCCTTCTCGCCGCGCGCCAGCAGCACGACGCCGATGACCAGCTGAGCGAGCGCCAGCACCGTCACCACCGCCATGCCGATGAAGTGCCAGTCCTTGGTGGGCTGGTCCCGGTAGGCGGCGAAGCCGCACCAGGCGGCGAGGGCGAGAGCGGCCACGGAGACCGCGACCGTCAGGGCGTCGAGCATGCGCCGAGACTAATACGGGCCAAATGGCCCGGTGCGACCGCCCCCATGGGCGGCACCCGGCTCCGTCCGCCATCCCGGCAGCCGTGGTCTTGACCACAACATGCCACTGCGCGCGGGCCGCCGCCGCGGCCGCCGAGCCGGTCGTCCCGTCGTATTCGCGCAGGTCATGGAGGTGTCGCCACCGCCCGATGTGCGGAATGCCGGCGTCCGCATGGTGTGACGCAGCAGTCCGCTATGCGGACAGCCGCCCGAACCCCGAAGACGTGTCTGCTTTACTGGCACGCATGACCACGACGAGCAGCCGCACCCTTGCGACCGAGGCGATGATGACGCCCGGTGCTCGTTGTATGTGTCGAATGTGCGCCTTCTGAGGGCCCCCGCGTGAGCCTCGCGCCCCGAAGCGAGACCGACAGCCGAGCCGGCCGCCGCGCCCGTACGCCAGCAGAACGAAGACCGCGACCGCCGGACCGCGCCGCCCGCCCCGCGCACGTGCCACCCCCCGGCCACCGCCGAACCAGCCGTGCCGCGCGTCGGAACGACGAACGACCCGTGTGACGAATGCCCCGTGCCCGGCGGACTCCGCGCCGCGCACTCGACAGTGACGGAAACCCCTGTGATCACCACCTCGGGCCTGACCAAGGTCTACGAGACGAGAGGCCGCCAGGTCACCGCTCTGGACGGCGTCGACCTCCACGTCCGCGAGGGCGAGGTCTTCGGCGTCATCGGACAGAGCGGCGCCGGCAAGTCCTCCCTCATCCGCTGCGTCAACCTCCTGGAGCGCCCCACCTCCGGCACCGTGACGGTCGACGGCACCGACCTGACCGCGCTCGCCGGCCGGGGCCGCCGCGCCGGCAAGGAGCTGCGCCGCGCGCGCAGCCGCATCGGCATGGTCTTCCAGCACTTCAACCTGCTGTCCTCGCGCACCGTCCAGGACAACATCGAGCTGCCCCTGGAGATCCTCGGCGTCCACGGCGCCGAGCGCTCCCGCCGTGCGCGCGAACTCCTCGACCTCGTCGGCCTCGCCGACAAGGCCAAGGCGTACCCCGGCCAGCTCTCCGGCGGCCAGAAGCAGCGCGTCGGCATCGCCCGCGCGCTCGCCGGCAACCCGAAGGTGCTGCTCTCCGACGAGGCGACCAGCGCGCTGGACCCGGAGACCACCCGCTCCATCCTCCAGCTGCTGCGCGACCTCAACCGCCAGCTCGGGCTGACCGTCCTCCTCATCACGCACGAGATGGACGTCGTCAAGCAGATCTGCGACTCGGCCGCCCTCATGAAGAAGGGGCGGATCGTCGAGTCCGGCACCGTCGCCGAGCTGCTCGCCACCCCCGGCTCCGAGCTCGCCCACGAGCTCTTCCCGGTCACCGGCACCGCCACCGGCCCGGACCGCACGGTCCTCGACGTCACCTTCCACGGCGAGGCCGCCACCCAGCCGGTGATCTCCCAGCTGTCGCGCACGTACAACGTCGACATCTCGATCCTCGGCGCCGCCATGGACACCGTCGGCGGCAAGCAGATCGGGCGCATGCGCATCGAGCTGCCCGGCCGTTACGAGGAGAACGTCGTGCCCGTCGGCTTCCTGCGCGAACAGGGCCTCCAGGTCGACGTCATCGACGACGAGGCGACCGGTGCCGCCGACGCCACCGAAGAGCCGCTGCTGGTCAAGGAGGCCACGAAGTGACCTGGGAAGAGATGCGGCCCCTGCTGGAACAGGGCACCATCGACACGCTCTACATGGTGCTGTGGTCCACCGTCGTCACCGTCATCGGCGGTCTGCCGCTCGGCGTCCTCCTCGTCCTCACCGACAAGGGCGGACTGCTGCAGAACCGACCGGTGAACAAGGTCATCGGCGCGATCGTGAACGTCGGCCGCTCGCTGCCGTTCATCATCCTGCTCGTCGCGCTGATCCCCTTCACGACCTTCGTGGTCGGCACCTTCATCGGCCCGAGCGCCATGATCGTGCCGCTCTCCATCGGCGCCATCCCCTTCTTCGCGCGCCTGGTCGAGACGGCGATCCGCGAGGTCGACCACGGACTGGTCGAAGCCGTCCAGTCCATGGGCGGCTCCATCCCGACGATCGTGCGGAAGGTGCTGCTCCCGCAGGCCCTGCCGTCCCTGATCGCCGCCCTCACCACCACGGTCATCACGCTGATCAGCTACTCGGCGCTGGCCGGCGCGGTCGGCGGCGAGGGGCTCGGCTCCAAGGTCATCACCTACGGCTACCAGCGCTTCGAGACCGAGTTCATGCTGGTCACCGTGGTGCTGCTGATCGTCATCGTGACCGTCGTCCAGCTCATCGGCGACCTCGCCGTACGGCTCCTCGCCCGCCGGGGACGTACCGCCTCCTGACTTTCTCCCCCACACAGCCCGCACTCCTTGTCCGGGCGTTGTCCGCACCACCAGAAAGAGGCACTTTTCGTGCGTAAGAACATCAAGAACCTGAAGCTCACCACCGCCTTCGCCGGCATCACCGCCCTCGCCCTCGGCCTCACCGCCTGCGGCACGGCCTCCGACCCGGGCGCGAAGTCCGACTCCGGCAAGGCCGACCCGTCGAAGCCGCTCGTCGTCGCCGCGTCCCCGACGCCGCACGCCGACATCCTCACCTTCGTCAAGGACAACCTGGCCGAGAAGGCGGGCCTGAAGCTGGAGGTGAAGGAGTTCACGGACTAC
This sequence comes from Streptomyces sp. NPDC045431, assembly GCF_040646655.1. Classification (NCBI taxonomy): domain Bacteria; kingdom Bacillati; phylum Actinomycetota; class Actinomycetes; order Kitasatosporales; family Streptomycetaceae; genus Streptomyces; species Streptomyces sp. NPDC045431. Next base: position 296,130 of record NZ_JBEZAQ010000007.1, read on the forward strand.
GTCCTGCCCAACACCGCCACCGACCAGGGCCAGGTCGACGCCAACTACTTCCAGCACAAGCCGTACCTCGACGACTTCAACAAGAAGAACGGCACCGAGATCGTCCCGGTGGTCAACGTCCACCTGGAGCCGCTCGGCTTCTACTCCAAGAAGGTCAAGGACCTCAAGGACCTGAAGCCCGGCCAGACCGTCGCCGTCCCCAACGACACCACCAACGAGGGCCGCGCGCTCAAGCTCCTCGCCGACCACGGTGTCATCACCCTCAAGGACGGCGTCGGCGCCGACGCCAAGCTCTCCGACATCAAGGACAAGAAGGGCCTGGAGTTCAAGGAGCTGGAGGCCGCCACCGTGCCCCGCGCCCTGAACGACGTCGACGCCGCCGTCATCAACGGCAACTACGCCATCGAGGCCAAGCTCAACCCGGCCAAGGACGCCCTGGCGCTGGAGAAGCCCGAGGGCAACCCGTACGCCAACTTCCTCGCCGTCAAGAAGGGCAACGAGAACGACGCCCGCGTGCAGAAGCTCGTCAAGCTGCTGAACTCGCCCGAGGCGAAGAAGTACATCGAGGAGACCTACAGCAACGGCGCGGTCATCCCCGCCTTCGGCGCCGTGAAGTAACACCCTCGAACCCCGCAGGCCCCGCGCACCCCGTCCGGTACGCGGGGCCTGCGGCGTCACAACGGTGACGTAACGACGCGGCCGTACCGACCCGCCCATGCGTACCGCGTGCCCCATGCTGCATGCTGTGCGTTCATGGCTTTACGAACGGTTTTACGGACGGTCTTCGGCATGGAGCAGCGCATGACATCCACCTTTCCGGACATCTCCATCAGCACGGAACGGCTGGTGCTGCGCCCCTACGAGGAATCGGACATTCCGGCTCACACCGAGATGATGAACGACGAGCTGATCGTCGCCTGGACGTCGGTTCCCCACCCGTACACCACCGCCCACTCCGAGGAGTGGGTCAGCAGGATCGCTCCTGCCGAGCGCACCGAAGGCCGCGGCATCGTCCTCGCCGTCACCGAGTTCCTCACCCAGCGGCTCGTCGGCACCGTCCACCTCCGCAACACCAACTGGCACACCCGCGCCACCGAGGCCGCCTACGTCACCGCCCCCTGGGCCCGCGGCGAGGGCTACGCCACCGAGTCCCTCCTCGCCGTCGCGCAGTGGCTCTTCCGCGACCGGCGCTTCGAACGCCTCGAACTGCGCACCGCCGCCGGCAACACCGCCTCCCAGCAGGTCGCCCAGAAGATCGGCTGCATCAGCGAAGGCGTGCTCCGCAACGCGTGGATAGCCCGCAGCCGGACGGAGGACGGCGGCTGGGCCGACATCCGCACCGACCTGATCGTCTGGAGCCTGCTCCCCGAGGACCTCGAAGGCGCCGCCGACCAGCACGCCGACGCCGGCTACTCCGGCTTCACCGACTGGAACTGACCGCCGCCCCGCGCGGTACGCTCAGGCTGCCCCCGACCTGCATCAACACCCCAGGAGACAGACGAAGATGGCCGACCGGGTCACGGTGATCGGCTGGGACGGCTCGCCCCTCACCGCGGCCGCGCGGTCCGCCCTGTCGGCCGCCACCCTGGTGGCCGGAGCCGCCCACCACCTCGCGCTCCCCGAGGTCCCGCCGACCGCCGAGCGCATCCGCCTCGGCAGCGTCGACCTCGCCGCCCGCCGCATCGCCGGCCACCGCGGCACCGCCGTCGTCCTCGCCGACGGCGACCCGGGCTTCTTCGGCGTCGTCCGCACCCTGCGCGCACCCCAGCACGGGCTGGAGGTCGAAGTGGTGCCCGCCGTCTCCTCCGTCGCCGCCGCCTTCGCCCGGGCCGGCATGCCCTGGGACGACGCGCAGATCGTGGTCGCCCACAGCCGTACGCTGCGCCGGGCCGTCAACGTGTGCCGCGCCCACACCAAGGTCGCCGTCCTCACCTCCCCGGGCGCCGGCCCCGCCGAACTGGCCCTGCTCCTCGAGGGCGTGCACCGCACCTTCGTCATCTGCGAGGAGCTCGGCACCGAGCGCGAACAGGTCACGGTCCTCACCTCCGACAAGGCCGCCGACCACGCCTGGCGCGACCCCAACGTCGTCATCGTCATCGGCGCCACCGCCGCCCCCGCCCCCGCCGGACCCTGGCTGATGGGCCGCGACCCCGGCCCCGTACGCGGCTGGGCCCTGCCGCCCGGCGCGTACGACGGCGAACCCTCCCGCGGCGAATCGGCGGACCTGCGCGCCGCCCAGCTCGCCCGCCTCGGCCCCCGCCCCGGCGACCTCGTCTGGGACATCGGCTGCGGCTCCGGCGCCCTCGCCGTGGAGGCCGCCCGCTTCGGCGCCGCCGTCATCGCCGTCGACGCCGACCCCGACGCCTGCGCCCGCACCGAGGCCGCCGCACGCCGCTTCGGCGTCCAGCTCCAGACCGTCGCGGGCCACGCCCCGCACGTCCTGGAACGGCTGCCCGAGCCCGACGTCGTACGCGTCGGGGGCGGGGGAGTGCCGGTCGTCGCCGCCTGCGCCGACCGCCGCCCCGAGCGGATCGTGGCGCACGCCACCACCAGGGACGAGGCCGAGGCGATCGGCGCCGCCCTGACGGAGGGCGGATACGTGGTCGAGTGCGCGCTGCTCCAGAGCGTCGAACTCGACACCTCCGCCTGGCGGGAGCGCGACCGCTCCGTGGTGTTCCTGCTGGCCGGAAGCAGGCCGGCCCCGGCCCCGTGACCATGCCACTACGGCACGGGAGGTAGGCTGGCCGATTGTTGTACCGCAGCCGGGCGTTCGGCACTTCGTACGCCAATGTCCGGAAAAGGAGCCCCCTTTGGGGCGGCCGCTGTGGTATGGCGCAATCGGGGGGTGCGCGACGTGGCGCAGTCCACAGCCAACGGTGGCGGAACCCGCTGCCATGCCCGGCCGAAGCCCGCGACAATACGTGATGTCCCGCGGGCCTTCGTGCCGCGCGGCGCGCACGCTCGTTCTCTTCGATGAGTGCGGGCGAAGGTCTGAAGGAGCACAACCGATGGGCGAGGGGTACGCATGACTGACACCGGCCAGGTCCCGGGCGAGGGACAGCCGGAGAGCCCGGGCATGGTGGAGCAGCCGGGCATCCCCGCTCCGGACGCGTACACCTTCCTGGACCCTTCCGACACCACCGCCGAGGACGACGACCTGCTGCTGATGCCGGGCGCCCAGGGCGCGTGGGGCAGCGACCCGCAGGCCGCCGCCGTGGCGCCCCCGCCCATGCCGGTGCAGGCGCAGCCGCTAGCGATGCCGGTGCACCAGACGCCGGAGCAGCTCCAGGCACCGGAGCCGACGCCGCAGCCGGTGGAGGCGCCCGCCCCGGAACCGATCGCTCCGGAGCAGCCGCAGCCCGTGTACGAGGCGTACGAACCGGCCGCCCCCGAGCAGCAGCCGCAGGCGGCGTACGAACCGGCCGCCCAGGAGGCGGACGCGCACGTGGCGGGCGGCCGTGACTCGGGGTCGGTCGACCTCGGCGCCGTACGCATGCCGCTGACGGAAGCCGCGCCCGCGCCCGCTCCCGAACCCGCCCAGGCTCCGGCGCCGGCCGTCCAGGGCCCGCCGCCCGGGCGGCGCCCGCTCCACATGGGGCCGCCGGTGACCGACGCGCCCTCCGGCGTGGTCCGCTCCCTCGCCGACCGCGGCCCGGCCGCCGCTCCGTCGGCTCCCGCTCCCGTTCCGGCGCCGGAGCCGATGCCGGAGCCCGTGCCGGTGCCGGTACAGAACCCGGGCCCGGCGACGACCGGCCCCGAGTACTTCGAGGTGGCCCACGAGGAGCCCGCGCCCGTCCAGCCCGGTCCGCAGCTCGCGGTCGACATCCCGCCGCAGGGCGCGGAGCCGTGGTCCCCGCAGCCGGTGGAGGCCGTCCAGCCGCCGCCCGCCCCGGCGGAGCCCCAGCCGGAGGCTCCGGTTTCAGCAGAAACGGTCGTTCCGGAGGCGCCGGTGGAGCCGTCCGCCGCGGAGCCTGCCGCCGAGCCCGCCCCGGAGCCGGTCGCGACCGTCCCGGCGCAGCGCGTTGCCGCCCCGGAGCCCGTGGCAGAGGCGCCGGCCCCCGCGGCCCCCGTCGAGGCGGAGGCCACCCCGCAGGAGCCGCAGGTTCCGCCTGTGGCGGAGGCGCCCGAGGCTCCCGCGGCTCCCGAGGCCCCTGCGGCGCCCGAGGTACTTGAGGTGCCCCAGGCTCCCGCGGCACCCGAGGTTGTTGAGGTGCCCGAGGCTGTTGCGGCACCCGAGGCCCCCCAGGTGATCGAGCAGCCGGCGGCCGAGGCCCCCGCGCCCGAGACTCCGACCGTCGAGGAGCCGCCCGCCGTCGAGGCCGCCACCGAGGCGCCGGCCGCCGAGGAGCAGCCGGTCGAGGTGGAGGCAGCCCCCGAGCAGGTCCAGCCCGTCGAGGCGGAGGCAGCCCCCGAGCCGGTCCAGCCGGTCGAGGCCCCCGCCCACGAGGAGCCCACGGCCGACACGACCACCACGGACGCCACCGACACCACGGACGCCGCCCCGGCCCCAGCCACGCAGCCGGACGCCGCCCCGGCCACGGACGCCGCCCCGGCGCCGGCGGCGGCCACCCCGCCCGCCCCCGGCTACGACGAAGCCGAGCGCGAGGCGGTCCTGCGCGTGATGCGCGAGCGGCGCGACATCCGCAACGGCTTCCGCAGCGACCCGATCCCGCACGAGGTCCTGCTCCGCGTCCTCGAAGCAGCCCACACGGCACCGTCCGTCGGCCACTCGCAGCCGTGGGACTTCGTCGTCATCCGCTCCGCCGAGACCCGGCGCACGATGCACGAGCTCGCCCAGCGCCAGCGCGAGGCGTACGCGAAGTCGCTGCCCAAGGGCCGGGCCAAGCAGTTCAAGGAACTGAAGATCGAGGCGATCCTCGACACCCCGGTCAACATCGTGGTCACCGCCGACCCGACCCGGGGCGGCCGCCACACGCTGGGCCGCCACACGCAGCCCCAGATGGCGCCGTACTCCTCGGCCCTCGCGGTCGAGAACCTCTGGCTGGCCGCCCGCGCCGAGGGCCTCGGCGTCGGCTGGGTCAGCTTCTTCGACGAGCGCGAGATGGTCCGCGCCCTCGGCCTGCCCGAGCACCTCGAAGTGGTCGCGTACCTCTGCGTGGGGTACGTCGACGAATTCCCCGAGGAGCCCGAGCTGATGCAGGCGGGCTGGTCCAAGCGCCGCCCGCTCTCGTGGGTCGTCCACGAGGAGACGTACGGCCGCCGCGCGCTGCCCGGCGAGGAGCCGCACGACCTGCTCCAGGAGACCGTCGCCAACATCCGCCCGCTGGACGCGAAGGCGCTCGGCGAGGCGTGGGAGCGGCAGAAGCGCATGACGAAGCCCGCCGGGGCGCTCGGCATGCTGGAGATCATCTCCGCCCAGCTCTCCGGTCTGTCCCGGATGTGCCCGCCGCCGATCCCGGAGCCCGCCGCCGTGGCGATCTTCGCGGGTGACCACGGCGTCCACGCCCAGGGCGTCACCGCCTGGCCGCAGGAGGTGACGGCCCAGATGGTGGCCAACTTCCTCGGCGGCGGCGCGGTGTGCAACGCGTTCGCCAACCAGGTGGGCGCGGAGGTCTGCGTCGTCGACGTCGGCGTCGCGGCCGACCTGCCCGCCACGCCGGGCCTGCTGCCCCGCAAGGTGCGCCCCGGCACGGCCGACTTCACCATCGGTCCCGCCCTCACCCGCGAGGAGGTGCTCGCCGCGATCGAGGTGGGCATCGAGACGGCCCGCGACCTGGTCGCCGCCGGCAACAAGGGCCTGCTCACCGGCGAGATGGGCATCGCGAACACCACCTCCTCCGCCGCGCTGATCTCCGTCTACACGGGTGTCGACCCGGCGGAGGTCACCGGCCGCGGCACGGGCATCAACGACGAGATGCACGCCCGGAAGGTGGACGTCGTCCGCCGGGCCCTGGAGCTCCACCAGCCGGACGCGGCCGACCCCATCGGCGTCCTCGCGGCCATCGGCGGCCTGGAGCACGCGGCGCTGGCCGGCTTCATCCTCGGCGGCGCGTCGCTGCGTACGCCGGTCATCCTGGACGGCGTCAGCGCGGGCGCCGCGGCGCTCGTGGCCCGCGCCATCGCACCCGAGGCCCTCGCGGCGTGCATCGCGGGTCACCGCAGCGCCGAGCCGGGCCATGTCGCGGCCCTCAACAAGCTGGGCCTGCGCCCGCTGGTCGACCTGGACCTCCGCCTCGGCGAGGGCACGGGCGCGCTGCTGGCCCTCCCGGTGGTCCAGAGCGCGGCGCGCGCGATGCACGAGGTGGCGACATTCGACTCGGCGGGCGTCACGGAGAAGTAACTCAGCGCTCCGGAGGTCCCGCCCACGAGCGTGAGGGGGACGGGGTCGGAGCGTGGGGGGTGCTCGGGCGTAAAACGACTGAACTCGCGCGAAGCGCGGTGCGGGTTCAAGCGATTCTCCTGCCTCAGCCTCCCGAGTAGCTGGGATTA
>NZ_JBEZAQ010000008.1:0-288462 GCF_040646655.1 Streptomyces sp. NPDC045431
TTACATTCCGAACCCGGAAGCTAAGCCTTTCAGCGCCGATGGTACTGCAGGGGGGACCCTGTGGGAGAGTAGGACGCCGCCGAACAATTTTTGGGCCCCGGTCACCGCACTTTGTGCGGGGACCGGGGCTTTTTTGCGTTCGGTCGGGAGTCGGCAGCGTGCATGACCGGCCGGTGAATGCCGACCGGTCACGGTGCTGTTAGTTACTCCAGTCGTAGATCGTGATCTTCAGGCTGATTCGCCTGTCGGCGGTAATGGCTGGCCCTGGCTCGGGCCATGGCGGCGTCGCCAGGCGGACCAGCCGAGCCGGTGGGCCGCGTCGCACATGGGCCGGACGAATGCTGTGAACAGCCGCTGGACCTCGTTGCAGGTGAGCGGGATCAGTCCGTCCGGGGCGGGATGGCGGGCGTGTTCGTCAGCACTGACGACAGCGATAACGGCCCAGTCGTAGAAACGGTGCCCCTTGGCACCGGCTCCGGCCGACAGCTTCTGCCAGGACCGCTTGGGGACCTTCGCGGCCAGGGATGACGGTGTGCGTGCCCTTTTTGCGTGGCAGGTCAGCCCCAGCATCAGATCCCGTACCCGACGCCGGGGTTCGACCCGGGCGAACCGGCCGGCTATCCGGCTCATCAGGCCCTCGAACGCTTCCTGCCAGCGGGCAGGGTCTACGCTGTGACCTGCGGCCATCGCAAGATCGTTAGTCTTCACACACCGATGATCAGCGGTGGCCGCAGCCTTCCCGCAGCCGACCCACGAGCAAGATCAAGGGCTATGGCTGGAGGTCGCGCTGGTACCAGGTGCCTGACTTGCCGCCGAGATCGGCCGGGGTGGCAGGGCCAACCGGGATGAACCCGGCCTTGGCCAAAACTTTCTGGGACGCGGTGTTGTCGTGGGAGGTGGCCGCCCGCAGTGTGCGCAGGCCGTGCCGCGCTGTCGCCATCCGGCACAGCTCTTGGACGGTCGCGGTCGCCACGCCGCGGCCGGCGACCCGCTCCGCGACCCGGTAGCCGAGTCTGGCAGTGCCGTCCTCCAAGTCGTACAGGTTGAACCTGCCGAGTACCGAGCCGTCCTCGTCGACGAGCACGTAGAAGGCGCAGATGCCGGCCTCCTGCTCGGCCAGCGAGGCGTTGTACCGGTCGGTGAACTGGTCGAAGAAGTCGTCGCCGCGGTCGGAGATCGAGGCAGCGAAGTAGGCGCGGTTCGCCAGCTCGAAGGCTAGGACCGCCGGGGCATGGCCGGTATGCAGCGGCTTCAGCATGGGCATTGCCCGACCTTACCCAGATGGTCCGCTGAGGCCACCTGGTTTTGCAGACAGCTCCAAGACACCAGGGCACATAACGATCTACGACTGGAGTATCAGAGGCGGCCTGCAGCCTTAAGTGCCAGGTACGCATCGGCGAGGGCGGGGGCGAGGTTGTCCGGGGTCGCGTCCACGACGGTGACGCCGTGGCGCTGGAGCTGTTCTGCGGTGCGCTGGCGCTGAGCTTGGGCCTGGGCGCCGGCTGCGGCCTCGTATACGGCGTCGACGGAGCCTCGGGCGCGGGCCATCTGTTCCGTGTGCGGGTCGGAGACGGAAGCGACCAGAACGGTATGGCGCTGGGTGAGCTGGGGCAGTACGGGCAGCAGCCCCTCTTCGATGGGTGCCGCTTCCAGACCCGTCAGAAGAACGATGAGCGAACGGCGGGGCGCGGTTGCCAGAGCCGTGGAGCTGAGGCCGCGGGCGTCGGTTTCGACGAGTTCGGGCTCCAGAGGGGCCAGGGCGTTCACCACGGCGGGCAGGATGTCGCTCGCGGAACGACCCTGGACGCGCGCGCGGACAGTGCGGTCGTACGCCAGGAGGTCCACACGGTCGCCGGCGCGGGTGGCCAGCGCAGTGAGAAGCAGTGCGGCATCCATGGCGGCGTCGAGGCGGGGTACGTCGCCGACGCGGCCGGCCGACGTGCGGCCGGTGTCGAGGACGATGAGGATGTGGCGGTCGCGTTCGGGGCGCCACGTTCGCACGGCGACGCTGGAGTGGCGGGCTGTTGCGCGCCAGTCGATGGAACGGGTGTCGTCGCCGGGGACGTACTCGCGGAGGCTGTCGAACTCGGTGCCCTGGCCGCGAATGAGCACGCTCGTGCGGCCGTCGAGCTCACGCAGGCGGGCGAGTCTGGACGGCAGGTGCTTGCGGCTGGTGAAGGGCGGGAGGACGCGGACCGTCCAGGGGACCTTGTGACTTCCTTGGCGGGCGGCAAGGCCGAGGGGACCGTAGGACCGCACGGTGATGCGCTCGGCGTGGCGATCACCGCGGCGCGTCGGGCGCAGAACCGTGGTGAGGCGTCGACGTTCGCCGGCCGGGATCGTCAGCTTGTGCCGGGACGCGGGCTGCTCCGTGCCCGGGAGCCAACTGCTGGGCGGCCAAGCGTCGCGGAGCTGGGCCCGGAGGCGGCGCCGGGAGGGGTTGGTGACCGTCAGCTGGACTTCCGCGCTGTCACCGAGCCGAACGCTTGTGTCACCGCTTCGGGTGAATCGGAGCGTTCGCACTGGCGCGGCGAGAGCGTAGTCGCACAGAATTGCGAGTGAAAGGGGCGCGTTGACGGCCAGCATCCCCGTCCAACTGGGGGCCAGGATGCCGACGGGGAGAGAGCCGAGGGCCGCGAGCAGCGCGGTTCGTCCGGTGAGGGCCACGGGTCACTGCCTCATCGGGGGACGGGGACGTGGGCGAGGATCGAGGTGATCACGGAGTCGGTGGTGACTCCCTCCATCTCGGCCTCGGGCCGCAGCTGGATGCGGTGACGGAGGGTGGGGAGGGCGAGGGCCTTCACATCGTCCGGGATCACGTAGTCGCGGCCGGTGAGCCAGGCCCAGGCGCGAGCGGTGGAGAGCAGGGCGGTGGCGCCTCGGGGTGAGACGCCAAGGGTGAGTGAGGGGGATTCACGGGTGGCACGGCAGATATCGACAACGTAGCCCGCGATTTCGGGGGATACCGACGTCTTGGCAACGGCCGCGCGGGCGGCCTCGAGGTCGGCGGGGCCGGCGACGGGGCGTACTCCGGCGGCCTGGAGGTCCCGAGGGTTGAAGCCTTCCGCGTGGCGGGTCAGGACGTTGATCTCGTCCTCGCGTGAGGGCAGTGGGACCGTCAGCTTCAGGAGGAAGCGGTCGAGTTGGGCCTCCGGAAGCGGATAGGTGCCCTCGTACTCGACGGGGTTTTGCGTGGCTGCGACGAGGAAGGGCTCCGGCAGCGGGCGGGGGGTGCCGTCGACGGTGACCTGACGCTCCTCCATCGCCTCCAGGAGGGAGGACTGGGTCTTGGGCGGTGTGCGGTTGATTTCGTCGGCCAGGAGGAGGTTGGTGAAGACGGGGCCGGGCTGGAAGGAGAACTCGGCGGTGCGGGCGTCGTAGATCAGCGAGCCCGTGACGTCACTCGGCATCAGGTCAGGGGTGAACTGAACGCGCTTCGTGTCGAGTTCGAGGGATGCGGCGAGGGCGCGGACGAGCAGCGTCTTGGCGACGCCGGGGACGCCTTCCAGCAGGACATGGCCCCGGCAGAGCAGCGCGACCACAAGACCGGTGACAGCGGGGTCCTGCCCGACCACGGCCTTCGCGATCTCGGTGCGCAGTGCTTCCAGGGAAGCGCGGGCGCTGTCCGAGTTCTCAGGGGTCTCGGGGGTCGGGGCACTCATGAGGTGCGTACCTCTCTTTCGAGGGCGTCGAGTTGGTCTGCCAGAAGGATCAGAGCGGTGTCGTCCGTGGGGGCCGGGCCGAAGAGAAGGGTGCGCAGGTCCGTCTCGCCGGCAGCGCCTTGGTCGGCGCCGGAGAGGCGGGCGGAGACGGCGGGCAGCAGGGAGTCGGGGGCGTGGGCTTCCGTCGGTGGGACACCCAGGAGGGGAGCGAGGCGGGTTCGGGTCGCCGTACGCAGGACGGTGGCCGCGCGGTCACGGGCGTTGGCCTTGCGGTAGAGGCGGGCGCGGCCTTCGGTGGACTCGGAGGCGCGGATGGCCACAGGAAGGCGTTCGGTCACGAGAGGGCCGAGGCGGCGGGCGCGCCAGATGGCGGCGAGGACGGCGGCGAGGGCGAGCTGGAGGGTGCCCCAGAGCCAGCCGGAGGGAATCAGGCTGAGGAACGACGTCTCGCCGGCGCCCCGGCCGTCCTCACGGTCACCGCCGCCTTCGGTGGCAGAGGGGTCACTCAGCGAGGGGAGGTACCAGACGAGATGGGTCCGGGAACCGAGGAGCTGGAGAGCGAGCGAGGCGTTGCCCCGCTTGTCGAGGCGGTCGTTGTACAGGATGTCGGGGGCGCCGAGGAGGACGGTGTCGCCCTCGGCGCGGCCTTCGATGCGGAGGAGTGTGGGCAGGCCGTCGCTGCGGTAGCAGGCGTCCGTGCCGGGGAGGGCGGTGACATAGCGCTCGCCGCCCATGTCGGCGTCGCCGGCGTGCTCGGCGGCGGGAAAAGAGCACTGAGGAGTCAGGGCCTCGGTTTCAGCGGGTGTTTCCGTGCTGACGCCGGGAGCCAGGGTCTCAAGGGAGGCGGGGCCTGCGGAGACCAGAATCGTGCGGCCGCCGGAGGTGTCCATGGAGGCCCGGAGGGTCTTCTGCTGATGGTCGGTCAGCAGGTCCGGGGCCGCGACGAGGAGGGTGGAGTCGGGGCCCGTTGCGGCGACCGCTTCGTCGAGGGTGGTCACCACGCGGGTGGTGACTCCCTGGCCCTTGAGGAGTTCGGCCACGGCGCGGCTGCCATAGCGGTCGGCGGAGCGGGGGTCGAGGCGGCCGTGCTGCTCGCCGGAGCGGAGGAGGGCCATGAGGATTCCGGCCACGATGAGGATGGCGAGCGCGATCAGCAAGCCGCGGGCTCTCTTCCAGACCTGGCGCGGTGTCAGTGCGAGCGAGGTGGGTGTGCCGGTCATTCGGCGGCTCCTCCGCCCGCTGGTCCTGCTCCTGCCGGGGCCGCTTCATTCAGCTGTGGCTTCGTCCGTTCCAAGGCGCCGTCCAGCTCCTTGAGGCGCTGGTACACGCGCTGGTCGGCGGTGCGGCCACCGTATGTGACGTCGTCGAAGGCGCGGGCCGCCGCGCGCAGTTCGTCCGCGTGCGCCGGCAAGGAGCGGCCCGCCTCGGCCGCGGCCTCGTCCGCGGTGCGGCCGGGGCGCGGCTCCAGGAGGGCGCGTTCCTCCAAGGAGCGGACGATGGCGCGCATCCGCTCCTGGGTGGCCTCGTTCCAGCGGCCGGCGGTGGCGTGGGCCTCGGCGGCGGCGCGGTGTTCGGCGGCGCTGCGGGGGCGGTCGTCGAAGAGGGAATCCGACGACACGGCGGCGCGCTGGGGAGTTCCCAGGCGCCACCACAAGGCGCCGACGAGCGCCACGACGATCAGCGCGATGACCACGATGCCGAGCAGCCCTCCCGGGGTGGCCGCGGAGGCGGAGGCGAAGAGGTCGCCCACCCACTCCCAGAACCGGTCGAGACCCCGCTGCAGGAGGTTCGGATCGTCCTCGTGGTACATCGGCTTGGACAGTTCCCGCTCCGCCGCCTCGCGGGCGGGCACGCGCGGGATGTCCACCGGTACGTCGTCAGTGGCGCGGTTCAGCGACCATGCCGTCGTCGGTCCCCCCGTGACGAGCACCGCATCAGCTCCTGGACGTGGTGTCGCCGGGCGCGGAGCCGTAGCCGGGGATGCCGGCGGCGCGGGCGAGTTCCAGGTCGAGGGCCTCGCGGCGGATGCGCTGGTCCACGTAGAGCAGGACGGTGACGCCGGAGGAGATCGGGTACGTGATCGACGCGCCGATCACGGAGCCGATGCCGGTGATGATCAGGAACGGCCACCCGTATTCCGGAGGAGTTCCGGTGAGCAGGCCGCTGAATCCGTCGCCGTCGACGGCCAGGGCGATGATGCTGAACGGGATCGCGATGATCATCATGACCAGGAAGAGCAGCAGAGCGGTCAGCAGCAGGATGCCGAAGATCCGCCACCACGCGCCCCGGACCAGCTTGGCGGAGCGGCGCAGGGAGGGGATGACCCCCTGCCGCTCCAGCATCAGCGCCGGCGAGGCGAGGCTGAAGCGCACCATCAGCCAGGCGACGACCAGGACGGCACCGAGACCGCCGAAGACGGCGAGGGCGACTCCGGCGGCGGAGCCGAGGAGTATCCCGGGCAGTACGCCCACCAGCATGACCGTCACGCTTATCAGCGGCAGCAGCAGGGTCAGCCCGAGGAGCTGGGGCAGCCGGGGGCGGGCCTCGCGCCAGGCGTCGGAGAGGTTCACCTGACGACCCAGCACCGAGCGGCTGATCACGACGGTGAGCAGCGCGGTGGTGAAGAGTGTGCCGATGAGGCTGATGAGCATGGTCGGGGCCAGGGACACCATGCTCGCCTGGGTGGCCTCGACGGACTGGTTCAGCGCCTCCGACGGCGTCGCGTTGGGGTCGACCGTCGGCGGGGCCGGAAGCAGGAAGCGCTGGACGAGGATGTCGGCGATCTGGGTCACCACGGCGACGGTGATCGTGATGCCGAGGACGGTGCGCCAGTGGGCCCGCAGGGTGGAGACCGCGCCGTCGAGGATCTCACCGACGCCGAGGGGGCGCAGCGGGATCACGCCGGGCTTGGCGGCCGGCGGCCGACCCCATCCGCCCTGGTGCTGGCCGCCGCTCCACTGCGGGGCGGGGGGCGGAACGGGTCCGGTGGGGTAGGGCGAGCCCGGTGGGGACCACTGGCCGCCGGGCGGCTGCTCCTTGGACCACTTGGAAGCGGCGCCGTCCCCGTCGGAGGGCCCGGCGGGGCGCGGGACGCCGGCGCCCTGGCCGTCGGAGGGTGCGGACCCGGGCGAGGCCCAGCCCGGAGTGTCGTTCACGGTCGTCCACCTCGTGAATCTGTCGCGGGGCCGGCTCGTCGAGCCGGCTCGGTCGGGGTGCCGGGCCGCTCGGCTTGGCGGCAGGTTGGCAGCCATCGTGCCACGCGCCGCCCGTGGCCGGGCCAGGGCCTGTATCTCATCGGCACCTTCATTGTCGGTCGTTCAGCGGGCAGACTGGGCGGATGGCTGATCAGTACGCACACACGCCGTCCGGTACCGAGCCGTCCGCGTTGCCCGCACTGCGGTGGGAAGAGCCACCGGAAGGACCGGTGGTCGTACTCCTCGACCAGACGCGGCTGCCCGCCGAGGAGGTCGAGCTGGTCTGCACGGACGTGCCGGCGCTGGTGCGGGCGATACAGACCCTCGCCGTGCGGGGCGCGCCGCTGCTGGGCATCGCCGGCGCCTACGGGGTCGCGCTGGCCGCCGCGCGCGGCTACGACGTACAGGAGGCGGCCGCCCTGCTGGCGGGGGCGCGGCCCACCGCGGTGAACCTCGGGTACGGGGTGCGGCGCGCGGAAGCCGCCTACCGGGTGGCTCTGGAGAAGGGCGCGGGCCGGGAGGAAGCGGCCGGTGTCGTCCTCGCGGAGGCGCGGGCGCTGCACCGCGAGGACGCCGAGGCGAGCGCGAGCATGGCGCGGCACGGGCTGACGTTCCTCGACGAGCTGCTGCCGGGCGGCGGGCACCGCGTCCTGACGCACTGCAACACGGGGGCGCTCGTCTCCGGAGGCGAGGGCACCGCCTTCGCGGTGGCGCTCGCGGCGCACCGGGCCGGTCGGCTGCGGCGGCTGTGGGTGGACGAGACACGCCCGCTGCTGCAGGGCGCCAGGCTCACCGCGTACGAGGCGGCCCGGCACGGGCTGGCGTACACGCTGCTCACCGACAACGCCGCGGGTTCGCTGTTCGCGGCGGGGGAGGTCGACGCCGTCCTGATCGGGGCCGACCGGATCGCCGCCGACGGATCGGTGGCCAACAAGGTGGGAAGCTATCCGCTCGCGGTGCTCGCCAAGTACCACCACGTGCCGTTCATCGTGGTCGCGCCCGTCACGACGATCGATCTGAACACCCCGGACGGGGCGTCCATCGAGGTGGAGCAGCGTTCCGGGCAGGAGGTGACGGAGCTCACGGCGCCGCCGCAGGTCATGCTGGCGCATGGTGGATCGGGTGGAGGGCTGCCGGTGGCCCCGCTCGGAACGCAGGCGTACAACCCCGCCTTCGACGTCACGCCGCCGGAGCTGGTGACGGCGATCGTTACCGAGGAGGGCGTAGTCTCGCCCGTCACCGCAACAGGAATCGCCGAGCTGTGTGCCAGGTCACGCCAGGTAACGATTAGCTAATGGGATGATGTCGCGCTGATCGACCAAAACGGCCCCTCCACCTGCGGCGATGCGCAAGGGGAGGGGCCGTGACATCCAACGGCTACATCAGTCGACCTCTGAGCCCGCGTGGGCAACCTCCAGCTGGAGGATGCGGGCCGGTTGCCGTAGCAGCCGATCGAGCTGCGCCACCGCCTCGACCACGTCAGGGTCGAGCGCTTCGGCATAGATGTCGAGAGTCGTCGCGATCCGGCTGTGCCGCAAGACCGCCTTGATGATCCTCGGATGCACCCCGAGATGCACCAGGAGCGTGCCGCAGGACTTCCGCAGCCCCTTCAGGTTCATCTTTCCGAGCCCCGCTATCCGGATGATCCGCTGCATGGTCAGATAGAGGTTCGAGGGCAGGAGCGGGTGACCAGTCCGCGAAATGAACACGTGGCCATCAGGGTCCTCGAACCAGGGGCGGCCGAGGCTGATCGCCCGCTCCCGGAGCATGGCGGTGCGCATCCGAGTCCAGCGCAGCGGGGCGATGCACTGAGCGGGCAAAGGCAGGGGGGCTTTGGACGTCTCGGACTTAGGAGCCACGTCGATCGTGCCCGCGCTCGTACGTTGCCGCTGCTGCTCCACCCAGAGGATCCGGTTATCGAGGTCGATGTTCTCCCAGCGCAGGCCGCACACCTCGGCGCGGCGCAGGCCCAGCAAGCAGATGAGCAGGAAGGCCGGGTAGTACACGGTCAGGCGTCGGGCGGCTGCCAGGAAGCGGAGCACCGTGACGGCGTCCCAGCTCTTGCCGCTGTCGGTGGTCGCCCGCACGTGGACGAGCTTGGCCACGTTCCGCGTGAGCCCGATGTCTTCGATCATCGCGGCCGTCAGCGCCGCTGAGAGGACCCGTAGAGCGTGCTTGGCGGTCTTGGCCCCCTTCGCCTGCGCGAGGCGCTGTATGTCCCCGCGCAGCTCCTTGACGCCCAGCTTCACCATAACCTTGGAGCCCAGGAGCGGCCGTAGATGGTTGCGGACTGCCTGCTCGTAGGTCTCGTAGCTCCGGTGGGCGAGGTTCGGCTTCACGATGACCTCAAGCCAGTAGTCGAACCACTGCCCCAAGGTCATGTCTCGCGTCGGGGTGGGGATGCCGCCCTTGGCGCGGTCGATCAGCTCTCGCCGCTTCTGGTCGCACTCGTCAAAGGTCTTGCCGTACGCGTACTTCCGCTTCACCGTCCCGTCGGGCTGAGGGACGTACACCGCCGCCTGATATCGGCCGTCGGTTCGCTTGGTGACGGTGCCCGACCCGTTGGGGTTCCGCTTGCGTCGAGCGACCATCAGGCAGCCTCGTCGATCTGGCCGAGGATGAAGTCCCGTACGGCGTCGGCCGGGATGCGGCGAGCCCCGTCCACCTTGATGGACAAGAGGCGGTGCGTGCGGATCAGGTCGTAGACCTTGGAGCGGCCGAGTTTGAGCCGCGCCATGACCTCGGGCACGGTCAGCAGTTCGGCTGTGACGATGGTCACGGGGCGACTCCTTCCAGGGCGAGTTGGTTGTGCAGGGCTTCGCGGGCGGTTTCGCGGTTGAGCTGGATGTCCCGGGCGATGGTGGCGGCGAGGGCGGATTCGCCCGGGCTGTGGCCGTGGCCGGCGTATTGCCAGTCCGCGAGGACGAGGACGGAGTCGTCCTGGTCGTGCTCGAAGTCGGGCAGGCCGAGGGCTTCGCGTTGCTGGGCGGCGCGGTAGTCGGCGCGGATCTGGCGGAGGGCGCCGAGGGTGGTGGAGTAGCGGCGGGACTTGGTGGAGAAGTGGCCGCGGAAGCCGAGCATGTGAGCCCATGCCCACAGGCGGCGGTCGGGGTAGACGGGGTCGAGTTCCTTGCAGGCCCGGATGAGGCGCTGGGCGTGTTCGGGGACCTGGTGGCGGTCGAGTTCGGCGAGTTCGCCGATGCGGCGGTCCAGAGTGCCGGTCGTTTCGGCGGCCTTGGTGGCGTACTTGGCGACGTAGGAGGCGACGGCTTGTTCGGTGATGTCGGCGCCGGCCTCGAAGGCGCGGATGGGCCGGATGTCGAGCTGGGTGCCCCACCGCAGCGCCCGGGCGGGTTGGTCGGCGGCGGCCGGGACGGTGACGGTCGTATACGGGTGGGCAGCGGCGGCGCGGATCGCGTCGGCGAGCAGCTGCACCGTGGCCCAGGCGGGCGGTGAGCCCTCGGGGCCGTCCGGTCCGTCGAGGCGGATGACGGCGTGGAAGTGGACGGCGCCGCGCTTCTGGAACTCGGCGACCTTGCCGTACGAGACGCGGGCGGCTTCCTTCAGCTCGCGCTGGGTGAACCCGGCGCGGGCGGCGATCTCGCGGCGAAGACGGTTGGTGAACCGCTGCCACAGGTGCCCGGCGTGGTTGTTGAACAGCACGGCGGCCGCGTAGTCATACGTGTCCGGGTTCAGCGCCGTGCCGAGTACGTCGTCGTCGGCCTGGTGTCGGCTGCCGCAGCGGCAGCGGCCGGTGTCGGGTCGGTTGTGGACCGGGCCGAAGCCGGGCGCGGTGAGGGTGGCGAAGACGCGCGGGTGATCGCGGACGGTGGCGGCGACGTCCTTGGCCTGGTCGCCCGCGAGTCCGGCGCGGATCAGGTGGTAGGTGTCACCGGCGTACGTCCAGGCACAGGCCGGGCAGCGGGAGGCGCGTCGGTTGCCGCAGGCGAGGCGAAGGCGCCCGCCGGGCTCTTCCTTGGTGGAGTAGCTGTGCAGCGTCTCGCCGGTCACCTTGTCCTTGGTGACGGTCCAGCCGGTGAGGTGGATCGGGTTCGCGCAGCCCCCGGTACGGCGGACCTGGTCCTGCCAGCGGTTGAAGCCGGGGGACCCGGCCACCCGCAGCAGATCGCCGAGGGTGACCGGGTCCAGGCCCGCGAAGGTCGCGGTGTCGGTCACGCGATCACCTCTTGGCGGGCGGTGCGGAAGGCGGTGCCGATCCAGTGGGTGAAGGCCGGCGGGATGGCTTCGGTGAGTTCTTCGCGGACGTCGGTCCAGGTGATGCCCATGGCGTGCTGCATCTCAGTCACGGTGGCCTTGCCGCCGCCCTTGCCGTAGGCGGCGACGTAGGGACCGGTGCGGTAGGTGCCGTGTCGGTAGCCGCGGACATGGCCCCGATGGCGGGGGTGCGGGGGTTGGGCGGTGGCCCAGCGGCCGAGTTCGAAGGTCCGGTGACGCAGCACGCCGAGCCCGAAGCTCTCCCCGCACAGGGTCAGGTTCTTTCGGACTGGGGCCTGGCCGTTGGGCTGCTCGATCACATACGGCAGGCCGGTGGCGTCCAACAGGGTGCGCAGTTCGGGGATGAGCTGGATGTGGGTACGGCCCCAGCCACGGGCCTTGTTGGTGCCGACGGTCAGGGCGCAGCCGGCCTGGCAGGGCGGTGAGGCGTGCACAAGCGCGTACCGCTCGATGTCACCGGTAGTGGTGAGCCGGGCAAGCAGGTCGAGGGCGTCACCACGGTGGTACGTGAAGGGATAGCGGGGGCGGTCGGCGATGTCGCAGCCTTCCACGTCGAAGCCGGCCAGGTGGTAACCCATGGCGGCACCGCCGGAGCAGCAGAACAGGTCCAGGACCCGCAGACGGGGCTCAGACACGGGCCGCCTCCCGAGCACGTGCCGGACGGGTGCCGGCGCCGAGACAGGCCGAGCAGCGGACGGTGATGGTGCGCAGGTAGCCGTGGCGGTCGCGGCCGCCGAGCGTGATCGCGGCGGAGGCGAAGCCGTCGCAGGCCGGGCAGATGCGCGGCGCGGGGCGTGCGCGGTCCGTCATGATGAGGGTTCCTTCCGGATCAGTGGTTCGGACAGGGGCACGGCTCCCGGGGCGGACGACACTTGGCCATAGAGGCCGCCCCGGGGGCCGGTCAGCGCCGCTTGGTCTCGGCGGTGATCAGCGAGCGGGCGACGAGTGCGCACACCGCGACGGAGGCCGCGGTGATGGCGACCGCGAGGAGCATGGAGACCAGGACGGCGCCGACGACCAGGACCGCGGCGGTTCCGCCGCCGATGACGGCGAGCAGGGCACCGGGGGTGAGCTGCACCATCGGTCGAGTCGGCGCAGGGGCCACCGGCATCGGCGCCGGAGTCGGGGTGTGCTGGACGACGGTGGTCGGCTCGATGACGGCGGGCGGGGTGACGATGCCGGTCGGCTGCGGCATGGTCGGGATCTTCGGGCGGAACATGGTCGGGTCTCCCTTCACTGGATGGCGGTGTCGATGGCGGGGGCGAGCAGGCTGTCCGCGAGGAGGTAGCCGCCCAGAAGCAGGACGGCGACGAGCCACCAGGGCGGGCGGATGAGCTTGATGCCGAGGTAGCCGATGGCAATCAGGGCGAGCCAGAGCGGGACGTCCATGGCGGGTCTCCGGTCAGTCGGCGAGGCGGCAGCGGTGGGTGCGGGCGGCGAGCTGGGCGGCCGACGAAGAGGAGTAGTCGGCGGACCAGCCGCAGCGGTCGGCGGTGCAGACGGCGGCGTGCTTGGTGCGGCCGTGGCGGTCGCGGTGGCTGCCGATCTGCACGGGGCCGATACGGAGCACGGAGTGGAAGTGGTCGCGGGCGGGCATGGCGTCGTCTCCTTGCCTGGTCAAATGAGTTGGGCGGCGATCGCGTCGGCCATCGGGGCGGGGACACCGAGGCGGGCGCGCAGGGTGTCGGTGTCGATCGGGGAGCCGGTGCGGGCGCGGTGGTCGTCGGCGACCTTGCGGGCGTGGTCGACCAGCGCAGCCGGAACGGCAGGGATCGGTGCCGGTTGGGACGTGGAGGGCAAAGCCGGGGCCGGTTCGGTCTCGGCGACCGCGACGGGTTCCGGCTCAGGCCCGGTCGGTTTCGGTGCGGGGGCAGGGGCTGCGGGCGCCGGCCGAACCGGCACCCGATCCCCGGCCGAGTGGGCCAGGAGGGTTCCGCCGAGGAAGGCGAGGGCGGGCCATCCGGCGACACCGAAGCGGAGCCAGGACGGGGGGTGCGCCAGGTCGAGGAATCCGGCGGTGGCGACGTTGGCACCGAGAGAGGCGAACAGGGCGATCACGAACCAGCACCAGGCCAGCCGGGATGGGCCCTGACTGCGGAGCCGTCGCCAAGCAGCGACCAGCAGCAGGTCGACGCTGATCGGGTAGGCCCACGCCTTCCACCCGTCCTGCCCGGCAGCGGCGGCCAGGTCGTGCAGGTGGGCAAAGGACAGGGCACCGGCGATCACGGCCTGGACGAGGACGGCGTCTAGGCGGAGTGAGCGGGGCATGGTCTTCACCTCCTTTGCGGGTTGGGGCCGGGACGGGACGGGGCTCAAGGTCCGCCGCCCGGTCCCGGCGGTGGTTCAGTCGGTGGGTGCGTCGCCGGACCCGAAGCAGGTCAGGCAGAGCGCGGCTTGCCGGTCGTCCGTGTCGCGGGGCTTGCGGGCGGAGCCGACGCGTACGGTCTCGGTGATCTCGCCGGTGCCGTCGCAGTCGAGGCACTTCTTGGCCTGGGGCTTGCGGCTCGTGGTCTTCCGCGCAGCCACGGTCAGCACCCGCAGCCGGGGTAGTCGCGGCCGTCGTTGGGGTCGTAACCGGGCGGGAAGGGCGGGAGCACACCGGACGGCAGCGACACGGCCAGCGCCGGGCCGACGGCGTCGACGAAGTCGAGATCGGCTCTGAGCAGGTGCGCGTACAGGGTCAGGGCACCGAGCAGGTTGACCGTACGGTCGAAGTCCTCGTAGGCGTCCATTGGTTCGCCTCCTGTTTTGGGCATGGGGCGGGTAGGGACCTGGCGCGAAGCGGTCGCGCCGACCGGTTGGGCGGGGTGGGTCAGGCAGTGGCCGGGGCGGGCTCGATGGCCGGGGCCGGATCCTTCGTCAGGCTCGGCAGCGCGGGCCGGAACGCCGCCAGTGCGGGCAGATCCGGGGTGCGGTGCGCGTGCCGGTTGCAGGCGTTGACGGCTTGGCGCAGCGTGGTGTGCGGGGTCCGGATGCGAGTCCAGCCACCCGAGGAGTCACCGGTGACGGCGAGCCCGGGTTTGTCGGTGGGGATCTGGATCGCGGCGAGGACGGCGTCCGGGGCGATGTCGCCGAAGGCCATGTTCGCCGAGGTCTCGTCGTTGACGCGGTGGGCGGTACGGCCGGTGAGCTGGGCACGGAGCATGGTGATGCCCTTGCCGAGTTCGGAGCCGAAGCGCTGCCCGCAAACCTCCAGATAGACGCCAGCAGCGCGGCCGAGCTGGGCGAGCCGGGCCAGCGCGGTGATGACCCGATCCCGCCGCTTCTCCTCATCCTTCGACGCGAAGAGAGCCAGTTCGGCGACCTCATCCACGAGCACCACGATCGGAGTCGGGCGCAGGTCTTCGGGCAGGTCCCAGATGTCGGCGGCGATCTCCGCATCCGGCACATCAGCGGTGATGCGCTGCTCGGCGCGGATGAGCTGGTAGACGCCCTCCATGTGCGACACGAGCGCGTCGAGGAGTTCGGCGGCGGT
Organism: Streptomyces sp. NPDC045431; assembly: GCF_040646655.1. Taxonomy (NCBI): domain Bacteria; kingdom Bacillati; phylum Actinomycetota; class Actinomycetes; order Kitasatosporales; family Streptomycetaceae; genus Streptomyces; species Streptomyces sp. NPDC045431. The sequence continues at coordinate 14,568 of NZ_JBEZAQ010000008.1, forward strand.
GTCGGGGTTGTCGGCGAGCGCGGAGAAGCGGCGGGCCAGCGGGTAGAGCTCGACGCCCTGTTTGCAGTCGATGCCGACCAGGGCGACGTCCTGCGGCGCGAGTTCGGTGACCAGGTTGCGCTGGTAGACGGACTTCCCGGACTTTGTGGCACCGAGGGTCAAGGCGTGCGGGATCTCGCGGTAGTCGCGGTAGTGGACCGAGCCGTCCTCCCGCAGAGCGACCGGGACCCGCATCGGTTCGTGGTCGACATTGGCGGGCATCTGCACCCGCCGCAGCACGTCGTACCCGGTCATGCGTACCTCCACGATGCCTGAGCGCAGCTCGCGGGAGGTGACGCCGTACATCCGGAAGGAGTGCCGCAGCCGGTCACACGAGGCCGCCACGTCGAAGGCGTCCTGTCCCGGTTGGAGCTTGAGCCGGAGGACCAGGCCGGTCCGGGTCGGCCGGAGCCGCAGAATGCGGGGCGGGCGGGACTCGGGGACCGGCCGGGTGGCGATCCGGGCCAGGGCCAGGCGCCACCGGGAGGGCGGCACGGTCAGGCCACAGGCGTCCATGACCGAGGCGTACCGCACCAGGACGCGCAGCGCGGCGAGGGTGACCCCGAAGGTCAGCCAGTACCAGGCGGGGCGCCGCCACCGCAGCAGAGCCACGACGGCGACGACCAGCGGGAGTAAGGCAGCCGTCCAGGACATGGTCAGGCGGCCTTCGAGGCACCGGCGACGAGCGAGGTGACCGCGACCGCGCGGAAGGCGATGCCGTGGCGCTTCTGGCCGTTGAACTCGTTCTCCCACGGCCGCGCGATCAGACCCGTCAGCGCGACCGGGGTGCCCATGGCCAGGTCACCGGAGATGCCGGTCTCCGGGACGGTGATGTTCAGGATCTCGACCTCGCCGTTGAGGGCGAACATCACGTTCACCGTCATCAGGGTCGCGCCGGTCTCGGTGTCGGTCGCGACCTCACCGGTGCGGCGGTCGCGGATCTTCGGTTCCGGGCCCTGAGCCACCATCACGGTGGCGGCGGAGGTGTCGACGGGGATCTGACGCATCGCAGTCTCGCTTTCGCCAGGCCGACAGATGTCGGCTCATGCAGAGCTATTGTCCTCAACTCCTCTTTAGGAGTTGCTAAGACTATGAAGGCGCTGCCCGGCGGTCGTCAAGTCCTCTTGAGGACTTAGCCTGTGAGGAGACCTAGGAGGCCGCAGATGGCGAAGCGATACGAGAAGGTTTCCGACGATTTGCGTCGTCGTATCGAATCCGGTGAGTACGCGCCCGGAGATCGGCTACCGGCCGAGACGACGCTTGTCACGGAGTACAAAGTCAGCTTGCCCACCCTGCGGCAAGCCCTGGCGGCCCTTCAGACCGAGGGGCTGATCGAGAAGCGGCACGGTCGCGGCAACTTCGTACGCAAGCCGCGGCAGCGGGCCGAGCGAAGCAACCTCCGCCACCAGTGGGAGAAGGACCGCGCACGCGCCGACCTGAGGGAGCGGAGCAGCACGGGCGCCACCGAGCGGGATACCGGCCTGACGATCAAGCAACTGGCGTTCCACGCCGAATACGAGCAGATCGAGGCTTCTGCAGAGCTGGCCGCAGCACTGAACATCGAGCCGGGCGCGGCGGTCCTGAGGCGGACGTACCGCACGCGCAGCGTGAACGAGGACGAGCCGCTGAACGTAGCCCGCTCCTACATCCCGTACGAGATCGCCGCGAAGAATCCCGACCTGCTCGACGCGGGCCAGGAGCCCTGGCCCGGCGGCACCATGAACCAGCTCCACACCGTGGGGATCGAGATCGATCGCGTCGAAGAGGTGGTGGCCGCCCGGCCTCCGACATCCGAGGAGATCGAAGAGCTCGGGCTCATGCCGGGTGTGGCGGTCATGGATGTCCGGAAGACTCTCTACGACATCAGCGGCCGCATCGTGGAAGTAGCGGACGTCGTGCTCCCCGGAGACCGCTACGTCGTGAAGTGTGTGACCCCGCTGGAAAGGTGGTGAAGGGGCGCATGACGAACCTCGTATCGGTGATCACACCGGTGCACGGGCCGAGTGCCCGCTACCTCGCCGAGGCTCATGTCTCCCTCACCGAGCAGGAGATGCCGCCAGGGTGGGACTGGGAGTGGATCATCCAGGAGGATGGCGAGACGGCGGATGTGCGGCCGCATGTTCCTTCGGACCCTCGGATCAGCTTCGAGCAAGGGCGACAGGGACGCGCTGGCATGGCGCGGACCATGGCGCTGGCCCGGGCGCGCGGCGATCTCGTCAAGGTGCTGGACGCCGACGACGTCCTGACGCCCAGTGCGTTGCATCGAGACATCAAGGTCCTTACCGAACAGAGCGGCATCGCGTGGACCACCTCGCGCGTCCTTGACCTACTGCCGGACGGTTCCACTGTCGGCTTCGAGGGTGACCCCCCGCCTGGACCCATCGCGCAAGGCGCTGTGCTGGAGCGGTGGCGAACGCACGACTACAGGGCGCAGGTACATCCGGCGACGTTGTGTGCGCGACGCGACCTGGTGACCGCACTGGGCGGTTGGATGGCGCTGCCTTCGTCGGAGGACACAGGCTTGCTCATGGCGCTCAACGCCGTAAGCACCGGTTGGTTCATCGAGGAATGCGGGCTGCTGTACCGGAAGTGGCCCGGACAGAGCACCGCGCAGAGCAGCCACCACGACGACGCGGAGCGTCGGGCCCGCATGAAGGTCATCGAGGATCGCGCCGAGGCCCTGAGCAAGCTCAGTACATGGCACCTCTGACCGCGTCCCGAGCACACGCGGTAAGACTTTCTCTACATCATCAAGGCGCATCCGCCGCGCACGGCGCGGCGTCGCGCGGCCCGTCGGCCCGGGCCGACGCTCCTGTCTTCGCCCCGCTCCGGCCCGGCCGCCGGCCGCGCGCCGGACGGCGGGGGTTGATGAGGGTGAACCCCTCTGTGGCTGGGGCGGTCGGCATCACGGCTTTAGGCAGCCACCATGGGGCGAGCCTCGAAGATCGGGGCCCAGATCGGGCTATTGCGGGCAGGCCAGGAGCCAGCCCGATTCGCGGCGAGCGTACGGGCCCCGATCTCTCGCCCCATGGCAGCTCCCGCCCAAAGCCGCTCCGCCGACCGTGTGGCAGGCTGACCGGGCGGTCTTGCCTGACATCCGTTACTGACACCAACAGGCACGGACACATACAGACACCAGTGGTCACGTACGACTATCGTCGCTGGCCAGTGACCTACCTCACCACTGCCTTTGTTGTCGTTATGAGAATGGGATGATGTCGATTATGAAGGGACGCGTCCTTGTCGTCGACGACGACTCCGCACTGGCCGAGATGCTCGGGATTGTGCTGCGTGGTGAGGGTTTCGAGCCGTCGTTCGTAGCGGACGGCGACAAGGCCCTTGCCGCATTCCGGGAGGTCAAGCCGGACCTGGTGCTGCTGGACCTCATGCTGCCCGGGCGGGACGGCATCGAGGTGTGCCGGCTGATCAGGGCCGAGTCCGGGGTGCCGATCGTGATGCTCACCGCCAAGAGCGACACGGTCGATGTGGTGGTCGGGCTGGAGTCCGGTGCCGATGACTACATCGTCAAGCCGTTCAAGCCGAAGGAGCTGGTGGCCCGGATCCGGGCGCGGCTGCGGAGGTCGGAGGAGCCCGCGCCGGAGCAGCTGACCATCGGTGACCTGGTCATCGACGTGGCCGGCCACTCGGTCAAGCGGGACGGTCAGTCGATCGCGCTGACGCCGCTCGAGTTCGACCTGCTCGTCGCGCTGGCCCGCAAGCCGTGGCAGGTCTTCACGCGCGAGGTGCTGCTGGAGCAGGTCTGGGGCTACCGCCACGCCGCCGACACGCGGCTGGTCAACGTGCATGTCCAGCGGCTGCGCTCCAAGGTCGAGAAGGACCCGGAGCGGCCGGAGATCGTGGTGACCGTCCGTGGTGTCGGTTACAAGGCCGGACCGAGCTGACATGTCCCGCGGCAGTGCTGCTCCGAAGCCCGGGAAGCCGGGAGTCCGTGCGGGGCGGGCTGCCGGTCCGGGGCGTGCCCCCTCGCGCGTCGGCCGCCTGTTCCACGGCGGTCGGCTGCTCCAGGACGGGGCGCCCGGTGGCCGGGTGCTCCGGCTCCTGGCGCGCTGGGTGCGCCGTCCGCTGCTGCCCGCCGTACGGCTGTGGCGGCGCAACATCCAGCTGCGGGTGGTCGCCGGCACGCTGCTGATGTCACTCGGCGTGGTGCTGTTGCTCGGCATCGTCGTCATCGGGCAGATGCGCAACGGTCTGCTGGACGCCAAGGAGAGGGCGGCGCAGAGCCAGGCCTCCGGCGGTTTCTCCGCGGCACAGGACCAGGCCAGTGCGCCGCGGCCCGGGCAGGTCGGCGGCGGCAGCCCGACGGCGCCCTCGTCGCTGAACTGGCGCTCCGACCTGGTCGTGCAGCTCGCCAGCGGCGGGCAGAGCGCGTTCAACGTGGTGGCGCTGAGCTCCGACTCGGCGGGCACGGCCCCCAGCCGCGGCGCCCGGGCCTCCGGGGGCGTGGAGCCGGCGACCAGCATCCCGGCGGCGCTGCGCGACTCGGTCGCGCAGGGGACCGGGACCTTCCAGACGTACACCCGCATCCACTACACCGACGGCAAGGCGTCCGAGGCCGGGCTGGTGATCGGTAAGCGACTCAACGACGTCGAGGGCAATTCCTACGAGCTGTACTACCTCTTCCCCCTGACGCAGGAGGAGGACTCGCTCGCCCTGGTCAAGACGACGCTGGCGACGGCCGGGCTGTTCGTCGTCGTCCTGCTGGGCGCCATCGCGTGGCTGGTGGTGCGGCAGGTCGTCACGCCGGTACGGATGGCGGCGGGCATCGCCGAGCGGCTGTCGGCGGGCCGGCTGCAGGAGCGGATGAAGGTCACCGGCGAGGACGACATCGCCCGCCTCGGCGAGGCCTTCAACAAGATGGCGCAGAACCTCCAGCTGAAGATCCAGCAGCTGGAGGACCTGTCGCGGATGCAGCGCCGGTTCGTGTCGGACGTCTCGCACGAGCTGCGTACGCCGCTGACGACCGTGCGGATGGCCGCCGATGTGATCCACGAGGCGCGTGGGGACTTCGACCCGGTGACGGCACGCTCCGCGGAGCTGCTGGGCGACCAGCTGGACCGGTTCGAGTCGCTGCTCGCGGACCTGCTGGAGATCAGCCGGTTCGACGCGGGCGCGGCGGCTCTCGAGGCGGAGCCGATAGACCTGCGGGAGGTCGTGCGCCGCGTCATCGGCGGCGCCGAGCCGCTCGCGGAGCGCAAGGGCGGCCGGATCCTGGTCGTCGGCGACGAGCAGCCGGTGGTCGCCGAGGCCGACCCGCGGCGCGTCGAGCGCATCCTGCGCAACCTCGTCGTCAACGCCGTGGAGCACGGCGAGGGCCGTGACGTGGTGGTCCGGATGGCCGCCGCGGGCGGCGCCGTGGCCATTGCCGTACGCGACTACGGAGTCGGCCTCAAGCCCGGCGAGGCGACGCGCGTGTTCAACCGGTTCTGGCGCGCCGACCCCGCGCGGGCCAGGACGACCGGCGGGACCGGCCTCGGCCTCTCCATCGCGCTGGAGGACGCCCGGCTGCACGGCGGCTGGCTGCAGGCCTGGGGCGAGCCCGGCGGCGGCTCGCAGTTCCGGCTGACGCTGCCGCGCACGGCGGACGAGCCGCTGCGCGGTTCCCCGATACCCCTGGAGCCGGAGGACTCGCGGCGCAACCGCGAGCGGGCCGCCGCCGAGGGGCCGGAAGGCCCCCGGCCGGCGGCCGTGCCGGGACAAGGGGGCGCGGGCCAGCCGCCGATACCGCCGCGCCACGCACCGGCACAGGCGACCGCGGACCCCACGGCCCTGCCCGGCAGTGGAGCCCGGGTGGTGGCACGACAGACCGGGGAACGGACCGGCGAGGGCGGCGAACCGGCGCGGGAAGCGGATCGCGAACCGGATACCGGCGGGGACGCGGGCGGGGGCACAGGCGGGCACAGGGGCTGGGACACGGAGCGGGAGGGCATGGCTCGTGGGCGCTGAGCGTCATCGGTACGGGCGGGGACGTACGGCGCGGAGGGCCGCGCTGCTCGGCCTCGCCACACTGGTCGCCGGGTGCGCCTCGATGCCGGACAGCGGAGACGTATCCGCGGTGAAGGCCTCCAAGCCGGGCGATTCCCAGGTGCGGGTCTACCCGGTGACACCACGGGACAACGCCGCGCCGGACGAGATCGTCGACGGTTTCCTGGAGGCGATGACCGGCGACGACCCCGGCTTCGCGACCGCCCGGAAGTACCTGACCAAGCAGGCGGCGCAGACCTGGAAGCCCGAGGAGCGCACCACGGTCCTCGCCGCCGCGCCCGAACCGCAGCAGCCCGAGCGCACCGCCGGGCAGGAGGGCCCCGGGCTGCTCTACCGGCTGTACGGGCAGCCGGTCGCGGCCGTGGACGCCCATCAGGCCTACCAGCCGCTCGGCCCGTCCAACTACAACGGCACGATCCATCTGGTGCAGGTCGCCGGTCCGGAGGGGAAGGGCAAGGAGTGGCGTATCGACAGTCTGCCGCCGGGCCTCGTCCTCGGTGAGTCGGACTTTCTGCGCAACTACCGGTCGGTCAACAAGTACTACTTCGCGAGCGGGCGGGTCGTGGCCGACCCCGTGTACATCCGGCAGCGGCAGGATCCGGTGACCCGGATGGACCCGGTGGCGCAGGCCGTCAAGGCGCTGCTGGAAGGGCCGACGAACTGGCTGAAGCCGGTGGTCGATTCGCGTTTTCCCACGGGTACGGCGTTGAAGGAGGACGTGAAGTCGCTGACGCCGGACGACCAGAACTCACTGAAGGTGCCGCTGAACGAGAAGGCCGACAACGTCGGCCAGGACCAGTGCCGGAACATGGCGGCCCAATTGTTGTTCACCGTGGGGGATTTGGCGTCCACCAGGGTCGAGCAGGTGGAGTTGCAGCGGTCGGACGGTTCGCGGCTCTGCGTGCTGGGTGAGGGCCAGAAGGAGGACTTCATGGCCGTCCCGACCGCCGTCGCCCCGAAGAATCCGTACTTCATCGACGCGAACGGACAGCTGGCCGAGCTCGACGCCACGGCGAAGGACGTCGGGGGGCCGCGGCATGTGCGGGGACCGTTCGGCAACGGCGCGGCGAAGGTGGGTTCCGTCGCGGTGGCGCGGGACGAGCGGTACGCGGCCGGTGTGTCGCAGGACGGCCGGTACCTGAGGGTGGCGTCGATCACCTCGGAGGGGCAGCTGCCGGTGCCGATCCTGCGCAGCGACGGCGGCACGCCCGAGGACGGCCTGTCGGCGCCGAGCTGGGACGGACGCGGCGATCTGTGGGTGGCCGACCGCAATCCGGCCAAGCCGCGGCTGCTGCTGATCCCGGGCGGTTCCGGCGCGCCACTGCCCGTGACGGCGCCGTGGCTCACCGACGGCGTGCGGATCAAGGCGCTGCGGGTCTCCGAGGACGGCGTGCGCATGGCGCTGCTGCTGGAGAAGAACGGCAAAACCACGCTGCACATCGGCCGGGTCCAGAGGGACGGCGCGGGCACGCAGCAGACGGCCGCCGTGGTGGAACTGCAGTCGGCCGCGCCGCGCATGGACTCGGTGAGCTCGGTGTCCTGGGCCGGGCCGAGCCGGCTGGTGGTGCTCGGCAAGCTGGCTGGCGGCGTGCAGCAGGTGCGCTACATCCAGACGGACGGCTCCACCTCGGCCGCCGGGATTCCGGGGCTCAACCAGGTGAAGGCGGTCGCGGCGGCCAACGACGAGCGGGCGCCCCTGGTGGCGGCCTCCGCCGACGACGGCATCGTGCGGCTGCAGGCCGGCGGCAACTGGCAGCCGATGGCCGAGAAGGGCACGTCACCGGTCTATCCCGGCTGATGCCGGCCCGCCGTCCCGTCGGTGTGCACGGTTGTCCACAGGGGTGGCGAGGGCGCCGTGCCGGTCGGCACAGTGGGGGCATGCGGGGATGGTGGCGGGAGATCGCCGGGCTCGTGCTGCCCGTCGCCTGCGGAGGCTGCGGCCGTGCCCGTACGCAGCTGTGCGAGGAGTGCGGGCGTGCCCTGTACGGGCGTCCGCCCGGCCGGGTGCGACCCGTGCCCGAGCCCGCGGGCCTGCCCGTGGTGCATGCCGCCGCGCCGTACGGCGATGCGGTACGCGCGGTGCTGCTGGGGCACAAGGAGCGCGGCGTGCTGGGACTGGCCCGGCCGCTCGGCCTCGCCCTGGCAGGGGCCGTCAGAGCGGCCGCGGCCTCCTCGGCGGGGGTCGGGGCCGGGCCGCTGCTGCTGGTACCGGTGCCGTCGTCACGGCGTGCGGTGCGGGCGCGCGGGCACGACGCGGCGCGGCGGATCGCGTGGGCGGCGGCGGCCGAGTTGCGGCGTACGGGAACGGCGGCGCGGGTTCTGCCCCTGCTGCGGCAGCGGCGGTCGGTGTCGGACCAGTCGCGGCTGGACGCCCGGCAGCGGCTGGCGAACATGGCGGGGGCGCTGGAGGTGGTGGCGGGCGGCGGCCGGGTACTGGCGGGAGGCAGGGCCGTACTCGTCGACGATCTCATGACGACCGGGGCCTCGCTCGTCGAGGCGGCCAGGGCCGTGCCCGGACACGTGGGGGCCGCGGTGGTGGCCGCCCCGCCGTCGTCCTTCACCGCGCCGCCGTCGTGACCGTCGTGGCCGTTGTGGCCGCCACCGTCGTCCTTTGGCATCCGTTCGAAGTATGCGAATAACGCGGAACTGAGCCGTGGCCTGCTTCGTTGCAGTCAGTGACGGAGTAAAAGCACTCGATCGGACGTACGTGCTGGTATCGGGTGCCGACATCCGTCCGAGCGAGCTATGTTCGGTTGTGAGGAATGGCGAAGGCCGCGCTTCACCGAATGCACTGCCGCGCTTCCGGGTGTTTACCGGAATCCGGTCAGGACATGAAATCGGGTGGGGTGGGGATCTTGTCCACTGGGGAGGAGGAGGTGAACGTCGCCAAGTCCGAGGCTCCGGTGCTCACCGGGGTCTGGTGCAAAAGGGAGATGCTCGCCGGCCGGTGAGCCGGCGGAGCGATCCGGGAACGGAGTTCTGCGTGGACATCGTCGTCAAGGGCCGCAAGACCGAGGTGCCCGAGCGGTTCCGCAAGCACGTGGCCGAGAAGCTGAATCCGGAGAAGATCCAGAAGCTCGACAGCAAGGTGATCAGCCTCGACGTCGAGGTGTCCAAGGAGCCCAACCCGCGGCAGGCCGACCGGTCCGACCGCGTGGAGATCACCCTCCACTCCCGCGGTCCGGTGATCCGGGCGGAAGCAGCGGCAGGCGACCCGTACGCAGCGCTTGATCTAGCGACGAGCAAGCTGGAGGCGCGGCTGCGCAAGCAGCACGACAAGCGCTTCACCCGCCGGGGCAACGGCCGGCTGTCGGCAGCCGAGGTGCCCACGGCGATTCCGGGCGTGGCCAGGATGAACGGAAACGGCGCCACCGCGACCGAGGAGCAGCAGGACGACATCCCGACCACCAAGGTCGGCCCGCTCGAAGTCCGCGGCGAAGGACCGCTGGTGGTGCGTGAGAAGACGCACAAGGCCGCCCCGATGTCGCTCGACCAGGCGCTCTACGAAATGGAGCTGGTCGGTCACGACTTCTATCTGTTCGTCGACTCCGAGAACAAACTGCCCGCCGTGGTTTACCGCCGCCACGCCTACGACTACGGCGTGATCCACCTGGAGACCGACCCGCTGGCCGGTTCCGAAGCGGGCGGCGCCGGTGGTGCGCTCGGCGGCTGACCGTAGCCGACCCCGTCCCGAGACGGTGCCCCTGGAGCGCCTCGTGCGCCCCCAGGGGCACCACCGTGCGACCGGAGGAGCACCGCTCCGCCGCGCGGGCATGAAATCATGGCGTCTCACGCCAACCGGTGCTTTGCGACCTGCGGTTGGCGCACCGAACAGGGACCTCAGGCCAGGCCTTCAGGGGGAGGAACGATGGCGGACAGCTTCGGCCCGGTGCACCACCGGGGCGGCTCCGACGCCCCGGTGGGCGGGGCGGATGCAGGTGACGGCCGGGACGGCGGCGCCGACGGCGGCGCGTCCCTGTACCGCAAGGAGCCCATCCGGGTCCTGGTGGTGGACGACCACGCGCTCTTCCGGCGCGGCCTGGAGATCGTCCTCGCGCAGGAGGAGGACATCCAGGTGGTGGGCGAGGCGGGCGACGGCGCGGAAGCCGTCGACAAGGCCGCCGACCTGCTGCCCGACATCATCCTCATGGATGTGCGGATGCCCAAGCGGGGCGGTATCGAGGCCTGCACCTCCATCAAGGAGGTCGCCCCCAGCGCCAAGATCATCATGCTGACGATCAGCGACGAGGAGGCCGACCTCTACGACGCGATCAAGGCGGGTGCGACCGGCTACCTCCTCAAGGAGATCTCCACCGACGAGGTCGCGACCGCCATCCGCGCCGTCGCCGACGGGCAGTCGCAGATCAGCCCCTCCATGGCGTCCAAGCTGCTCACCGAGTTCAAGTCGATGATCCAGCGCACCGACGAGCGCAGGCTGGTGCCCGCGCCCCGGCTGACCGACCGCGAGCTCGAGGTCCTCAAGCTGGTCGCCACCGGGATGAACAACCGGGACATCGCCAAGGAGTTGTTCATCTCCGAGAACACCGTGAAGAACCACGTGCGCAACATCCTGGAGAAGCTCCAGCTGCACTCCAGGATGGAGGCGGTGGTGTACGCGATGAGGGAGAAGATCCTCGAGATCAGGTGAGCCGGGCCAGGGCGGCGGTCAGCTCGGGCGCGAGCTCCGGGCGGTCGACGCGCTCGATCCGCACCGCGTCGCAGCCCACCCACCCGGCGGCCTCGCGCAGCGCCTCGGCCATCGGGGCCACGGCCTTGGCGGAGAGCAGCGACACCTGCTTGGCCACGAGGGTCGTCCCCTCGCGGGCGGGGTCCACCCGCCCCACCAGCTGCCCGCCCGCCAGCAACGGCATCGCGAAGTAGCCGTGTATCCGCTTCTGCTTGGGGACGTACGCCTCCAGGCGGTGCGTGAAGCCGAAGATCCGCTCCGTACGGGCCCGCTCCCAGATCAGCGAGTCGAACGGCGACAGCAGGGTCGTGCGGTGGCGGCCGCGCGGCACGGTCGCCAGGGCCTCGGGGTCCGCCCAGGCGGGCTTGGACCAGCCCTGCACCCGCACCGGCACCAGCCCCGAGTCGGCGATCACCGCGTCGAACTGCTCGCCCTTGAGCCGGTGGTAGTCGGCGATGTCCGCGCGCGTGCCCACGCCCAGCGCCTCCCCCGCCAGCCGCACCAGGCGGCGCAGGCACTCCGTGTCGTCCAGCTCGTCGTGCAGGAGGTGGCCCGGGACGGCGCGCTCGGCCAGGTCGTACACCCGCTTCCAGCCGCGCCGCTCGGTGCACACCACCTCCCCGTACATCAGGGCGCGCTCGACGGCGACCTTCGATGCGGACCAGTCCCACCACTCGCCGCCGTTCTTCGCGCCGCCCAGCTCCGTCGCGGTCAGCGGCCCCTGGGTGCGCAGCTGCTCGATCACCGTTGCGTACGCGCCGTCCGGCAGGTCGTGGTGCCACTGCGGGCGGGCGCGGTAGGCGCGGCGGCGGAAGGCGAAGTGCGGCCACTCCTCGATGGGCAGGATGCACGCCGCGTGCGACCAGTACTCGAAGGCGTGGGTCTGCGACCAGTACGCCGTGTCGACGGTCTTGCGGCCGACGGCGCCCAGGCGCGCGTACGGAACCAGCTCGTGGGAGCGGGCCAGCACCGAGATGGTGTCGAGCTGGACGGCCCCGAGACGGCGCAGGACGCCGCGCACCCCCGCGCGGCGGTCCGGCGCACCCAGGAAGCCCTGGGCGCGCAGCGCGATACGACGGGCCTCGTCGGCGGAGAGTTCGGCGGTCGGGGGCGGCATCGTGGTCATGCCCGGCACGATAGAGGGCGGCACTGACAGTCCGGCCGGCGCTCGGACCGGGGCCGGGGCCGGAAGGCGCCGGCCGCCCGGGGCGAACACTTTTCGGGTTCAGCGGCACCTTCGGTGCACCCCGTGCGTTGTCCTTGCGGGCGGCATGTCGGCGCGGCGGTCGGCTCAGGTGGGCGCGGACCTCCCAGCCCGGCGGCGTCCTCGCTTACGATGGCCGTTGCGGTGGGGCCCACCTGCCGTGCCCGTGCCAGTGTCCATGACAAGACCCAGTGCCAGGCCCGACCGGCAAGGAGACCAACCTCAGTGTCCGTCTTCAACAAGCTCATGCGTGCAGGCGAAGGCAAGATCCTGCGCAAACTGCACCGCATCGCGGACCAGGTCAACTCCATCGAAGAGGACTTCGTCAACCTCTCCGACGCCGAGTTGAGGGCGCTCACCGAGGAGTACAAGCAGCGGTACGCCGACGGCGAGAGCCTCGACGACCTGCTTCCGGAGGCGTTCGCCACCGTACGTGAGGCGGCCAAGCGCGTCCTCGGGCAGCGCCACTACGACGTCCAGCTGATGGGCGGCGCCGCGCTGCACCTCGGTTACGTCGCCGAGATGAAGACCGGTGAGGGCAAGACCCTCGTCGGCACGCTCCCGGCGTACCTCAACGCGCTCTCCGGCAAGGGCGTGCACCTCATCACGGTCAACGACTACCTGGCGCAGCGCGACTCCGAGATGATGGGCCGCGTCCACAAGTTCCTGGGTCTGTCGGTCGGCTGCATCCTCGCCAACATGTCGCCCGCGCAGCGCCGCGAGCAGTACGGCTGCGACATCACGTACGGCACGAACAACGAGTTCGGCTTCGACTACCTCCGCGACAACATGGCGTGGTCCAAGGACGAGCTCGTCCAGCGCGGCCACAACTACGCCATCGTCGACGAGGTCGACTCCATCCTGGTCGACGAGGCCCGTACGCCGCTGATCATCTCCGGCCCGGCGGACCAGGCCACCAAGTGGTACGGCGACTTCGCCAAGCTCGTCACCCGCCTCAAGCGCGGCGAGCCCGGCAACCCCCTCAAGGGCATCGAGGAGACCGGCGACTACGAGGTCGACGAGAAGAAGCGCACCGTCGCCATCCACGAGTCCGGCGTCGCCAAGGTCGAGGACTGGCTCGGCATCGACAACCTCTACGAGTCGGTCAACACCCCGCTCGTCGGGTACCTGAACAACGCCATCAAGGCCAAGGAACTGTTCAAGAAGGACAAGGACTACGTCGTCATCGACGGCGAAGTCATGATCGTCGACGAGCACACCGGCCGTATCCTCGCCGGCCGCCGCTACAACGAGGGCATGCACCAGGCGATCGAGGCGAAGGAAGGGGTGGACATCAAGGACGAGAACCAGACCCTCGCCACGATCACCCTGCAGAACTTCTTCCGCCTCTACGACAAGCTCTCCGGCATGACCGGTACGGCCATGACCGAGGCGGCCGAGTTCCACCAGATCTACAAGCTGGGCGTCGTCCCGATCCCGACGAACAGGCCGATGGTCCGCAAGGACCAGTCGGACCTGATCTACCGCACCGAGGTCGCCAAGTTCGCCGCGGTCGTCGACGACATCGAGGAGAAGCACAAGAAGGGCCAGCCGATCCTCGTCGGTACGACGTCGGTCGAGAAGTCCGAGTACCTCTCGCAGCAGCTGTCCAAGCGCGGCATCCCGCACGAGGTGCTCAACGCCAAGCAGCACGACCGGGAGGCGACGATCGTCGCCCAGGCCGGCCGCAAGGGCGCCGTCACCGTCGCCACCAACATGGCCGGCCGCGGTACCGACATCAAGCTCGGCGGCAACCCCGACGACCTCGCCGAGGCGGAGCTGCGCCAGCGCGGCCTCGACCCGGTCGAGCACGCGGAGGAGTGGGCCGCGGCGCTGCCCGCCGCCCTGGAGAAGGCCGAGCTCGCGGTCAAGGCCGAGAACGAAGAGGTCAAGCGGCTCGGCGGGCTCTACGTGCTGGGCACCGAGCGGCACGAGTCGCGGCGTATCGACAACCAGCTGCGCGGCCGCTCCGGCCGTCAGGGCGACCCCGGCGAGTCCCGGTTCTACCTGTCGCTGGGCGACGACCTGATGCGGCTGTTCAAGGCGCAGATGGTCGAGCGCGTGATGGCGATGGCCAACGTCCCCGACGACGTACCGATCGAGAACAAGATGGTCACGCGCGCCATCGCCTCCGCGCAGTCCCAGGTCGAGCAGCAGAACTTCGAGACGCGTAAGAACGTCCTGAAGTACGACGAGGTGCTCAACCGGCAGCGCGAGGTCATCTACGGCGAGCGCCGCCGCGTCCTGGAAGGTGAGGACCTGCACGAGCAGATCCGCCACTTCATGGACGACACGATCGACGCGTACATCCAGGCGGAGACCGTCGAGGGCTTCGCGGAGGAGTGGGACCTGGACCGGCTGTGGGGCGCCTTCAAGCAGCTCTACCCGTGCAAGGTCACCGTCGACGAGCTGGAGGAGGCGGCCGGCGACCGTGCCGGGATCACCGCCGAGTTCATCGCCGAGATGGTCAAGGAAGACATCCACCGGCAGTACGACGAGCGCGAGAAGCAGCTCGGCTCCGAGATCATGCGCGAGCTGGAGCGGCGCGTGGTCCTCTCCGTGCTGGACCGCAAGTGGCGCGAGCACCTCTACGAGATGGACTACCTCCAGGAGGGCATCGGCCTGCGCGCCATGGCGCAGAAGGACCCGCTGGTCGAGTACCAGCGCGAGGGCTTCGACATGTTCACCGCGATGATGGAGGGCATCAAGGAGGAGTCCGTCGGCTACCTGTTCAACCTGGAGGTCCAGGTCGAGCAGCAGGTCGAGGAGGTCCCGGTGCAGGACGCGGTCGCCGCCGAGAAGACCTCGCTGACCAAGGAGGACGCCGTCCCGGCGCAGGCGGGTGCCGCGCGCCCGGAGATCCGCGCCAAGGGGCTGGAGGCGCCGAGGCGGCCGGACCGGCTGCACTTCACGGCGCCGAAGGTCGACGGCGAGGGCGACATCATCGAGGGCGACTTCGAGACCGCCGACGGTGGCGCTCGGGGCGACGGTGACGGCATGACCCGTGCGGAGCGGCGCAAGGCCCAGAAGGGCGGGCGTCGCCGCAAGAAGTAGCGGCGGTTCCTGCAAGGCGTTGTCGGCGGGGCCGGGTACGCGCGCGTGGCGCGTGTCCCGGCCCCGCCGCGCGTTTCAGGTGTGGTTCCCGTTCGTGGGGCTCCCGATGCCCTTCCCGTTCCCGTTCCCGCCGAGTTCCACGGCCGCGCAGCGCCACCTGCGGTCCTCGCCCTGCTCCAGGCGGAACGCCATCGCCCGGAACCGGTCGCCGGTCGCGATCGTCGCGAACGCCTCCACCACGCCCGGGCGCAGCGGGAAGACGCCGCAGCGGCGGATCACGGGGCGGGCGGCGTGCGCGCCGCGGGCGCGCAGGGGTGCGTGGGGCGCGAGGCGGATCAGCTGGTCGTACGCCTCCCCGACGGTCTGGCCCAGCATCCAGTGGACCGGGCGTTCGCCGCTCAGGACGGCCAGCAGGCGCTCGGCGAACACCGCGTGGGGCTGCTGCGGGCGGCGGGGCCGGGCCTGGCGGGCCGAGCCGGCGTCCCCCGGCCCCCGCTGGTCGCGGCGGCCGGCCGGGCGGGGCGTTAGCGGGCGCGTCGTCGTACGGCTCGTCTGCGTGCGCGTGGCGGCGGTGGTCATGGCGGCCCCGTTCCAGTCGGACCCGGCTTTCTACCGGGCGGTAACTTCGGTTGGGGGATCTTGTACGGGGGCGGGGCGGGCCGCCGCAATCGCTCCCGGCGGCGGGGGAGGGGGCCCGAGAGGTTCACCTATCCGGGTGACGGGGGCGGTGTGCGGCCTGGGCGGGGAAGGGTTCGCGGAGTCCGCCGGTGGACGTGTGGGGCGGGTGGCCGCAGGGCCCGAAAAGGGGACCGCGCACGTATCCTGAGGGCGTCTCCGACTACGAAAGCGGCCTGCCATGCGCGTGTACGTCCCCCTGACGCTCCCCGGCCTCGCAGAGGCGCACAAGGCGGGCGCGCTCGGGCCCGGTCCGCTCACCGCCTACGCCGTGACGCCCGGACTGCGCGAGTGGTACGTCTCCGACGACATCGAGGAGCTCGAGTACGCCGCGCTGAGCCGCGCCGCGGCGGGGTCACTGCGGCTCATCGCCGGTGACCCGCGGGCCGCGCGGCGGCGGGTGGTCGTCGCCCTCGACGTACCGGACGCGGCCGTGACCGCCGACCCCGACGCGGGTCTCGACCCGGCGTCGGTGGGCGAGGTACGCGTCGCCGGGCCGGTGCCGCTGACCAAGGCGGCCGCGGTGCACGCCGACGCCGACGACGCGGTGGCGGACGTCTCCGCGGCGGCGGACGCGCTGGGCGCGGCGGACCAGGGGGACGAGGACGCCCAGTTCACGGTGGACGGGGCCGAGGACCACGAGCTGCTGTGGTTCGGGGTGCAGGAGATCCCCGCGCTGCTGGGCTGAGGGCCGTCCGGGTCGATTGTCGGTGGGTGCCGGTACCGTTTTCGCATGGGGAAGCGCGGCACTCACCTGGTGTGGGACTGGAACGGCACGTTGCTCGACGACATCGACGCGGTCATCGGGGCGACGAACGCTGCGTTCGAGGAGATAGGCCTGGAGCCGATCACCCTCGCGCGGTACCGCGAGCTGTACTGCGTGCCGGTGCCCCTGTTCTACGAGCGGCTGATGGGCCGGATGCCCACGGAGGCGGAGTGGGCCGTCATGGACGGCGCCTTCCACCGGCACTACTGGGTGCGCGCGGAGGCGTGCGGGCTGACGGCCGGGGCGGCGGAGCTGCTGGCGACGCGGCAGGCCGAGGGGTTCACGCAGTCGCTGCTGTCGCTGGCGCCGCATGAGCGGCTGCTGCCGATCGTGCGGCGGTACGGCATCGAGTCGCGGTTCGTCCGCGTGGACGGGCGCATAGGCGCGTCGACGGCGGGCAAGGCCGAGCACATGGTGCGGCACCTGCTGGCGCTGGACGGAACCGTGGCGTCGTCGCCGGAGCGCGTGGTCGTCATCGGCGACGCGGCGGACGACGCGGTGGCGGCGGCGCACGTGGGCGCGAAGGCGGTGCTGTACACCGGGGGGTCGCACAGCCGGGCGAGCCTGATGGCGGTGGGAGTGCCGGTGGTGGACTCGCTGGAGGAAGCGGTGGCGGTGGCGGAGGAGCTGGTGGCGTAGCCGCGGGGTCGCCGGCGCGGGGCCGGTTGACGGGCTTTGCGCCGTCGGCGGGTGTGGGGCGCTGGCCGGTTCGTGTCGGGTCGGGGCTTCGGGGTGGCCTTTGCGTGAGGCGCCGCGAGGGGCCGCTCTGGACGAGGGGTTGCCGGGGGGAGACCTGTCGCTGTCCAGAGTGTCAAACTTCCGCACCGGGATTTGTACACATACGGCTCATGACGGGGCCGGGGGGAAGAGCGATAGCCTGGACCCGTGATCAGCGCTATACGCCGAGGGGGCAGCGAGGCCCCCGGCCTGCGCCCGGGATGCCATCGTGCCCGGGCTAGCGCTGATTTTTCGTTTCCGGGGCGCTCGCCGAATTTGGCCGATAACGGCCCGGAGATCTCTCATCGCGGCATAACGTCACCTCAGACCGGAAACCCCGCGTCGTGGCGTTGTGTCACCTTTTCTTTCACCTACGTCACGCAACGGCGCGCGACAGGAGCCAGAGGACATGCAGACCAAGCTGGACGAAGCCAAGGCCGAGCTGCTCGAACGGGCTGCCCGGGTAGCTGAGAACAGCCCGGTCGGGGGGCGACTCGCGATCGGGACCGAGGACGGGGAGCGACCGGACCGGGACACCGTCCTCGACTACCTCCAGCGCTACTACCTCCACACGGCTCCGGAGGACCTCGCGGACCGCGACCCCGTCGACGTCTTCGGCGCCGCGCTCTCCCACTACCGGCTGGCCGAGAACCGCCCCCAGGGCACCGCGAACGTCCGCGTGCACACGCCCACCGTGGAAGAGAACGGGTGGACGTGCAGCCACTCCGTCGTCGAGGTCGTGACGGACGACATGCCGTTCCTCGTCGACTCGGTGACCAACGAGCTGTCCCGCCAGGGGCGCGGCATCCACGTCGTCATCCACCCCCAGGTCGTCGTGCGCCGTGACGTGACCGGCAAGCTGATCGAGATCCTCCCCGCCGAGTCCCACACCCGCAGCGGTCTGCCGCACGACGCCCTCACCGAGTCGTGGATCCACGTCGAGATCGACCGCGAGACCGACCGCGGCGACCTCAAGCAGATCACCTCCGACCTGCTGCGCGTCCTGTCCGACGTCCGCGAGGCCGTCGAGGACTGGGAGAAGATGCGCGACGCCGCGCTGCGCATCGCCGAGGACCTGCCGCAGGAGCCGATCGCCGACGACCTGCGCTCCACGGAGGTCGAGGAGGCCCGCGAGCTGCTGCGCTGGCTGGCCGACGACCACTTCACCTTCCTCGGCTACCGCGAGTACAGCCTCACCGAGGACGACGCCCTCGCCGCCGTCCCCGGCACCGGGCTCGGGATACTGCGTTCGGACCCGCACCACAGCGGCGACGAGGCCCACCCCGTCTCGCCGTCCTTCAACCGCCTGCCGCGCGACGCCCGGGCCAAGGCCCGCGAGCACAAGCTGCTGATCCTGACGAAGGCGAACAGCCGCGCCACCGTGCACCGGCCCTCGTACCTCGACTACGTCGGCGTGAAGAAGTTCGACACCAACGGGAACGTGATCGGGGAGCGGCGCTTCCTGGGCCTGTTCTCGTCCGCCGCGTACACCGAGTCCGTGCGCCGCGTGCCGGTCATCCGCCGCAAGGTCGAGGAGGTCCTCGACCTCGCGGGCTTCACGCCGAGCAGCCACGACGGCCGCGACCTGCTCCAGATCCTGGAGACGTACCCGCGCGACGAGCTCTTCCAGACGCCCGTCGACCAGCTAGAGGCGATCGCCACGAGCGTGCTCTACCTCCAGGAGCGGCGCCGGCTGCGCCTCTACCTGCGCCAGGACGAGTACGGGCGCTACTACTCCGCCCTCGTCTACCTGCCGCGCGACCGCTTCAACACCACCGTCCGCGAGCGCCTGACCGACATCCTCAAGGAGGAGCTCGGCGGCACCAGCGCCGACTTCACCCTGATGAGCACCGAGTCGGTGCTGACCCGGCTGCACTTCGTCATCCGCGTCGCGCAGGGCAGCGAGCTGACCCCGCTCACCGACGCCGACGTCGAGCGCATCGAGGGCCGGCTCGTCGAGGCCGCCCGCTCCTGGGACGACGGCTTCGCCGAGGCGCTGAACGCCGAGACCGGCGAGGAGCGCGCCGCCGAGCTGCTGCGCCGGTACGCGGGCGCCTTCCCCGAGGGCTACAAGGCCGACCACTCGCCGCGCTCCGCCGTCTCCGACCTGGTCCACCTGGAGCAGCTGATCAAGGGCGAGAAGGAGTTCGCCCTCTCCCTCTACGAGCCGGTCGGCGCGGGCCCCGGCGAGCGCCGCTTCAAGATCTACAAGACGGGCGCGCAGGTCTCCCTCTCCGCCGTCCTGCCGGTCCTCAACCGCCTCGGCGTCGAGGTCGTCGACGAGCGCCCGTACGAGCTGCGCTGCGCGGACCGCACGAGCGCGTGGGTGTACGACTTCGGTCTGCGCATGCCGCACACCGCCGGCGGCGCCGGTGCCAACGGCGCCGACTACCTCGCCGACGACGCCCGCGAGCGCTTCCAGGAGGCGTTCGCCGCGACCTGGACCGGCCGCGCCGAGAACGACGGCTTCAACGCCCTCGTCCTGAGCGCCGGCCTGAACTGGCGCGAGGCGATGGTGCTGCGCGCGTACGCGAAGTACCTGCGCCAGGCCGGTTCGACCTTCAGCCAGGACTACATGGAGGACACCCTCCGCAACAACGTCCACACCACCCGGCTGCTGGTCTCCCTCTTCGAGGCGCGCATGGCGCCCGAGCGGCAGCGCGCCGGCACCGAGCTGATCGACGGCCTGATGGAGGAGCTGGACGGCGCGCTCGACCAGGTCGCGAGCCTGGACGAGGACCGCATCCTGCGCTCCTTCCTCACCGTCATCAAGGCGACCCTGCGCACCAACTTCTTCCAGAAGACGGAGAGCGGCGAGCCGCACGCGTACGTCTCGATGAAGTTCGACCCGCAGGCGATCCCGGACCTGCCCGCGCCGCGCCCGGCGTTCGAGATCTGGGTGTACTCGCCGCGCGTCGAGGGCGTCCACCTGCGCTTCGGCAAGGTCGCCCGAGGCGGTCTGCGCTGGTCCGACCGGCGCGAGGACTTCCGTACCGAGATCCTCGGCCTGGTCAAGGCGCAGATGGTGAAGAACACCGTCATCGTGCCCGTCGGCGCCAAGGGCGGCTTCGTCGCCAAGCAGCTGCCGGACCCGGCCGTCGACCGCGACGCCTGGCTGGCGGAGGGCATCGCCTGCTACCGCACCTTCATCTCGGCGCTGCTCGACATCACCGACAACCTGGTGGGTGGCGAGGTCGTGCCGCCGGCCGACGTCGTCCGCCACGACGAGGACGACACGTACCTCGTCGTCGCCGCCGACAAGGGCACCGCGACCTTCTCCGACATCGCCAACGAGGTCGCCGTCGCGTACGGCTTCTGGCTCGGCGACGCCTTCGCCTCCGGAGGCTCCGCCGGTTACGACCACAAGGGCATGGGCATCACCGCCCGCGGCGCCTGGGAGTCCGTCAAGCGGCACTTCCGCGAGCTGGGCCACGACACCCAGACGCAGGACTTCACGGTCGTCGGCGTCGGCGACATGTCCGGTGACGTGTTCGGCAACGGCATGCTGCTCTCCGAGCACATCCGGCTCGTGGCCGCGTTCGACCACCGCCACATCTTCATCGACCCGAACCCCGACGCGGCCGTCTCGTACGCCGAGCGGCGCCGCCTGTTCGAGCTGCCGCGCAGCTCCTGGGCCGACTACGACAAGGAGCTGCTGTCCCCGGGCGGCGGCATCCACCCCCGTACGGCCAAGTCGATCCCGGTCAACGCGCACATGCGGGCCGCCCTCGGCATCGAGGCGGGCGTCACCAAGCTGACCCCGGCCGAGCTGATGAAGGCGATCCTCCAGGCGCCCGTCGACCTGCTGTGGAACGGCGGCATCGGTACGTACGCCAAGGCCTCCACCGAGTCGCACGCCGACGTCGGCGACAAGGCCAACGACGCCATCCGCGTCAACGGCGAGGACCTGCGCGTCAAGGTCGTCGGCGAGGGCGGCAACCTCGGCCTGACCCAGCTCGGCCGCATCGAGTTCGCCCGCAAGGGCGGCCCCGAGGGCACCGGCGGCAAGATCAACACCGACGCCATCGACAACAGCGCCGGCGTGGACACCTCCGACCACGAGGTGAACATCAAGATCCTGCTCAACGCCCTGGTCACCGACGGCGACATGACCGTCAAGCAGCGCAACAAGATCCTCGCCGAGATGACGGACGAGGTCGGCGCGCTCGTGCTGCGCAACAACTACGCGCAGAACGTCGCCCTGGCCAACGCCGTCGCGCAGTCCCCGTCGCTCCTCCACGCCCACCAGCGCTTCATGCGCCGGCTCAGCCGCGAGGGCCACCTGGACCGGGCGCTGGAGTTCCTGCCGACCGACCGCCAGATCCGCGAGCTGCTCAACAACAAGCAGGGCCTCAGCCAGCCCGAGCTGGCCGTGCTGCTCGCCTACACCAAGATCACGGTCGCGGAGGAGCTGATCCACACGGATCTGCCCGACGACCCGTACTTCCGCGAGCTGCTGCACGCGTACTTCCCGTCGAAGCTGCGCGAGGAGTTCCCGGCGCAGATCGACGGCCACGCGCTGCGCCGCGAGATCATCACCACGGTGCTGGTCAACGACACCGTCAACACCGGTGGCTCGACCTTCCTGCACCGGCTGCGCGAGGAGACGGGCGCCTCGACCGAGGAGATCGTGCGCGCGCAGACCGCCGCCCGCGCGATCTTCGGCCTGAGCGAGGTGTGGGACGCCGTCGAGGCCCTCGACAACAAGGTCCCGGCCGACGTCCAGACCCGCATCCGGCTCCACTCGCGCCGCCTGGTCGAGCGCGGTACGCGCTGGCTGCTGAACAACCGGCCGCAGCCGCTCAAGCTCGCCGAGACCATCGAGTTCTTCGCCGAGCGCGTCGAGCTGGTCTGGGCGCAGCTGCCGAAGATGCTGCGCGGCGCCGACCTGGAGTGGTACGAGTCGCTGGTCGAGGAGCTCACCGGGGCGGGCGTCCCGGACGAGCTGGCGCTGCGGGTGGCCGGGTTCTCCTCCGCCTTCCCGACGCTCGACATCGTCGCGATCGCGGACCGGACGGGCAAGGACCCGATGGCGGTCGCCGAGGTCTACTACGACCTGGCCGACCGGCTGGCCATCACCCAGCTGATGGACCGGATCATCGAGCTGCCGCGCGCGGACCGCTGGCAGTCCATGGCCCGCGCCTCCATCCGCGAGGACCTGTACGCCGCGCACGCCGCGCTCACGGCCGACGTGCTGTCGGCGGGCAACGGCACCTCGACGCCCGAGGAGCGGTTCCAGGCCTGGGAGCAGAAGAACGCCGCGATCCTGGGCCGGGCGCGTACGACGCTCGACGAGATCCAGAGCTCGGACGACTTCGACCTGGCCAACCTGTCGGTGGCGATGCGGACGATGCGGACGCTGCTGCGTACGCACAGCTGAGCCGTCTGACGTGCGATGAAGGCGCCTCCCGCATCAGCGGGGGGCGCCTTCGCCATACGCGCCGCTCATACGCGCCGCATCACGCGGTCGCGCGCCACAGCCGCCGGCAGGACAGCACGGTCGCCGCAAGCAGCAGCGCGTTCCGTAGGGCCACGACGGCGACGCCCGTCGGCGTGACGTTGATGACCTCGTCGTACAGCCCCGGGTACGCCAGCGAGCTGAGCGCCGCCGCGGGCAGCAGCAGGAGCGCGACGGGCCGCTGGGTGGTGTGCCGGGAGGTGAGGCAGACCGCCGCCAGGCCCAGCAGCCACACCATGTACTGGGGGCTGATCACCCGGCTGGTGACGGTGAAGAGGAGGACGGCGGCGAGGCCCGCGTCCAGCGGGGTGGCGGCGTTCCAGCGGCGGGACCGCAGCCGCCACACCAGCAGCCAGCACAGCGCGGCGGCGGTGAGCAGCAGCGCGAGGCGGGCGACGCTCGACACGTACGGCCCGGTCAGCTCGAAGGCGCCATAGCGGTACTCGACCGCGCCCGGCCAGCCGGCGAGCAGCCGGGCCAGCGACAGCGCGCTGCCGCCGAGCGACTCGATCTGCACGCCCCGGTCGCCCTGCTGGCGCAGGAAGTCGAGCGGGTGTGCGAAGGAGAGGACCATGACGCCGAGGAGCGCGCCCGCCGCGACGGCGGCGGAGGTCCAGGCGCGGCGGGTGGCCGGCCCCCGGGGCGTACCGAGCAGGGTGAGCAGCGGCCACACCTTGACCATGGCGCCGAGCCCGGCCAGCGCCCCGCCGAGCCGGGCCCGGGGGCGGCGGGCGCCCAGCGCCAGCAGCGCGAGCACCGCGAAGGCCGTGACCTGGACGTCGTAGCGGGCGAGCGGCAGGTGCAGCAGGAGCGGCAGCGCGCCGGTCCACAGCCAGGCCCCCGCGCTGCTGCCGGTCCGCCCGGCGCGGGCGAGCGCGACCGCCACCACGGCGTCGGCGAGGAGCGTCAGCGCCACGAACGCCTGGTAGTACGTCAGCCACGGCACGGCCCCCGGGGCGAGGAGCACCAGCCCGGCGCCCGGCGGGTACTGCCAGGTGACGTCGCCCACGGGGAAGGTCCCGAGGGCGAGCAGCTCGTACCAGTGCCGGTAGAGCACGTACACCTCGCGCCCGACGCCGCCGATGCCGAGGGTGTCGTGCCACAGCAGCAGGAGCATGCCGGAGCGGGTGAGGACCCAGACGGCGGTGAGGGCGAGTACGGCGGAGAGGGGCAGGCGGGCGGCGGTGTGGCGGGCCGTGCGGCGCAGTGTGGTGCGGCGGAGCGCGGTGCGGCGGAGGGCGGGGGCCGTGCGGTGGGCGCGGCCGCCGCCGCTGAGCCGGTAGCGGGAGGTCGTCGTCATCTCAGCGCACTTTATGTTCCTTGTGCGCGAGTTTTGACTATTTACCGTCCGCCATCCGACCGTTTCTCGCTACTTCTTGTTCGTGTGCGCCTCGTACGCGTCCACGACCTCGTTCGCCGGCCCGTCCATCAGGATGGTCCCCGCCTCCAGCCAGATCGCCCGGTCGCAGGTCTCCCGGATCGTGCCGTTGCTGTGGCTGACCAGGAACACCGTGCCCGCCTCGGCGCGCAGCTCGTTGATCCGCTCCTGGCTGCGCCTGCGGAACTTCGCGTCGCCGGTCGCCAGCGCCTCGTCGATGAGCAGCACCTCGTGGCTCTTGGCCGCGGCGATGGCGAACCGCAGGCGGGCGCCCATGCCGGAGGAGTACGTCCGCATCGGGAGCGAGATGAAGTCGCCCTTCTCGTTGATCCCGGAGAAGTCGACGATGTCCTGGTAGCGGGCGTGGATCTCCTCGCGCGTCATGCCCATCGCCAGACCGCCGAGGATGACGTTGCGCTCGCCGGTCAGGTCGCCCATCAGCGCCGCGTTCACGCCGAGCAGGGACGGCTGCCCCTGGGTGTAGATGTGCCCCTTGTTGGTGGGCAGCAGCCCCGCGATGGCCTTGAGCAGGGTGGACTTGCCGGAGCCGTTGGTGCCGATGAGCCCGATGGCCTCGCCCTTGTACGCGACGAAGCTGACGCCCTTGACGGCGTGCACCTTGCGGGTGGCGGCCCGCGCCTTGCGGCGGTTCAGGATGCGGGCGAGGGGCGGGCCCTGGGGCTTGCCGCCCGCGCCCTGGACGGTGTACGTGACGTGGGCGTCGTCCACGATGACGGTCGGGACGCGCTCGGTGGGGGTGGTGGTGGGCGCGGTCTCGGTGGGTGCGGTCAGGGTGTCAGCCACGGCCGTAGGTCTCCTCTGCCTTCCAGAAGTAGATGAAGCCGCCCGCGAAGGCGAGCAGTGCCCAGCCGGATGCCGCGGCCCACACGTGGGGCGGCAGCCGGTCGGCGGTGAAGCTGTCGATGAGCGCGAAGCGCACGAGGTCGATGTAGAGGGCCGCCGGGTTGTACTCCAGGGCCAGGCCGACGAGGTGCGGTACGCGGTTGTCCGCCAGCACCTTGTCGATGCTCCACATCACGCCGGACACGTACATCCAGGTGCGCAGCACGAACGGCATCACCTGGGCGATGTCCGGCGTACGGGCCGCCAGGCGGGCCATCACCAGCGAGACGCCCGCGTTGAACAGGGACTGGAGGAACAGGGCGGGCACCGCGAGCAGCCAGGACAAGCCGGGCCGGACGCCGAAGCAGAACAGGATGACGATGAGCGCGCCCAGCGAGAAGGCGAGCTGCTGGAGCTGCTGCAGCGCCAGCGACACGGGAAGGCTCGCGCGCGGGAAGTGCAGGGCGCGGACCAGACCGATGTTGCCGCTGATGGCGCGGGTGCCGACGGCGATGGAGGAGGACGTGAAGGTCCAGATGAAGACGCCGGTGACGAGGAAGGGGACGTAGTCCGCGATGTCCTGCCGGGTGTTCATCAGCACGCCGAAGATGAAGAAGTAGACGGCCGCGTTGAGCAGCGGGTTCATCAGCTGCCAGACCTGCCCGAGCTTCGCCTGGCTGTACTGCGCGGTGAGGCGGGCGGTGGCGAAGGCGGTGATGAAGTGGCGCCGCGACCAGAGCCGCCGGGCGTACTCGGTCAGGGGCGGGCGGGCGTTGCTGACCGACAGCCCGTGGCGCAGGGCGAGCTGCCGGAGGTCTTCCCCGGCCGCGTGGGCGCTCGCCGGCGCACTCGTACTGGCACTCGCACTCACTGCAGCCCTTCAGCCCTTCGTGTCATGCTCCATGGTCGGAACGGGACCGTATCGTCGTTACGGCGAGAGTAAGACGCGGTGACGTCGGAACGCAACCGTCCCGTCGTGACGCGGTCGTCGCGCTATGATCCGGGGCATGACTGCACCGCCGACCCCGCCCTCCGGGAGCACGCGCCGCCGCGCCCCCGCCGGAGCCGCCGTGCTGCGGGAGGACGTCACCGATGCGATCAGGGCCGCCGTCTTCGACGAGCTCGCGGCCGTCGGTTTCGCCCGCATGTCCATCGAGGGCATCGCGCGCCGCGCCGGCGTCGGCAAGACGGCGGTCTACCGGCGCTGGAAGTCCAAGCTGTCGCTCGTCCTGGACCTGCTGACCGCCTTCGCGACCCAGGGCCTCCCCGCCCCCGCGACCGGCTCGCTGTACGGCGACGTCCGCGCGCTGCTGGAGGTCGCGGCCCACGCGCTGCGCCACCCCGTCGCCTCCCAGGTCATCCCGGACCTCCTGGTGGAGGCGGCCCGCCACCCCGAGATCGCCGACGCGGTCCGCGCCGCGCTGCTCGACAGCCAGCAGGGCGTGGCGGCGGTCGTCGTCCGCGAGGCCGTCGAGCGCGGCGAACTCCCCGAGGGCGCGGACCCGGAGCGGGCGCTGGACCTCATCATCGGACCGCTGTACTGGCGGCTCGTGGTCGTCCGCTCGCCCCTCCCCAAGGGCTACCTCGACGACCTGGCGCGCTCGGCGGTCGCGGCGCTGCGCGGTTGAGCCCCCTGTCACCTGGTTGGGCGCCCGGTGAGTGACGGTTGCGGCCCCCGGGGGTTGAGCCTGCCGTTCGTATTCCGTTTCCGTTTCCGTGCAGCGGTGAGGACGGTGGGCCGACAGTGCGTGCGCTCGGTATCGACGGTGCGTGGGTCATGGAACCCCGCGTGTTCCACGACAGCAGGGGCAGCTTCCACGAGTGGTTCCGGGCCCCGGACCTCACCGAGGCCGCCGGGTACGGGCTCGGGCTCGCCCAGGCGAACTGCTCGGTGTCCAGCCGCGGCACCCTGCGCGGCATCCACTTCGCGGACGTGCCGCCCGGCCAGGCCAAGTACGTGACGTGCGTGCGCGGCGCCGTCCTCGACGTCGTCGTGGACCTGCGCACCGGCTCGCCCACCTACCGCGCCTGGGAGGCGGTCCGGCTCGACGACCGGGACCACCGCGCCGTCCACCTCGCCGAGGGACTCGGCCACGCCTTCATGGCCCTCACCGACGACGCCACGGTCGTCTACCTCTGCTCGCGCGGGTACGCCCCCGCCCGCGAGCACGGCGTCCACCCCCTCGACCCGGACCTCGCCATCGCCTGGCCGGCCGACCTCACCCCCGTGCTCTCCGACAAGGACGCCGCCGCGCCCCCGCTCGCCGAGGCGGAACGCGCCGGCCTGCTGCCGTCGTACGAGGCGTGTACGGAGTGGTACGCGAGGCTGCGGACGGCGACGCAGGTCGCCGACGGGGCGCCCCGCATCCCGGCCGGGCGGTGACGCCCCACGAGGCGGGAAATGGCGCGTAGTCCACTTCCTCGTTCGATCTTGCCGTCTCAGACTTCTGTACGACCGCGCGATGACGGACCGTGAACCGGGGGCCATCATGATGACGACGGTGCTGGACACGACGTCCTTACCGCCGGAGGAGAGGACGGCGGCCTGGGTCGAGACGACGGCATTGGCCGCGGTGACCACGCGTTTCCGGTTCCCCGAGCCCGAGAGCTTCGGGGCCCGCATAGCCGCCGTGGAGCTGGGCGCCGTCCAGCTGTCCACGATGTCGTACTCACCCCTGATCTCGTACCGCTCGGGGCGTCTGATCCGGCAGTCGGACCCCGAGGTGTACCAGCTCGCCGTGATCACCTCGGGGCAGCAGGGCATCGAGCAGGCGGGCCACCGTACGCTCCTGGAACCGGGCGACATCGTCTTCTACGACAGCTCCCGCCCTTTCGAGGCCCTGGCCGGAGTCGACGGGAACCGGTGCAGCTCCCTGCTGGTGCAGTTCCCGAGGAAGCTGATGCCGCTCCCCGACAAGGTCGTCGCCCCGCTGTGCGGGGAGAACCTCAGGGGAGCGGCGGGCGTGGGCCACGTCTTCCGGCAGACGCTCCACGCGCTGACCGACCCGGACATCGAGCTCAGCGAGGCCGACCGCGCCCGGCTGGGCACGACGGTGGTGGACCTGGCCGCCGCCGTCGTCGCCGGACACATCGAGCGGACCTCCGCCCTGCCACCGGAGTCGCACACCTCCGCGCTGTACCACCGGATGCGGGACTTCATCAGCCGGAACCTGCACGATCCCGCCCTCAAGCCGGCCGCCGTCGCCGAGGCCCACAACCCGAGTCGTTGAAGTACAGCATGACGATCCGGATGTCCGTCTGGTGGCGCTTGCCGTCCGTGCCCGTGTAGGAGCAGGAGACCTCGTCGAGCGCGTTGACGATCGTGTCAGTGGCCGGGTTGTTGTACGAGGTGTCGCCGCGCGGGAAGAAGAAGCCGCGGTACGTGGAGCCGGTCGGCGTGGAGAAGTACACGTTGTTGTTGCCGCCCGCCAGGTGGCGGCCGGCCCGCAGCTTCTCGTGGTAGCTCGCGTAGCCGTCGTACACCGCGCTGTCGGAGAAGGTCACGGCGTCGTTGAACGACTCGACCTTGTACCAGTTCGTCAGGTTGGACGACGTCTGGAAGACCACCTTCGAGTAGCTGGTGCCGTCACCGAAGGGGCCGATCTTCGAGAACAGGAAGAACTTGTTGTGGTTGTACGCGGGCCCGGGCGGCGCCACCGCGAGGCAGCCTCGCTTGACGTCGTCCACCCCGTCGTCGTCCTCGAACCTGTCGTCGCAGACCACGACCCAGGACCGGGCGCTGTCGTTGCCGCCCAGCCCCGACTTGAGGGACTGGTACGCCGGGTTGGCGTACTGCTTGCCCTCGCCGTTGACGTACGTCGAGTCGTCGACGATGAGCTTGACGTCGACACCGCGCCGATGGGCGGCGAGCAGCGCGTCCGCGACGGCCTGGTCGCCGAACTCGAACATGGAACCGCGGATCGACTGTCCCGCCGGGGTCGCGTCGATGAGGGCGATCAACTGCGTGAAGACCGCCTTCTGCTGGTCCGCCGTCCCGAAGGGGTCGTTGAAGACGGGCCCGTTGACGACGGGCTTGGTCACGGCGGCCGCCTGAGGTGCGCCGCCGAGGACGAGGGCGCAGGCCAGCGCCAGAGCCATGGTGAGGGCCCTGGTGAGGGGCCTGGTGAAGCCGCGCCCGCGTGTTCGGTGCATGGGTGAGGTCATGGGCATGCGTCCCCCGAGTCCGCGCACCGCATCCAGCCCGGGTGCGCATGACGAAATGGTCGGTCGACATCCTTGTCGGGGGATACGGCTCCGTCGTTGGCAGCGGGCGCCATGTCGTTGGCATCCAGCGCCAGGATGCGCGACGAGCGCGACCCGCCCGCCCCGGCGGGGCTGGGCGGGCCGCCGCCCAGAAGGGAGCCGCCGCAGTGCGGCAGCCGATCGGGCAGGACTGGGACGCCATCATGATCGCGTCCGATGACGCGGAGCTCACCCGCACGATCGTGCACGCCCGCGCCGACCTCCTGGGCGCGCCCCACGTCGGCCGCCAGTACCGCAACCTGCTCCTGGACGGCGGCTTCGACGACGTCACCGTCGAGGTGCACACCAGCGTGTTCACCGACCCCGCGATGCTGTCGCTGCTCACCCGGCTCGCCGAGCCGGCCTGCGCGAGCGGCGCCGTCGGCCGTGCCCAGGCCGACGGGTGGCTCGCCGAGCAACGCCGGCGCGCCGAGGCCGACCGCCTCCTCATCGCCGTTCCGTTCTTCGTGGTCGCCGCCTCCGCGGGGCGCGCAGCGGGGTAGGCGCGGAGTTCACCGCGCAGGGGTGAGCAGCGCGGGGAGCGCCGCCCGCAGCGCCTCCCGCCAGTCGCGCAGTGGCGTCAGCCCCGCCTCGCGCCAGCGGGCGTGGCCCAGGACGCTGTACGCGGGCCGGGGCGCCGGGCGCGGGAAGGCCGCGCTCGTCGTCGGGCGGACGCGGTCCGGGTCGGCGCCCAGCAGACGGAAGGTTTCGCGGGCGAGGTCGTGCCAGGTGCCGTCGCCCGCGTTCGTGGCGTGGTAGACGCCCGGCGGTGCGTCCGCGCGGCCCAGCGCGACGAGGAGTCCGGCGACGTCGGCGCTCCACGTGGGCTGGCCGCGCTGGTCCGCGACGACGTCCACGGAGGGGCGTTCCGCCTCCAGGCGGGTCATGGTGCGGACGAAGTTGGCGCCGCCCGCTCCGTACAGCCAGGCCGTCCGGATCACGTAGCCGCGCTCGGGGAGCAGCTCCAGGACGGCGCGTTCGCCCGCGAGCTTGGTGCGGCCGTACGCGGTGCGGGGCGCGGGGGTCGCGTCCTCGGCGTACGGCACCGAGGCCCGGCCGTCGAAGACGTAGTCCGTCGAGACGTGCAGCAGGCGAGCGCCGACCTCCGCGCAGGCCTCCGCCAGCGACCGGACCGCCGTGCCGTTGACCGCCAGGGCCTCGGCCTCCCGGGTCTCGGCGTCGTCCACGGCCGTCCAGGCCGCGCAGTTGACGACGACCGAGGGGCGCAGCGCCGACACCGCCGCGCGGACCGCGTGCGTGTCGCACACGTCCAGGTCGCGCCGGGTGAGGCCCACGGCGTCGCCGCCGAGGCGGTCCAGCACGTCCTGGGCGAGCATGCCGCCCGCCCCGGTGACGAGCCAGCTCACAGCGCCGCCCGGTTCAGCAGCGGCTGCCACCAGGAGCGGTTCTCGCGGTACCAGGCGACCGTCTCGGCGAGTCCCGTCGCGAAGTCCTTGGCCGGGCGGTAGCCGAGCTCGTCGCGGATCTTGGTCCAGTCGACCGAGTACCTGCGGTCGTGGCCCTTGCGGTCCTCGACCTCCTCCACGTGGGACCAGTCCGCCCCGCACGCGTCCAGCAGATAGGACGTCAGCTTGCGGTTGGACAGCTCCGTTCCGCCGCCGATGTTGTAGATCTCGCCCGCCCGGCCCCGCGTCCGTACGAGCTCGATCGCGCGCACGTGGTCGTCGACGTGCAGCCAGTCCCGCACATGGGAGCCGTCCCCGTACAGCGGCACCCTTCCGCCGTCCAGCAGCCGGGTGATGAAGAGGGGGACGACCTTCTCGGGGAAGTGGTGGGGGCCGTAGTTGTTCGAGCAGCGGGTGACCCGGACGTCCAGGCCGTGCGTCCGGTGGTAGGAGAGCGCGATGAGGTCGGCCGACGCTTTGGACGCGGCGTACGGCGAGTTGGGCCGCACCGGCTCGTCCTCCGTCCAGGAGCCGGTCTCGATCGAGCCGTACACCTCGTCCGTCGAGATGTGGACGAAGGGCGCGGTGCGGTGGCGGAGGCAGGCGTCCAGCAGCGTCTGCGTGCCCAGTACGTTCGTACGGACGAACTCGGCCGCGCCCAGGATGGAGCGGTCCACGTGCGACTCGGCGGCGAAGTGGACGATCTGGTCGTGCTCGGAGACCAGCTTGTCGACGAGGTCGGCGTCCCGGATGTCACCGTGGAGGAAGGCGAAGCGGGGATGGTCCCGGACGGCGGCGAGGTTGGCGGGGTTTCCGGCGTAGGTGAGGCGGTCCAGGACCGTGACCTCGGTGTGGGCGGGCCCGTCGGGGCCCAGCAGCGTACGGACGTAGTGCGAGCCGATGAAACCGGCGCCGCCGGTCACCAGGATCCGCGTGACGGGAACGGTCATGACGAGATCTGCACCTTGCTGTGATCGCCGAGCACCAGGCGGTGGGCGGCCGGAATGGGCGGGGCGGGGGTGATCTCGACGTTACGGCCGATGAGGGACGCCTCCACGCGACCCACGCCGTGGAGCGAGGAGCCGCTGAGCACGATGGAGTACTCGATCTCGCTGTCCGTCACCCGGCAGTTCTCGGCGATGGAGGTGGAGGGGCCGATGTAGGAGTTCTCGACGACCGTGCCCGCGCCGATGACGACCGGGCCGACGATCCGCGAGCCGCGCACGGCCGCGCCGCCGCCGATGCGGACGCGGCCGATGATCTCGGTGGCGGCGTCGACCGTGCCTTCGTTCGCCGGGGTGAGGATCTCCAGGACGGAACGGTTCACCTCCAGCATGTCGGCGACGTTCCCGGTGTCCTTCCAGTAGCCGGAGATGATCGTGGAGGTGACCGTGCGGCGCTCGTCGATGAGCCACTGGAGCGCGTGCGTGATCTCCAGCTCGCCGCGCGCCGACGGCGTGATGGCGCGCACGGCGTCGTGGACGGCGGGGGAGAAGAGGTACACCCCCACCAGGGCGAGGTCGCTGCGCGGATGCGCCGGCTTCTCCTCCAGGCGCGCCACCCGCCCGTCGACGTCGAGCTCGGCGACGCCGAAGGCGCGCGGGTCGGGGACCTTGGTCAGCAGGATCTGGGCGTCGGGGCGGCTCGTACGGAACTCCTCGACGAGGTCCGTGATGCCGCCGACGATGAAGTTGTCGCCCAGGTACATCACGAAGTCGTCGTCGCCGAGGAAGTCGCGGGCGATCAGCACCGCGTGCGCGAGGCCGAGCGGCGCGTGCTGCGGGATGTACGTGACGTCGAGGCCGAAGCGCGAGCCGTCGCCGACGGCGGCGCGGATCTCGTCGGCGGTGTCCGGGGCGACGACGAGACCGGTGTCCCGGATTCCGGCGGCGGCGAGGGACTCGAGCCCGTAGAAGAGCACCGGCTTGTTGGCGACCGGCACGAGCTGTTTCGCGGACGTGTGCGTGATGGGGCGCAGCCGGGTGCCGGCCCCTCCGGAGAGTACGAGTGCTTTCACTGGGCCTACCTTGAACGAGAGTTGACGCCGCGCCCTGCGTACGGCCGTGAGCCATACGTGTGATTCGTCAAGTCGGTTTTGTAGCGATAATGCACGTACAGTGAACTGTATTGCGTTTACGCCGGTTTAAGTGTGTTTATCGGTGCTTCGCTTCGCACCGTCCGTATTGCTACGTTCGTCAACATGAACGTCCGAATGTCGTCCCTCTCGTGGGACGTGCGGAAAGCCCGGATCGTCGTCCTCGTCGTCGCGGCGGTCGCGTTCGTCTCGAAAGTCGCGCTCGCGGCCTCCACCCGGGGGCCCGCCGACGTGCGCTTCTTCTGGGGCTTCGCGCGGGCCATCGCCCGGACGGACCCGATTCGCGTCTACGCCGAGCCGCTGCCCTGGCTGCCCGTCTACAACCACCCGCCGCTGGCGAGCTGGATGCTGCTCGTCATGGAGTGGCTGGCCCAGCAGGGGGTGCCGTGGCGGCCGCTGATCCGGTTCCCCGCGTGCCTGGCCGACCTCATCACCGTGCTGCTGGTGTTCGAGATCGTACGGAGGCGGGGCCGGCTGCGGACGGCCGTCGCCTGCGCGCTGGGCGCGGCGCTGTGCCCGGTGCTCGTCGCCACCTCCGGGTATCACGGCAACACCGACTCGGTGGCGGTGATGTTCGCCTTCGCGGCCGCGTACCTGCTCGTCGACCGGAAGATGCCGAGGGCGGCGGGGGTCGCGGCGGCGCTCTGCATCAGTGTGAAGATCGTGCCGGTGGTGGCGGTTCCGCTGCTGTTCGTCGCCGCGTGGCGCGCCGGACGGCCCGCACTGCTGCGGTTCGGCGGTGGCTTCGCGGTGGTGTTCCTCGCCGTGTGGGGGCCGGTCATCGCCACGGTGCCCGGCGCGCTCAAGGCGAACGTGCTGGAGTACGCGGGCGGCAACTTCAGCTTCTGGGGCATCATCCGCTTCGCCCGCTGGGCCGGGGTGCCGGAGCCGTACGTGGCGCTGGTGCGCGGTGACGGGCACTTCCTCATCGTCGCGGCGATCATGGCGGCGGGGGTGTGGCTGGCCTGGCGCCGCCCCGCCGACGCGCCGGTGGCCGTCGCCACCACGCTGGGGCTGCTGCTCCTGCTGAGCACCGCGTCCGGGGTGCAGTACCTCGCGTGGCCGGCGGCCGGGCTCTTCGTCATCGGCCTGTGGCAGGGGATCGCGTACGGCGTCGTCGTCGGCGGCGTGGCCGTGTCGGTCTACGCGGGGCAGCGGCCCGTCCACTGGACGGACACGGAGATGGCGTTCGGCGCGCTGGGGTGGGCGGTGCTGGCGGTGTGCGTGGCGACCGGTGTCCACCGCGCCGTGGGCTCCGCGGCGAGGGGCCGCGATCCGGGGGCGCCCGCCGTGGACATCGCCCGCCCGCGCACGGAGTCGCGACCGGCCCGGTCGGCCAACTGACCCGTTCCCCGACCCTCGGGCCCGCCCCCGGGCCCCGAGACACCCGAGAGTGGAGAAGTCCCATGACTCCCGACAGTCCCGCAGGCCCCGAAGCCCCCGCGAGTCCCCCCGGGCTGCCGAGCCCGGCCGGTCCCGCCGGTCCCGCAGGCCCCGAAGCCCCCGCAAGTCCCGCCGGTCCCGCAGGCCCCGCAGA
This sequence comes from Streptomyces sp. NPDC045431, assembly GCF_040646655.1. Classification (NCBI taxonomy): domain Bacteria; kingdom Bacillati; phylum Actinomycetota; class Actinomycetes; order Kitasatosporales; family Streptomycetaceae; genus Streptomyces; species Streptomyces sp. NPDC045431. Next base: position 48,672 of record NZ_JBEZAQ010000008.1, read on the forward strand.
TCCCGGATCCCTCGCGAGTCCCGCCGGGCTGCCGAGTCCCGCCGGCCCCCCGAGCCCCGCCGGTCCCGCAAGCCCCGCCGGGGTGCCAGGAATCACCGCGTCGACCCGCCCCGCCGGGGCCGCCGATCCCCGTATCGGCGTCCTCGTCGTCGCGTACAACGCCGAGTCGACCCTCGAGAAGACCCTCGACCGCATCCCCGCCGACTTCCGGTCCCGCATCGCCGAGATCCTCATCCTCGACGACGCCAGCCACGACGCCACCTTCACCGCCGGCTGCCGCTGGTCGCAGCTCGACGGCATGCCGCCCACCGTCGTCATGCGGCACACCAAGAACCTCGGCTACGGCGGCAACCAGAAGGCCGGTTACGCCCTCGCCGCCGAGCGCGGCCTCGACATCGTCGTCCTCCTCCACGGCGACGGCCAGTACGCCCCCGAGCTGCTCCCGCAGATGGTCGAGCCCCTCGTGCGCGGCGAGTGCGAAGCCGTCTTCGGCTCCCGCATGATGCGGCCCCGCGACGCCCTGCGCGGCGGCATGCCCGCCTACAAGTGGCTGGGCAACCGCATCCTGACCCGGCTGGAGAACGCCCTCCTGGGCTCGGCCCTCACCGAGTTCCACTCCGGCTACCGGGCCTACAAGGTGGACGCCCTGCGGCGCCTGCCCATCGACCGCAACACCGACGCCTTCGACTTCGACACCCAGATCATCGTCCAGCTCGTCGACGCCGGCATGCGCATCAAGGAGATCCCCATCCCCACCTACTACGGGGACGAGATCTGCTACGTCAACGGCCTGCGCTACGCCAAGGACGTCGTCAAGGACGTCCTCGAATACCGCCTCGCGAAGAAGGGCTTCGGCACCTGCGGCTGGATCCCCAAGCCCGTCGCGTACGCCTTCAAGGAGGGCGACGGCTCCTCGCACGCCGTCATCCTGGACCGGATGCGCGACCTGCCCCCCGGGCGCGTCCTCGACGTCGGCTGCTCCGGCGGCCTGTTCGCCGAGCGCCTCGAAGCCCTCGGGCACACCGTCACCGGCATCGACTGCGTCGAGGTGGAGGGCGTACGCGCGCGCTGCTCCGGCGGGTTCCACCTGGCCGACCTGGAGGAGGGCCTGCCCGACGCCGTCCACGAGGGCGACGGCTACGACTACGTCGTCGCCGGCGACGTCGTCGAGCACCTCTCCCGCCCCGAGCGCCTCCTCGCCGAGCTGCGCGACGTGCTCCGCCCCGACGGACACGTCCTGCTGTCCGTACCGAACTTCGGCCACTGGTACTCGCGGCTGCGCGTCGCACTCGGCATCTTCGACTACGACCGGCGCGGCATCCTCGACGAGACGCACCTGCGCTTCTTCAGCCGCGCCAGTCTGCGCCGCACCGTGCGCTCCGCCGGTTACGACGTGCTGTCCCTCCGCGCCACCGGAGCGCCCTTCTGGTCCGTCCTCGGCGGCGGACCGGCCGCCAGGGGGCTCGGCGCGCTGTCGAAGCTGCTGACCCGGATCCGGCCGACCCTCTTCGGCTACCAGTACGTCGCCGTGCTCACCCCGCACGCGGCGCGGACGATCATCGCTGGGGAGCACATCGATGTCCAGGACATCCTCAACCGCCAGTACGTGCCGACCGACGTCCCCGCCGATGCCCGGGCCCACCGCGTGGGCGTCTGAGAGGCGGACGTTGACCCTCGCCAGCTTCTCCCTGCTGCTCTTCGCGGTGTTCTCCTCCGCCGCCGGGCAGATCATGCTCAAGCACGGGATGCGGGCCGCCGCCACCGCCGTCGAGAAGGGCGGCGGCTCCCTCGCCGTGCACGCCGCGACCACGCCCTGGGTGGTGGTCGGCCTCGCCGTCTTCGCGGTCTCCGCCGTCGCCTGGATGTCCACCCTCGCGCGGGTGCCGCTGTCGGTCGCGTACCCCTTCAACGCCCTCGGCTACCTGCTCATCGTGCTCGCCGGCTCGACCCTCCTGCACGAGCGGACCTCGCCGTGGACCTGGGCCGGGTCGCTGCTCGTGGTCATCGGCCTCGTCACCGTCTTCGCCGGCCAACGTTCCTAGGGGGACCGCCATGACCCAGCTCAGCGTCATCGTCTCCGGCCGCGCCTCGCTCAGCCGGCTGCGCGAGTGCCTGGAGAGCGTCACCGCCCAGCCGTACGCGCGCCTCGACGTCGTGGTGACCGTGCCGCTCGACGACCCGGCCGCCCGCGCGCTCGCCGAGACCCACGAGACGCGCGACCCGCGCGTCACCGTCGTCCCCGTCTCCCCGCACGCGTCGACGGCCACCGCCCGGGCCGCCGCCGTGGGCGCCGCGCGCGGTGCGTACGTGCAGTTCGTCCACCCCGACGACCGGCTGCCCGAGGGCGCGGCGGCCGCCGTGGCCGCCCGGCTCGACGCCCTGCCGGAGGCCGCGGCCGTCGACGTCCTGCTGTGCGACCACCGGGTGGCGCACTGGTGGGACGACGCCGCGCCCAGCGGCGACACCGAGCTCCTCACCCGCCTGCCCCGGCTCACCAGCCTCGACGAGCGGCCCGCGCTGCTGGACCTCGCGCCCGTCCTCGGCGCCCGCGTCATCAGCGCCCGGCTCCTCGACCACCACCCCGGGCTCCTCGCCGTCGACGGCGACCTGTACCCCGCGTACGCCGCACTCCTCCTGGCCCGGCGCGTCGCCTGCTGCGACACCGTGGCGGTCGTCCACCGCCGCGACCGGCCCGTGCAGCGGCGCGCAGCCGAGCCCGAGCGGCACTTCGCCGCCTTCGGCCCGTACGAGCGGCTGCACGAGCTGTACGCCGGCTGCGGGAACCCCGCCGTACGCGCCCGCCTGTACGACCGGATGACCGCCGACTACCTCGCCACCCTCGCCCGCCGCGACGAGCTGCCACCCGCGCTCGTCGCCGAGTACTTCCGCCGCGCCGCCCGCCACGCGGCCCGCTTCCGCCCCGAGGGCCACCGCGCCCCCGGGGGCCTCGACGGCGTACGCCACCACCTCCTCGCGCACGGGGCCTACCTCGGCTACCGGGCCCTGCGCGGCGCCAACGACAAGCGCCGCGCCCTCCAGACGGCCGTCGGGGCGCGCGCCGGGCAGGTCGCGGCCGTCCGCACCCGGCGCCGCTACCGCGCGGCCCTGCGCCGCCGCGTCGACGAGGACCTCGCCGTCTTCTCCGCGTACTGGGGGCGCGGCGTCCACTGCAACCCCGCCGCCCTCGCCGCCGAGCTCGCCGAACTCGCGCCCGACATCCGCCGCGTGTGGGTGGTGGAGGAGGACCGCGTCCCGCTGCTGCCGCCCGGCACCGACCACGTCGTCCCCGGCACGCCCCACTACTGGGACGTCCTGGCCCGCGCCAAGTACCTCGTCAACAACGTCAACTTCCCCAACGACGTCGTCAAGAGGCCCGGCTCCGTCCACGTGCAGACCCACCACGGCACCCCGCTCAAGCGCATGGGCGTCGACCAGCGCCACCACCCGGCCGCCGCCCAGGGCCTCAACTTCGACGCCCTCCTGGAGCGCATCGACCGCTGGGACTACAGCCTCTCCGCCAACAGCCACTCCACCGAGACCTGGGCCCGCGCCTACCCCTCCGGCTACCGCTCCCTCGACTACGGCTATCCCCGCAACGACGTCTACTACCGGGCCACCGCCGAGGACGTCCTCGCCGCCCGCGCCCGCCTCGGCATCGCACCCGGCCGCCGGGCCGTCCTGTACGCCCCCACGCACCGCGACCACGAGGCCCGCTGGACGCCCCGCCTGGACCTGCCGCGCCTCGCCGAGCGGCTCGGCGAGGACACCGTGCTGCTGGTGCGCGGCCACTACTTCCACGACCGGCTGCCCGGGCCCCGCCACCCCCGCGTCCTCGACGTCACCGGCTGGGACCCGGTCGAGGAGCTCGCGCTCGCCGCCGACGTCCTCGTCACGGACTACTCGTCCCTCATGTTCGACTACGCCAACCTCGACCGGCCGATCGTGATCCACGCCGACGACTGGGAGACGTACACCCGCGTCCGCGGCGTCTACTTCGACCTGACGGCCGAGGCCCCCGGACCCGTCACCCGCGGCCAGGGCGAACTGGCCGAGGTCCTCACCTCCACCGCCTGGTGCGACGAGACCGCCCGCAAACAGCGCCACGACTTCCGGCTGCGCTTCTGCGAGTACGACGACGGGCACGCCGCCGAGCGGGTCGTGCGCCGCGTCTTCCTCGGTGAGGGGGAGGAGGGCCTGCCGCCCGTGCTGCCCCTCGGCCGGCGCACCCCCGCACCCACCCCCGAGGAGGCCGCGCGCCGATGACCACCTTCCCCGACGTCACCGTGACGGTGATCGTCCACAACGACGCGGCGCGGCTGCCGCGCGCCGTCGCCTCCGTACGCGCCCAGACCCACCGCGCCATCGAGATCGTCATCAGCGACGACCACTCCACGGACGACACCCCGAAGGTCGCCGCCGCGCTCGCCGCCAAGGACGACCGGATCCGGCTGCTGCGGCTGGAGCGCAACAGCGGCGGCTGCGGCGCGCCCCGCAACCGGGCCGTCGAGATCGCCCGCGCGCCCTTCCTGATGTTCCTCGACAGCGACGACGAACTCCCGCCGAAGGCGGTGGAACTGCTGCTCGCCGCGCACCGGGAGGCGGACGTCGACTTCACCATGGGCGCGGTGGAACGCGTGCGCGCCGACACCGGCGCCACCTCCACCTGGATGGCGTCGCTCTTCGGCCGGCGCCGCACGGTGCGGGGCATCGAGGACGAGCCGCGGCTGCTCTTCGAGCCCCTGTCGACCAACAAGATGTACCGCAGGGAGTTCCTCGACCGGCACGGGCTGCGCTTCCCCGAGAACCTGCACTACGAGGACCAGCTGTTCTCGGCCCAGGCGTACACCCTCGCCCGCGCCTTCACCGTCCTCACCGAGCCCGTCTACCGCTGGCACATCGCCCCCTACGCCGCCGCCGACGCCGCCACCATCTCCAACCGGCGGCACCTGATGTCCAACGTCCGCGACCGGATCGCCATCGCGCGGCTCATCGACGCGTTCCTGGCGGAGCACGGCGTCTCGGCGGCGGTCCGGGAGGAGAAGGACTTCAAGTTCCTCTCCCACGACCTCCGGCTGTACGCGGGCGACCTGCCGTACCGGGAGGTGGAGTGGGTCGCGGAGTTCGCCGCCGAGACCCTGCCGTACCTGGACGGGCTGGCCCCGGCCGCGTACGAACGGCTGGGCTGGGTCGAGCGGGCCGTGATCGGGCTGTTGCGCGAGGGCCGGTACGACGAGGCGCGGCTCGCCGCACGCGGGCTGGTGCACGGGGTCGGCCCGCGGGGGACGACGGTGGCGGAAGGGCGTACGTACTGGGGCGGGGCGGAGCCCACGACCGAGGCGGGCCGCCGCGACCTGGACCTGACGGAACTCGACCTGGAGGGGTGCCCGTTCGGCGCGGCGCGCTTCCGGCACGAGATCACGCACCTGCGGCACACCGGATCGGTCGTCGAGCTCGCGGTACGGACGTACGACCCCGGGCGCCGCCTGTCGCTCGCCCCCCAGCCGGCCCGGCTCCACCTCGCGCCCGGCGGGCGGCGCACCACCCTGCCGGTGCGGCTCGACCCGGCCGGAAGCGGCGTCTTCCAAGGCGCCGTACGCCTCGACCTGGCGGCGGTGGCGCTGCCCCCGCACGGTTTCTGGGGCGTGCGCCATCCCGTGCTGGAGGTCACCCGCGGGGACGCCGTGAACGCCGGCGTGCTGCTCGCGCCGCTGGACTTCCCGCCCTTCGAGGTCGCCGGGCCCGCCCGGCACCGCGTCACCGTCGAGCCGGAGGGCCGGGACGCGGGGCGCCTCCAGGTGCGGTGGCGGCCGGGCGGGGCGGCGGGGCGGCTGCTCGTGCCGATGGCCCGGCGGGGCGTCGTCCGCCGCCTCGCCAAAGCCCTGCTCGTACGCGCCTGATCAGCGCGGCGCCGGGAACAGCACCGACACCGCCTGCCCCATCGACGGCGCCGGACGGCGCTCCTCCAGCGGGACGACGGGCGCCAGCCGCTCCGGGGCCTCGCCCAGGAACACATGGCGCACGACACGCTCGGCCGCGTGCCCGTCGTCGTACGGGCAGAACCGCGCCCGGAACGCGGCCCGCAGCTGCGCCGAACGCGAGCCCCGCCAGTGCCCGGTGACGAAGATGTCGATCAGCTCGTCCTCGGAGCGGGCCACCGCGCCGGGCGGGAAGGCCCGCAGGTCGAAGTAGGTGCCCCGGGCCGCCTCGTACACCGCCCAGTCCTCGGTGTGGACGACGATCGGCCGGTCCAGGTTGGCGTAGTCGAACATCAGCGACGAGTAGTCCGTCAGCAGCGCGTCCGACGCCAGGCACAGCTGCTCGACGGACGGGTGCGCCGAGACGTCGATCACGCGCGGGTTGGCGGCCGGGGCCAGGGGCTCGCCGTCGCCGTGCGTGGGATGGGCGCGCGCCAGGATCACGAACCGGGGGCCGAGCGCCACCGCCAGCCGGTCCAGGTCCAGCAGGTGCGGCTGCGGGCGGACGTAGTCGCGGTGGGTGGGCGCGTACAGGATCGCCGTGTGCCCCTCGGGGACGCCGAGCGTCTCGCGCAGCCGGGCGACGTCGGCGGCGCCGGCCCGCTGGAAGACGTCGTTGCGCGGGCTGCCGTACTCGAGCGTGCGGTACGCGGCCGGGTAGACCCGCTCCCACACGAGGGTGGCGTGGCGGTTGGGGGAGATCAGGTAGTCCCAGGTGTCGACGGCCCGCAGCAGCCCGGCGAAGTCCATGCCCCGGGCGGCGGCCGGCCGGTGCATCAGGTCCAGGCCCATGTGCTTGAGCGGCGTGCCGTGCTGGGTCTGGACGACGACCTGGCCGCGCCGCTTCACCAGCCGACGGTCGAAGTTCACGTTGTTGACCAGGTACTTGGAGCGGGCCAGTGCCGTCCAGTACGCCGCCGAGCCCGGATGCACCCGGCGCGTACCGGGTGGCACGGTGTGGGCGTACGCCGGCGCGCAGATCCACGCGGTCCGGATGTGCGGCGCGAGCTCCCGCACGCGCTCCTCGATGGCGGCCGGGCTGCACGCGTAACCCCGGCTCCAGTACGCACCGAAGACGGCGAGGTCGTCGCGTACGGGCAGGCAGCGCTGGACCCGGTAGTGCAGCTGGAGCAGCACGCCGCGCACGCTGCCCGCGGCCGACCGGAGGGCGGCGGCCAGGCGCTTCCTCGCCGTACGGGCGGCCATGAGCGTGCGGTACGTACGGTGGCTGCCGCACCGCACCAGGGCGTGGCGCAGGCGCGTGGTGACCCTCGGGGCGGCGAACTTCGGGGCGGCGCCCGGCGCGCGGTAGCGGCGGTAGTGCGCGCGGGCGCGGCGGAAGAAGCGGGCGCGCGTGCCGCGCGGCAGACGCCCCGGGGCCATGAACACGGACGTGAAGTGGTCGGCCATGCGCCGGCACAGCACCGGCCGCCAGTGCGCCAGCTCGGGGCGGGTGTCGAGGAACGCGAACAGCCGCTCGTACTGGTCGAACAGGTCGAAGTGGCGCAGGCTCGTGGTGCTCAGGATGGAGCCGGAGCGGCGCTGGCGGTAGTGCACGCAGACCCGGTCGAGCGTGGCGATCGACCCGGCGGCCAGCAGAGCCGGGTACGTCCACGGCGTGTCCTCGTAGAACCCGGGCGGGAAGGTGAAGCCCTCGCGCTGGACGAACTCCCGCTTGTACGCCTTGTTCCACACCACCATCAGCACCTTGAGCAGCCCCGGCCGGTCGGCGAGGGTGAACGGCGCGGGTCCCTCCTGGCCGAGGTGGGCGTGGAACTCGTTGCGGACGGTCTCGCCGGTGGCGTACGTACGGGCGTAGTCGTAGACCAGGACGTCCGGGTCGCCGGTCTCCTTGAGGCGGTCGGCGACGGCCTGGAGGGCGCCCGGTACGAGCGTGTCGTCGCCGTCGAGGAAGACGAGGTAGTCCCCGGTGGCGTGGGCGAGCCCGGCGTTGCGGGCCGGGCCGAGGCCGGAGTTCTCGGGGAGGTGCACGGCGACGACCCGGTGGTCGCGGGCGGCGAACTCGTCGACGATCGCACCGCAGCCGTCGGGCGAGCAGTCGTCCACGGCGATCAGTTCGAGGTCGTCGCAGGACTGGGAGAGCACCGACTCCAGGCACGCGTGCAGGTAGGGCCGGACGTTGTACGCGGGGACGATGACGCTGAACCGGGGCATGGCCCGGGAACTTCCGATGGACCGACCGGGTTACGCGCCCCGTGGCATACGGGGGACCCGCGCGTGTACGTCCGCTGACCTGTACGTCATTTCACCGCTCCGGCCATCACCCCCGAGACGAACTGCCGCTGGAAGGCGAAGAAGACCGCGAGCGGGATCACCATCGAGACGAACGCGCCGGGCGCGAGCACGTCGATGTTGTTGCCGAACTGCCGGACCTGCTGCTGGAGCGCGACCGTGATCGGCGGGGATTCGGAGTCCGCGAAGATCAGCGCGACCAGCATGTCGTTCCAGACCCAGAGGAACTGGAAGATGCCGAGCGAGGCGATGGCCGGCCCGCCGAGCGGCATGACCACGCGCGTGAACAGCCGTATCTCGCCCGCTCCGTCGAGGCGGGCCGCCTCCAGCAGCTCGCGCGGGATCTCGGCGAAGAAGTTGCGCAGGAGGAAGATCGCGAAGGGCAGGCCGAAGGCGACGTGGAAGAGGACGACGCCGAAGGCCGTCTCGAAGATCCCGACCTCGCCGAAGAGCTTCGACACGGGCACGAGCGCGACCTGGACGGGAACGACGAGCAGGCCGACCACCACCAGGAACCACCAGTCGCGGCCGGGGAAGTCCATCCAGGCGAAGGCGTAGCCGGCGAGCGAGCCGATGACGATGACGAGGACCGTCGCCGGGACGGTGATGAGGACGGTGGAGAGGAGGGAGCGGGTGAAGGTGTCGTTGTCGAGGATGCTCGCGTAGTTGGCGGTGGTCAGCTCGGCGGGCGCGGTGAACACCGTCCACCAGCCGGAGGCGTTGATGTCGGCGGGGTCGCGCAGCGAGGACAGCAGCAGACCGACGGTCGGCATCAGCCAGAAGAGCGCGACGAGGACGAGGAAGACGCGCAGGGCGCCGCCCCCGGCACGGGCGGCGAGGCGGGCCGCGAACGACGGCTTGGTTGCTGGGCTCATCGCCGCGTCTCCTTCCGTATGCGCCGGATGTTGCTGTGCCTGCCCGGGGGGCGACCCCCGGACCCCCGGCAGGGAGGCGCGTCGGGGCGAAGCCGACTGCTCATCGCCGCGTCTCCTTCCGTATGCGCCGGATGTTGCTGTGCCTGCCCGGGGGGCGACCCCCGGACCCCCGGCAGGGAGGCGCGTCGGGGCGAAGCCGACTGCTCATCGCCGCGCCTCCTTCCTGATGCGCCGGATGTTGAAGAGCATCACCGGGATCACCAGCAGCAGGAGCAGCACCGAGATGGCGCTGCCGACGCCGAGGTGGGCGTCCGTGCCGAAGGAGGAGCGGTAGAGCTGGAGCGCCAGGACGTTGGCGTCGTCCTGGACCGAGCCGGGCGCGATGATGAAGACCAGGTCGAAGATCTTCAGTACGTTGATCATCAGGGTGACGAGGACGACCGCCAGGACCGGCGCGAGGAGCGGGACGGTCACCCGGCGGAAGACCTGCCATTCGTTGGCGCCGTCCACCCGGGCCGCTTCGAGCAGCTCGCGGGGCAGGCCCGCCAGCCCGGCCGCGATCAGCACCATCGCGAACCCCGCCCACATCCACACGTAACTGCCGATGATGGCGGGCGTGACGAGGGACGGGCCGAGCCAGTCGACGCCGTTGTAGCGCTCGCGGAAGTTCGACTCGGGCAGGCGCAGGTGCGCGCCGTCGGCCGCGGCGGGAAGAGTGAAGGTGCCGTCGGCCGCCGCCGTCGCGGTGGCGACGACCCTGCCGTCCTTGACCGCTTCCACCTTCAGGCCCTTGAGGCCGAGCTCCTTGGCGTCGACGGTGTTGGGCGTGCCGCCGCCGCCCCGGGTGAAGTCCAGCCAGGCGGTGCCGGTGATGTCGTCGCCCCGCGGCGGCGGCGCCTTCGCGGGCGCGGCGTCGCCGGGCATGTCGGCCGGGGCCACGCCGATCAGCGGCAGCTTCGCCGGCGTGCCCGCCCGTACCGGCTCCTTGGTGACGAACGCGCCGCCGCCCGCCGCCTTGAGCGGGTGGACCGGGAGGGGACGGGCCTTGGGGTAGCCGGCCGACTCGGCGAACGTGTCGTGCACGCCGACCCAGACGGCGTTGGCGACCCCGCGGTCGGGGTCCTGCTCGTACACCAGCCGGAAGATGATGCCCGCGGCGAGCATCGAGATCGCCATCGGCATGAAGACGACCAGCTTGAACGCCGTGCCCCAGCGGACCCGCTCGGTGAGCACCGCGAAGATCAGCCCGAGGGCGGTGGCGACGGTCGGTGCCACCACCACCCAGACGGCGTTGTTCTTGACGGCCGTGAGGATCGTGTCGTCGGTGAAGATCTCGGCGTAGTTGGCCAGCCCGGTGAAGGCGTCGCCGGACTGGTCGAAGAAGGACCGGTAGACCGAGTACCCGATCGGATACACCACGAGCGCGCCGAGCAGCACGAGGGCCGGCAGCAGGAAGGCCGCGGCCATCAGCGTGCGGGTGCCGGTCACGCGCGTGCGCGGAGGCGCGGGCGCGGGCCTCTTCGACAGGGGCGGGGTGGCGGCGGGGGCTGCCATGGCGTCAGCTCTTGCCGGTGAACGCCTTGGCCGCGTCGGCCTCCAGGCGTGCCTGGATGCCGGCGACGTCCTTCGGGTTCTTCAGGAAGTCCTGGAGCGCCTTCCACTCGCCCTTGCCGGGCGTGCCGCCGAACGACTGCGGCATCTGGTCCGACATGTCGAAGCGGAAGTCGTCGCCCGCGGAGATCAGCGCCTTGGCGATGTCGCGCTGGACGTCGTTCGGGTACGCCGCCACGTCCATGGACTTGTTGGGCGAGATGAAGCCGCCCTCACCCGCCCAGATGCGCGCCGCGTCGGGCGAGGCGAGGAACGTCATCAGCGCCTGGGTGGCGGGCTTGTCGGTGAGCGCCACCGCCACGTCGCCGCCGGTGACCACCGGAGGCTCGGCACCGACCGCGGGGAACGGGAACACCTTCGCGTCCTTACCGATCTTGGCCTCGGTCTGACCGATGTTGATCGATACGAAGTCGCCCTCGAAGACCATCCCCGCCTTCGGCTGGTCGCCCCCGGTGAACGTCTGCGTGACGGACGCCGGGAACTCCGTCTGCAGCGCGCCCTGCGCGCCGCCCGCGATCAGGTTCGGCTTGCCGAAGAGCTCGGCGAGGGTGGTGAGCGCCTGCGTGACGGAGGGATCGGTCCACTTGATCTCGTGCTTCGCGAGCTGGTCGTACTTCTCCGGCCCCGCCTGGGAGAGGTAGACGTTCTCGAACCAGTCCGTGAGGGTCCAGCCGTCCGCGCCGCCGATCGAGACCGGCGTGACACCGGACGCGGAGATCGTCTCGGCCGTGGACAGCAGCTCCTTCCACGTCTTCGGCTCGGACACGCCCGCGTTGTCGAAGACGGCGGTGTTGTACCAGATCAGCGACTTGTTGGCGGCCTTGAAGTACACGCCGTACTGGGTGCCGTCGACCGCGCCGAGCCGCTGCCAGCCCGGGGAGTAGTTCTTGGTCAGCTGGGCCTTGGCCTCCGGGCCGACGGGCTTGGCCCACTTGCGCGCGACGGCCTGGTGGAGCGCGCCGACCTGCTGGAGCATCGCCACGTCGGGCGGGGAGCCGCCCGCGATCTTCGTGCCGATGTAGTTGAGCATCGCGTCCTGCGTCGGGACGTACGCGACGTCGGCACCGGTGCGCTTCTCGAACTCGTCGAGGACCTTGGTGAACGCCTGCTGCTCGGGCCCGGTCCAGACGGCGACGACCTGGACCTTCTGGCCGTCGAGCTTGGGGAGTTGGACGGTGGCGGCGGTTTCGCCCGGATCCTTGCTCCGGCCGGGGCTGCCGCCTTTGCCGCCGTCACCGCCGCCGCAGCCGGCGAGGGTGAGGGCGCCGACCGCCGCCAGCGCCATGGCCACCGTGCTCGTGCGAAGAGTAGTGCGCATCACTGCCCCGTCTCTTGCGTGCACTCTTCCGTGCGCGTACGCGTCCCGTGCGCTCAGGTCTACGCCGGGTGTACGGGGGTCGCAATACCGCCTTCCCTGTCAAGTGGGCGATCGTGATGGGCTCGTGACGTCACGTCAGTGATGGCTGGGAGCCGTCAGCGGCGGGACCGGGGCGGCGTCGACCGAGCGGGCCGCCCGCTCCAGCGCGCTCGCCAGCAGCGCCAGGTCGGTCGGGCCGTTGCCCAGCTCGCGGACCGGGCGGCGGGTCGGCGGGTCGCCCATCCGCTCCCAGTCGAGCTGCACGACGGTCGGCCGCAGCGTCGCCGTGCGCGGGATGCGCCCGGTGACCCGGCCCGACTGGAACGGCGTGACCCGGCCGTCCGGATGCCCCAGCCGGCCGCGCCCGGGCGCCGGATCGTCCGGTCCCGGCGAGGCGGGCGGCGCGTCCAGCACGACGCGCAGGCGCGCGGCGCGAGCGAGCTCCGTGTCGGCCGTACGGTCCGGGCGCGCGGACGTCGCCACCAGGTGCACGCCGAGCCGGTGGCCTTCGCGGGCCACCGCCTCCAGCGCGCGCACGACCGACCCGGCGGCGGGGCGGCCCGGGCTGCCGAGCGCGGGGGCGACCAGCGCGTCGTAGTCGTCGACGAGGACGACCAGGCGGGGGAGCGGGGTCGGGGCGTCGTCCCCCGGGCCGCCGGCGCCCGGGCCCGCGGCGGTGCGGTGGGCCGCCGGGCGCAGGCGGAGCGTGCTGCTGGGCGGGGTGTCGAGGTCGCCGCGGTGCGGCTGCTCGCCGTCGGCCGGGCGGCGCGGGCCGATCAGGCGGTCCGACACCTCCCGCTGCGTCTGCCACTCCGCGTACTCCTGGCGGCCCAGCAGCTCGGCCCGCCGCTTCAGCTCCGCGCCGAGCGCCTGGGCGAACGCCCGCATCCGCACCGGGTCCGAGGCGACCAGGTGCTCCGTGGCGTGCGGCAGCTCCGTACAGGGCGCGAGGCCCTCGCCGCGCTCGCCGCCCGCGCCGTCGACCAGCAGCAGCGCCAGCCGGTCCGGGCGGGAGGCGGCGGCCAGCGACGCCGCGACCGCGCGCAGCAGCTCCGTACGGCCGCTGCCGGCCGGGCCCTCGATCAGCAGGTGCGGCCCCTCGGCGGTGAGGTCGACGGCGAGCGGGCCGCGCGGACCGGTGCCCAGCACGGCCGAGCCGTCGGGGGCGGAGGCCCAGCGGGCCATCAGGGACGCGGGCGTGGCGCGGGCGAGGCCCAGCTCGTCGAGGAGCCGCGAGGACGGGGGCAGCGGCGCCATGGCCGCCACGCGGCCGCCGGGCGCGGCACCGGCCCCGGTGCCGGTCCCGTGGAAACCGGCCCGGCTCTCGGCGCCGCCGTCGCAGCTGGGGCGCAGCGGCGCCAGGGCACGGGCGAAGCGCTCCGCCCACGCGGGCGAGACGGCGTCGACCGTGCCGACGGTGCCGTGCCCCGCGGGCTGCCCGCCCGCCGTACGCATCAGGCGCAGCGCCGTGGCCACATCGCCGGAGAGCAGCGCGACCGCCCCGCACTCGCGGAAGGCGAGCGACGCGGCGCACGCCGTCTCGTACGTCGCCGCGACCGGCGAGAGAGGCGAGGCCGCCGGTGCCTCGGCCAGGCAGATCAGGTGGATGCCCGCCGACGGGCCGGCCCCGGCGAGCCGGGCCATCGTCTCCCGCAGCTCCGCCGAGCCGGGGTCGCCGTCGACGACCACGACCGTGCGCGGCCCGTCGTAGCGCGCGGCCGCCTCCGCGACGGCCCTCCGGTCGGCGGCGGCCCAGCCGGGACCCAGCGGTCCGTCGTCCAGCCGCCGCGTGAGCTCGGCGGCGCGGGCGGCCGCCTGGTCCCGGTCGTACGCCAGGAGCAGCCGGCAGTCCTGGCCGTGGGCGGGCCGCGTGTGCGGCAGCCAGCCGAGCCAGCCCCAGTCGCGCTTGGCGCGGGTGGCTCCGGCGAGCAGCACGAGCTCCAGGCCGCCGTCGGGCCCGGCGGGGGCGTGCAGCGCGGCGAGCTGCGCCACCACGGACCGGGCCAGGCCCATGAGGCGCGGGCGCGGCCCCGCGAGCGCCAGGGACCCCGCCTCGCGCAGGCCGACCGTGACCGGCACGGCGGGCAGGTTCGCCCGGTCGGTCGTGCCGAGCCGTACGACGAGGGACTCCGGGTGCGCGGGGCCGCGCTCCCAGAGCCGGGGCCCCGGCCCGAGCGCCGTGAGCAGCACGGCGGCCGGGTCCGGCCACGCCTCGCCCCCGACGCCGGTCGGGCCCGGCACCTCGGGGATCCCGTACGCCACCGGGCCCTCGCCCTCGTCGCCGCGCCCGCCCGCGAGGCGCCGGGCCCAGGCGCCTATGCCGCGCCTGCGCGGCCCGCCTTTGACCGCGGCGGCGGGGGGCTCCTGGGCGGGGGCGCCGGTACCGCTCTGGGCGGGCACGGTTCCGCCGGGGTGCGCGGCGTACGCACCACCCGAGGTGTCAGGGGCCGGGGCCGGGGCGTCGGCGCCGGATGCGTACCGGGACTGGGCCGGGATCGGGGGCGTGGCGGAGGGGCCGGGCTCGGCCCCCGCGCCCGCCCCACGCACCCGCAGGTGGCCCTCGCCGTCCGGGGTCGTCGGCACCGGCGGCTCCGGGGCGCCGCGGCTCAGCCGGAGGGTGGACTCGCCCAGGCGCAGCAGCGCGCCCGGGGGGAGCGGCACCGGGCGCGGGCCGACCTCCTCACCGTCGAGGGTCGTGCCGTTCGTGGAGCCGAGGTCCGCGACCGTGACGCGCCCGTCGTCGGCGACCGTCACCGCGCAGTGCAGGCGCGAGACGTCGGGGTCGTCCAGCGGGACGTCGGCGTCGGTGGAGCGGCCGATGCGGATCTGGCCGCCGTGCAGCAGGTGGACGCCGCCCGCGTCGGGACCGGCGATCACATGGAGGCGCGCCGCCGCGCCGTCGAGGGGCGCGTGGTCCGCGCCCGGGACCTGGAGGGTGAGCACCGCGCCGTCCACCAGCGGCGGCTCGCCCAGCACGCGGCGCTGCGGGTCGAGCCGCTCGCCGCCCGCGTACAGCACGACCGTGCCCGAGACGTCGGGCCCGGCGACGGCCGCGGCGAGCCCGGAGGCCACGGCGGCCAGCGCGGTCCCCGCCGGGGCGGTGACCAGCACGTCACAGGCGCGTCCCGCCGCCTGGCCGCCGGTCGGTGCCAGGACGGTCAGCCGGATCTGCATCGCCGTCAGCGGTCCCTTCTGCGCGGCGCGCCCGGCGGGCCGGGGGAAGGGCCCCGAGGACCCCGCGATTCCCCCACCACCGCGGACGCGTCGTCCGGTTCAGTGCTGAGGGCATCCTCGCACCTGCGACCGACAACACGCCCGGGACCCGGCAGTAAATGATCTTGGATGCTCGGCCCGGATCGCGGAAATGCCAGGTTGTGCCCACCTTGGGATCATGTGTGGCAACCATGGACCCGAAGGCTGCGTCTTCGGCTCCGTACGAGACCGGAAGACGACCAACCGGTGTCGTGCCCGTCGGCACTACAGTGGGGCGGACACCCGGGAGGCCCCCAGAGGGGGCGCGGGCCAGGCAAGGACCACGATCGCAGGGAGCGCATGACGTGCGGCCGGTAGGCAGTAAGTACCTGCTCGAGCAGCCGCTCGGACGCGGCGCCACGGGCACCGTCTGGCGGGCTCGTCAGAGGGAGACCGCGGGCGCCGAGGCGGCCGTACCGGGGCAGCCCGGCGAGACCGTCGCGATCAAGGTCCTCAAGGAGGAGCTCGCGAACGACGCGGACGTGGTGATGCGCTTCCTGCGCGAGCGCTCCGTCCTCCTCCGCCTCACCCACCCCAACATCGTCCGCACCCGCGACCTCGTCGTCGAGGGCGACCTGCTCGCCCTGGTCATGGACCTGGTCGAGGGCCCGGACCTGCACCGCTACCTCCGCGAGAACGGCCCGCTCACCCCGGTCGCCGCCGCCCTCCTCACCGCCCAGATCGCCGACGCGCTCGCCGCCAGCCACGCCGACGGCGTCGTCCACCGCGACCTGAAGCCCGCCAACGTCCTGCTCGACGAGCGGGACGGCCGGATGCACCCGATGCTGACCGACTTCGGCATCGCGCGCCTCGCCGACAGCCCCGGCCTGACCCGTACGCACGAATTCGTCGGCACGCCCGCGTACGTCGCGCCCGAGTCCGCAGAGGGCCGCCCGCAGACCTCCGCCGTGGATATCTACGGCGCCGGAATCCTGCTGTACGAGCTCGTCACCGGCCGGCCGCCGTTCTCCGGCGGCACCGCGCTGGAGGTCCTGCACCGCCACCTGAGCGAGGAGCCGCGCCGCCCCTCCACGGTCCCGGGCCCCCTGTGGACCGTCATCGAGCGCTGCCTGAGCAAGGACCCGGAGCGCCGCCCGAGCGCCGAGAACCTCGCCCGCGGCCTGCGCGTCATCGCCGCCGGCATCGGCGTGCACGCCACGCCCGCCCAGATCGAGGCCGCCGAGGGCGTCGGCGCGCTGCTCGCGCCCGACCCCGCCCCGGCCCCCGTCCCGGAGACGCCCGGCGCCGCGGACCCGACGCAGGTGCTGCCCAGCACCGCCGGACAGTACGACCCCAACGCCGCGACCAGCGTCATGCCCACCAGCGGCCCCGGCCGCCCCGGTGCCGGGGACGCCGACCCGACGGCGGTCATGCCGCCGGTGCCCCCGCGCCCCGACGGCCCGCCGCAGCCGGAGGAGCCGCACCCCTGGCAGACGCAGCTGCGCGCGGCCCGTGACCGCAACGAGCAGACGCAGATCCAGTACCTGGACCCGAGCGAGGACCCCCTGCGCCGCCGGCCGCCCCGCCGGCCCCAGCCGCAGCAGGCCCCGCAGGCGCAGCAGCCCCAGCCGTACGCCGCCCCGCAGCACCCGCAGCAGCAGCCGCAGCGGCCCCCGCAGTACCGGCAGCCTCCGCAGCCGCCCCGGCACCAGCAGCAGTACGCGCCGCCGCCGCCCCCGCCGCAGCAGTACGCCCCCCAGCACCACCAGCCCCAGCAGCATCAGCCGCCGCCGCGCCCGCCGCAGCGGCAGCAGCCCCCGCAGCCCGCGCCGCGTCCGCCGCGCGAGCCGCGTCAGCCCCGGCAGCGCAGCGCCAACCCGATGCGGATCCCGGGCCTGGGCTGCCTCAAGGGGTGCCTGTTCACGGTCGTGCTGCTCGTCCTGGCGGGCTGGCTCATCTGGGAGCAGACCCCGCTCCAGGACTGGATCGCCCAGGGCAAGGGCTACTGGCAGGCCATCGGCGACGCCGTGTCCTCGGTCTCCGACTGGATCTCCCAGCTCGGCGGCGACAACACGACCCCGCCCCCCGGGCAGTAGCCGGTAACCCTGTCGATTTGTCGACCTCCGGAGGCTGATTTCCCTCCGGAGGTGAATAACGGCGCCCGCACCCGCGTAACTTGGTCGGGAACGCCAGCCGCTGAGGGAGCAGTCTTGGCACGGAAAATCGGCAGCCGGTACACGGCCCACCAGATCCTGGGACGGGGAAGCGCCGGCACGGTGTGGCTCGGCGAGGGCCCCGAGGGTCCCGTCGCGATCAAGCTGCTGCGCGAGGACCTGGCATCCGACCAGGAACTCGTCGGCCGCTTCGTCCAAGAGCGCACCGCCCTGCTCGGACTGGAGCACGCGCGCGTGGTGGCCGTCCGCGACCTGGTGGTCGACGGCAACGACCTCGCGCTCGTCATGGACCTCGTGCGCGGCACCGACCTGCGCACCCGCCTCGACCGCGAGCGCCGCCTCGCGCCCGAGGCCGCCGTCGCGATCGTCGCGGACGTCGCCGACGGACTGGCCGCCGCGCACGCCGCGGGCGTCGTCCACCGCGACGTCAAGCCGGAGAACATCCTGCTCGACATGGAGGGCCCGCTCGGCCCCGGCGGCGCCCACCCCGCCCTCCTCACCGACTTCGGCGTCGCCAAGCTCATCGACACGCCCGGCCGCACGAAGTCCACCCGCGTCATCGGCACCCCCGACTACGTGGCCCCGGAGATCGTCGAGGGCCTCCCGCCCCGCGCGGCCGTCGACATCTACGCCCTCGCCACCGTCCTGTACGAGCTCCTCGCCGGCTTCACGCCCTTCGGCGGCGGCCATCCCGGAGCCGTACTGCGCCGCCACGTCACCGAGACGGTCGTCCCGCTCCCCGGCATCCCGGACGAGCTGTGGAAGCTGATCGTGCAGTGCCTGGCCAAGGCCCCCGCCTCCCGCCTGCGCGCCTCGGAGCTGGCCGCCCGCCTCCACGACGTCCTCCCGCTCCTCGCGGGCATGCCGCCCCTGGACGTCGACGAGCCGGACACCGAGCCGTCCGCGGAGCCGTACGACGACGACCCGTACCCCACCGTCCCGAACGCGCCGCGCAGGGCCGCCGTCCCGCTGGTCCCCGGCTCGGCCCCGGACTCCAACCGGGACACCCATACCTCCATGCGCGTCCCGGCGCCCGACGAGCTCTCCGGCGGCCCCCTGGGCACCGCCCGCGCCCCCCGCCCCGCCGGCGGGCGCCGCCCCGGCTCCGCCCGCCACAAAGCGGACGCCATCCGCAAGCGGCGCCTCGCGCTGGGTATCGCCGCCGCCGCGCTGGTCGCCGCCGCGGGCGTCGGCGGATACGCCGTGACCAGCGCGGACGACGAACCCGCGCCGCCCGGCGACTCCCGGCAGTCGGCCCCCGCGCAGCCGTAGAGGGGCCGCGGGGGCCGCCGAGGTCCTCCTGCCGGGCGGGGATGCCGCGGTCAGCCGTTACGCTGGTGTCGTGGCAGTCGTCGATGTATCCGAAGAGCTGAAGTCCCTCTCCTCGACCATGGGGTCGATCGAGGCCGTCCTGGACCTCGACAAGCTGAGGGCAGACATCGCCGTGCTCGAGGAGCAGGCCGCGGCCCCGTCCCTGTGGGACGACCCGGAGGCGGCGCAGAAGATCACGAGTCGGCTTTCGCACCTCCAGGCCGAGGTGCGCAAGGCCGAGGCACTGCGCGGTCGCATCGACGACCTCGCCGTCCTCTTCGAGCTCGCCGAGGAGATGGACGACTCGGACACCCTCGCCGAGGCCGAGGCGGAGCTGATCTCCGTCCGCAAGGCGCTCGACGAGATGGAGGTCCGCACCCTCCTCTCCGGCGAGTACGACGAGCGCGAGGCCCTGGTCAACATCCGCGCCGAGGCCGGCGGCGTCGACGCCTCCGACTTCGCCGAGCGCCTGCAGCGCATGTACCTGCGCTGGGCCGAGCGCCACGGGTACTCGACGGAGGTCTACGAGACGTCGTACGCCGAAGAGGCCGGCATCAAGTCGACCACCTTCGTCGTCAAGGCGCCGTACGCCTACGGCACCCTCTCCGTCGAGCAGGGCACGCACCGCCTGGTGCGCATCTCCCCGTTCGACAACCAGGGCCGCCGCCAGACCTCCTTCGCCGGTGTCGAGGTCCTCCCCGTCGTCGAGCAGTCCGACCACGTCGAGATCGACGAGTCCGAGCTGCGCATCGACGTCTACCGCGCATCGGGCCCGGGCGGCCAGGGCGTCAACACCACCGACTCGGCGGTGCGCATCACGCACATCCCGACCGGCATCGTGGTCTCCTGCCAGAACGAGCGCTCGCAGATCCAGAACAAGGCGAGCGCGATGAACGTCCTCCAGGCGAAGCTGCTGGAGCGCCGCCGCCAGGAGGAGCAGGCCAAGATGGACGCCCTCAAGGGCGACGGCGGCAACTCCTGGGGCAACCAGATGCGGTCGTACGTCCTGCACCCGTACCAGATGGTCAAGGACCTGCGGACGGAGTTCGAGGTCGGCAACCCGCAGGCGGTCCTCGACGGTGAGATCGACGGCTTCCTGGAGGCGGGCATCCGCTGGCGGAAGCAGCAGGAGAAGTAACCTCCCGCGTGAACAACGCGGTTGGCGCAGGTGCGGCGCCGGATCCCGGTCGGGGTCCGGCGCCGCACGCATATGCCGCGTCAATTCGCTGACGCAAGCGGCGGACAGGCCGTTTCAGCGCTTTGTCGACAAGGGAACGGCCAAGTCTGGCGCGGTTGTTCGGCTTTTACGTCACAGTTGCATCGTTGCACCCCCGGCAAGTGTGATCATTCCGGGCATCGCACGCGCAACGACCTTGACGCTTGTCTGAAAAGTGGGAAAGCTGACGCGCGGCATGCGCATGTACGGGGGCGTGTGTGATCGGGGGCGACAAGAAGCACGACCCCCAGCGTCCGCTGCCCCGAGCGCTGCTCCACTGACGAATTCAGCTACTGGGGGTAGCAAGCAGATGACCAAGAAGACGCGGGTCCGCGTGGCGCGGATCGCAGCCGGTGCGGTGATTGCCGCCGGCGCGTCCCTGACCGCCGCGGGCGCCGCTTCGGCCGTCGGCGTGGAGGTCAACGTCGCGGGCCTCGGCGCCAGCGCCGAGGTGACCAAGGACGGCGCGGAGATCGGCCTCGGCATCAACGAGGGCGAAGGCGACCCGGGCGGTGTCGGTGACACCACCACGGGTGGCGCGGCCGCTTCGGGCGGTACGGACACCACGGGTGGCGCGGCTGCCTCGGGTGGTACGGACACCACGGGCGGTGCGGCTGCCTCGGGTGGCGCGGCCGCTTCGGGTGGTACGGACACCACGGGCGGCGCCGCCGCCTCGGGTGGTGCCGCCTCCACGGGTGGCGCGGCTGCCTCGGGTGGTACGGACACCACGGGTGGCGCGGCTGCCTCGGGTGGCGCGGCCGCTTCGGGTGGTACGGACACCACGGGCGGCGCGGCCTCAACGGGCGGCGCCGCCGCCTCGGGTGGTGCCGCCTCGACTGGCGGCGCGGCTTCCACGGGCGGCGCGGCCTCGACGGGTGGCGCGGCCTCCACGGGCGGTGCCGCCTCCACGGGTGGCGCGGCCTCCACGGGTGGCGCGGCCTCGACCGGCGGCACCGGCGGCGACCAGGGCGGCTCCACCACCGGCGGCGCGGCCGCGACCGGCGGCTCCACCACCGGTGACGCCGGCAACTGCACCGTCGACCTCGACGGCGCCGAGTGCGCCAACAACACCGACACCGACTCCGCCGGCTCGAAGCCGGTCGAGCAGGGCAAGGCCAAGGAGGAGCTGGCCGAGACCGGCACCGCCGAGACCGGCGGCGAGCTCGCCGAGACCGGCGCCGCCGAGACCACGTTCCTGCTGGTCGGCGCCGCGACGATGATCGCGGGTGGCATCGGCTTCCGCATGCTGCCGCGCCTCGTCGCCGGTGGCCGTACGGCCGTCTGAAACCGGCCGGTAACCCGGTAACGGGATACGACGCAGGAAGGGCCCCGGAAAGCCGCTGAGCGGCCTTCCGGGGCCCTTCCCCTGCCCGGCCGCCACGAGGGGGCCGGGCGAAGCCTTACGCCGTCTGCTGGGCCGTGGCGGCCAGCAGGGCCACCATCGCGACCAGGACGACCAGCAGCGTCAGCAGAGCCGCCGGGCTGAGGCCCCCGAAGGGCCCCTCCTGCTGGAGGCGCTCCCGATTGGCCCGGCAGACGGGGCACCGGCCCTCGCTGACGGGCGCCGCGCAGTTCGCGCATACCAGTCGGTCATAGGTCATGCGCTTTCCTCCTCCCGCGCGGCGGAGCCGCAGACGCGGACTGTGCACAAGTTCTCTCCGCACAACGCTCACGGAAACGCATCCGTTCCCCCTACCACTCTGCCAGGTCCGGCGCATTTAGGCGCGCCCCACCCGGTGAAGGCGGGCGGGGGCGGTCGCGGGGGCGTGGGGGCGCCGGGACAAAAGGTGCAAGGGCCCACGGCGACTGCGCGGGCCGTCGCCGTTCGCGTATGGTCACGCACACCTACTCCCGGCCGACCGTGGTGCACCCGTGATCCGATTCGACAACGTCTCCAAGTCCTATCCGAAGCAGAACCGCCCCGCGCTCAGGGACGTCTCCCTGGAGATCGAGAAGGGCGAGTTCGTCTTCCTGGTGGGGTCCTCGGGCTCCGGCAAGTCCACCTTCCTGCGGCTGCTGCTGCGCGAGGAGCGCGCCAGCCAGGGCACCGTGCACGTCCTCGGCAAGGACCTCGCCCGGCTGTCCAACTGGAAGGTGCCGCACATGCGCCGCCAGCTCGGCACCGTCTTCCAGGACTTCCGGCTCCTGCCCAACAAGACCGTCGCCCAGAACGTGGCGTTCGCCCAGGAGGTCATCGGCAAGCCGCGCGGTGAGATCCGCAAGGCCGTACCCCAGGTGCTCGACCTGGTCGGCCTGGGCGGCAAGGAGGACCGCATGCCCGGCGAGCTGTCGGGCGGTGAGCAGCAGCGCGTGGCCATCGCCCGCGCGTTCGTCAACCGGCCGATGCTGCTGATCGCCGACGAGCCGACCGGAAACCTGGACCCGCAGACCTCCGTCGGCATCATGAAGCTGCTGGACCGGATCAACCGCACCGGTACGACGGTGGTCATGGCCACCCACGACCAGAACATCGTCGACCAGATGCGCAAGCGCGTCATCGAGCTCGAGCAGGGCCGTCTCGTACGCGACCAGGCGCGCGGCGTCTACGGCTACCAGCACTGAGCACCAGCGCCAAGACGGCAAGAAAGGCTGAACGCACGCGATGCGCGCCCAGTTCGTACTCTCGGAGATCGGTGTCGGCCTCCGTCGCAATCTCACGATGACGTTCGCCGTCATCGTCTCCGTGGCCCTGTCACTCGCGCTCTTCGGCGGTGCGCTGCTCATGCGCGAGCAGGTCAGCGTGATGAAGGACTTCTGGTACGACAAGGTCAACGTCTCCATCTTCCTCTGCAACAAGAACGACGCGGAGACCGGTGACACCTGCGCCAAGGGCGCCGTCACCGCGCAGCAGAGGGAGGAGATCAAGACCGACCTCGAGAAGATGGACATCGTCGACACGGT
Source organism: Streptomyces sp. NPDC045431 (assembly GCF_040646655.1). Lineage (NCBI taxonomy): Bacteria > Bacillati > Actinomycetota > Actinomycetes > Kitasatosporales > Streptomycetaceae > Streptomyces > Streptomyces sp. NPDC045431. Next base: position 71,537 of record NZ_JBEZAQ010000008.1, read on the forward strand.
CCACCACGAGACCGCCGACGAGGCGTACAAGCACTACAAGGACCAGTACGGCGACACCGCCATCGCCAGCATCATCACGCCCGACCAGATGCAGGAGTCGTACCGGGTCAAGCTCAAGGACCCGGAGAAGTACCAGGTGGTGGCCACGGCGTTCGCGGGGCGGGCGGGGGTGCACTCCGTCCAGGACCAGCGCGGCATCCTGGAGAACCTCTTCAACATGATGAAGGGCATGAACGTCGCGGCCCTGTGCGTCATGGGCCTGATGCTCGTCATCGCGCTGATGCTGATCGTCAACACCGTGCGGGTGTCGGCGTTCAGCAGGCGCCGTGAGACGGGCATCATGCGGCTGGTCGGCGCCTCCAGCTTCTACATCCAGATGCCGTTCATCATGGAGGCCGCCGTCGCGGGCCTGCTGGGCGGTGTGGTCGCCTGCGTCCTGCTGGTGGTGGGCCGGTACTTCCTGATCGACGCGGGGCTCCGGCTCGCCGAGTCCATGCCGCTGGTCAACTTCATCGGCTGGGACGCGGTGTTCGCGGTGCTGCCGTTCGTCGTGGTCATCGGCCTGCTGATGCCGTCCCTGGCTGCTGCCATAGCGTTGCGCAAGTACCTGAAGGTGTGACGATTGCCCCGGGGCGCCGTGCGGTCAACCACCGTACGGCGCCCTTCGCTTGTCCTAGAGTGGGCGCCATGCTGGGCCCCGAGTTCTGTACCCGGCCCCGCGGCGCACGCAGCCGCGGGGCGGCCCTGACATTCGTCTTCGCCACCGTCGTCGCCACCGCCGCGGTCACCAACTGCCTTCCGCGCGACGAGGAGCGCACGCGCGAGCCGCTGCCCGCGGCGCGCGCCGCCTCGCCCGCCACCGTCGACCGGGAGGAGCTCGACCGCGCGGCGCGCGAGGCCATGGCGGACGGCAAGTCCGCCACCAAGGCCGCCCAGGAGGTCGTCAGCCGCAGCGGCGACCGGTGGGGCGCGGTGTACGACCGGCGGGAGTACGAGGAGTTCGAGCAGGCCCTCGACGGCGCGTACACCGGCGTCGGCCTGTCGGCACGGCGCGACGAGGACGGCCGGGTCGAGGTGGCCCGCGTCCAGCCCGGCGGCCCCGCCGCCAAGGCCGGCCTGAAACCGGGCGACCGCCTCCGTACCGTCGACGGCCGCCCGGTGCGGGGCCGCTCCGTCTCCGAGGTCGTCGCCCTGCTGCGCGGCGCCGCCGGTACGCCCGTGGTCCTCGGCCTGGAGCGCGGCACACGCGCGTGGACCGAGACGCTGCGCCGCGCGCGGCTGGCCACCGAGGACGTCACCGTCCAGCGGCTCGGTGACGGCGCCGCACGGGTCGTACGGATCAAGGTGGCCGCCTTCACCAAGGGCACGGGCGAGCGGGTGCGGCGGGCGGTGCGCGAGGCACCCGACGGCGCCGGCGTCGTACTGGACCTGCGCGGCAGCAGTGGGGGCCTGGTCTCCGAGGCGGTCTCCGTCGCGTCCGCGTTCCTGGACGGCGGGCTGGTCGCCACGTACGACGTCCACGGTGAGGAGAAGGCGCTCTACGCCCAGCCGGGCGGCGATACGCGTCGGCCCCTGGTGGCGCTCGTCGACGGCGGCACCATGAGCGCGGCCGAGCTCCTGGCCGGCGCCCTCCAGGACCGCGGCCGCGCGGTGACGGTGGGCACCCGGACCTTCGGAAAGGGCTCCGTACAGATGCCGAACCGGCTGCCGGACGGGTCCGTCGCCGAGCTGACCGTCGGCCACTACCGCACCCCCGCCGGGCACGCCGTGGACGGGCGGGGCATCACCCCCGACGTGACGGCGGCCGAGGGCGTGGAGGAGCGGGCGCGCACGGTATTGAGTGGCCTCGGCACCACCTCGTAGTGCGAAAATGGCCGCACTATGGCTAAGGAAAAAGGGCGCAAGCTGATCGCGCAGAACAAGAAGGCGCGGCACGACTACCACATCCTGGACACCTACGAGTGCGGTCTGGTGCTGACCGGCACCGAGGTGAAGTCGCTGCGCCAGGGGCGGGCCTCGCTGGTGGACGGCTTCGTACAGATCGACGGCCACGAGGCGTGGCTGCACAACGTCCACGTGCCGGAGTACAGCCAGGGCACCTGGACCAACCACTCCGCGCGGCGCAAGCGGAAGCTGCTGCTGCACCGCGTCGAGATCGACAAGCTGGAGTCCAAGTCCCAGGAGACCGGTCACACGATCGTCCCCCTGGTGCTGTACTTCAAGGACGGGCGGGCGAAGGTCGAGATCGCCCTGGCAAGGGGCAAGAAGGAGTACGACAAGCGCCAGACGCTCCGCGAGAAGCAGGACCGCCGCGAGGCGGAACGCGCGATGTCCGCGGTCCGGCGCCGCCAGCGCGGCCGAAGCGAGTGACGCGCGTCACAGGGTGCGGGAAATAAGCTGGCACCGTCCGGCGTTGATCCCGTACGATGGCACTTGCCTCTCACGGCAGGGGCGCAGATTGAAAAATCAACATGGGGATGATCGGTTTCGACAGCGGCTGTCGAAGCAGGGGAAGCGTGTCGAGGAAGCGGCAATGATCTCGTAAACCATATGTCGCAACCAATAATCGCCAACACCAAGCGCGATTCCTTCGCCCTCGCTGCCTAAGTAGCGACTCGCGAAGTGTCAGCCCGGGGCTGTTCCCGACCCGGATCCTGGCATCAGCTAGGGAACTAAACCTCTAGGCCCGGTCACGGGGTCTAGAGGGAAACCAAACAGTGACTGAGCCCGTCGGAGACTTGTCCGCGTGATCTCCGGGGCCGAGAAAAGCGCAGCGGACTGCACACGGAGAAGCCCTGATTCTGCACCGTTGGACGCGGGTTCGATTCCCGCCATCTCCACTCGCCGGAGCCCCGGGGGCACGCGCCCCCGGACCCCGACATCCCATGTGGGCAAAGGCCCGGCCGTCGTCATGACGGCCGGGCCTTCGTCATGTCCGGCGCCGTCCGTCCCGGCCGGCAGCGGCGATCACTGGTGATCAGCGGCGATTCGAGGCCAGTGCCAGCAGCAGCGCCAGGCCCGCCGAGGCGAGCGGGACCGTGTACGCCGTCGTCGCGCCGGCGTGTTCGATCGTCCAGCCGCCGGTCGCCGAGCCCGCGGCTATGCCGCCCAGCAGGGCCGTCACGGCCAGGGTCATGCCCTCGTTCAGCTGCCCGGCCGGGGTCAGGCGCTGCACCAGGGTCATGCCCGTCACCATCGTCGGGGCCGTCGCCATGCCCGCCAGCAGCAGGGCGCCCGCCAGTGCGAGCAGCGAGCCCGTGCCGGCCGCCGCGAGCAGGGGCAGGGACATCAGGGCCGTCATCGCGGCGAGGCAGGCGAGCAGCCGGCGCCGGGCGCCGCCGGCGGGGGCCGCCATCGAGCCGTAGGCCAGGCCCGCCATGCACGAGCCGGCCGCCTGGAGCGCCAGCACGACGCCGGCCGACGGGCCGTCCACGAAGGCGAGCGTGACGACCTCCATCGACCCGAAGACCGCGCCCGTCGCCAGGAACACCGCCAGCAGGGCGGGCATGCCGGGCGTACGCAGCGGGGTGCGGGGCCCGCGCCCGGTGCGCGGTGTGACGGGCGGCTCGGTGCCGCGCTGCGCCGCGAAGAGCAGGACGCCCGCGACCAGCAGCACCGTGCCGGTCAGGGTGCCCGCCTCCGGGAACAGCGCGGCGCACAGGAAGGCCGCCAGGACCGGGCCCAGCATGAAGCACAGCTCGTCGGCGGCCTGCTCGAAGGCGTTCGCGGTGTGCACGGTGGCCGGGTCGTCCCGGTACAGGTGGGCCCAGCGCGCGCGGGACATGCCGCCGGTGTTGGGCATCGTCGCGGTGGCGGCGTACGCGGCGAACAGCGTCCAGGCGGGCGCGTGGACGTGGACGCACGCCATCATGGTGAGCTGCCCGAGGGCGGCCACCAGGGTGGCGGGCACCGCGACGCGCGCCTGCCCGTACCGGTCGACGAGCCGCGCCGTGAACGGTGCGACGACCGCCGTGGCGGCGAGACCGGTCGCGGTGACGGCCCCGGCGAGGGCGTACGAACCGTAGGCTCCGGCGATCATGATGACGGCGCTCACGCTGAACATGCCCATGGGCAGCCGGGCGATCAGGTTGCCGGCGGTGAACGCGCGCGTGCCGGGCAGCGCGAAGAGCCGGGCGTATCGCTGCAGGGGACGGGCTGTCGGGGTGGTGGTCTGCGGCATGGTGTGAGCCTCACCGCCACCGGGTGCGGCGGTCCAACACCTGATGGGGACCCATTGACGCACCTGCGTTGTAAATTCGGCGCGTGGCCCATGACATAGACCCGCGCCTCCTGCGCGCCTTCGTCGCCGTCGCCGACGAGCTCCACTTCACCCGCGCCGCCGCCCGGCTGTACGTCGCCCAGCAGGCGCTGAGCCGGGACATCCGGCGGCTGGAGCGGGAGTTGGGCACCGAGCTGTTCGTGCGGACCACGCGGCAGGTGGCGCTCACCGGGGACGGCGAACGGCTGGTGCCGTACGCGCAGGCCGTGCTCGCGGCGTACGACGAGCTGGGCGCGGCCTTCGTGGACGAGGCGCGGCCGCTGCTCGTCGACCTCAACAGCGACGGGATGATCACCGGCAGGGTCCTCGCGCGCGCCCGCGAACTGGCACCCCACTGCGAACTGATGGCCCGGTTCGAGAGCGGGCTGACCGGCGCCGCCGCCAAGATCCTGACCGGCGGGCTGGACGCGTCCTTCGGGCGGTTCGCGGGCCTGGAGCCCGCCGTCCGCGCCCGGCTGTCGGCGCAGCCCGTGCGCTACGAGCCGATGGCCGTGCTCGTACCGGAGGACCACACCCTCGCCGAGCGCGCCGAGGTGGAGGTGGCGGAGCTGGCCGGGGAGTTCGTGTACGCGGGGGCGGGCAATCCCGGGACCCGGGAGTGGACCGACCTGGCCGAGCGGCTGTTCGAGGGCCGGGGCGTGAAGATCGCGCCACCGGCACCCGTGGCCATCGGCCACGAGGAGTTCCGCCGCGTGATGGAGAAGCACCGCACACCCGTGCTGGTCGGCGTGGACTTCCCGGTCATGCCGGGCACGGTGCTGCGGCCGCTCGTCCGCCCCGTACCGCTCTCGCCCGTCTCCCTGGTGTGGCGCAGGGGCCTGAAGCACCCGGGCGTGGAGGCGCTGCGCGCGGCGGCCGCCGACCTCGCCGAGCGGGAGGAATGGCTGAACAGGCCCCCCGGTTCCTGGCTCCCCGAGGAGGATTTGTTGCAGATGTGCACCAGGAAATGAGAGGCGGACGCGACGGTCACAGGCGTGCGCTACATTCATGACTCAGGTGCGACGTGGGAGGGAGCACCTCGACAGGGTGGGGGCCCGGCGCGGGAGTGGTACCGGCCGGTCGCGTACGCACTCTGTTCCGGCTCCATGGGGGATGTGCGTACAGCAGTGGAAAATTGGCGAGAAAACACCTCCGGCGGGCAGGCGAACGGCGCGCGCGGCGACTCGTACGACGACGCCATCACCAGCGCCTACCCCGGCGCCTACCGTGACCCGTTCGACGAACCCTTCGACCGGCCGTACCCGTCCCGCGACGATGACGAGCAGGCGTACACCCAGCCGCTGCAGCGGTCGTTCGACATGACGGTCCAGCTGGACCAGCTGGACCAGCTGGACCAGCTGGACCAGCTGGACCAGCCGGTCCTCCCGGGCGCCGCCGCCCAGGCCGCGGGCGTCCACCCCACGGACATGACGGTGCAACTGGACCGGCTGGAAGAGCCGGGGCACCTGGACCGGCCCGTACGGCCCGTACGGCCGGTGCGACCGGCTGCCGAGGGAGCCGCGAGCGACACCGCGCCGCTCCTCACCGCGATACCCACCTCCGGCGCCGCCGCACCGGAGCCCTCCGACGGGCCCGTCTTCGTCGACGAGAGCGGCCGCCGCAGTAAGAAGCTCCGCCGGCTCGGGTGGGTGGTGGCCGCGGCCTGCGCCGTGTACGCCGTCACGCTCGGTGTCGCCGTCATAGGTGGCAACTCGAGCGCGCCCTGGCTCCTCATACCCGGCCCGGCCAACGAAGAGAAGGCCGACACCACCAAGGTCGTCCCGACCGCCTCCACCAGCCCCGGCGCGGACACCGCTCCGGACGCCGCCCCCAGCGCCCCCGCCCCCACCGGCTCCACCGGCCCGGACACCCCGCGGCCCGCCACCACCTCCGAGGACGGCGCCCCGGCCGAGCCGGCGGCCCCCAACCCCTCCGCCTCGTCGACGACCGCACCCGGCACGGGCACCGGCCGTCCCGCCGACATGCCCGGCACGGTGGAGGAGACGGCCCCGCCCGCGCCCAGCGAGGGCGTGCCCGCGCCACCGGAGAACCCCACGCCGGAGCCGGACGTTCCCGCGGACACTCCGCCGACAGACCCGACGCAAGAACCGACCGAACCGCCGGTCGAAGAGAGTGACGGCCAGCCGATGGCCGCGGAAGGCACACAGTAAATGACATCGTCAGGCAGACGGCGCGTGAAGCAGGCGCGCGCCGTCCGACGCAGGCTGCCCATGCGCTATCTCCTGCCCTCCGTCCTGCTGGTCGCGCTCTTCGCGATGCTGATGCTGCGCGGCTACGTGCACAACGAGATCCGGCCCGACCACCGGATCCGGCTCCTCGAAGACCGTGACAAGGTGCCGTCCGCCATGCACAAGGGCGGACCGGTCATCGACGCGCGGAACCCGGAGAAGCCGGTCAGCCTGAACGTCCCCGACGACAAGATCGTGCTGACCTTCGACGACGGGCCCGACCCCGTCTGGACCCCCAAGGTCCTCGACCAGCTGAAGAAGCACGACGCCCGCGCGGTCTTCTTCGTCACCGGCGCCATGACCGCCCGCCACCCCGAGCTGGTCGAGCGGATGGTCGCCGAAGGCCACGAGGTGGGCCTGCACACCTTCAACCACCCCGACCTGTCCCTGCAGTCCCCGGAGCGCATCGACTGGGAGCTGTCCCAGAACCAGATGGCGCTCGCCGGAGCGGCGGGCGTCCGCTCCTCCCTGTTCCGCGCGCCGTACTCCAACTTCGTATGGCACCTGGACAACAAGAACTGGGACCTGATCAAGCACGTCGGCGGCCGCGGCTACATCGCCGCCTTCAACGACACCGACAGCCACGACTGGCGGCGCCAGGGCGTCGACACGATCATCAAGAACGCCACGCCGAAGCCCGGCAAGGGCGCGATCGTGCTCATGCACGACTCCGGCGGCAACCGCGAGCAGACCGTCGCCGCGCTCGGCCGCTTCCTCCCCGCGCAGAAGGCCAAGGGCTACGAGTTCACCACCCTCACCCAGGCGCTCGGAGCGCCCAGCGCCCACACCGAGGTCAGCGGTACGGAGCTGTGGAAGGGCAAGGCGTTCGTCTACGCCGTCGGCATCTCCGAGAACGTCACCACCATCCTGGTGAGCGGCCTCGCCGTCGTCGGCGCCCTCGTCATCGGGCGCTTCGGACTCATGCTCGTCCTCGCCTTCACGCACGCGCGCAAGGTGCGCCGCCGCGACTTCCGCTGGGGCGCTCCGGTCACCGAACCGGTCACGGTGCTGGTCCCGGCGTACAACGAGAAGGAGTGCATCGAGAACACCGTGCGCTCCCTGATGGCGAGCGACCACCCGGTCGAGGTCATCGTCATCGACGACGGATCGTCGGACGGGACCGCCGACATCGTCGAGCGCATGGGGCTGCCCAACGTCCACGTCGTACGGCAGATCAACTCCGGCAAGCCCGCCGCCCTCAACAACGGCATCGCCCACGCCAGTCACGACATCATCGTGATGATGGACGGCGACACGGTCTTCGAGCCGTCCACCGTCCGCGAGCTGGTCCAGCCCTTCGGCGACCCGCGCGTCGGCGCCGTCGCGGGCAACGCCAAGGTCGGCAACCGCGACACCCTGATCGGCGCCTGGCAGCACATCGAGTACGTGATGGGCTTCAACCTCGACCGCCGCATGTACGACGTGCTGCGCTGCATGCCCACCATCCCCGGCGCGGTCGGGGCCTTCCGCCGCACCGCGCTGGAGCGGGTCGGCGGCATGAGCGAGGACACCCTCGCCGAGGACACGGACATCACCATGGCCATCCACCGCGACGGCTGGCACGTCGTGTACGCGGAGAACGCCCGCGCCTGGACCGAGGCCCCCGAGTCCGTCCAGCAGCTCTGGTCGCAGCGCTACCGCTGGAGCTACGGCACCATGCAGGCCATCTGGAAGCACCGCGGAGCCGTGTTCGACCGGGGACCGTCGGGCCGCTTCGGCCGGGTCGGCCTGCCGCTGGTGTCGCTCTTCATGGTGATCACGCCGCTGCTCGCCCCGCTCATCGACGTCTTCCTCCTGTACGGCCTGGTCTTCGGCCCCACCGGCAAGACGATCACGGCGTGGCTGGGCGTCCTGCTGGTGCAGGCGGTGTGCGCGGCGTACGCCTTCCGGCTCGACAAGGAGAAGATGACCCACCTCATCTCCCTCCCGCTCCAGCAGATCCTCTACCGGCAGCTGATGTACGTCGTGCTGCTGCAGTCCTGGATCACCGCGCTCACCGGCGGCCGGCTGCGCTGGCAGAAGCTGCGCCGCACGGGAGCCGTGGGGGCGCCGATCTCCATCCCCACGCAGCGCGGCTCCTCCCCCAGTGACGATCGGAGCCCGGTCGCATGACGAACGGCTACCCCGGAGGCGCTCAGGGCGGGTCGTACGACGAGTCTTACGACGGGCCGTACGACGGGCCTTACGACGCCGCGCCGTACGACAGGCCGTACGACGCCCCCGTCAGCGGCGGGTACCAGCCTCCGTACGACGGGCGGTTCGACGCACCGTCCCCGGCGGCGTCCTACGACTGGGCCGGGCCCGCCCACGCGACGCTGCCCCAGCCCCAGCCCCCGGCCCCGGCCCCGGCTCCGGACCCGTTCCCGGACTGGTTCGCGCCGTCCGGCGCGGCAACCGCCACCGAACCGGACCCGGTTCCCGCCCCGGACTCCGCCCCGGCTCCCGGAGTCGAGCCCGAAGCCGCGCCGAAGGCGGGCGGCGGCCGCGACCGGTACTTCGATCTGCTGAGGGCCCTCGCCCTCTTCCGGGTCGTGCTCTACCACCTCACCGGCTGGATGTGGCTGCCCCTGCTCTTCCCGTCGATGGGCGTCATGTTCGCCCTCGCGGGCAACCTGATGGCGCGCTCCCTCAAGCGCCCGCCGGTGCAGGTCATCAGGGGTCGTGTCCGCAGGCTCCTGCCCCCGCTGTGGGCCGCCGGTGCCATCGGTGTGACCGGCATGCTCGTCCAGGGCTGGGGCCCGGCGGAGGGCGAGGACACCCTCACCTGGTGGCTGGAGCTGCTGTTCTGGATCCTGCCGCTCAGCGACCCGCCGAACGCCGCCGAGCTGGCCGGTGTGCCCGGCATCCTGCCCGGCACGTGGGCCGAGCCCTTCGCCGGCCCCCTGTGGTACATCCGCGCCTACCTCTGGTTCGTGCTCCTCTCGCCGCTCTTCCTCGCCGCCCTGCGCAAGCAGCCCTGGCCGACGATCGCGGCGCCGCTCGCCCTGATGGCCGCGCTGAACTTCGGCTACCTGGAGGCCGGCGAGTCGATCGCGCCCATCCTGTACGGCATCGGCGAGTTCGGCGCCTGCTGGATCCTGGGCATGGCCCACCAACTCGGGGTCCTGAAGCGCCTGCCCGGCTACGTCATCCCCTCCGTCGCACCGTTCATCATGGGCCTCGGCCTCTGGTGGGCCGTGGACCACGGGCTGAGCGCCGAGAACCAGCTCGGCAACATGCCGTTCGCCTCCGCCTTCTGGGGCCTGGGCTTCGTCCTGCTGCTGCTGCACTTCAGCCCGTCGTGGTCCGAGTGGCCGCGCCCGCTGCGGCGGTTCGACGGTGCCGTCACGCTGCTCAACGCGCGTGCGGTCATGGTCTACCTCTGGCACAACGTCTGCATCGCCATCGCCGTGACGATGTGGAACCGGCTGTGGTCGCTGGAGGTGATGTGGCGGGACCTGCCCTGGCTGATGAACAGCCCGTGGCCGACCCTGATCTTCAGCTGGTCGCTGATCGCCTACTGCATCCTGATGTTCGGCTGGCTGGAGGACGTGGCCGCCAAACGGCGCCCGAGGCTCTGGCCGTCGGGCGCGGGCACGGGCGCGGCTACGGGAGCCGGAGCAGGTACAGGCATGGGTACGGGAGCGGCGTCGCGTCGCGGGAAGGGGCGTGACGCATGAGAGTGCGTGCCAGATGGATGCTCTTCGCGGTGGCCCCGCTCCTCGGCCTCACGATCTTCGTCTCCACCCCGACCCCGAAGCCGGAGGCCCAGCAGGCCGCCGGCCAGTCGGAGAGCCAGGGCGCGGCCAAACGCGCCGAGGAGGAGCTGGAGTCCGCCGAGGACCTCCTCGCCAAGCTGCCGCCCGGGCTCGCCGCCGCGGACAAGAAGGAGCTGGCCCACCAGATCCTCGGCTCGTCCATGAACTCCACGAAGGACTGGCGCACGCTGTACGGCCACATCGCCGACAGCGACGACGGCGACGGCTACTGCGGGGGCGTGATCGGCTTCTGCTCGGGCACCAAGGACATGCGCATCCTGGTCGAGTCGTACACCAAGGAGCACCCGGACAACGCCCTGGCCGCGTACCTGCCCGCGCTGCGGGCGGTCGACGGCACGGACTCGCGCGAGGGCCTGGGCACCGCCTTCATGGACGCCTGGCAGCGGGAGAGCGAGAAGCGGGCCTTCCGCGACGCCCAGGACGAGATCCGCGACACCATGTACTTCAAGCCGGCGGTCGACCTCGCGAAGCTGGACGGCCTGGGGACGCTCGGACAGTTCGTCTACTACGACGCGATGGTCTTCCACGGCCCGGGCATCGACGAGAACGGCTTCTACGAGATCCGCGAGCGCGTGCGGGCGGCGACCAAGACCGCGTCCGAGGGCGGGGACGAGAAGGCCTACCTGAACGCCTTCCTGGACGCCTGCCGCACGGCGATGCTCGCGTCGAAGTCCGACCAGGACACCAGCCGCATCGACACGGCCCAGCGCGCCTTCCTGCGCGACGGCAACCTCTCGCTGAAGACGCCCCTGGTCTGGCGGATGTACGGGGAGACGTTCCGGGCGCCGTGAACCGCGCCACCGCGACCGCTCTCCTCACCGCCGCCCTCCGCGCCAGGTGAGAGCAAGGTTTCAGCCCGGTCACGTCCTATGACCGGGCTGAAACGCATCCTCCCTAGCGTCGGGTCCTGACGGGATTCAGGCAGGCAGGACCTGACAGCAGCGGAGGTACGCGATGCGCGGCCGGTGGATCGAGCGGTGGGACCCCGAGGACGAGACCTTCTGGCGGGAGGAGGGGGAGCGGGTCGCCCGGCGCAACCTGTACTTCTCCGTCTTCTCCGAGCACATCGGGTTCTCGGTGTGGACGCTGTGGTCGGTGATGGTCCTCTTCATGGGCCCGGAGTACGGGATCGACCCGGCCGGGAAGTTCTTCCTGATCGCGGTGGCGACGCTGGTCGGCGCGGTGATCCGCATCCCCTACACCTTCGCCGTCGCCCGCTTCGGCGGCCGCAACTGGACGGTCTTCAGCGCACTGCTGCTCCTGCTGCCGACGGGCGCGGCGTTCGCGGTGATGGAGCCGGGGACCTCGTACACCACCTTCCTCCTCGTCGCCGCACTCACGGGGGTCGGGGGCGGCAACTTCGCCTCCTCCATGACGAACATCAACGCCTTCTTCCCGCTCCACCGCAAGGGCTGGGCCCTCGGCCTGAACGCGGGCGGCGGCAACATCGGCGTGCCCGTCGTCCAGCTCGTCGGCCTGCTGGTCATCGGTGTCGCCGGCGCGGCCCACCCCAGGATCGTGCTCGGCGTGTACATCCCGCTGATCGTCGTCGCCGCCGTCTGCGCCGCGCTGTACATGGACAACCTGGCGCCCGTGAAGAACGACACCGGCGCCGTCAAGGAGGCCGTCCGGGCCCCGCACACCTGGATCCTGGCGTTCCTCTACATCGGCTGCTTCGGCTCCTTCATCGGCTACAGCTTCGCCTTCGGGCTCGTCCTCCAGACGCAGTTCGGCCGTACGCCGCTCCAGGCCGCGTCCCTCACCTTCCTCGGGCCGCTCCTCGGCTCGCTGATCCGCCCCTTCGGCGGGTCCCTCGCCGACCGGCACGGCGGTGCCCGCATCACCCTGACGACCTTCGCCGGCATGGCGGCAGCCACCGGGGTCGTCGTCTACGCCTCGGTCACGGAGTCGCTCCCCGTCTTCCTGGTCGGCTTCACCGCGCTCTTCGTGCTCAGCGGCATCGGCAACGGCTCCACGTTCAAGATGATCCCTGCGGTCTTCACGCGGAAGGCGTACGGGCTCGGGCTCGCGAACGAGGAGGCCGACGCGTACGGGCGCCGGCTCTCCGGCGCCGCGATGGGCCTGATCGGAGCGGTCGGCGCGATCGGCGGGCTCGGCATCAACCTCGCCTTCCGCCAGTCCTTCCAGGCGGGCGGCACCGGCACCGCGGCCTTCGTCGCCTTCCTCGCCTACTACGCGGCCTGCCTGGCCGTCACCTGGGCGGTATACCTTCGCCGTCCGGCCGAGGTCCCGGCGCAGCGGCAGCTCAGCTACTCCGAGGTGTGAGCGGGACATGACTGCCGGGGACGTCCGTAACGGGGGAGAAATCTCGGCGAACCAGGACCGTCACGCACCCTTGCCACCCTCTGGTGTCATGCACGAGCAAGAGCAGGCTCCCCCGCACGGTCCCGCCCACGGTCCCCTCGCCGGTTTCACGGTCGGCGTCACCGCGGCCCGCCGCGCCGACGAGCTCGGCGCGCTGCTGCAGCGCCGCGGCGCGTCGGTCCTGCACGCCCCCGCGCTGCGGATCGTGCCGCTCGCCGACGACGCCGAGCTCCTCGACGCCACCAAGGGCCTCATCGCCCAGGCCCCCGACATCGTGCTCGCCACCACCGCGATCGGCTTCCGCGGCTGGCTGGAGGCCGCGGACGGCTGGGGGTACGGCGACGACCTGCTCGCCCGCCTGAGGGGCGCGCAGGTCCTCGCCCGGGGCCCCAAGGTCAAGGGCGCCGTCCGGGCCGCCGGGCTCACCGAGGACTGGTCGCCCGCCTCGGACTCCATGGCCGAGGTCCTGGAGCGGCTCCTCGCCCAGGACGTCACCGGGAGGCGCATCGCGCTCCAGTTGCACGGGGAGCCGCTGCCCGGGTTCGTGGAGGCGCTGCGGGACGCCGGGGCGGACGTCGTGGTCGTCCCGGTCTACCGGTGGATGCCGCCCGAGGACCTCGCACCGCTGGACCGGCTGATCGACGCCACCGTGGCCCGCTCCCTGGACGCGGTGACCTTCACCAGCGCGCCGGCGGGCGCCTCGATGCTGGCCCGCGCCGAGAGCCGGGGCCTGCTGCCGGAACTGCTCGACGCGCTGCACCACGGGGTGCTCGCCGCGTGCGTGGGACCCGTCACCGCCCTGCCGCTCCAGGCGCACGGCATCGACACCGTGCAGCCCGAGCGGTTCCGCCTCGGGCCGCTGGTGCAGCTGCTCTGCCAGGAGCTCCCGGCCCGGGCCCGTACGCTGCCGGTCGCCGGGCGGCGCATCGAGATCCGGGGCCACGCCGTCCTCGTCGATGGCGACCTGAGGCCCGTGCCCCCGGCGGGCATGTCGCTCCTGCACGCGCTCGCCCGCCGCCCCGGCTGGGTCGTCTCCCGCGCCGACCTGCTGCGCGCCCTGCCGGGCGCGGGCCGCGACGAACACGCCGTCGAGACGGCGATGGCCCGCCTCCGCGCGGCCCTCGGCGCGCCGAAGCTCATCCAGACGGTCGTCAAGCGCGGCTACCGGCTGGCCCTGGACCCGGGCGGAGACGCCAAGTACGCGGGCGAGCAGCACCCGTAGGGAGTCCTACGGTGGCGGGATGACGATCCTCATCCGCCCCGCCGACCCCGCCGACGCCCCCGCGCTCGCCGACGCACTCGCCCGCAACCGCGCCGCCATGCGCCCCTGGGAACCGCGCCGCGCCGACGCGTACTACACCGCCGAGGAGCAGTACGCCCGGCTCACCGCGCCCAACAGCCGGATGTGGCTCGCCTGCCACGAGGAGGACGTCGTCGGCTGCGCCACGCTCTCCGGCATCGCGCTCGGCCCCTTCCGCAGCGCCTTCCTCGGCTACTGGGTCGACGCCGCGCACACCGGGCGCGGGCTCGCCACCCGGATCGTCGCCGAGGTGTGCCGGGCCGCCCGCGAGGAGCTCGGGCTGCACCGGATCGAGGCGGCCACCGTCCTCGCCAACGCCGCCTCCCAACGCGTCCTGGCCAAGGGCGGGTTCGAGCGGATCGGAACGGCCCCCGCCTATCTGCACATCGACGGCGCGTGGCGCGACCACCACCTCTACCAGCGGATTCTCCACAACGACCCGCCGCCGCAGGCGTAGGAGCGGAAGCCGGCGAAAAAAGAATCCGCGCGCGTTGAGAAGAATCCCGCCCGCCTCCGTAGTCATGAACGACAACGACTCAGACAGGGTCTCGACCGGGAGGTGCAGGTGCGCAAGGATGCCGCCGTGGCCGATGACCGTCGGGGAGCGCATCGGGCCCGGCATCGCGCTGTGCCGCCACGCAACGACAACACCTCCGTCCCGGACGAGGAGTTGATGCGTGCGCTCTACCGTGAACACGCCGGCCCCCTGCTCGCCTACGTACTGCGTCTCGTCGCGGGCGACCGCCAGCGCGCCGAGGACGTCGTACAGGAGACACTCATCCGTGCCTGGAAGAACGCCGGTCAGCTCAACCGGGCAACCGGCTCCGTCCGACCCTGGCTGGTGACGGTCGCCCGGCGCATCGTCATCGACGGCCACCGCAGCCGGCAGGCCCGGCCGCAGGAGGTCGACCCGTCGCCGCTCGAGGTCATGCCCGCGGAGGACGAGATCGACAAGGCGTTGTGGCTGATGACGCTCTCTGACGCGCTCGACGATTTGAGCCCGGCCCACCGGGAAGTATTGGTCGAGACTTATTTCAAGGGGCGTACGGTCAACGAGGCTGCCGAGACGCTCGGCATACCCAGCGGGACCGTCCGGTCCCGGGTGTTCTACGCACTGCGTTCCATGAAGCTCGCACTGGAGGAGAGGGGGATCTCGGCATGACGACGTACGAGAACGAGTCGGTGCACGACGCCGTCGGCGCGTACGCGCTCGGAATTCTCGACGACGCCGAGGCCACCGCCTTCGAAACGCATCTGGCCGGCTGCCCGGTGTGCGCCCACCACCTGGAGGAGTTCTCCGGGATGGAGCCCATGCTGGCCATGCTCGCGGAAGGTCCCGGACCGTCCGCCCAGCCGGTCAGCCTGCCCATGCCGGAGCCGCTGCGCGGCGGGGAGACACGCCTGTTCGACCGGATCGTCGACGAGGTCGCCGCCAAGCGCGCCCAGCGCCGGCGCCGTACGCGCTATCTGGTCGCCGCCGCGGCCGCCCTGATCATCGCCGGTCCGGCGACCGCGGTGGTCGTCACCTCGTCCGGCGACGACTCACGGCCCGCCGTCGCCCTCGACCCCCACCCGACCAGCCCCGCCGAGGACGCCTTCTTCCACCACATGGAGCAGAAGGAGTCCGCGGTCGACGCCACCACCAAGGTCAGCGCCACCGTCGGCACCGAGCGCAAGGCCTGGGGCACGCACACCGTGCTGGAGCTCAAGAACGTCAAGGGCCCGCTCAAGTGCAACCTGATCGCCGTCTCCAAGACGGGCGAGGAGGAGATCATCACCTCCTGGTCCGTCCCGAAGTGGGGGTACGGCATCCCGGACAGCCCCGACAAGGCGGCCAGGAACCCGCTGTACGTCCACGGCGGCGCCGCCATGGAGCGCGACGACATCGATCACTTCGAGGTGAGGACGTTCGAAGGGAACCGGCTCGTGACGGTACCCGCCTGACATTCGCGGTCCCCCTGGCGTAGGCTCGACGGCTGCCCAATGCACGTCAGAAGGGGGCCTCGGTGGCCGCGCAGGAAGCCGTCGGTGGTGTCGATACGATCCGTGACCGCGAGATCGGTATCGAACAGGACCACCTGGACCAGGTGTACCGCCGCCTCGAGGAGAAGATCCACGAGGCGGAGTTCCTGATGAACGACGCCGCCCAGCGCGGCCAGGTCGGAACACCCGGCGCGCTCGCCGAGCGCGACGCCCAGGTGTTCCGCGCCGGGATCCACCTCAACCGGCTGAACAACGAGTACGAGGACTTCCTCTTCGGCCGCATCGACCTGCTCCGCGGCAAGGACGGCAAGAAGGGCCCCGACGGCGCGTACACGTCCGTCGAGCCCGCCGACGACGCCGTGGGGCCGGACAACACCGCCGAGATCGGGGAGACCCTCCACATCGGCCGCATCGGCGTCCTCGACGCCGACTACTCGCCGCTGGTCATCGACTGGCGCGCCCCGGCCGCCGCGCCCTTCTACCGCTCCACGCCCGTCGAGCCGGGCCGGGTCGTACGCCGCCGGGTCATCCGCTCCAAGGGGCGCAGGGTCCTCGGCGTCGAGGACGACCTGATGCGGCCCGAGCTGACCGCGACGCTGGACGGCGCCGAGCTGCCGGTGATCGGCGACGGCGCGCTGATGGCCGCGCTCGGCCAGGCCCGCAGCCACACCATGCGCGACATCGTCGCCTCCATCCAGGCGGAGCAGGACCTCGTCATCCGCGCGCCCGCCGCCTCCGTGACGTACGTCGAGGGCGGCCCCGGCACCGGGAAGACGGCGGTCGCGCTGCACCGCGCCGCCTACCTGCTCTACCAGGACCGGCGCCGGTACGCGGGCGGCATCCTGATCGTCTCGCCGACCCCGCTGCTGGTCGCCTACACCGAGGGCGTCCTGCCGTCGCTGGGCGAGGAGGGCCAGGTGGCCATCCGCGCCGTCGGCAGCCTGGTCGACGGCGTCGAGGCGACGGTGTACGACGAGCCGGCCGTCGCCCGCGTCAAGGGCTCCTCGCGGATGCTCAAGGTGCTGCGGAAGGCCGCGCGCGGGGCCCTGGAGCAGGGCGGCGCGCCCGAGCGGCTGCGGGTCGTCGCCTTCGGGCGGCGCCTGGAGCTGGAGGCCGACGAGCTGAACCGGATCCGCCACAACGCGCTCGGCGGCACCGCGCCGGTGAACCTGCTGCGCCCGCGCGCCCGCAGACTCCTGCTCGACGCCCTGTACGCCAAGTCCGGGGCGGCCTCGCGGCACCCGGGCGACCCGGAGCTCGCCGCCGAGCTGCGCTCCTCCTTCGACGAGGACGTGACGACCGAGGACAGCTTCCTCGCCTTCCTCGACGCCTGGTGGCCCGAGCTCACCCCGCGCCGTGTGCTCGACACGATGGCCGACGAGAAGCGGCTGGGCCGCTGGGCCCGCCGGGTGCTCAACCCGGGCGAGGTGCGCCGCCTGGCCCGCTCCCTGCGGCGCCCGGAGCTCTCCGTGCACGACGTGGCGCTGCTGGACGAGCTCCAGGCGATCCTCGGCGCCCCGGCGCGCCCCCGCAAGAAGCGGGAGCTCGACCCGTTGGACCAGCTCACGGGCCTCGAGGAGCTCATGCCCGTACGGGAGGAGACGCAGCGCGAGCGGGCCGAGCGGCTGGCGCAGGAGCGCACCGAGTACGCGCACGTCATCGTCGACGAGGCGCAGGACCTCACGCCCATGCAGTGGCGCATGGTGGGCCGGCGCGGGCGCCACGCCACCTGGACGGTGGTCGGGGACCCGGCCCAGTCGTCGTGGCCGCTGCCGGACGAGGCCGCCGAGGCGCGCGACGAGGCGCTGGGCACCCGGCCGCGCCGCCGCTTCGAGCTGACCGTGAACTACCGCAACCCCGCCGAGATCGCCGAGCTGGCGGCGAAGGTGCTGGCGCTGGCCATGCCCGGCATGGAGGCCCCGCGCGCGGTCCGCTCGACGGGCGTGGAGCCCCGCTTCGTCGCTCTGCCGGACGGCGCGGACGGCGGGGACCTCGCCGAACTCGTACGGGAGGAGGCGCGGCGGCTGCTGGAGCGCGTGGACGGCACCGTGGGCGTCGTGGTGGCCATGGAGCGGCGGCGGCAGGCGGCGCGCTGGCTGGAGGAGCTCGGCGACCGGGTGGTGGCGCTGGGCAGCCTGGAGGCGAAGGGCCTGGAGTACGACGCGACGGTGGTGGTGTCGCCGGCGGAGATCGCCGACGAGTCCCCGGCCGGGCTGCGCGTGCTGTACGTGGCGCTCACCCGGGCGACGCAGCAGCTGACGGTGGTCTCCGGACGGCGCGACGAGCCGGACGCGGACGGGGTGCCGGACCTGCTCCGGGACTGATCCACGCACGGGTTCGGCGTCAACCGTCCGTAGGGGAATCACTTTCCGGAGTGGTTTGTTAGCCTGGGTGTTGGCACCGGCTCGATCCAAGCCCCCGGGCCCAACCTTAGTCGCTTCGAGCGACCACTTGCCGCGAGGCGAGCATGGCGGGTCGGTGCCACCCTTCGCGTGTACGAGCAGCAGGTCCGTGTCGTCAGACGATGACACGGACCTGCTGCTTTTTGGGTCCGGGGATCTTGGGGCTTCCGCCAAGCGGGCAGTTTCTCGTATGGTGGAAGTTAGTTTCCGAAAACTAAATGACCGCTATTACCTGTTACTCACAGGTAGGTGCGACCATCGGAGGGCTCCGCCCGGCCACCCGCCGGCGCGGCGCAGCAACGCAGCTAGGGAAAGAGGAACTCGGCCATGGCAACGGCGCCCAGCGTCTCGTACTCGATGACGGTCCGGCTGGAGGTGCCCGCGAGTGGAACCGCGGTCTCCCAGCTCACCACGGCCGTGGAGTCCTCCGGCGGCTCCGTCACCGGCCTCGACGTGACCGCATCCGGCCACGAGAAGCTGCGGATCGACGTCACGATCGCCGCCACGTCCACCGCGCACGCCGACGAGATCGTCGGCAAGCTGCGCTCCATCGAGGGCGTCGTACTCGGCAAGGTCTCCGACCGTACGTTCCTGATGCACCTCGGCGGCAAGATCGAGATGGCGAGCAAGCATCCCATCCGCAACCGTGACGACCTCTCCATGGTCTACACCCCGGGCGTCGCCCGCGTGTGCATGGCGATCGCCGAGAACCCCGAGGACGCCCGCCGCCTCACCATCAAGCGCAACTCCGTCGCCGTCGTGACCGACGGCTCCGCCGTGCTCGGCCTCGGCAACATCGGCCCCATGGCCGCCCTGCCGGTCATGGAGGGCAAGGCCGCCCTCTTCAAGCGGTTCGCCGGCATCGACGCCTGGCCGATCTGCCTGGACACCCAGGACTCCGACGCCATCGTCGAGATCGTCAAGGCCATCGCCCCCGGCTTCGCCGGCATCAACCTCGAGGACATCTCCGCGCCCCGCTGCTTCGAGATCGAGGCGCGGCTGCGGGAGGCCCTGGACATCCCGGTGTTCCACGACGACCAGCACGGCACTGCCATCGTTGTCCTCGCCGCCCTGACCAACGCCCTGCGCGTCGTCGGCAAGGCGATCGGCGACGTACGGGTCGTCATGTCGGGCGCCGGCGCCGCCGGTACGGCCATCCTCAAGCTCCTCATCGCGGCGGGCGTCAAGCACGCCGTCGTCGCCGACATCCACGGCGTGGTGCACGCGGGCCGCGAGGACCTCGTCTCCGCCGACCCCGACTCGGCGCTGCGCTGGATCGCCGACAACACCAACCCCGAGGGCGTCACCGGCACCCTCAAGCAGGCCGTGGCCGGCGCGGACGTCTTCATCGGCGTCTCCGCCCCGAACGTCCTCGGCGGCGACGACGTCGCGGCCATGGCGGACGACGCCATCGTGTTCGCGCTCGCGAACCCCGACCCCGAGGTGGACCCGGCAATCGCCCGCCAGACGGCGGCAGTTGTCGCCACCGGCCGGTCCGACTTCCCCAACCAGATCAACAACGTGCTGGTCTTCCCGGGTGTCTTCCGCGGCCTGCTCGACGCCCAGTCGCGCACCGTCAACACCGAGATGATGCTCGCGGCGGCGACCGCGCTGGCGGGGGTCGTCACCGAGGACGAGCTCAACGCGAACTACATCATCCCGTCGGTCTTCAACGACAAGGTCGCCGGCGCGGTCGCGGGCGCCGTGCGCGACGCCGCGAAGGCGGCGGGCGCGACGGTGGCGTCCGCCACGCCGTCGTCGGTCTGACCGTCGCGCGCCCCGGCGCGTGGCCGACGTCTCATCGCCGGCCGGCCGCCGGCCGACCGTCGGCGCTCTGAGGTTCGCGGCGCGCCGCGCGGGCCCGGAGCCGTACAGCCGCCCTGTCGGCCTTTAGGGTGGCGATTCGGCTCCGGGGAGTCCCGCATGATCGACCCAACGTCACCAGGACGGGCCAGTGGCGCTTTTCGTGTGACTCCGGAGGGTGCCGGATTGGCTTTCCCGCCGCTGGTGGGGGCAGGATGCGTATTCGGGCGCGAGGGTCTGACAGCAGACCCGGGTCCGGGGACTGTCCAAGGGCCCTGGCAGCATCGGCTTCGCTGTGCCCAACATGCGGCTCCGCCGCGTGGCACGCCTCACAGGCAGAAAGAACACGGGAGTAAGAACATGAACCGCAGTGAGCTGGTGGCCGCCCTGGCCGACCGCGCCGAGGTGACCCGCAAGGACGCCGACGCCGTGCTGGCCGCGCTCGCCGAGACCATCGGTGAGGTCGTCGCCAAGGGCGACGAGAAGGTCACCATCCCCGGCTTCCTGACCTTCGAGCGCACCCACCGTGCCGCTCGCACCGCTCGTAACCCGCAGACCGGCGAGCCGATCAACATCCCGGCCGGCTACAGCGTGAAGGTCTCCGCGGGCTCGAAGCTCAAGGAAGCCGCGAAGGGCAAGTAAGCCCCCTGGGCGCCGGCCGCGCACCGGCCGGGCGCCACTGGGCACGAGACGTGACAGAAGGGCGGCCACCCCACCGAGGGTGGCCGCCCTTCTGTTCGTCCGCACACGGGCCCGTACAGCCCCGCAGAAGGCCTTGTACGCGCCAGACGCCGACGGCCCCCGCGAGGTGCGGGGGCCGTCGGCGTCTGTGCGGGGTCGGCGCGTTACACGCCGTCAGATCGCAGCGGTGGCCGGGAGTTCGACCTTCGCGCCCAACTCCACCAACTTCTCCATGAAGTTCTCGTAGCCGCGGTTGATCAGGTCGATGCCGTGGACCCGCGAGGTCCCCTGCGCCGCCAGGGCCGCGATCAGGTACGAGAAGCCGCCGCGCAGGTCCGGGATGACCAGGTCGGCGCCCTGGAGCTTCGTCGGGCCCGACACGACCGCGGAGTGCAGGAAGTTGCGCTGGCCGAAGCGGCAGTCCGAGCCGCCCAGGCACTCGCGGTACAGCTGGATGTGCGCGCCCATCTGGTTCAGCGCGGAGGTGAAGCCGAGCCGGGACTCGTACACCGTCTCGTGGATGATGGACAGGCCCGCCGCCTGCGTCAGGGCCACCACCAGCGGCTGCTGCCAGTCGGTCTGGAAACCGGGGTGCACGTCCGTCTCCAGGGCGATCGCGTTGAGCGCGCCGCCCGGGTGCCAGAAGCGGATGCCCTCGTCGTCGATCTCGAAGGCGCCACCCACCTTCCGGTACGTGTTGAGGAACGTCATCATCGAACGCTGCTGCGCGCCGCGCACGTAGATGTTGCCCTCGGTCGCCAGCGCCGCCGACGCCCAGGAGGCCGCCTCCAGACGGTCCGGGAGCGCGCGGTGGGTGTAGCCGCCGAGCTTGTCGACACCGGTGATCCGGATCGTCCGGTCGGTGTCCATGGAGATGATGGCGCCCATCTTCTGCAGGACGCAGATGAGGTCCTCGATCTCCGGTTCCACCGCGGCGTTGGACAGCTCCGTCACGCCCTCCGCCAGTACGGCGGTGAGCAGCACCTGCTCGGTCGAGCCGACCGAGGGGTACGGCAGACGGATCTTGCAGCCGCGCAGCCGCTGCGGGGCCTCCAGGTACTGGCCGTCCGCCCGCTTCTCGATGGTCGCGCCGAACTGGCGCAGCACGTCGAAGTGGAAGTCGATCGGCCGGCCGCCGATGTCGCAGCCGCCCAGGCCCGGGATGAAGGCGTGGCCGAGGCGGTGCAGCAGCGGACCGCAGAAGAGGATCGGGATGCGCGACGAGCCCGCGTGGGCATCGATGTCGGCGACGTTGGCGGACTCGACGTAGGTCGGGTCCAGGACCAGTTCGCCCGGCTCGTCACCGGGACGCACGGTCACGCCGTGCAGCTGCAGCAGCCCGCGCACCACCCGGACGTCACGGATGTCGGGCACGTTGCGCAGGCGGCTCGGCTCACTGCCGAGCAGGGCGGCGACCATCGCCTTGGGCACGAGGTTCTTCGCGCCGCGGACGCGGATCTCGCCCTCCAGCGGGGTTCCGCCGTGGACAAGCAGTACATCGTCTGTGCCGGTCATGAATCTCGCGTTCCGGGAGTCAGGGGCAGGGGGCCAGGGAAAAGGGTAAGGGGCTTCGGACCCTGTACCGGTAGGGCGAGGGGCTACGTCAGATGTAATGAATTCGGCACAACACCCTCTGCTTTCCCGCCCTTGCGGAGGGTTACGGTCCACTTCCAGCCACGAGCCGTTCCCGGGTGGCCGGAGTCGGCCCGTCCCTCGACCCCCCGCTGCGGCCCGAAGTGCGGGATCATGTCGGCATGACCGAGGTGTCCTCGCTCACAGGACGGCTGCTCGTGGCCACCCCCGCGCTGGTGGACCCCAACTTCGACCGCGCGGTGGTACTGCTGCTCGACCACGACGACGAAGGCTCGCTCGGCGTGGTCCTGAACAGACCGACGCCCGTCGGCGTCGGCGACATCCTCGAACCCTGGGCCCCGCTGGCCGGGGAGCCGGGCGTCGTCTTCCAGGGCGGGCCCGTCTCGCTGGACGCGGCGCTCGGCCTCGCCGTGATCCCGGGCGACGAGGGCCCGCTGGGCTGGCGGCGCGTGTACGGCGCGATCGGGCTCGTGGACCTGGAGACGCCGCCGGAGCTGATCGCGGCGGCGCTCGGCTCGCTGCGGATCTTCGCCGGGTACGCGGGCTGGGGCCCGGGCCAGCTGGAGGAGGAGCTGGCCGGCGGGGCGTGGTTCGTCGTCGACTCGGAACCGGGCGACGTCTCGTCGCCGCGGCCCGAGAACCTGTGGCGCGAGGTGCTGCGGCGGCAGCGCAGCGAGCTGGCGATGATCGCGACGTATCTGGACGACCCGTCGCTGAACTGACTCCTTCGGTCGCTGTCCGCGCGGGGGTACCCTTGGAGCTCATGAGCACTCTTGAGCCCGAGCGCGGGGCAGGTACGGGAACCCTCGTTGAGCCGACACCGCAGGTGTCGCACGGCGACGGCGACCACGAGCGCTTCGCCCACTACGTCCAGAAGGACAAGATCATGGCGAGCGCCCTCGACGGCACTCCCGTGGTGGCGCTGTGCGGAAAGGTCTGGGTGCCCGGGCGCGACCCGAAGAAGTACCCGGTCTGCCCGATGTGCAAGGAGATCTACGAGTCCATGGGCGCCGGCGGCGACAAGGACAAGGGCGGCAAGGACAAGAAGTAACCCGACCGGTACGGGTCGGGGCCGGAGCCCCCGGGAGCGCGCGTGACGTGCGCACCCGGGGGCTCCGTCGTGTCCGCTCGTCCCTGGTGCCGCTGACTGGTTCAGACCTCTTGTGGGCCCGGTCGGGGCCGCTTTACCCTCCTGCGTGTGTTGTGCAGCACGAAACGCCCGTTGCGCATGGTGCAACGCAGCCGCTGTCGCCGCCTCGGAGGGGGACCCCTGCCCGTGAAGCTTCCTGCCCGGATACCCCGCCTGGCGGCCACGGCCGCCGCCCTCGTGTCCTTACTGCTGGCCGGAGCCTGCGCCCCGCAGACCTCCGGCACCTCCCCGAAGAAGGACGAGAAGAGCGGCACCCTGCGCGTCTGGCTCTTCCGTGAGGTGAACAACACACCGAAGGAACGGGTCGTCGACGCCGCCGTCGCCGCCTTCGAGAAGCGGCACGCGGGCACGGACGTCCGGGTCGAGTACATCCCCGTCGACATCCGCGCGCAGCGGATCAAGGCCGCCTTCAACGACCCGGCGAGCGCCCCCGACCTCGTCGAGTACGGCAACACCGACACCGCCGGATACGTGAAGGAGGGCGGACTCGCCGACATCGGCGCGGAGTTCGCCGCCTGGCCCGACGCCAAGGACACCGACCCGACGGCGCGCGCCTCCGTCACGGTCGACGGGAAGGTGTACGGGGCGCCGCTCTTCGTCGGCGTACGGGCGCTGTACTACCGCACGGACGTCTTCCGGGAGCTGGGCCTTCCGGTCCCGAGGTCCCAGCAGGAGCTGATCGCGACGGCCAAGCGCATCCGGCAGGCGAAGCCCGGGCTGTACGGGATCGCCGTCGGCGGCGCGTACACGTACGGCGCCCTGCCCTTCATCTGGGCGCACGGCGGCGAACTCGCGGTGGCGCGCGGCGGCTCGTACACCTCCGCCGTCGACGGCGAGGCGGCGCGCAGGGGCATCGCGGCGTACACCTCGCTCTTCGGCGACGACAACTGCCCGGCCGCCACGTGCGCCTCGATGGGCGGCAACGCGACGGTCACGGCGTTCGCCTCCGGCAAGGCGGCCATGGCGATCGGCGGTGACTTCAGCCGGGCGGCCGTCGAGGCGGGGACGGTGAAGGGCGCGTACGCGGTGGTGCCGCTGCCGGGCGTACGTCCCGGATCGGTGGCGCCGGCGTTCGCAGGCGGGAACAACCTCGGGGTGCTGAAGAGCAGTTCGCACCGCACGCTCGCCGTCGACCTGCTGAAGTCCCTGGCCGGGAAGGCGACCCAGAACGAGCTCTTCGACGCGATGGGCTTCCTGCCGACCTACACCGACGTGCGCGCGGCGGCCGCGAAGAGGCAGCCCGCCCTGCAGCCCTTCATCGACACGCTGGCGGCCGGGACGAAGTTCGTCCCCGCGTCGGCGGCCTGGGGGCGGCTCGACGCATCGCTGGTGCTGCCCACGATGTTCCAGGAGATCGTCAGCGGCCGTAAGGACGTGGCCACGGCGGCGGACGACGCGGCGGCGAAGATGAACGCGGCGTTCGCGTCGGCGCGTTGAGCGCCGTGAGCGGACCGGGCCGTCGCGGGCTCCACCGTGGGGTCCGCCGTGGGGGATGGGCGCCGTGGCTGTACCTCGCGCCCGCGCTGGCCGTGCTCGCGGGGCTGCTCGTGTACCCCGTCTACCAACTGGGGCTCATCTCCTTCCTGGAGTACACCCAGGCGCAGGTCAGCGGCGGCGAACCGACCTCCTTCCAGGGGTTCGGCAACTACGCGGCCCTCTTCCGCGACGAGCAGTTCCGGCAGGTGCTCCTCGCCACCGTGCTCTTCGCCGCCGCCTGCGTCACCGCCACCCTCGCCGTCGGCTGCGGCCTCGCCGTCCTCCTCACGCGCGTGCGCGCCGTACCGCGCCTCGCCCTGATGCTCGCCGCGCTCGGCGCCTGGGCGACACCCGCCGTCACCGGGTCCACCGTGTGGGTGTTCCTCTTCGACCCCGACTTCGGGCCCGTCAACCGGCTGTTGGGCCTCGGCGACTTCTCGTGGACGTACGGCCGCTACAGCGCCTTCGCGCTCGTCCTCTTCGAGGTGGTGTGGTGCTCGTTCCCGTTCGTGATGATCACCGTCTACGCGGGCATCTTGGCCATCCCCGCCGGGGTCCTGGAGGCCGCCGCGCTCGACGGCGCCTCGCAGTGGCGGACCTGGCGCTCCGTCACCGCGCCGCTGCTGCGGCCGATCCTGGCCGTCGTCACCATCCAGTCGGTCATCTGGGACTTCAAGGTCTTCACGCAGATCTACGTCATGACCAACGGCGGCGGCATCGCCGGCCAGAACCTCGTCCTCAACGTGTACGCCTACCAGAAGGCCTTCGCGTCCTCCCAGTACAGCCTCGGCTCGGCCATCGGCGTCGTCATGCTGCTGATCCTGCTCGCCGTCACGCTGGTGTACCTGCGGTTGCTGCGCCGCCAGGGAGGCGAGCTGTGAACCGCCTCCGCCCGCGCGCGCCCGGTCGCCTGGCCGCCGACGCCGCCGCCCTCCTCGTCGCGGGCGTCGTCGCCTTCCCCCTGTACTGGATGGTCCTCTCCGCCTTCAAGCCGGCCGGCGAGATCCAGTCCACCGACGCCCGCCCCTGGACGCTCGCCCCGTCCCTCGACTCCTTCCGCCGCGTCTTCCAACAGGAGGACTTCGGCCGCTACTTCCTCAACAGCCTCCTCGTCGCCTCCGCCGTCGTCGTCGCGTCCGCGCTCATCGCCTTCCTCGCGGCCACCGCCGTCACCCGCTTCCGGTTCCGCTTCCGTACGACGCTGCTCGTGATGTTCCTCGTCGCGCAGATGGTCCCGATCGAGGCGCTGACCATCCCGCTCTTCTTCCTGATGCGGGACCTCGGCCAGCTCAACACCCTCGGCTCGCTGATCCTGCCGCACCTCGCCTTCTCCCTCCCCTTCGCGATCTGGATGCTCCGCGGCTTCGTCAAGGCGGTCCCCGAGGCACTGGAGGAGGCCGCGTACCTCGACGGCGCGAGCCGG
This sequence comes from Streptomyces sp. NPDC045431, assembly GCF_040646655.1. Lineage (NCBI taxonomy): Bacteria > Bacillati > Actinomycetota > Actinomycetes > Kitasatosporales > Streptomycetaceae > Streptomyces > Streptomyces sp. NPDC045431. The sequence continues at coordinate 97,938 of NZ_JBEZAQ010000008.1, forward strand.
GGACGCTTCCTGTGGCGGATCCTCTTCCCGCTGGTCTTCCCCGGGCTCGTCGCGACGAGCGTCTTCTCCTTCATCTCCACCTGGAACGACTTCCTCTTCGCGAAGTCGTTCCTCGTCAGCGACACCTCGCAGTCGACCCTCCCCATGGCGCTCCTCGTCTTCTTCAAACCGGACGAGAACGACTGGGGCGGCATAATGGCCGCGTCGACGGTGATGACCATCCCGGTGCTGGTCTTCTTCGTACTCGTACAGCGCCGCCTGGTGTCCGGGCTCGGCGGCGCGGTGAAGGACTGACCCATGGAGCCCCTCGACCTGATCCCCGCCCCCTCCCGTTCCCGGGAGGTGCCGCCCCCCGGCCTCGACCCCCTCGACACGGACACCCAACTGGAGGCCCAGCCGGGCACCGAGGGCGTCGCGCGCTGGTTCCGCGCCACGATCGGCGCCGCCACCGGGCTCCCCTTCCCGGACGGGAACGACGACGACAACCGCATCGTGCTGAGCATCGAACCGGGGCTGGCGCCCGAGGGGTACCGCATCGTCATCGACGGGTACGCCCGGCGCATCCAGGGCGGCAGCGCCGCGGGCGTCTTCTGGGGCGCCCAGACGTTCCGGCAGCTCCTCGGCCCCGACGCGTACCGCAGGGCGCCCATCGGCCCGCGCGGCCGGGACTGGTACGTGCCCACGGTCGTCATCGAGGACGAGCCCCGCTTCCCCTGGCGTGGCCTCCTGCTCGACGTCGCCCGCCACTTCCTCCCCAAGGACGACGTCCTGCGCTACGTCGACCTCCTGGCCGCCCACAAGCTCAACGTCCTCCACCTCCACCTCACCGACGACCAGGGCTGGCGCGTCGAGATCCGGCGCCACCCCCGCCTCACGGAGGTCGGCGCCTGGCGGCCGCGGACGAAGCGGGGGCACCGGGCCTCGGAGCTCTGGTACGACACCCCGCACGGCGGCTTCTACACGCACGACGACATCCGCGAGATCGTCGCGTACGCCGCCGAGCGGCACGTCCGCATCGTCCCGGAGATCGACCTCCCCGGCCACGCGCAGGCCGCCATCGCCGCGTACCCGGAGCTCGGCAACACCGACGTCGTCGACACGAGCGCGCTCTCCGTCTGGGACACCTGGGGCGTCAACCCGAACGTCCTCGCCCCCACCGACACCACCCTCCGCTTCTTCGAGGAGGTGCTGGAGGAGGTCCTCGACCTCTTCCCCTCCCCGTACATCCACCTGGGCGGCGACGAGTGCCCCAAGGACCAGTGGAAGGCGTCCCCGACCGCACAGTCCCGCATCAAGGAGCTCGGCCTGGCGGACGAGTACGAGCTCCAGTCCTGGTTCATCCGGCACTTCGACCGCTGGCTGGCGGAGCGGGGCCGCCGCCTGATCGGGTGGGACGAGATCCTGGAGGGCGAGACGACATCGTTGGGCCTCGCGCCCGGCGCCACCGTCGCCTCCTGGCGCGGGTACGCCGGCGGGATGGCCGCCGCCGAGGCCGGCCACGACGTCGTCATGTGCCCCGAACAGCACGTCTACCTCGACCACCGGCAGCACGGCGGCCCTGACGAGCCCGTGCCCATCGGGTTCGTCCGCACCCTGGAGGACGTCTACCGCTTCGACCCCGTACCGCCGGGACTCTCCCCGGAGGCCGCCGCGCACGTCATCGGCACCCAGGCCAACGCCTGGACCGAGGCCATGGAGACCCGCGCCCGCGTCGACTACCAGGTCTTCCCCCGCCTCGCCGCCTTCGCCGAGGTCGCCTGGTCCACCGGCCTCCCGGCCCCCGCCGAGCGCGACTTCGCGGACTTCGAACGCCGCATGGGCGTCCACTACCGGCGCCTGGACGCGCTCGGCGTCGACTACCGGCCGCCCAGCGGCCCGTTGCCGTGGCAGCGGCGCCCCGGCGTACTCGGACGCCCGATCGAGGGGCCGCCCCCGAACGTGTGAGCCCGGCCCGAACGGAGCCCGCCGCGCGCCCGCCGCCTGCCACGGTGGAGGCCGTCCGGAACAAGCCGTACAAGGTCGCCGAGAAGTGGCAATGACGTCGCAATCCGCACCTGCCGCCGATCGCGCGGCAAACCCGCCCATCCCGCAGGTCACGGGACGTCCGGGGCGGATGCGCCCTTCGCGGACCCTCGCGTCGAGCAGCCCGGAAGATGTGCCAGAGTTGCCACGTCGGCTCTGTGAGCACGTACGGTACGGCAACACAGGCGGGACAGCCGGGGACATCCGGGGACACCGGGAAGGGGCAGCTGGGTTGACCACGCACGCACCGCAGGCGGCGCAGTCCGTGACGCTGCCGGCCACGCTCGACGCGGCCGTGGCGGCGCTCACGGCCATGCCCGCCGCCGTGCCCGTAGCGGGCGGCACCGATCTGATGGCCGCCGTCAACAAGGGCCAGCTCCGCCCGGCCGGCCTCGTCGGACTCGGCCGCATCAACGAGATCCGCGGCTGGCAGTACCAGGACGGCCACGCCCTCCTCGGCGCCGGTCTCACCCACGCGCGCATGGGCCGCCCCGACTTCGCGGCGCTCATCCCCGCGCTCGCCGCCGCCGCCCGCGCCGCCGGACCGCCCCAGATCCGCAACGCGGGCACCCTCGGCGGCAACATCGTCAGCGCCGCGCCCACCGGTGACTCCCTGCCCGTGCTGGCCGCCCTGGAGGCGGACCTCGTCGTGGCGGGCCCGGCCGGTACGCGCGAGATCCCGGTGTCGTACCTGCTGGCCGGCCGCGAGCTGCTCGCGCCGGGCGAACTGGTCGGCTTCGTCCGCGTCCCCCTGCTGCACGCGCCGCAGGTCTTCCTGAAGGCCACCGGCCGGACCGGACCCGGCCGCGCCACCGCGTCCGTCGCGCTCGTCCTGGACCCGGCGCGGCGTGGCGTGCGCTGCGCGGTGGGCGCCATCGCCCCGATGCCGCTGCGGCCGCTGGAGGCCGAGCGCTGGATCGCGTCGCTGATCGACTGGGACGGCGACCGGGGGCTGGTCCCGGAGGCGTTGGCGGCGTTCGGGGAGTACGTCGCGGCGGCGTGCATCCCGGATCCGCCGGAGGGCGGGGAGCAGCTGCCGCCCGCCGTACTGCACTTGCGGCGCACGGTCGCCGCGCTGGCCCGACGAGCACTGGGGAGGGCGCTGTCGTGACCACCGGCGAGAACGAGCACGAGAACGAGCAGCCGTACGGGCAGGAGTACGGGCCGGAGTACGGCGGCTGGCGGCCGACGCCGCAGGGCGAGTACGACGGTGACGCGACCGCCTTCGTCCAGCTGCCGCCGGAACTCGCGGGCGAGGGTGCCCCGCTGGAGGCCCCCGGGCACGGCTACGTACCGGCGGAGGCGTGGGCGGCGCACGACCCGAACGCGACCGCGCAGTGGAGCTTCCCGGCCGCGCCGGCCGCTCCCACCGGCCCGGAGGCCGCGGCTGCGCCGGAGGCCGCGCCCACCGAGCTGACCGGACAGTGGACGATTCCGGTCGCACAAGGGGATATCCCGGACGAATCGGGCGAGTTCGCGGCCTCGGCGCTGGCCTCGCAGTGGACGAGCGGCAACCCGCCGGCCACCCTGCCGGGCGGCGCCCCCGCGCCCTGGGCGACCCCGGAGCCGGTGACCGCGCCGGAGCCCGCGCCCGAGCCCGCACCCGCGCCCGTGGAGGCGGCGCCGCAGGAACCGGAGCCGGAGGCCGAGCCCGTCCCCGCCGCCGAGCCCGAGCCGGCGGCGGAACCGGGACCGCAGCCGGAACCGCAGGAGGCACAGACCCCGGAGCCGGAACCGCAGCCGGAGCCGGAACCGGAGCCGCGGGAAGAAGCCGCTGCGCCGCCCCAGGCCGCCGACAGCGACGAACACCCCCACGTCTCGTACGTCCTGCGCGTCAACGGCACCGACCGCCCCGTCTCCGAGGCGTGGATCGGCGAGTCGCTGCTCTACGTGCTGCGCGAGCGCCTCGGCCTCGCCGGCGCCAAGGACGGCTGCTCGCAGGGCGAGTGCGGCGCCTGCAACGTCCAGGTCGACGGCCGCCTCGTCGCCTCCTGCCTGGTCCCCGCGGCCACCGCGGCCGGCAGCGAGGTCCGCACGGTCGAGGGCCTTGCCGTGAACGGCGAGCCCTCCGACGTGCAGCGGGCCCTCGCCGCGTGCGGTGCCGTCCAGTGCGGTTTCTGCATCCCCGGCATGGCCATGACCGTGCACGACCTGCTCGAGGGCAACCACGCCCCGACCGAACTGGAGACCCGCCAGGCGCTGTGCGGCAACCTCTGCCGCTGCACCGGGTACCGCGGCGTCCTCGACGCCGTACGGGAGGTGGCCGCCGAGCGCGCCGCCTCCGCCGCCGCGGCGGCGGAAGCAGCCGCCGAAGCGGCCGACACGGCCCGCATCCCGCACCAGGTTCCCCACCCGCACGACGGAGGCATGGCGTGAGCAACGACGCGGCCACCGCCATCCCGGCGGTCGACGCCCCCCAGGTCCCGCAGCAGGAGGTGCCGACCCACGGGCTCGGCGCGTCGCTCCCGTCCGCCGACGCCCGCGCCAAGACCGAGGGCACCTTCCCGTACGCCTCCGACCTGTGGGCCGAGGGCCTGCTGTGGGCGGCCGTCCTGCGTTCGCCGCACGCCCACGCGCGCGTGGTGTCGATCGACACCAGCGCCGCGGCCGAGATGCCGGGCGTCCGCGCCGTCGTGACCCACGCCGACGTGCCGGGCGCCGCCACGTACGGCCGCACCGTCGCCGACCGCCCCGTCTTCGCCTCCGACCTCGTGCGCCACCACGGCGAGGCCATCGCCGCGGTCGCCGCCGATCACCCGGACACCGCCCGCCTGGCCGCCGCCGCCATCGCGGTCGAGTACGAACTCCTCGACCCGGTCACCGACCCGGAGAAGGCCTTCGCGGCCCCGCCCCTCCACCCCGACGGCAACCTGATCCGCCACATCCCGCTGCGCTACGGCGACCCGGAGGCGGTCGGCGAGGTCGTTGTCGAGGGCCTGTACCGCATCGGCCGCCAGGACCCGGCGCCCATCGGCGCCGAGGCGGGGCTCGCCGTGCCGCGCCCGGACGGCGGCGTGGAGATCTACACCGCCTCCACCGACCCGCACACCGACCGGGACCTGGCCGCCGCCTGTTTCGGCCTCGCGCCCGAACAGGTCAAGGTCGTCGTCACCGGCGTCCCCGGCGCCATGGGCGACCGCGAGGACCCCGGCTTCCAGATCCCGCTGGGGCTGCTCGCCCTGCGCACCGGCTGCCCCGTCAAACTGGCCGCCACCCGCGAGGAGTCCTTCCTCGGCCACGCCCACAGACACCCCACACTGCTGCGCTACCGCCACCACGCCGACGCCGAGGGCCGCCTGGTCAAGGTCGAGGCGCAGATCCTCCTCGACGCGGGCGCGTACGCCGAGGCCTCCTCCGAGTCCCTCGCCGCGGCCGTCGCCTTCGCCTGCGGCCCGTACGTCGTGCCGCACGCCTTCATCGAGGGCTGGGCCGTCCGCACCAACAACCCGCCCTCCGGCCACGTGCGCGGCGAGGGCGCGATGCAGGTCTGCGCCGCGTACGAGGCGCAGATGGACAAGCTCGCCGCGCGGTTGGGCCTGGACCCGGCCGACCTGCGCCTGCGCAACGCCATGGCCACCGGCGACCTCCTCCCCACGGGACAGACGGTCACCTGCCCGGCGCCCGTCGCCGAACTCCTCCAGGCCGTCCGCGACTTCCCGCTCCCCGACCTCCCCGAGGGCTCCCCGGAGGACGGCTGGCTGCTCCCCGGCGGCCCGGAGGGCGCGGGCGAGCCGGGCGCCGTACGGCGGGGCGTCGGGTACGCGCTCGGCATGGTCCACATGCTCGGCGCGGAGGGCACGGACGAGGTCTCCACGGCCACGGTCAAGGTCCACGACGGCGTGGCCACCGTCATCTGTGCGGCGGTCGAGACCGGCCAGGGCTTCTCCACCCTCGCCCGCCAGATCGTCCAGGAGGTCCTGGGCGTCGACGAGGTCCACGTCGCCTCCGTCGACACCGACCAGCCCCCGGCCGGCCCCGCCGCGCACGGCCGCCACACCTGGGTCTCGGGCGGCGCGGTCGAACGCGCCGCCAAGATGGTGCGCACGCAGCTCCTCCAGCCGCTGGCCCACAAGTTCGGCATGTCCACCGAACTGCTCCAGATCACGGACGGCAAGATCACCTCGTACGACGGGGTCCTGTCCACCACCGTCATGGAGGCGTTGGACGGCAAGGAGCTCTGGGCCACCGCCCAGTGCCGCCCCCACCCCACCGAACCCCTCGACGACGCCGGCCAGGGCGACGCCTTCGTGGGCCTCGCCTTCTGCGCCATCCGCGCCGTTGTCGACGTCGACGTCGAGATCGGCTCCGTCCGCGTCGTCGAGATGGCGGTCGCCCAGGACGTGGGCCGCGTGCTGAACCCCGCCCAGCTCGCCACCCGCATCGAGGCGGGCGTCACCCAGGGCATCGGCGCGGCCCTCACCGAGAACCTCCGCACCCCCCGCGGCCTCGTCCGCCACCCGGACCTCACGGGCTACGCCCTGCCGACGTCCCTGGACGCCCCGGACATCCGCATCGTCAAACTCGTCGAGGAGCGCGACGTGGTGGCGCCGTTCGGCGCCAAGGCCGCCAGCGCCGTCCCGGTGGTCACCGCCCCGGCCGCCGTGGCCTCCGCCGTCCGCGCCGCCACGGGCCGCCCCGTCAACCGGCTGCCCATCCGCCCTCAGGCGGCGGTCGCGGTGCCCAAGGCGTAACCGTGTGAGCCGCCGTGCCCGGGAAGGCGTCAGAACACGGGCATGGCGGTCACGTCTCCCCGGCTGACCAGGAACACGCGGTTGCCGCCGGCCGCCACCGCCCAAGGGCCGTGGTCGTCCGGCTGGAAGGTCCACATGCGCGTCTGCTCGGCCTTGTCGAAGGCCGACACGCCGCCGTCGGCGGGGTCCTTGTCGCCCTCGACGACCCAGATGCTGTTGCCCTGGATCACCGGGGGGACCAGGACGGGCCGGGTCGCCGCCGTGTTCTTCATCCAGAGCTCGCTCCTGGTCAGGTCCTTCTTGAACCGGTAGAGGAGCCCTCCGTCGTGGGCGGTGACCCCGTCGTCGTCCAGCGCCGGCGGCCCCCAGCCACCCTTGGTCCTCTCCAGGGGGGTGCTCGCGGGGAGCGACGCGATCTCCCGGCCGTCCGCCAGCCCCCGCGCGGTGAGCGTACGGCCGCCGAGGTACACGGTGTCGCCGTCGACCGCCGGCAGGAGGGGCCCCTTGGCCTGGGCGTCGGCGCGCCAGACCTCGCGGCCGGTGGCGGCGTCGAGGGCGAAGACGCTGCCGTCCGTGCCGGAGACGACCAGACGCCCCGAGCCGTGGACGGCCTGCGGGCCGGGGTCGCCCGCCGCGCCCGCCCTGGCCGGTACGGTCCAGCGGACGCTCCGCGTGGCGCTGTCGATCGCGCGGAGCCGTCCCTCGCGCGTCAGGACGAAGACGGCGTCGTCGCTCGTGGCGAGCAGCAGGGCGACATCCGCGTCCGTGGACCACTTCCGTTCGCTGGTGGACGCGTCGAAGGCCAGGAGCGAGCCCTCCGCGTCGGCGGCCACGAAGAGGTCCCGGTTCAGGGGCAGCTGGCGAGCGCGCGCCGCGACCCCGGGGAGGGACCACTTCCGCTTCCCGTCGGTCACCGTGTGGGCCGCCACCCCGCCACCCGCGGCGGCGAAGACGACCACATCGCGGAGGACCACCGGAGTGGGCGGCGAACCTGTGGCGGCCGCCTTCCGCGCCGTCCACAGCGGCTGCGGCGTGAGGCCCTCGCTGTACTCGCCCTCCCTCAGGGGAGTCGCCGCCGGCGCGTCCCCGGCGGGCGGCAAGGCGGTCGCGTCCCGCCGGGTCAGCCACCAGGCGGACGCCCCGCCGCCCGCGAGGACGACGGCACCGCCCATGCCCGCCCACGCGAGGAAGCGGCGGCGCGACGTCTCCGGGCCCGCGGTCGGCCGGGCGACGGCGGTGAGCCGCCGGGTCTCGGTTTCCCGGCGCCTGATGTCCCCGGCCCACGGGCCGTTGCGCCAGACGCGGCGGGCGCTCGCCGTCGGCGCGAACGCCTTGGCGATCCCCTCCGGCGACGGACGAAAGGCCGCGTCCTTCAGCAGGCACGGGCCGACGAGCTGCTGGAGCCGGGGCGGAAGGCCGCCCAGGTCCGGCTGCCCGTGGACCACGGCGTACTGGACGGCGGCGACGTACGGGCCGTCGTACGCCGGACGGCCGCTCGCCGCGAAGACGAGGACGGCGCCCAGCGAGAACACGTCCGCGGCCGGCGTCACCCGCTGCCCGAGCACCTGCTCGGGAGCCCCGTAGCCCGGGGTGACGGGGATCTGGCCGGTGGTGGTGAGGGTGAGGCCGTGTTCCGGGCGGGCGATGCCGAAGTCGATCAGGCGCGGACCGTCCGCCGTCAGCACGATGTTGGAGGGCTTGACGTCCCGGTGGACCAAACCGGCGGCGTGGACGTCCTGCAGCGTACGGGCCAGAGCCGCGGCCAGCGCGCGGACGGCGTCCTCGCCGAGGGGGCCGTACGCGGTGACGGCCTGGTCCAGCGTCGGGCCGGCGAGGAACTCGGTCGCGATCCACGGCCGTCCGCCCTCCACCTGCGCGGCCAGGACCCGGGCGACGCCCTTGCTCGTGACGGCCCGCGCCGTGTGCGCCTCGCGGACGAAGCGCTGCGCCAGGTTCCGGTCGTGCGCCAACTCGGGGCGCAGGACCTTCACCGCGGCCGGACGGCCACTCTGATCACCCGCCAGGTAGACCTTTCCCATACCGCCTTCGCCGAGTACGCCGACGAGTCGGTACGGACCCAGGCGCAGGGGGTCGCCCGTGCCGAGGGGGAGCAGGGGAAGCGGTGTCTTGGTCTCTGTGTTCACAGTCCTGCGCTCACTGGAGGGGGAGGCAGATGAGGAAACCCTCACCCGCGGCCATGAGAAGCCCCTCCCGCTCCTGGGGAACGAGGCGATCGGCGGTGGTCTGGAAGATGTAGGCGGCCCTGTGCGTGCGGAGGTCCACCGCGCTGAGCCCCTTGGCCACCTTGCTGTACACGTACTTCTCACCGACCACCGGCGGCACCGACAGGTCGGGTTTCGCGTCCGGGAGCTCCTTCTCCTTCCAGAGCACCTTCCCCTCGGCGGCGCTCACCGCCACGAGCCGCCCCTCGGAAGCGGCGTAGACGACGCCGTCCCGCACGGCCGGGGCGCCGAAGGGCTCCTGGCCCTGGTGCTCCCAGAGCGGCTTGCCGTCGGAGAGCCGGAGGGCGGCGAGCGGGGCGCCGGGGACGTAGACGCACCGCTCGTCCACGGCGAGCGGGCTCTTGTAGACGTCCTGCCGCTTCACCTCGAGCAGCCGCGACCAGCGCGTCTCACCGGTCCTCGTGTCGCGCGCGGTGACCTGCGTGCGCCGCTCCTCACCGGTGAGCTCGAAGGTGATGAGCCGGTCCCCGCGCACGGCCGAGGTGAGGACGTACTGGGTGATGTCGAACTTCTCGTCGCGCTGGGGGTGGGAGACCTCCTGCCGCCACACCTCCTTGCGCCGGCGTACGTCGATGGCGAGCAGGTACGTCGAGAGCACCGAGGTGTACGTCCCCTGCCCTGCCACGGCGTACAGCGTGCCGTCGGAGACGCCCAGCAGCTGGGCGATGCTCATGTTGGCGTTGAGGCCCTTGAGCGTGACGAGTGCCGGCCCGGGCTTTCGGGGGTTCTTCGTGTCGATGGTGTGGACGGCGAAGTCCTGGTGGTCCGCGTCCGATTGCGGGACGAGGTGGATGCCCTCGGGGCCCGCGGTGACGAGGCGCGACGCCGTCTGCACGTTGCAGAACCACGCGTCCTTGCCGGTCCGCGGCACGAGCCCGGCGATCCCCAGGCCGACCACCGTGGCCACGTCCTCGCCGACGAGCAGCGGAAAGCCCCGCTGCTCCTCGTCGCCCGTCCACACCTTCTTCTCCCACAGCGAGGGCGGCGACGCGGCGAGCCGCGGCTCCGGCGGTGGCTCGTCGCCGCCGGACGGCTCGCCGGCCGACAGCCAGGACCGGATGCCGAGCGCCGCGCCGCCGGCACCCAGCACGGAGAAGCCGCCCAACGCCAGCAGCCCGCGGCGGGACATCCGGCGCCCCGCCGCCGGGACCGTCTCCGCGTACGGGTCGCTCGAAGGCGCCGGGAGGCGGTGCGGCTCGTGCCGCCAGACCTCCGTCGCGCGGCGGGCGATGTCGGCGAGCAGCAGGGGCGGGAGGTGGTCCGCGAAGTCGCCGTGGCCGTCGTGGAGGACCGCGGCCAGCTCCGCCGGAGTGGGGCGCAGGGCCGGGTCCTTGGCGAGGCAGCGGGCGAGGAGCGGGGCCAGGGACGCGGGGACGGCGGTGAGGTCCGGCTCGGCGTAGCGGACGCGGTAGAGGAGGTCCGCCGGGGCGCCCGTGCCGAAGGGGCCCCGGCCCGTGGCGGCGAAGGTGAGGACGCCCGCGAGGGCGAAGACGTCGCCCGGCGGGGCGTGCTCCCGGCCCGTGGCCTGCTCCGGCGACATGAAGGCGGGCGTGCCGGTCGTCGTGCCCGTGCCGGTCAGGTGGGTGGTGCCGGCCGCGCGGGCGATGCCGAAGTCGATGACCTTGGGGCCGTACGCCGTGACCATGACGTTCGAGGGCTTCAGGTCCCGGTGGACCACGTCCGAGGAGTGCAGTTGGCCCAGCGCGCCGGCGAGGGCGGCGCCCAGGGCGCGGACGGTGGGCTCGGGGAGCGGGCCGCACCGGGCGACGGCATCGTCGAGGGGCGGGCCGAGGACGTACTCGGTCGCCAGCCACGGAGTCTCGGCGAGCGGGTCGGCGTCGAAGACCGCCGCGCCGTGGCGGTCGCCGATGATCCGTGCCGCGTTGGTCTCCAGGTGGAAACGGCTGCGGAAGGCCGGGTCGGCGGCGAGCGCCGCGCGCATGGTCTTGAGTGCGACCGTGCGGCCGCCGGCCGAGCGGGCCAGGTACACCGTGCCCATGCCGCCGCTGCCCAGCCGGGCGAGCAGGCGGTAGCCGCCGAGCTCGGCGGGGTCGTCGTGGGTGAGGGGGGACAGCATGGGCGTGGTCAGTTCCTGGGCCCGGTGGGGAGTTCGGCGGCGAGGACCGAGGCCGACTGGCGCGCCAGCGCCGCGACGATCCGGCCCGGCAGCCAGCCGGGGGTGAGGAGCGAGCCCGCCGAGGTCACGACGGTCTCGTGCGGGGTACGGGGCACGAGGTCGGCGAGGAGCGCTGCGGCCGACGGCCGTGCGGCCGCGTCACGGGTGAGGCACGCGGAGGCCAAGGGGCGCAGGGCGGGCGGGAGTTCGGTTCGTTCCGGGACGGTGGTGCCGGTCGCGGCGTACGCGAGGACCGCGCCGAGTCCGTACACGTCGCCCGGCGGGCGCGGCCTGCCGCCCGCGAGCAGCTCGGGCGCGAGCGCCCCCGGATCCAGCCCCGGCAGGTCCGCGCGCCGCTCGCCGTCCGGCCCCGCCGCCCGTACGGCTCCGAAGCAGCCGAGCCGCGGCCCGTCGGCGGCCAGCAGTACGGCGGCGGGTGACACGCCCGCGTGCGTGAGGCCCTGCGCGTGCGCCGCCGCGAGCGTCTCGGCGAGGGCGGCGCCCAGGGCGCGGACGGTGGGCTCGGGGAGCGGGCCGCCGTGGACGGCGAGCGCGACGGGGAGGGGCAGTACGGGAAGGTAGGGCGTGGCGTACCAGGAGCCCGCCCCGGGCGGCGGCACCTCCGTCACCGGGGCCACCCACGGCCCCATCAGCCGCCGCGCCGTGTCCGCCTCCACCGCGAAGCGCGCCGGATCCGCGCCCGGCAGCGGGGCGTTGACCAGCACCGTACGGTCGCCGTCCGCGCCGCGCGCGATGAAGCGGCGGACGGGCACGTGCGGGGTCTCCGGCGGGTCCAGGCGGGTGATCAGGTGGTACGGGCCGACCCGCCGGGCTTCTTGGCGCGGCCGTTCCATGTGCGAATCCCCCCTCAGCGAGCACCGGAGCAGGCACCGGAGCGAACAGGAGCCTACTCATCGGCCGTAGCCGCGCTCGCGTGCGGGGTTTGAGAGCCGGGTCGGTGATCGCCCCCCGCCGCCCGGCGTGAGCGCCCGGAGGTGTGGTGGTGGGCGAGAGCGGCTGGACCGGGTGCTGCGGGAGGAGACGCCACGGGTCGGGCTGTGGCGGGACACGTCGGAGCTCGACGTGGAGGGAACGGTGGACGCGGTCCTGGCGGGACTGGACCGCGCCCTCGTTCCGTAGAGACCGTGGCGGGAATCGAACCCGCGTCACCAGATTTGCAGTCTGGCCCCTCAGCCACTCGGGCACACGGTCGTGCGGTGGTGCTTCGGTCGGTGCTTCGGTCGGTGCTTCGGTACGACCGTACGGGCGGCGGCAGTTGGAAGGAAAGCCCGGCGGGCGGGCCGCAACACGACTGCCATACGCCGTTCATGGTCGTACGACCAAGGGGGGAGATCTTCCCCGTCCGGAGACAGGGGCCATCGCCTCTCATGCCCCTTACTGTGAGGTGCATGACCGCCTTGGAGAGCAGCGCCGGCACATCCGCCGGCAACCAGCAGGAAGAGCCGCGCGGCGGCGTACTCGACCGGGAGCACCGCGCGCTCAGCATCGGCGTCGTCTCCGTCATCGTGCTGATCGCCTTCGAGGCGACCGCCATCGGTACGGCGATGCCGGTCGCCGCGCGGGAGTTGCACGGGATCCCGCTGTACGCCTTCGCCTTCTCCGCGTACTTCACCACCAGCCTCTTCGCCATGGTCCTCTCCGGGCAGTGGTCCGACCGCGCCGGGCCGCTCGCGCCGCTCACCACCGGTATCACGGCCTTCGGGGCCGGGCTGCTGCTGTCGGGGACGGCCGGGGCGATGTGGCTGTTCATCGTCGGGCGGGCCGTGCAGGGGCTGGGCGGCGGGCTGGTGATCGTGGCGCTGTACGTCGTGATCAGCCGCGCCTACGCGGAGCGGCTGCGCCCCGCCATCATGGCCGCGTTCTCCGCGGGCTGGGTGGTGCCGTCGGTGGTCGGGCCGCTGGTCGCCGGGACGGTCACCGAGCGGCTCGGCTGGCGGTGGGTCTTCGTCGGCATCCCCGTCCTCGTCGTGCTGCCGCTGGCACTCGCGCTGCCCGCGGTACGGCGGATGGCGTCGGGGCCCACGGACCCGGAGGCGCCGCCGGTGCCCTTCGACCGGCGCCGTATCCGGCTGGCGCTCGGGATCTCGCTGGGGGTGGGGCTGCTCCAGTACGCGGGGCAGGAGCTGCGCTGGCTGTCAGTCCTCCCGGCGGTCGCGGGCGCGGCGCTGCTGGTCCCCGCCGTGCGGGGCCTGCTGCCGCGCGGCACGTACCGGGCGGCGCGCGGGCTGCCGTCGGTGGTGCTGCTGCGCGGCATCTCGATGGGGGCGTTCATCTCGGCGGAGTCGTTCGTGCCGCTGATGCTGGTCAGCGAGCGGGGCCTGAGCCCCACCATGGCCGGGCTGTCGCTCGCGGTCGGCGGCCTGACCTGGGCCCTCGGCTCGTACATCCAGGCACGGCCGCGCGTGGAGCCGTACCGGCAGGGGCTGATGGTCTTCGGCATGCTGCTGGTCACCGCGGCCATCGCCGCCGCGCCGAGCGTCCTCATCCCCTCCGTGCCTGTCTGGACCCTGGGTGTGGCCTGGGGCGTCGGCTGCCTCGGCATGGGCATGGTGGTCGCCTCGACGAGCGTGCTGCTGCTGAAGCTGTCCGCGCCGGAGGAGGCGGGCACGAACTCCGCCGCGCTCCAGATCTCGGACGGCCTGTCGAACGTCATGCTCCTCGCGGCGGGCGGCGCCGCCTTCGCCGCCCTCGGCGGCGGCGCGCTCTCGGGCCACGCGGCCGCCGCGGCGACGGGCTCCCACACGGCGGCCTTCGCGGCGGTGTTCCTGCCGATGGCAGCGGTCGCGCTGGTGGGGGTATGGGTGGCGACGCGGCTGGGACCGGGCGCCGAAACCCGGTGACACCGCGACGGCTGTGACCCGCGTCGCAGTCGTCGTGGTCACCGCGTCGTACGGACGGGAACGGAGCCGGGCCCCCGGTAGGGTGGCCCGGTTGTCGTACGTAACGCCGCAGGCGGCGTGACCGCCGTAACCCGAGAGCCGAATCGGAGACCGTGACTACTACCGCCTCCCATCACCTCTCACCCGCCTTCCCCGGCCGCGCCCCCTGGGGCACCGCCAACAAGCTGCGCGCCTGGCAGCAGGCCGCGATGGACAGGTACATCCAGGAGCAGCCCCGCGACTTCCTCGCCGTCGCGACGCCCGGCGCCGGCAAGACGACCTTCGCGCTGACCCTCGCGTCCTGGCTGCTGCACCACCACATCGTCCAGCAGGTCACCGTCGTCGCCCCGACCGAGCACCTGAAGAAGCAGTGGGCGGCCGCGGCGGCGCGCATAGGCATCAAGCTGGACCCGGAGTACAGCGCCGGGCCGCTCAGCAAGGAGTACCAGGGCGTCGCCGTCACCTACGCCGGTGTCGGCGTGCGGCCCATGCTGCACCGCAACCGCAGCGAGCAGCGCAAGACGCTCGTCATCCTCGACGAGATCCACCACGCCGGCGACTCCAAGTCCTGGGGCGAGGCCTGCCTGGAGGCCTTCGAGCCCGCCACGCGGCGGCTCGCGCTCACCGGTACGCCCTTCCGGTCCGACACCAACCCCATCCCCTTCGTCACGTACGAGGAGGACAACGCCGGCATCCGGCGCTCGTCCGCCGACTACACGTACGGATACGGCAACGCCCTCGCCGACGGCGTCGTCCGCCCCGTGATCTTCCTCAGCTACAGCGGCAACATGCGCTGGCGCACGAAGGCGGGCGACGAGGTCGCCGCGAAGCTCGGCGAGCCGATGACCAAGGACGCCGTCTCCCAGGCGTGGCGCACCGCCCTCGACCCGCGCGGCGACTGGATGCCCAACGTCCTGCGCGCCGCCGACCAGCGGCTGACCGAGGTCAGGAAGGGCATCCCCGACGCGGGCGGCCTCGTCATCGCCTCCGACCAGGACTCGGCCCGCGCGTACGCCAAGCTCATCCGCGAGATCACCGGGACGAAGGCGACCGTGGTCCTGTCGGACGACGCGGGCGCGTCGAAGCGGATCGACGAGTTCAGCGACGGCGACGACCGCTGGATGGTCGCGGTCCGCATGGTGTCCGAGGGCGTCGACGTCCCGCGCCTCGCCGTCGGCGTGTACGCGACGACGATCTCCACGCCGCTGTTCTTCGCCCAGGCCGTCGGCCGTTTCGTGCGATCGCGCAGGCGCGGCGAGACCGCGTCCGTGTTCCTTCCGACGATCCCCACGCTGCTCGGCTTCGCGAGCGAGATGGAGGTCGAGCGGGACCACGCCCTCGACAAGCCGAAGAAGGCGGGCGAGGACGAGGACCCGTACGCCGAGTCCGAGAAGGAGATGGACGAGGCCAACAAGCAGCAGGACGAGGACACCGGCGAGCAGGACATGCTGCCCTTCGAGGCGCTGGAGTCCGACGCGGTCTTCGACCGGGTGCTGTACGACGGCGCCGAGTTCGGCATGCAGGCCCACCCCGGCAGCGAGGAGGAGCAGGACTACCTCGGCATCCCGGGCCTGCTCGAGCCCGACCAGGTGCAGCTGCTGCTGCGCAAGCGGCAGGCCCGGCAGATCGCCCACAGCCGGCAGAAGCCGGCCGAGGAGGCCGACCTGCTGGAGCTGCCGGCGGAGCGGCGGCCCGTCGTATCGCACAAGGAGCTGCTGGAGCTGAGGAAGCAGCTGAACACGATGGTGAGCGCGTACGTCCACCAGAGCGGCAAGCCGCACGGCGTGATCCACACGGAGCTGCGCCGGGTGTGCGGCGGCCCGCCGAGCGCGGAGGCGACGGCGGGCCAGATCCGGGAGCGCATCAAGAAGGTCCAGGAGTGGGCGACCCGCATGCGCTGAGCCGCCACCCCGTGGCGTAGCGACCTGGCGACTGGGGCGCCGCGCGGTCTCGCGCGGCGCCTCGCGTGTCGCGGGCGTCCGGCGGCGCGCCCTGCCGGGCGGTCCCCCTCCGGGTCCGGCCCGCCAAGCCGCCGACCGCCCCTCCGCGCGGGCCGCCCCGCACAGGGTTTTCACGCCCCGGTTGACGAACACCAGCGGCCCAACATGGGCAAAACAGGGCGAATACCCCGCACAGCAAACGCTTGCGCCCGGATTCTGGACGAGGTCTTCCGCTAAGCGGAGTCCCTCGCTACTGTCCCGGCAATCGCAATGCAAACGCCCCGTGGCAACGCCGCCGCGGAGCGCAGCCGGTGTGCCATGGCCTGCCGGCGGCCTCTCCGTGCGTCGCCGATGGGACCGGCGGCGCAGCCGACGTTGAGAGTGTCCGCCGACTCACTCCGAAGGAGAGGGCGTCGTGACCGCGGAGACCTCCCAGACGCTCGACCGGGGACTGCGCGTCCTCAAGCTGCTCGCCGACACCGATCACGGGCTGACCGTCACCGAGCTGTCCAACAAGCTCGGTGTCAACCGCACCGTCGTCTACCGCCTGCTCGCCACGCTCGAACAGCACGCGCTCGTACGCCGCGACCTGGGCGGCCGCGCCCGGGTCGGGCTCGGTGTGCTGCGGCTGGGCCGGCAGGTCCATCCGCTGGTGCGCGAGGCCGCCCTGCCCGCGCTGCGCTCGCTGGCCGAGGACATCGGCGCCACCGCGCACCTCACGCTCGTCGACGGGGCCGAGGCCCTCGCCGTCGCGGTCGTCGAACCCACCTGGACGGACTACCACGTCGCGTACCGGGCCGGTTTCCGCCACCCGCTGGACCGCGGCGCCGCCGGACGGGCGATACTCGCCGCCCGCCAGGGCGCCCTCGGTGACCCCGGCTACACGCTCACGCACGGCGAGCTGGAGGCGGGCGCGAGCGGCGCGGCCGCCCCGCTGGTGGGCGTGACGGGCATCGAGGGCAGCGTCGGCGTGGTGATGCTGGCGGACTCGGTCCCGGAGCGGGTCGGCCTGCGCGTGGTCGACGCCGCCCGCGAGGTCGCCGACGCCCTGCGCTGAGCCCGGCCGATAGATTGGCGTCGTGCTGCTCACCAGTCTCCTGCGTAACCGGACCCGTGCCCTGCTCGTCTCCGGGCTGCCCGTCCTCGCGCTGCTCGGCGTGGCCGGGTTCGCGCCGCTGCCGTACACCCTGGCGCAGCCCGGCTCGACCGCCGACGTGCTGGGGCGGCACAAGGGCCAGGAGGTGATCACCATCTCCGGCGCGCCGGTCGACAAGACCGACGGCGAGCTGCGCATGACGACGATCGTCGCGACCGGGCCCCGGACCCACGTCGACCTCGCGGACGTCGTCGACGGCTGGTTCCGTACGGACCGGGCCGTCCTGCCGCACGACTCCGTCTATCCGCCCGGCAAGAGCGACGCGGAGATCGAGAAGCGCAACCTCGGCCAGATGGCCGAGTCGCAGGACGCCGCCGTCGACGCCGCGCTCGGCTACCTCGGCAAGAGCCCGAAGGACGTCAAGGTCACGCTGCGCCTGGCCGACATCGGCGGGCCCAGCGCCGGGCTGCTCTTCGCGCTCGGCATCGTCGACAAGCTCGACGGCGGCGGCGCGAGCCTCACCGGCGGGCGCACCATCGCCGGTACGGGGACCATCACCCCGGACGGAAAGGTCGGCGCCGTCGGCGGGGTCTCCCTCAAGACGCAGGCCGCCGCGCGCGACGGCGCCACCGTCTTCCTCGTACCGAAGGACGAGTGCGCGCAGGCCCGGGCCGAGCGGCCCGACGGCCTCCGGCTCATCCCCGTCACCACGCTCAAGGACGCGGTGTCGTCGCTCCGGGCGCTGCAGCGGGGGACGAAGGTCCCGTCCTGCTGAGGCCGGCGTCCTCGCCCGCCGCCTGCTCCACCAGCGGGATGATCCGCAACGGGACGGGGTTCTCCATGACGATCGCCGTGGAGGCCCGCACGATGCCCTCGAAGCCGACCACCCGGTCGATCACCCGCTGGAGGTCGGCGTTCGAGCGGGCCACCAGCCGGCACAGCATGTCCCCGTGGCCGGTGGTGGTGTGCAGCTCCAGCACCTCCGGCACGCCCGCCAGGTGCTCCCGTACGTCCGCGCCCTGCCCCTGCTTGATCTCCAGCGTGGCGAACGCGGTGACCGGATAGCCCAGCGCCGCCGGGTCGACGTCGGGCCCGAAGCCCCGGATGACGCCGTTCGCCTGCAGCCGGTCCAGGCGCGCCTGGACCGTCCCGCGGGCCACGCCGAGGCGGCGCGACGCCTCCAGGACGCCGATGCGCGGCTCGCGCGCGAGCAGGGCGATGAGCCTGCCGTCCAGATGATCGATCGCCACGACGGCCTCCCGGTGGTCATCCTGTACAGAACGCCCGGCCATACTGCCCAGTCGCTGTGCAGCTTGCCCAGCCCTCCCGCGAACTATTGCGCACCTTGCGGAACGGAGAGAGTCTGCGGCCATGACTGAGACCCTCTCCCAGACCCCCGACACCGCCCGGCAGGCCGACCCCTTCCCGGTGAAGGGCATGGACGCGGTCGTCTTCGCCGTCGGCAACGCCAAGCAGGCCGCGCACTACTACTCCACGGCCTTCGGGATGAAGCTGGTCGCCTACTCCGGACCGGAGAACGGCACCCGCGAGACCGCCAGCTACGTCCTGACGAACGGCGCCGCGCGCTTCGTGTTCACCTCCGTCATCAAGCCGTCCACCGACTGGGGCCGCTTCCTCGCCGAGCACGTCGCCGCCCACGGCGACGGCGTCGTCGACCTCGCCATCGAGGTGCCGGACGCGCGCAAGGCGTACGCGTACGCCGTCGAGCAGGGCGCCACCGGCGTCACCGAGCCGTACGAGCTCAAGGACGAGCACGGCACCGTCGTCCTCGCCGCCATCGCCACGTACGGCGAGACCCGCCACACCCTCGTCGAGCGCTCCGGCTACGACGGCCCCTACCTGCCCGGCTTCGTCGCCGCGCAGCCGATGGTCGAGCCGCCCGCCAAGCGCACCTTCCAGGCGATCGACCACTGCGTGGGCAACGTCGAGCTCGGCAAGATGAACGACTGGGTGGCCTTCTACAACAAGGTCATGGGCTTCACCAACATGAAGGAGTTCGTGGGCGACGACATCGCCACCGAGTACTCCGCGCTCATGTCGAAGGTCGTCGCGGACGGCACCAAGAAGGTCAAGTTCCCGATCAACGAGCCGGCGATCGCGAAGAAGAAGTCGCAGATCGACGAGTACCTGGAGTTCTACGGCGGCCCCGGCGTCCAGCACATCGCCCTCGCCACGAACGACATCGTCGCCACCGTCCGCACCATGCGCGCGGCCGGCGTCCAGTTCCTCGACGTCCCGGACTCGTACTACGACACGCTCGGCGAGTGGGTCGGCGACACGCGCGTGCCGATCGACGAGCTGCGCGAGCTGAAGATCCTCGCCGACCGCGACGAGGACGGCTACCTGCTCCAGATCTTCACCAAGCCGGTCCAGGACCGTCCGACCGTCTTCTTCGAACTCATCGAGCGGCACGGGTCGATGGGCTTCGGCAAGGGCAACTTCAAGGCCCTCTTCGAGGCGATCGAGCGGGAGCAGGCCAAGCGCGGCAACCTCTGACCGCTCCGCGCGGGTGGCGGAGCACCGGGGACTCCGCCACCCGCCCGCAGCACCGTCAGCGCGACGGGCGTCCCGCCGCGCTCGCACCGGCGGTCGCGCTCGGCCGCGGCTTCGTGCCCCGCACGTCCGCCGGGCCGCCCGCCGCGGGTTCCCCCAGGACCGCCAGCGCTCGCCGCGCCTCCGGCGCCAGCAGCGGCGAGAACGCCGGGTTCGTCCGCAGCGCCTGCGTGAGGTGGCGCCGCGCCGGCCCGTACTGGCCGAGCGCCCGCTCGATCTGGCCCCGGTGGTACGCGAACAGCGCGCTGCGCAGGCCCGCCTCCGTGGCCTTCTTCGCGTACCGCAGGCCCTGCGCCGGTTCCCCGGAGCGGTACAGGGCCCAGCCGAGCGCGTCGGCGACGTGCGCGGAGCGGTGGCCGCGCGCCCACGCGTCGGAGAGCCACTTCACGGCCCGCTCCGGGTCGCCGTGGTCGGACTCGTACCGCGCGAGCACCGGGTACGGGTCCACGCCGTGCGTCCGTGCCTTCTCGGCCCGCGTGCGCAGCAGCTCGTAGTGCGTGCGCGCGTCCCCGTCCAGGCCCCGCGACTCGTACAACTCGCCCGCCTCCAGGGCGTACTCAGGCAGCGGCAGCGCGTCCAGCACCGCCCCGTAGTCGCGCAGCGCCTCATCGGCCCGCCCCAGCGCCGCCAGCGCCCGCGCCCGCCCCGCGAGCGACGGCGGATGGCCGGCCACCAGCCGCAGCGCGGCCTCGTAGTAGCCGATCGCCTCGGCCGGCTCCCCCCGCTCCCACGCCAGGTCGCCGAGGTGGCGCAGGCACTCGGCCCGCTCCGCCGGGGTCGCGGCGAGGGCCACCGCGTCGGAGGCGAGCGCCGCCGCGTCCTCGCGCCAGCCCTTGTCGCGGTACACCCGGGACGCGCGCGACAGCGCGGCCGCGCCACCCGGGTGCAGCTCGCGCAGCCGCCCTACCGCCTTGTCGGCCGCCCCGTACGCGCCGAGACCGGTGTACGCGTCGACCAGCAGCGCGTGCGCCTGCCAGCGCCGCGGCTCCCGCTGCCGTACGGCCTCGCCCCACCGCCGGGCCGCGGCGAAGTCGCCCCGGGCCTGGGCGAGCACGCCCAGACCGAGCTGCGCGTCGGTGTTGCCCTCGGCGGCCGGCCGCACCGTCAGCGACCGCTCCAGCGCCTTCTCGGCGCGTACGTACGCGGCGGTGTCGCCGTTCCGGGCCGCCCGCTCCACGTACGCCGTGCCCAGCTCCGCCCAGGCCGCCTCGTCCCGCGGATGCGTCCGCAGCCACTTCTCCCGGTCGGCGATGAACGCGGTCAGCTCCGGCAGCGACGCCTGCGCGCCCGCCCGCACCGCCTCCCGCGCCCGCGCCAGCGGCCCCGGCGCGGGCGGCGCCGAGTCCACCCCGCGCAGCGCGTCCGGTACGCCGGGCACGCCGGGGACGTACAGCAGCACCGCGCCCGCGAGCACCAAGCCCGCACCCGACAGCAGGACGGCCAGCGTGACCCGTTCGGACTTCGTACGACGTGGACGCTCCCGGCCCTGGGTACGGCTCTTCATGCGGCTCACTGTGCGCCAGTACGACCGGTCACCCGCGGCACGCCGACCGCAGCGGCGAACGGGTTCACACCGATGGCCCCGACTGCCAGGCTGGGATCATGGACGACTTGCTGACACACCTGCGCGCCGGCCTCCCGGCGGAAGCGATCCTCACGGACCCGGACGTCACCGCCTCGTACGCCCACGACGCGGCGAGCTTCTGCGCCGCCGGCGCGCCCGCCGTGGTCGTCCTGCCGAGCACCGTCGAGCAGGTCCAGCACGTCATGCGCACGGCGACCGCGCTGCGCGTGCCCGTCGTCCCGCAGGGCGCCCGCACGGGCCTGTCCGGCGCCGCCAACGCCTCCGACGGCTGCATCGTCCTGTCCCTCGTCACGATGGACCGCATCCTGGAGATCAACCCGGTCGACCGGATCGCGGTCGTCGAGCCGGGCGTCGTCAACGCCACCCTCTCCCGCGAGGTCGCCGCGCACGGCCTGTACTACCCGCCCGACCCGTCCAGCTGGGAGACGTGCACCATCGGCGGCAACATCGGCACGGCGTCCGGCGGCCTGTGCTGCGTCAAGTACGGGGTCACGGCGGAGTACGTCCTCGGCCTCGACGTCGTCCTCGCCGACGGCCGCCTGCTCACCACCGGCCGCCGCACCGCCAAGGGCGTCGCCGGCTACGACCTGACCCGGCTCCTCGTCGGCTCGGAGGGCACCCTCGGCATCGTCGTACGGGCCGTGCTGGCGCTCAAGCCGCAGCCGCCGCGGCAGCTGGCGCTCGCCGCCGAGTTCCCGTCGGCGGCCGCCGCCTGCGCGGCCGTCTGCGCGATCATGGAACGCGGCCACACGCCGTCGCTGCTGGAGCTCATGGACCGCACGACGATCCAGGCCGTCAACCGGCTGGCCAAGATGGGCCTGCCCGACTCCACCGAGGCGCTGCTCCTCGCCGCCTTCGACACCCCGGACCCGGCCGCCGACCTCGCGGCGGTGGGCGAGCTGTGCACGGCGGCGGGCGCCACGCAGGTCGTACCCGCCGAGGACGAGGCCGAGTCGGAGCTGCTCCTGCAGGCCCGGCGCCTGTCGCTCACCGCCCTGGAGACCGTCTCGTCGGCGACGATGATCGACGACGTGTGCGTACCGCGCAGCCGGCTCGCCGAGATGCTCGACGGCACGGCCGCCATCGCCGAGACGTACGGCCTCACCATCGGCGTCTGCGTCCACGCGGGCGACGGCAACACCCACCCCGTCGTCTGCTTCGACCACACCGACCCCGACGAGTCCCGGCGCGCCCGCGAGTCGTTCGACGCCATCATGGCGCTCGGCCTGGAGCTGGGCGGCACGATCACCGGCGAACACGGCGTCGGCGTCCTGAAGAAGGAGTGGCTGGCCCGCGAACTGGGCGCGGTCGAGGTGGAGTTGCAGCGCTCCATCAAGCAGGCCTTCGACCCGCTCGGCATCCTCAACCCGGGCAAGCTCTTCTAGGTCTCCGGTCCTGGTCCCCATGCCCGATGGTCACCGGCCCGCCCCGCCGCCTAGCGTGAAAGGACGTCGACGGAAGCAGCCGAGTACGAGTCGAACGGAAGAGGAGAGAGCCGTGCCCGCGCGCCTTGACCACACCATCGTCCGCAGCCGCGACCGCTTCGCCGGCGCCCGCTTCCTCACCGACCTGCTCGCGGCGCCGGAGCCCAAGCCCTTCGGCCCCTTCGCCGGCGTCGCGCTCGACGGCGGAGTCACCCTCGACTACCTCGACGACGACTCCGAACGGATCGTCCCGCAGCACCTCGCCTTCCTCGTCTCCGAGGACGAGTTCGACGAGATCTTCGGCCGGATCAAGGAGCGCGGGCTGCCGTACTGGGCCGACCCGCACCACCACGAACCCCAGCGGATCAACCACCACCACGGGGGCCGCGGCGTGTACGTCGACGACCCGGACGGCCACTCGATCGAATTCATCACCCACACGTACGTCGTCGACTGACCGGCCCCGCGGATTTCCTGTACCGGCGGAAGTAGATATCGGGCGGCGCGGAACGTAGGGTTTGCGCTGTACGCAGGCATCCTCGATGCGCCCCCCGAACGAAGGTGCTATGCCCTCTGAGAAGCCCGCCGTCGACCACCTCGACGACGACGATTACCCCGCCTACACCATGGGGCGGGCCGCCGCCCTGCTGGACACGACGCCCGCCTTTCTCCGCGCGATCGGCGAGGCGCGGCTCATCACCCCCCTGCGCTCGGAGGGCGGGCACCGGCGCTACTCCCGCTACCAGCTGCGCATCGCCGCCCGGGCTCGCGAACTCGTCGACCAGGGCACACCGGTCGAGGCCGCCTGCCGCATCATCATCCTGGAGGACCAGCTCGAAGAGGCCCTCCGCCTCAACGAGGAAATGCGGAAATCTGCCACCGCCGATGCAGAAAATCAGGAAATGGGCGACCGGTAAACATATCGAGCTCTCCCGCCGACCATCGTGCTACGGTGATGTCAGTTGCGGTCGTGGTTCCCAGATACTTTTCAGTCCGGTTCTTCCGGAGGGTAAATCATGCAGCGACTCCGGGTTCGCAAGGTGCGGACTCCGGGCACTGCCCCCGAGGGAGATTCAATATGGCATCTGGCACCGTGAAGTGGTTCAACGCGGAAAAGGGCTTCGGCTTCATCGAGCAGGACGGTGGCGGCGCCGACGTGTTCGCCCACTACTCGAACATCGCCAGCTCCGGCTTCCGCGAGCTTCAGGAAGGCCAGAAGGTGAACTTCGACGTCACGCAGGGCCAGAAGGGCCCGCAGGCCGAGAACATCGTTCCCGCCTGACGCTGACGCGTACGACGTAGTCGGGGCCCGCACCGTGGGTGTGGGCCCCTGCTCGTTACCCAGCTCCAGCCGGCTCCCCACCGAGCCGGTCACTCTGTTCGCGCCCGTCGCTTCCGACGGGCCCATGAACTCCGGCCGGATGAATACGCCCGGCCCTCGCGCCCGAATGCCGATGCCGCTTTCCTCGGCTCGCCCGCACTCCGGCGTCCTCTTCGAGACGAACCGCCGCACAGCCGGCCCGGACCCGTCTCGTCTTTTTCTTCGGCTCGTTCTCGCGACGCGATACGTGCCGCATCGAGGAAGGTTCCCCGTGAACCGCACCGCTCGCACGAACGACCGCTTCCGTCCCTCCGGCGCCCCCCGCGGCGCCGGCGCCACCCGCGCCCCGCGCCCCTCCCGCCCGGTCGGGCACGGCCCCCGCGAGTTCGCGCCGCCGGCCACCCGCACCGCGGCGCTCCCGCCCGTCGAGACCTTCGCCGGCCTCGACCTCCCGGCCGCCCTGCTGGCCGCGCTCCACTCCGAAGGCATGACCGTGCCGTTCCCGATCCAGGCCGCGACCCTGCCGAACTCGCTGGCCGGCCGGGACGTCCTGGGCCGCGGGCGTACCGGCTCCGGCAAGACGCTCGCCTTCGGCCTGGCCCTGCTGGCCCGTACCGCCGGACAGCGGGCCGAGCCCAAGCAGCCGCTGGCCCTCGTCCTCGTACCCACCCGGGAACTGGCCCAGCAGGTCACCGACGCGCTCACCCCCTACGCCCGCTCGCTGCGCCTGCGGCTCACCGCGGTGGTCGGCGGGATGCCGATCGGCCGCCAGGCGGGCGCGCTGCGCTCCGGGGCCGAGGTCGTCGTCGCGACCCCCGGCCGGCTCAAGGACCTCGTCGACCGGGGCGCCTGCCGCCTGGACCAGGTCGCCGTCACCGTCCTGGACGAGGCCGACCAGATGGCCGACATGGGCTTCATGCCCCAGGTGACCCAGCTCCTCGACCAGGTACGGCGCGAAGGGCAGCGCCTGCTCTTCTCCGCGACGCTCGACCGGAACGTCGACCTCCTGGTCCGCCGCTACCTGGCCGACCCGGTGGTCCACTCCGTCGACCCGTCCGCCGGGGCCGTCACCACGATGGAGCACCACGTGCTGCACGTGCACGGCGCCGACAAGCACGCCACCACCACGGAGATCGCCGCCCGCGACGGACGAGTGATCATGTTCCTGGACACCAAGCACGCCGTGGACCGGCTGACCAGGGACCTCCTGGCCGTCGGGGTGCGCGCCTCCGCCCTGCACGGCGGCAAGACCCAGCCCCAGCGCAGCCGCACCCTCGCGCAGTTCAAGACCGGCCACGTCACGGTCCTGGTCGCCACCAACGTCGCGGCCCGCGGCATCCACGTCGACAACCTCGACCTCGTCGTCAACGTCGACCCGCCCAGCGACCACAAGGACTACCTGCACCGCGGCGGCCGCACGGCCCGCGCCGGGGAGTCCGGCACCGTCGTCACGCTCGTCCTGCCCGCCCAGCGACGCGGCATGAACCGCGTGATGGCCGACGCCGGCATCACCGCGCGGGTGACCAAGGTCCGCTCCGGCGAGGCCGAGCTGAGCCGCATCACCGGCGCCCAGGCGCCCTCGGGCGTCCCCGTCACCATCAGCGCCCCCGCCGCCGAGCGGACCGGGCGCGCCGACTCCACCACGCGCGGACGACGGAGCCGGCCCGCGCGCTCGCGCGGCCGCTCCTCCGCACCCCGCACCGCCGCGTAACCCCAGGCTCATCCGTCCCTTCCGGAACTCCCCTTCGACCCCGCGAGGAACCATGCGCTGCGTCATCGCCCACTTCCCCTTCGACCTGTTCAAGTCCGACGTGCAGGAAGCGATGAGGGGCATCAAGCCCGAACCCGTCTCCGGCGAGTCCGTGACCATCGGCCGCCGCACCTACCCGCTCAAGCAGGTCGGCGAAGTGATCACCCGGCAGGACCGCCGCGACTTCACCGCCGGTGAGGTGCGCAGGGCGCTGACCAAGCTCGGCTTCACCTGCCACTCCGCCGCCGCCGTCCTGCCCGCGCCCGGCCCCACCCCCCTGCAGACGGCGGCCGCACTGCTGGGTACGCCGGAGCCCCAGGCCCAGCTGTAGCCACCCCGGTACTCCCGGCGGCTTCAGGCCAGCAGCTCGGCCAGCTCCTCGTCCAGGCCGAGCTGCTCCGCCTCCGCCCCCGGCGGCACCACGCGCAGCGTCCGCTCCAGCCACGCCGACACCGCCACGGCCGGCACCTCCAGGAGGGCGTCCCCGTCCGGCGACGTCAGCGCCATCAGCACGACCGCCCGCCCGTCGAGCGTGGTGGGCCAGATCCGCACGTCGCCGTGGCCGCAGGGCCGGAAGACCCCCTCCACCAGCAGCTCACGGGCGAAGGTCCAGTGCACCGGGTGGTCGGAGCCGACGTGGAAGGTGATGTGCACGGCGTACGGGTCGTCGGTGCGGTACGTCAGCCGGGCCGGCACGGGGATGCTGCGCTCCGGCGACAGCACCAGGTTCAGCTCCAGCTCGCGCTCGACGGCGGTGTGTCCAGCGTGCTCGGTGTGCTCGGTGTGCTCCATGGGACGCTCCTTCTCCTGCTCCTCGTACGGGGTCCTGGAGTGGCCCCGCACCGGTGGAGAGGCGCTCCCCCCCCGTCATTACGCGACACGGGCGGGGAATTTCTCATTACTTTCCGTGATGTTCGCCCCGGGTGTCCGTCACCTGATCGGTCAAGCTCGCTCGAACACGGTCTTTGCCCGTCTCCTTCTTACGGCTCCGGCGTTCTTCGTTAATGTCCTCCCTGGACATGCGGTGTCGTGAAGGAACGGAGTTGGGGGCTGTGGCTACACCTCCTGGTGACGGCGGGAACGTACCCCTGGCTGGGTACTACCCCGATCCGTCCATCCCCGGATACATCCGGTACTGGAACGGCGCCGCCTGGGTGCCCGGCACGAGCCGGCCCGCGCCCGCGGAGGGCGAGGCCGTGCCGGCGCCACCGGCCTCGGCCGTACCGGCCTCCCCGGCCCCGAAGCCGGCCCCGGCGCCGTCCGTCGAGGAGACCGGGCCCGTCTTCTTCGACGAGGAGGAGGCCGCCGAGGAGGCGGCCGCCAAGTCGGAGCCCGCGTCCGCCTGGCAGGCCGACGCCGCCCGCCAGACCGGCTTCGGCGGCGACCGCGACCGCCGGGTCTCCTGGGGCGCGGAGAGCGCCCAGGCGCAGCCCCAGGGCGCCGCGGCGGACCCGCGCGTGCCGGCGGGCACGGACCCGACGGGCGGCGCGCTGCCGGGCGTACGGAAGGTGGAGCCCCGTTCCGACGGCACGGTCACCATCCGCGCCCAGAAGCCCGCACCCGCGACCGCGCCGGCCCCCGTGCCCGCGCAGGAGCGGCCCGCCGACGGCACCATGACCATCCGCGCGCTGGGCAAGGACGCGCCGCGCACCCCGCAGGTCCCGGCCCAGCACCAGCCGCAGGCACAGCCCGCCCCACAGGCCGCCCAGGCCCCGCAGGCGCAGGCTCAGGTCCCACAGCCGGCCCCGGCACCCGCACCCGCACCCCCTGTCGCACACGGCGCCGGTGGCGGATCTGCCTCCTGGGCCCAGCAGGTGCACCAGCTCGCGCAGCCGCCCCAGGCGGCGCACCAGCAGCACCAGCAGCAGCCGCTTCAGTCCGGGCCACGGCAGGAGTCGCAGCAGGAGCCGCCGGTCGTCCCGTGGAAGCCCCCGGTGGAGGACCCGTTCCTGCGCGCCGCGCGCGCCCAGGCCGCCGCCCGCCCGGCCCCGCTCGGCAAGCGGCTGGCGGCCCGGCTGATCGACACCGTGGTCCTGGGGGCGGCCGTCGGCGCCGTCGGCGTACCGCTCGTCTCCAAGGCGCTGGACCACATCGACGGCAAGATTCAGCAGGCCAAGCAGTCCGGCGAGACGGTCACCGTCTGGCTGCTGGACTCCACCACGTCCACGTACTTCGGCATCACGCTCGCCGCCCTGCTGGTCCTCGGCGTGCTGTACGAGGCGCTGCCGACCGCCAAGTGGGGCCGCACGCTGGGCAAGCGGGTGTGCGGCCTGGAGGTGCGGGACATCGAGTCGCACGCACCCCCGGCGTTCGGCGCGGCGCTGCGCCGCTGGCTCGTCTACAGCGTGCCGGGGCTCCTCGTCATCGGGATCGTGGGCGTCCTGTGGGCGCTGATCGACCGCCCGTGGCGCCAGGCGTGGCACGACAAGGCGGCGCACACCTTCGTGGCGGGGCAGGGCGGGTAGCCCGAACGGCCGGTGATCCGTTGCGGCGGTCCGGCGGGCGGGATGCACTGCCCACATGAGCAACGAACCGCCGCCGCCCGGTCAGCCGCCCGAGGACGATCCGTTCCGCAAGAGGCCGCCCGAGGAACCGCCGCCCCCTCCGCCCCCGGGCGGCGGTGGGGGCCCGTACGGCGGCGGTGGCAGTCCCTACGGTGGCGGCGGTCCGTACGGCGGCGGTGGCGGTGGTGGTGGTCCGTACGGCTACGGCGGAACCGACCCGCTCGCGGGCATGCCACCGCTCGCCGACTCCGGCAAGCGGGTCCTGGCCCGGCTGATCGACTGGTTCATCATCTTCGTACCGCTGGCCCTGATCGGGCTGCCGTTCGACATCTACGACCGCGTGGCGGAGGAGTCCGACCTCGCGGACGTCTGGCAGACGACCAACGACGGCGGACAGTGGGCCTTCCAGCTCCTCACGATCGTGGCGTACATCGCCTACGACACCCTCATGACGACCAAGTGGCACGGCCAGACCGTCGGCAAGCGGCTGATGGGCATGCGGGTGGCGATGCTCAACGACGGGAACGTGCCGAACACGAGCGCGGCGCTGACCCGGGCCATCGTGCTGTGGCTGCCCGCGCTGGTGTGCTGCGCCTGTCTGTGGCCGTTGCTCCTGCTGATCCTGATCCTCGTCGACAAGCCGTACAAACAGGGCCTGCACGACAAGGCGGCCAGAACCGTCGTCGTGTCAACGACGCACTGACTGCGGGGCGGCGGCCTCGGCGCGCGGGCGCGGCACCCGGGCGTCGGCCGCCGCCCGCGTCGCGGCCTTCGTCCTCGTCTTCGCGGGTACGGGCATGGTCAGCGCGACCAGCAGCCCGAGCAGCAGCGCGCCCACGCCGATCAGCGCGACGCCGAGCCCGGTGGTGGTGCGCGAGAGCAGCAGCAGGGCGACGGTCGAGAAGACGACGGTGGCCGAACCGTAGGCGAGTTGTGCGGCAGTCGGACGCGGCATGACGGATCCGTCCTCAATGCATCGGTATGGGTGACTCGCAACTCGGTCGCACTCACCGGCGACTCTACGAAGGTGGATGCCCGAGAGAAACCAGTAGTAAGCGTGACCTAACCCACGGTACCGGTGCATGGGGGGCGCACAGAATCACCGCCTATGCCGATTGGCCGGAAGAGGGCGGGAGCTGACGCGTTCCGCCGACACCCCCGTACGGTGGGGCCCACCTGATCCATGCCCGGAGCGACCGCCGCCCGAACTCGCGCGCGCCGTCGCTCCGTTCGTCCGGAATCCGGATCATGGTTCGCACATAGTGGCTTGGCCTGTTCAAGTCAAGATCTGTCTTTTCTTGCGTCCATCCGGTCGAATGTCGTCACTTATGGCGCGACTCGCACGCGGATATCACTTCGACCCCCCATCCGCGGATCGCGGGCGCGGGGAGGACATTAAGTGACCAGCAGACGACGCGCGTTCAGAGCGTCCGCGGTGTTCGTGGCCCTGGCGGCCACCGCCGCGACCGCCTCGGCTCTCACCACGGCCCAGGCAGACAACCGCCCCGACCACGGCATCGAGCGCCACGACCCGGCGCCCGGCGCGCACGAGGCCGGGGACGCCCACGGGGCCCCGGGGCACGACCACGCCGCGAAGGTCGACCACGACCTCGACGGCCCGTTCAGCAAGCAGCAGGCGCAGCAGCGCGAGGCGGCGCTGGAGCAGGTGCTGGCCGGCGACCTGAAGGTGGAGCGCAGGGGTGCCTCCCAGGTCGTCAAGCTCGACGACAAGAAGTACGTCGAGCTGGGCCGTGAGAAGACCGACAAGATCTTCACGATCCTGGTCGAGTTCGGCGACAAGGTCGACAACGAGACGCTCGTCGACCGCGCGGACGACGACACCACCGAGAAGAAGCCCAAGTTCGGTGGCAAGCCCGGCCCGCTGCACAACCAGATAGAAGAGCCGGACCGTTCGAAGGACAACTCGACGGCCTGGCAGAAGGACTACAACCAGCAGCACTTCCAGGACCTGTACTTCGGCACCGGCAAGGACCCGAAGACCGGTCAGCAGAAGCACTCGCTCAAGACCTACTACGAGAAGACCTCCTCGGGCCGGTACTCGGTCGACGGCGCGGTCTCCGACTGGGTCAAGGTCCAGTACAACGAGGCCCGTTACGGCTCGAACTACTGCGGCAGCAGCAACTGCGCCAACGTCTGGGACGCCGTCCGCGACGGTGTGACGGCGTGGACCGCGCAGCAGAAGGCGGCCGGCAAGACCGACGCCGAGATCAAGGCGCAGCTGGCCCAGTACGACCAGTGGGACCGCTACGACTTCGACGCCGACGGCAACTTCAACGAGGCCGACGGCTACATCGACCACTTCCAGATCGTCCACGCCGGCGAGGACGAGTCCGCGGGCGGCGGCGCCCAGGGCAGCGACGCCCTGTGGGCCCACCGCTGGTACGCGTACGGCACCGACGCCGGCAAGACCGGCCCGGCGCACAACAAGGCCGGCGGTACCCAGATCGGCGACACCGGCATCTGGGTCGGCGACTACACCATGCAGCCGGAGAACGGCGGCCTCGGCGTCTTCGCCCACGAGTACGGCCACGACCTCGGCCTGCCGGACCTGTACGACACCTCCGGCAAGGCGGGCGCCGAGAACTCCACGGGCTTCTGGTCCCTGATGTCCTCCGGCTCCTGGCTCGGCCTGGGCAAGGACTCCATCGGCGACATGCCGGGCGACATGACCGCCTGGGACAAGCTGCAGCTGGGCTGGCTCAACTACGAGAAGGCCAAGGCGGCGACGAAGTCCACGCACACGCTGGGCGTCGCGGAGTACAACACCAAGAACCCGCAGGCCCTCGTCGTCGAGCTGCCGAAGAAGAAGGTCACCACCCCGGTCGTGAAGCCCGCCCAGGGCGCCACGCAGTGGTGGAGCGACATGGGTGACGACCTCAAGAACACCCTCACCCGCTCCGTGGACCTCACCGGCAAGACCAAGGCCGAGCTGACGCTCGACGGCTGGTGGGACATCGAGAAGGACTACGACTACCTCTACACCGAGGTGTCGACCGACGGCGGCAAGAACTGGACGGCCCTGGCCGGCACCGCCGACGGCAAGCCGATCCCGGCCGACGCGAGCGGCGCCCCGGCGCTGACGGACGTCTCCGGCTCCTGGCAGAAGCTGGCCTTCCCGCTGGACGCGTACGCCGGCAAGAAGTTCGACCTCCGCTTCCGCTACCAGACGGACGGCGGCGCGGGCGGCAAGGGCTTCACCGCCGACAACATCGCGCTGACCGCCGACGGCGCCCCGGTCTTCTCGGACAACGCCGAGAACGCCGACGCCGCCTGGACGGCGAAGGGCTTCTCCCGCATCGGTGAGTCCTTCACCAACGAGTACGAGCAGTACTACCTGGCCGAGAACCGCCAGTACGTCTCGTACGACGCGACCCTCAAGGTCGGCCCGTACAACTTCGGCTTCGCCGCCCCCATGGACGGCTGGGTGGAGCACTACCCGTACCAGACCGGTCTGCTGGTCTGGCAGTGGGACACCTCCCAGAAGGACAACAACACCGCCGTCCACGAGGGCCAGGGCCTGATCCTGCCGGTCGACGCGCACCCGACGCCGACGAAGTGGGCCGACGGCACGCTGATGCGCAACCGGATCCAGGCGTACGACTCGCCGTTCAGCCTGTACCGCACCACCGGCATCACGCTGCACAAGGCGGGTGTCGCGGCCCCGATCGCGTCCCAGCCGGGTGTCCCGGTGTTCGACGACCGCAAGGGCGTCTACTGGTACGAGTCGAACCCGCGCGCGGGCGTCAAGGTAACTGACACCAACACCAAGATCTCGATCGTCAAGCAGCCGAAGAACGGCCGGACGATCACGGTCCAGGTCGGCCCGTCGACGAAGTAACCGCATCACCGCAGGTCAAAGCATGATCGGCCGTCGCCCTCTAGCGGGCGGCGGCCGATTCTGTTTAGGTGCCAGTGGCCCGTCTTATTGACACACCATTTCACGGGGGAGTGGTTTCATATGCCCGGCGGAGGTTTCATCAGGTTGCCCGGCGGCAGCGTGGTGGTCGCGCTCAGCCTGCCCAACCCGGTGGGCGACGGCTCCACGGTGCGCGTCCTCGTGCACGCGCCGAACCGCGCCCGGGCCCTGACCCGCCTGCGCAACCTCGGCCTGCGCTCCGTCTACCTCCGGGGCAACCTCCACCCGCCGACGCCGGACGAGGTCACCGCCGTCCTCCACCACCCCGACGGCCTGCTGTGGCGCACCTGCCCGGAGGGCGCGACGGAGCTCTGGCACCCGATCCGGGCCCTGCTGCCGCAGAGCCGCACCTGGGGCACGCCACGGCTCGCGGACGGCGCGTAGCGCGCCGCCCGGAGCCTCCCCGCCGCCCCGGCTCCTCCCCGGCGGCCTTCCCGGCGCCTCAGACCACCGGCTTGCCCGTCAGCTCCACGCCCGCCTCGCGCAGCTCCTCCAGGGCCCGCTGGACGGTCTCCTCGGAGACGCCCGCCGTCAGGTCCAGGAGCACCTGGGTTCTGAAGCCCTCGCGGGCCGCGTCCAGGGCCGTGGCGCGGACGCAGTGGTCCGTGGCGATGCCGACCACGTCCACCTCCGTCACCTCCCGCTCCCGCAGCCAGCGGGCCAGCGGCACGTCGTTCTCGTCGGTGCCCTCGAAGCCGCTGTAGGCCGCGTCGTACGCGCCCTTGTCGAACACCGCCTCGATCGCGCCCGACGCGACCGCCGGCGCGAAGTTCGGGTGGAAGCCCACGCCCTCCGTACCGGCCACGCAGTGCTTCGGCCAGGAGTTCACGTAGTCCGGGGCGTCGGAGAAGTGGCCGCCCGGGTCGATGTGGTGGTCCCGGGTGGCCACGACGTGCTGGTACACGGCGCCCGCGGCCTGGCCGATCAGGTCCGTGATGGCGGCGGCGACGTCCGCGCCCCCCGCCACCGCGAGGCTGCCGCCCTCGCAGAAGTCGTTCTGAACGTCCACGACGATCAATGCGCGGTGCATGGCGGGTGTCCTTCGGTGGTGGGGGACGGCGGGGATGGCATCGAGCCTAGAGACTTCCCCCGCCCTGCGGGAGGGGGCCCAGAAGGCCCGGACGGACGCGGACCGGCTCAGACGTACTCCGTCGGGATCACCGGCTCGCCCCGCGACAGCTGCGTCGCCGACATCGGCAGCCCCGCCCGCGCCGCGATGTGCCGCTCGCGCGCCGCCTCCAGCGGCTCACGGGCCACGACCTCGCCGCCCTTGACGAGCTCGACCAGCAGCTGCCGGTCGGCGAGCCCGGCCGGCACCGGACCCGTGCCCACGACCTCCGCCTCGGCCGCGCCGTCCGCGTCCAGACGCCGCGCGGCCCACTTGCGGCCGCCGATCGACATCTTGGCCCCCAGCGACTTCTTCGCCACCGGCACCAGCGGCGCCCGCACGTCCGCCGACTCGGCCCGGGCGACGAGCTTGTAGACCATGGAGCACGTCGGGTGGCCGCTGCCGGTCACCAGTTGCGTACCGACGCCGTACGCGTCCACCGGCGCCGCCGCCAGCGAGGCGATGGCGTACTCGTCGAGGTCCGAGGTGACGATGATCCGCGTGTCGCGCGCCCCCAGCTCGTCCAGCTGCTGCCGCACCCGGTGCGCCACCAGGAGCAGGTCGCCGGAGTCGATGCGCACCGCGCCCAGCTCGGGGCCGGCCACCTCGACGGCGGTACGGACGGCCTCGGTCACGTCGTAGGTGTCGACGAGCAGCGTCGTACCGCGGCCCAGGGAGTCCACCTGCGCCCGGAAGGCGTCGCGCTCGGTGTCGTGCAGCAGCGTGAAGGCGTGCGCGGAGGTGCCGACGGTCGGGATGCCGTAACGGAACCCGGCGGCCAGGTCGGAGGTGGAGTCGAAGCCGCCGACGTACGCGGCGCGGGCCGAGGCGACCGCGGACAGCTCATGGGTGCGCCGGGCGCCCATCTCGATCAGCCGTCGCCCGCCGGCCGCCGACGACATCCGGGAGGCCGCGGCGGCGATGGCGGAGTCGTGGTTGAGGATCGACAGGATCACGGTCTCCAGCAGCACGCACTCGGCGAAGGAGCCCTCGACGCGCAGGATCGGCGAGCCGGGGAAGTACACCTCGCCCTCGGGGTAGCCCCAGATGTCGCCGCCGAAGCGGTAGTCCGCCAGCCACGCGAGGGTCGGCTCGTCCACGATGCCGTGCTCGCGCAGGAAGCCGAGGACGCCCGCGTCGAAGCGGAAGTTCTCCACGGCGTCCAGGACGCGCCCGGTGCCGGCGACGACGCCGTACCGGCGCCCCTCCGGCAGCCGCCGGGTGAAGACCTCGAAGACCGAGCGCCGGTCGGCGGTCCCGCCCCGCAGGGCGGCCTGGAGCATCGTCAGCTCGTACTGGTCGGTGAAGAGCGCGGTAGACGGCACGTCCACCGGCAGCCCAAGATCCGCAGCGTTCATATGACGGATGCTACCTCCAATACTCGTCAGAGTGACGATTTCTCTGGGAGCCCGCGGGAAGCGCTTCGGCGGGGCCGGTTTGTGCGGTGGTCCCCCTCCAGTGGCAGCATGGGCAAGGTGAGTGTTGCTCCCACTGAGATCGAACGCCCCCAATCGGCCGAAGAGTCGTTCGCCGTCGTCGAACCCGACGTGCCCTGGGTGACGATCGTCCACAACGACCCGGTCAACCTCATGAGCTATGTCACCTACGTCTTCCAGGCGTACTTCGGCTACCCCAAGGACAAGGCGCACAAGCTGATGCTCGACGTGCACCACAAGGGCAGGGCCGTGGTCTCCAGCGGCACCCGCGAGGAGATGGAGCGGGACGTGCAGGCGATGCACGGATACGGACTGTGGGCGACGCTCTCCCAGGACCGCGGCTGATGAGCGGGCACTTCGAGGCGCTGCCGGGCGGCGGCGCGGCCGTCCTGCTGGACGAGGTCGAGGTCTCCATCCTGCGCTCCCTGACCGTGCAGCTGCTGGAGCTGATCGGGCCCGGCGAGCAGCCGCCCCGGGGCGAGGACCCGCTCGCCGAGCTGTTCCGCGACGGCCCGAGCGAACCCCCGGCCGACCCGGCGCTGGCCCGGCTCTTCCCGAACGCGTACGCGGACGACGACGAGCAGCTGCGCGCCATGTCCGCGGAGTTCCGCCGGTTCACCGAGAACGACCTGCGCACCCGCAAGCGGGAGGACGCCCTCGCCGTCGTACGGAGCCTGGACGCGCTGACCGTGGCCGGGGAGGGCGCCGCGGTGCTCAAGCTGTCCGCCGACGAGGCGCGCCACTGGCTCGGCGCGCTCAACGACCTGCGGCTGACCATCGGCACCCGGCTGGAGGTCGGCGACGAGGACGACAACGACGACCTGTACCGGCTGCCGGACAGCGACCCGCGCAAGCCGATGGTCATGGCGTACCTCTGGCTCGGCGCCCTGCAGGAGACGCTCGTCGAGACGCTGATGCCGTAGGGGCGGACGTCCATGCGGGCGTCCGCTCAGCGGACGCTCAAATCCGCATAACGATCGGATTACCAGGACACCCCTTTCAGCCACGAAAGGGGTGTTTGTCCTGTTTTCGCTGTGTCTCGATTCACATCACCGCTACTCGATCATCGTTGCGGCCGTGATAAATCTGCACGATCGCCCGGGAACGCCACCCCTGTTCCCCGGGTGCGCTTGGGCCGGCTGATCGCCGGTGGCACTCCATCCATATCCGGGGGGATCAGCGTGGAGAAAGGCGCAGCAGAACGATGACCTCAACGCAGGTCGGCAACCAGAACGACAGCCCCGTCGCCGGTGAGGGCGAGGGCTACCAGCGGGGCCTCGGCGCCCGCCAGATCCAGATGATCGCGATCGGCGGAGCCATCGGCACCGGGCTCTTCCTCGGCGCGGGCAAGGCCATCTCCAAGGCCGGGCCGAGCCTCATCCTGGCGTACGCCATCGCCGGGCTCGTGATCTTCTTCATCATGCGGGCCCTGGGCGAGCTGCTCATGTACCGCCCCGTCTCCGGGTCCTTCTCGGAGTACGCCCGCGAGTTCATCGGCCCCTTCGCCGGCTTCGTCACGGGCTGGACGTACTGGCTGTTCTGGGTCATCACCGGGATGACCGAGGTCACCGCCGCGGCCACCTACATGACGTACTGGTGGGACATCCCGCAGTGGGTCTCGGCCCTGGTCTTCACGGTCATCCTGTACGGCGCGAACCTGATCTCGGTGAAGCTCTTCGGTGAGCTGGAGTTCTGGTTCTCGATGATCAAGGTCACCGCCATCATCGGCATGATCCTCATCTGCGCCGGCATCCTCACCATCGGCTTCTCGGACGCCGCCGACACCGCGTCCATGACCATGCTGTGGTCCGAGGGCGGGTTCTTCCCCAAGGGCATCGGCGGCACGCTGATGACGCTCCAGATCGTGATGTTCGCCTTCCTCGCGGTCGAACTGGTCGGCGTCACCGCCGGCGAGTCCAAGGACCCGAAGGTCACGCTGCCGAAGGCCATCAACACCGTCCCGTGGCGCATCGCCGTCTTCTACGTCGGCGCGCTGATCATGATCCTGTCGGTCGTGCCGTGGACGCACTTCCAGCCGGGCGTCTCGCCGTTCGTCGCCGCCTTCGAGAAGATGGGCCTCGGCATCGGCGCCGCCATCGTGAACTTCGTGGTGCTGACGGCCGCCCTGTCCTCCTGCAACTCGGGCATGTACTCCACCGGCCGCATGCTGCGCGACCTCGCGCTCAACGGCCAGGGCCCCAAGGTCTTCACCCGGCTGACGAAGTCCGGCACCCCGCTCCTCGGCACCACCTTCTCGGCGGCGCTGATGCTCGTGGGCGTCTGGATCAACTACGTCGCCCCCGGCAAGGCCTTCGAGTACGTCGTCTCCTTCGCGACCATCTCCGGCATGTGGGCCTGGATCGCCATCCTGGTCTCGCACATCCGCTACCGCGCCGCCGTCAACCGCGGTGAGGTGCCGGAGTCGGAGTTCAAGGCCCCCGGAGCGCCCTTCACCAGCTGGTTCGCGCTGCTGTTCATCTTCGGCGTGATCGTCATGATGGGCATCGACGAGGGCTCGCGGGTCTCGCTGTACTGCGCCCCGCTGTGGGCCCTGCTGCTCGGCGTCAGCTACCTGTTCCTGAAGAACCGGAACCCGGAGAACACCGCCTTCAAGCGGTGACGCCGTAACCGGCTGTCCAGCATGTGGGCCCGCCCGTACCACTCCTCGGTACAGGCGGGCCCCTCTGCTTATCCTGATGCGCATGCTGACCATCACACGGGCCCTCTACGACCAGATCGTCGCGCACGCCCGCGAGGACCACCCGGACGAGGCCTGCGGCGTGGTCGCGGGCCCGGCCGGCTCCGGACGCCCCGAGCGCTTCATCCCGATGCTCAACGCCGCTCGCTCGCCCACCTTCTACGAGTTCGACTCGGGCGACCTCCTGAAGCTCTACCGCGAGATGGACGACCGCGACGAGGAGCCGGTCGTCATCTACCACTCGCACACCGCGACCGAGGCGTACCCCTCGCGCACGGACGTCTCGTACGCCAACGAGCCCGGCGCGCACTACGTCCTGGTGTCGACGGCGGACACGGACGGCGCGGGACCCTTCCAGTTCCGCTCGTACCGGATCGTGGACGGCGAGATCACGGAGGAAGAGGTCCAGGTCGTCGACGCGTACTGAGTGCGGCGTCTCGCCAGGCGGGCGGAAAACGTCCGCAATGCGAGATCACACTCCAGGATCCGGACCGGGAATCGATACGATGACCGCATGGTTTCCATCGACGTGAGCGAACAGACGCCGGGCACCGTGCTGCTCGTGGCGCGGCTGCACGTCGACCTGTGCCGCCTCGCCAGCGCGATGTGTCCACCGCGCTGCGCCGCCTGAGCGCACCTCTCCGCACCGCCACCGCACCGCCTTCCGCACCGCCGCGCGTGCCCCCCGGGGAACGCGCACGCAGTACGCCTGCCTGCCTGCCATCGACTCACCTTCCGACAGGAGCCCACGCCATGGCCATCGAGGTCCGCATCCCGACCATCCTCCGCACCTACACCGACGGCGCCAAGGCCGTCGAGGGCAACGGGGAGACCCTCGCCGACCTCTTCGCCGACCTCGAGACCCGGCACGCCGGCATCCAGGGCCGCATCGTCGACGAGGGCGAGCTGCGGCGGTTCGTGAACGTCTACCTGAACGACGAGGACGTCCGCTTCCTGGACGGCATCAAGACCAAGCTCTCCGACGGCGACAACGTCACGATCCTTCCGGCCGTGGCCGGCGGAATGCGCTGATGCGTTACGACAGCCCGCTCGCGGCGGTCGGCAACACGCCGCTGGTACGCCTGCCGCGCCTGTCCCCCTCCGAGGACGTACGCATCTGGGCCAAGCTGGAGGACCGCAACCCGACCGGTTCCATCAAGGACCGGCCGGCCCTGCACATGATCGAGCAGGCGGAGAAGGACGGCCGGCTCACCCCCGGCTGCACCATCCTCGAGCCGACCAGCGGCAACACGGGCATCTCGCTCGCGATGGCGGCCAAGCTCAAGGGCTACCGCATCGTGTGCGTGATGCCCGAGAACACCTCGCAGGAGCGGCGCGACCTGCTCGCCATGTGGGGCGCCGAGATCATCTCCTCCCCGGCGGCAGGCGGCTCCAACACGGCCGTCCGCGTCGCGAAGGAGCTCGCCGCCGAGCATCCCGACTGGGTGATGCTCTACCAGTACGGCAACCCCGACAACGCGGGCGCGCACTACGCCACGACGGGGCCGGAGATCCTGGCGGACCTCCCCTCCATCACCCACTTCGTGGCGGGCCTCGGCACGACGGGCACGCTGATGGGCGTCGGCCGCTTCCTGCGCGAGCACAAGCCCGACGTCAAGATCATCGCCGCGGAGCCCCGGTACGACGACCTCGTCTACGGCCTGCGCAACCTCGACGAGGGCTTCGTCCCCGAGCTGTACGACGCCTCCGTCCTCACCTCCCGCTTCTCGGTCGGCTCAGCCGACGCGGTGACGCGGACGCGGGAGCTCCTCCAGCAGGAGGGCATCTTCGCGGGCGTCTCGACGGGCGCGGCGCTGCACGCGGCGATCGGCGTCGGACGGAAGGCGCTCAAGGCGGGCGAGAGCGCGGACATCGCCTTCGTCGTGGCCGACGGCGGCTGGAAGTACCTGTCGACGGGCGTCTACACGGCCCCGACGACGGAAGCGGCGATCGAAACACTCCAGGGCCAGCTCTGGGCCTAGGGGGTGGGGAAGGGGAGCGGCGGGGAGGCCGGCACGGGCGGTCGCAAGGGGCGGGAGAGGCCCGAATCGGTGACAGCGCGGGTGAGTTCGACCACAAGCGGCCACTGCGAAGGAGCGGCCCGCCCTCCCGCGCCTTACGCTCGGTAAACCGCACGACCTCCCCCCAGCGCCCCGCCCCCGTCCACGGAGGTTCACGCTCCATGAAGCTCACCGTCGTCGGCTGCTCCGGGTCGTTCCCGTCCGCGGAATCGGCCTGCTCGAGCTACCTCGTAGAGGCCGACGGCTTCCGGCTGCTCCTCGACCTGGGCAACGGCGCCCTCGGCGAGCTGCAGCGCCACACCGGTCTGTACGACCTGGACGCGATCTTCCTGAGCCATCTGCACGCCGACCACTGCATCGACATGTGCGCGTACTTCGTCGCCCGCTACTACCGGCACGAGGGCGGCCGCTGCCCCGCCCTCCCGGTGTACGCGCCCGACGGCGCCGAGCAGCGCCTGACGACGGCGTACGCGGACACGCCGTCCGACAAGTCGATGAGCGAGGTCTTCGACTTCCACACGCTCAAGCCCGGCACCTTCGACCTCGGCCCCTTC
Source organism: Streptomyces sp. NPDC045431 (assembly GCF_040646655.1). NCBI lineage: Bacteria > Bacillati > Actinomycetota > Actinomycetes > Kitasatosporales > Streptomycetaceae > Streptomyces > Streptomyces sp. NPDC045431. The sequence continues at coordinate 137,858 of NZ_JBEZAQ010000008.1, forward strand.
CAGATCCGTACGGAGAAGGTGTGCCACCCGGTCGAGGCGTACGGCATCCGCATCGAGCACCAGGGGAAGTCGATCACGTACTCCGGTGACACCGGCGTGTGCGACGAGCTGGACACGCTGGCGGCCGGGACGGACCTGTTCCTGTGCGAGGCGTCGTTCACGTACGGCAAGGAGGACATCCCCGGCCTGCACCTGAACGGCCGCGAGGCCGGCGCGCACGCGGCCCGCGCGGGGGCAGGGCGGCTGGTGCTCACGCACATCCCGCCGTGGACGGACGGCGAGCGGAACCTCGCCGACGCGCGGGCGGTCTACGACGGCCCGGCGGAGCTGGCCCACGCGGGTGCCGTGTACGAGGTCTGACGGCATGCGAACGCCCCCGGAACCTGTGGTTCCGGGGGCGTTCCGTCATGTGCTCACGCCTTGGTGAGATCCTCGATCTCCTCCTCGGGCTCACGGCCCGGGGTCGCGAGGTCGAACCTGACGATCGCGAAGCGGAAGACCACGTAGTAGACCACCGCGAACACGAGACCGATCGGGATGATCAGCCACGGCTTGGTGTCGAGCTTCCAGTACAGCAGGTAGTCGATCAGACCGGCCGAGAAGTTGAAGCCCGCGTGCACGCCCAGGGCCCAGGTGAGGGCGAGGGAGATGGCCGTGAGGACCGCGTGGATCACGTACAGCACCGGCGCCACGAACATGAACGCGAACTCGATCGGCTCCGTGACACCGGTGACGAACGAGGTCAGCGCCAGCGACACCATCATGCCGAGGACGGCCTTGCGGCGCGTGGGGTGAGCCGTGTGCGCCATGGCGAGCGCGGCGGCCGGGAGGCCGAACATCATGATCGGGAAGAAGCCGGACATGAACATGCCGGCGGTCGGGTCGCCCGCGAGGAAGCGGCCGTAGTCGCCGTGCACGACCTCGCCCGCGGCGTTGGTGAAGTCACCCAGCTGGAACCACGCCACGGTGTTCACGAACTGGTGCATGCCGATCGGGATCAGCGCACGGTTGATCGCGCCGAAGAGACCGGCGCCCAGCGCGCCCAGGCTCGTCATCCACTCGCCGAAGTTCGCGATGCCCTCGCCGATCGGCTCCCAGACCAGGCCGAAGAAGACACCGACGATGACACCGACGAAGGCCATGATGATCGGGACGAGCCGGCGGCCGTTGAAGAAGCCGAGCCAGTCCACCAGCTTGGTGCGGTGGTACTTCTGCCACAGCACGGCGGCGAGCAGACCCATCACGATGCCGCCGAGGACACCGGGGTTGTTGAACGTCGCCGGATCGTCCTTGCCGGCCTTGACGACGGCCTCGGTGACCGGGAAGGCCTCGAGCACCTTGCTGTAGACGAGGAAGCCGACGAGGGCGGCGAGCGCGGTGGAACCGTCGGACTTCTTGGCGAAGCCGATCGCCACGCCGATGCAGAAGAGCATCGGCAGCGCCCCGGTGATCGCGCTGCCCGCGTTGGCGAAGACGGCGGCGACCTTGTCCCAGCCGAGTCCGTCCTTGCCGAACACGTCGTCCTGGCCCAGCCGGACCATGAGGCCTGCTGCGGGAAGGACGGCGATGGGCAGCTGCAGGCTGCGGCCGATCTTCTGCAGGCCCTGGAACAGGCCGGAGCCCCGCTTCTTCGCGGGCGCCGCCGTGGCGGTGGCCGTACTCATACTTCCTCCAGTAGGCAAGGCGCCGCCCGGGGACTGTGAAAGGGGACGGCGGCGTCTCGTGAAGCGCTGCGCAGAAATGCGCGCGTGGTCTACACCAATTGTGGTGTAGACCTGTTGTAGCACGGTGAAGGATAGATAAGGAACTTGCAATTTGATAACGCCCGAAGGGGCCCGCGACCTCGCAGGTCACGGGCCCCTTCGGGCGTCAGTCGGGCGTCGGGCGCCGGGCGCCGGGTGCCGCGCCTACGGCTTGGTGACGTCCGTCTCCGCCTCCTCGGGCTCGCGCCCCGGCGTCTTCAGGTCGAATGCGGTGATGGCGAAGCGGAAGATCGCGTAGTACACCGCCGCGAACGCGAGACCGATCGGAATGATCAGCCAGGGTTTCGTCGCGAGCCCCCAGTTGATGACGTAGTCGATCAGGCCGGCCGAGAAGCTGAAGCCGTCCTTCACGCCGAACGCCCACGTCACCGCCATCGACACGCCGGTCAGCACGACGTGGATCGCGTACAGCACGGGCGCGACGAAGAGGAACGAGTACTCGATCGGCTCCGTGATGCCCGTGACGAACGAGGTGAGGGCCACCGAGAGCATCAGGCCGCCGACCTCCTTGCGGCGGTGCGGCTTGGCGCAGTGGGTGATGGCCAGCGCGGCGGCCGGCAGGGCGAACATCATGATCGGGAAGAAGCCGGTGGTGAACTGCCCCGCGTCCGGGTCGCCTGCCAGGAACATGCTGATGTCGCCGTGCACCACCGTGCCGTCCGGTTTGGTGTACGTGCCGAATTGGAACCACACGGGCACGTTCAGGAACTGGTGCAGCCCGATCACCAGCAGCGCGCGGTTCGCGATGCCGAACAGGCCCGCGCCCCACGCCCCGAGGCCCACCAGCCAGTCGCTGAAGCCCTCCAGGGCGTCGCCGACCGGCGGCCAGACGAAGAGGCAGACGACCGCGAAGGCGATGGCGACGAACGACATGATGATCGGCACGAGCCGGCGCCCGTTGAAGAAGCCCAGCCAGTCCACCAGCCGGGTCCGGTGGAACCGCTGCCAGAAGTAGGCCGTGAGCAGGCCCATGACGATGCCGCCGAAGACACCCGGATTCTGGTACGTGTACGCCACGAAGGTGTCGTCCGCGCCCAGGCAGCCGCCGTTGACGTCCTTGGTGCCCGGCGGGCAGTCCTTGGGGAAGGCGCGCAGCACGCCCCGGTAGACCAGGAAGCCGGTGACCGCGGCGAGCGCCGTGGAGCCGTCCGCCTTCTTCGCCATGCCGATCGCGACGCCCACGCAGAAGAGCAGCGGCAGGCCCAGGTCCGCGTCGAGCAGCGCGCCGCCCGCGCCCGCGATGACCTTGGCGACGTCGTTCCAGCCCAGTCCGTCCGCGCCGAACACGTCCGGCTGGCCGAGGCGGTTGAGGATGCCCGCCGCGGGCAGGACGGCGATGGGCAGCTGGAGGCTGCGGCCCATCTTCTGCAGCCCCTGGAAGGCGCCGGACCACCGCTTCCGCTGCGGAGCGGCCGTGCCGGCGGAGCTGTCGGAGCTCATCGGCGTCCTCCTGGTCTCCTGCGAGACTGGTGTAGACCAGTTGCGATATCGTAGGCGCTGGTGATCGTCATCCTTCGCTACAAGCCGGTCATGTGCCCGCGAAGATGGGCCAACCGTGCGTTACGGTGACGAAAGACCTAGGTGGGCCGAGCAGCGCTCAGTGCTCCGAAACGGCTCTTGGACGCAGGGAGAAGGACATGGCCAGCAAGGCTGAGAAGATCGTCGCCGGGCTCGGCGGCATCGACAACATCGAAGAGGTCGAGGGCTGCATCACCCGCCTGCGCACCGAGGTCGCCGACCCCGCCCTGGTCGACGAGGCCGCGCTCAAGGCCGCCGGCGCCCACGGCGTCGTCAAGATGGGCTCCGCGATCCAGGTCGTCATCGGCACCGACGCCGACCCCATCGCCGCGGAGATCGAAGACATGATGTGAGCCACCGCCGCTCACCCTCGAGGGCCCGTTCCGGAACCGGAACGGGCCCTTCGCACGAGGGGGCTAGGCTCATGTCATGTCTCGAATCGACGGCCGCACCCCCGAACAGCTCCGCCCGGTCACCATCGAACGCGGATGGAGCAAGCACGCCGAGGGCTCCGTCCTCATCTCCTTCGGCGACACCAAGGTCTTCTGCACCGCCTCCGTCACCGAAGGCGTCCCGCGCTGGCGCAAGGGCAGCGGCGAAGGCTGGGTCACCGGCGAGTACTCGATGCTGCCCCGCGCCACCAACACCCGCGGCGACCGCGAATCCGTACGCGGCAAGATCGGCGGCCGCACCCACGAGATCTCCCGCCTCATCGGCCGCTCCCTGCGCGCCGTCATCGACTACAAGGCCCTCGGCGAGAACACCATCGTCCTCGACTGCGACGTCCTCCAGGCCGACGGCGGCACCCGCACCGCCGCCATCACCGGCGCGTACGTCGCCCTCGCCGACGCCGTCGCCTGGGCGCAGCGCAACAAGCTCGTCAAGGCCGGCCGCAAGCCCCTGACCGGCACCGTCGCCGCCGTCTCCGTCGGCATCGTCGACGGCACGCCGCTCCTCGACCTCTGCTACGAGGAGGACGTCCGCGCCGAGACCGACATGAACGTCGTCTGCACCGGCGACGGCCGCTTCGTCGAGGTCCAGGGCACCGCCGAGGCCGAGCCCTTCGACCGCAAGGAGCTCAACGCCCTCCTCGACCTCGCCACCGGCGGCTGCGCCGACCTCGCCGACATCCAGCGCCGCGCGCTGGCGGAGACCCTGTAGCGGCAACCATGACGGGGTCCGGCCGCGTCCGTACGGTTACGGGCGTACGGATCGAACCGTACGCCCGGCCAACCCTTCGGAGGACACCACCCATGCGCCGACGCCGACGCACCGCAGCCATCGCCACCACCGCGGCCGCCGCCGTACTCGCCCTGACCGCCGTAACGGGCTGCGGCGCGCTCGACAAGGCCATGGACTGCGTCCAGGCCGCCGACGCCATCGCCACCAGCGTCGACAAGCTGAGCCAGGCGGCGTCGTCCGCCACCAGCGACCCCGCCCAGCTGAACGAGTCCCTCGACGCGATCGACAAGGAACTCGCCTCGCTGAAGGACAAGACGGACAACGCCGACCTCTCCAAGGCCGTCGACGACCTGGGCAAGGGCGTCGACACCGTCCGCACCGCCGTCAAGAACGGCGACACCACCCCCGACATCAAGCCCGTCACGGACGCGGCCACCGAGATCGGCAAGGTCTGCACCCCCTGACGGCCCGTAGATACTGGGGTGCATGAGCCGCCTGATCCTCGCCACCCGTAACGCCGGGAAGATCACCGAACTGCACGCCATCCTCGCCGACGCGGGTCTCCACCACGACCTCGTCGGCGCGGACGCGTTCCCCGAGGTCCCCGACGTCAAGGAGACCGGCGTCACCTTCGCCGAGAACGCCCTCCTCAAGGCGCACGCCCTCGCCCGGGCCACCGGCCTGCCCGCGATCGCCGACGACTCCGGCCTCTGCGTCGACGTCCTCGGCGGCGCCCCCGGCATCTTCTCCGCCCGCTGGGCCGGCCGCCACGGCGACGACCGGGCCAACCTGGAGCTGCTCCTCGCCCAGCTCGCCGACATCGCCCCCGAACACCGCGGCGCCCACTTCGCCTGCGCGGCCGCCCTCGCCCTCCCCGACGGCACCGAGCGCGTGGTCGAAGGCCGCCTCCGCGGCACCCTCCGCCACACCCCCACGGGCACCGGCGGCTTCGGCTACGACCCGATCCTCCAGCCCGACGGCGAGCCCCGCACCTGCGCGGAGCTGACCCCGTCCGAGAAGAACGCCATCAGCCACCGGGGCCAGGCGTTCCGCGCACTGGTACCGGTGATCCGGGAGCTGGTGGGCTGAGGCGCGCGGTGTACGCCGAAGGCCCGGTCCCCTGGTGGGGCCGGGCCTTCGCTCACGTGCGGCCGGAGGGACTCGAACCCTCACGGGTGTTACCCCACTGGGACCTAAACCCAGCGTGACTGCCAATTCCACCACGGCCGCATGCGCGACCCCATCGTAATGGGCAGCGCGCGGGCCGTCGGCGGGATCACCGGATGACGGTGGCTCAGATGCGGCGTCGGACGGCGTCGGGCCGGGCGCGGGGGTGGTCAGATGCCGAGGTCCTTGATGATCTTGGCGACGTGGCCGGTGGCCTTCACGTTGTACAGGGCGCGCTCCACCTTGCCGTCCTCGTCGACGACGATCGTCGAGCGGATCACGCCCGTCACCGTCTTGCCGTACAGCTTCTTCTCGCCGAATGCGCCGTACGCCGCCAGCGTCTCCTTCGACGGGTCGCCGACCAGCGTGACCTTCAGGTCCTCCTTCTCGCGGAACTTCGCGAGCTTCTCCGGCTTGTCGGGCGAGACGCCGATCACGTCGTAGCCGGCGCCCGCCAGCAGGTCGAGGTTGTCGGTGAAGTCGCACGCCTGCTTGGTGCAGCCGGGAGTCAGCGCGGCAGGGTAGAAGTAGACGATCACCTTGCGGCCCTGGTAGTCGGCGAGCGAGACGTCGTTGCCGTCCGCGTCGGGCAGGGTGAAGGCGGGGGCGGTGTCGCCGGGCTGCAGTCGCTCGCTCATGGTCTCTCTCCTGGCTTGGGCGTACGCCTTCAGAGCCTAATGGGGGTCGGGGACAGTGAGCGGGCCGTTGAGCTGACAGACTGTCCATCACGGATTTGGACAGACCTACGGAGGCAGCGCGGTGTCGGATGCCAGGACCCCTGCGCAGATCGAGGCGGACATCGTCCGCCGTCGCGAGCAGCTCGCCGTCACACTCGACGAGATCGGCGTACGCATGCACCCGAAGACGATCATCGGGGACGCTAAGGCCAAGGTGGCGTCGACGGTCGACCAGACCGCGGGGCGCGCCTTCGTCACCGTGAACCGCGTCGTCACGGACGTGAAGGGCCGGTTCGTCGCGGAGGACGGCTCGCCGCGGCTGGAGCGGGTCGTGCCGGTGGCGCTGCTCGCGATCGGCGTGGTCGGGCTGCTCGCCGTGTCCGCGCGGCGCCGCAAGGGCTGACCCTTCGGCGCGCGGGCCGCGCCGGGCCAGGTAGTTTCGTGGGGTGAGCGAGAACACCCACGACAAGCTGCCCATCCGCATGCTGCACGACCGCGTGCTGGTACGGAACGACACGCCCGAGGGCGAGAGGCGCTCGGGCGGCGGCATCCTGATCCCGGCGACCGCCGCCGTCGGCCGCCGGCTGGCCTGGGCCGAGGTGGTCGCGGTCGGCCAGAACGTACGGACCGTGGAGCCCGGTGACCGGGTGCTGTACGACCCCGAGGACCGTGCCGAGGTCGAGGTGCGCGGTGTGGCCTACGTACTGATGCGGGAACGCGACCTGCACGCGGTCGCCGCCGACCGGTTCGAGGGCTCGGAGGACTCGACGGGGCTGTACCTGTAGCGCCGGTTTGTTACGGTCGAGGGACCCGACGAGACGCGCCGTACCGGGTTGACGCAAAGACGACGCACCCCTGTTGTCCGTTCGTTTTCGCGTTCACGGAGGTGCCGCCGTCATGGCATGGGTTCTGCTGATCATCGCCGGTCTGCTCGAGGTCGGCTGGTCGATCGGGATGAAGTTCACCGAGGGGTTCACGCGCCCGTGGCCGAGCCTGCTGACCGGCGCCGGCATCGTCGCCAGCATGGTGCTGCTGTCGCAGGCGGCGAAGACCCTGCCCATCGGTACGGCGTACGGCGTGTGGGTCGGCATCGGCGCGGCCGGCGCGGCGGTGGTCGGCATGGTGGTGCTGGGGGAGCCGGCGACCGCCGCCCGGATCTTCTTCGTGTGCCTGCTGCTGGTCGCGGTGGTCGGTCTGAAGGCCACCTCGGGGCACTAGGTCACTAGGACATGTCGTGCGCCTCCCAGGCGTCCCACGGCTGCCCGGGCTCCCGGGCTGTCGGGGTCTGTGGGGCTTGGGGGGCTTGCGAGGCCGTCTCGGGTGACGGTGCTGCGGCGACCGGGGCGCTGCGGACGCGCGGCTCGGCGGGGGGTGCCGCGGCTGCCGGGGCGGCGGGGGCGGCGGGGGCGACGGGAGCCGCGGGGGCGCCGGCGCCCCGGTCGTGTCTCGGGCCGGCGTTCTCCGTGTCCGGGGTGCGGCGGCCGAAGCCGTCCCGTCCGTCCCGCTCGTCCGGTCCGTCCGAGGGGTCGGGGCGCGGTTCCATGCCCTCCGCGATCCGCAGGTCGAAGTCGCGCGCCTCCGTGCCCGCCAGGGCCTCGCGGGTGTACTGGGCCCAGATCTCCGCCGGTGCGCCGCCGCCGTTCATCCGCTCCAGGCCGAGCGCCCCGTACAGCGGTTTCTGGCCGCCCGTCTTCGGGTCCTGGCCCATCACCGCGACGACGGTCGTCAGGTTCGGCGTGTAGCCGGCGAACCAGGCCGCCTTGTCGTCCTCCGCCGTGCCGGTCTTGCCGGCGGCCGGGCGTCCCGCCGCCTGGGCCGCCGTGCCCGTACCGCCCTCGATGACGCCGCGCAGCACCGCCGTGGTGGTGTCCGCCGCCTCGCGGCTGATGGCCTGGGTGGTCTCGGCGCCGGGCAGCTCCAGGTCTTCGCCGTCCCGCTGCACCCGCTCGACCAGCGTGTACGCGCTGTGCTTGCCGTGGTTGGCGAGGGTCGCGTACGCCTGCGCCATGTCGAGTACGGAGGCGGTGGCGGGGCCGAGGGCGATCGACGGCGACGGGTTCAGGTCCGGGGTGTCGACGGGCAGCCCCAGGTTGATGGCGGTCTGTTCGACCTTGGCCGGGCCCACGTCGACGGCGAGTTGGGCGTACACGGCGTTGACCGACTTGTCGGTGGCGGTGGTCACGGGGATGCTGCCGTACGAGACGTCGTCCTCGTTCTTCGGGTTGTACGCCGGGCCCGTCCAGCCCTCCACGTGGCGCTCGTTGGTGCCGTCGTACGTCGTGTTGGGCGTGATGCGCTCGCCGTGCTGGGTGCGCGAGCCGTGGTGGACGGCGGCGGCGAGGACGAACGGCTTGAAGGTGGATCCGACCTGGTAGTCGCGGCGCGTCGCGTTGTTGACGTACTGCTTGGTGTAGTCGACGCCGCCGTACATGGCGAGGACCTTGCCGGTGGCGGGGTCGAGGGAGACGCCGCCGACGCGTACGAAGCGGTCGGTCTCGTTGGCGGTGGTGTCGAGCCGCGCCATGACCTGGTCCTCGACGGCCTGGATGAACGCGTCCTGCTTGCGCTTCTGCAGGGTGGTGGTGATGCGGTAGCCGCCGCGTGCGAGGTCCTTGGAGTGCAGGACGCCGTGGTCGGTGAGGTAGTCCTGGACGGCCTGGATGACGTAGCCGCGCTGGCCGGAGAGCCCGATGGTGGAGCGTGCGGCGAGCGGCGTGGGGAAGACGGCCTCGGCGCGCGCCCTCGGGGTGAGCCAGCGCTCCTTGACCATCGCGTCGAGGACGTACACCCAGCGGGCGATGGCCCGGGGCCGGTTCTGGGGGTGGGTGGCCACGTCGTACGCGCTCGGGGCGTTGAGCAGCGAGGCGAGGTACGCGCCCTCGGCGACGTCGAGGTCCTCGACGTCCTTGTCGTAGTAGGCGTGGGCGGCGGCCTGGATGCCGTAGGCGTTGCGGCCGTAGTAGCTGGTGTTGAGGTAGCCCTCGAAGATGTCGTTCTTGGTCTTCTCGCGGTCGAGCTTGATCGCGATGAAGAACTCCTTCACCTTGCGGGTGATGGTGCGTTCCTGGCCGAGGTAGTAGTTCTTGACGTACTGCTGGGTGATGGTGGAGCCGCCCTGGGTGCCCTTGCCGGTGAGGGTGTTCCAGGCGGCGCGGAGCATCGCCTCGGGGTCGACGGCGGCCGCCGAGTAGAAGTCGCGGTCCTCGGCGGCGAGGACGGCGTGCTGGACGTGGGGCGGGACGCGCTTCAGGCGGACGTTCTCCCGGTTGACGCTGCCGTCGCGGGCGATCTGGGTGCCGTCGCTGTAGAGGTAGACGTTCGACTGGGCGGTGGCGGCGGCGTTGGCGGGCGGGATGTCGACGAGGTGGTAGCCGATGAAGAAGCCGCCGACGAGGAGGAGGCAGGCGAAGAGGAAGCCGCCGAGGAACATGCGCCAGGTGGGCACGGCGCGCCGCCACCCGGTGCGCTTCTCGCGCTGCCGCTTGCCGCGGCCCTTCGGCCGCTGCTGCCCGCGGGGCCTGCGCGACCCGCGGTGGCTCTGGTCCGGGGGTCCGGCGGGGGCGCCCGGGTCGGCGGGGGCGCTTGGTGCGCCTGGGCGGGGGCGGGTGCCTGTGGTGCGGGTGCCGGCCGGGCGGGCGGTGTCGGACGCCGGGTCGGGGGCGGAGCTCTGGCCGGTGCTGGTGCTGGTGCTGGTGGTGCTGGTGCCTGGGCTGGTGTCTGTGCCTGGGCTGGTGTCTGCTGCGCGTTCGCTTTCCGTGCCACCGCCAGAACGGGCCGTGGGCTCGGTTCCGGGCGTGGCACCTGCCCGGGGGCGTGCGGTGTCAGCGGCCTGCTTACGGCCCTCCGGCTTCACCGGTTTCACCGGCTTCGTATGCGTCTCCGGCGTCTCGGTCTCCGGTGTCTCCGTCTCCCGCACCGGTGTCTCCGGTGCCTCCGGCGTCTCCGGCTTCTCGGGCTTCTTCCGCCCGCCCTCCCTCCCCGCCTTCTTCCCCTTCTGCGGCGTCTCGCGGGCCGGGGGGCCGGCGACGGTCGGGTCGCGGGGCTCCCAGGCCTGCTTCGGTGGCTCGTCGCTCATGTTCTCCGGCCTGTCGATGACTGCTGCGCTGTTTATGACGATTTGTCCGAAACTCATCTTGCACCGAAAAGCAGTCGTGACGACGGATTCCGCAGGGCTAGGCTCGTCAGCTTTGACGGAGGGAGCTCAGGGTGCGGCTGTACGCGGCCGTGGCGGCCGGTGGTTTCCGGCGCCATGCGACGTATCGGGTGGCGACCGCGGCAGGGGTGTTCACCAACACCGTCTTCGGCTTCATCCTGGCGTTCACCTACATAGCCCTCTGGGATGAGCGCCCTCACCTCGGTGGCTACGACATGGGCGAGGCGCTCGCCTATGTGTGGATCGGCCAAGCCCTCCTCGCCGCCTGCGGCCTGATGGGGGGTGGGTTCGAGGACGAGCTGATGGAGCGCATCAGGACGGGCGACATCGCCGTCGACCTCTACCGCCCCGCCGACCTCCAGCTGTGGTGGCTGTCCGTCGCCCTGGGCCGGTCCGGCTTCCTGCTGCTGGGGCGGGGCGTGGCGCCGCTGGCCGTCGGCGCGCTCGCCTTCGACATCGCGCTGCCCGAGCAGCCGCTGACCTGGCTCGCCTTCCTCCTCTCGGTGGTGCTGGGCGCGGTGGTGAGCTTCGCGGTGTGGTTTCTGGTGGCGCTGAGCGCGTTCTGGCTGATGGACGGGCACGGGGTGGTGCAGGTGGCGTGGCTGTCGGGGACGTTCTTCTCGGGCATGCTCCTGCCCCTGAACGTCTTCCCCGGCGTGCTCGGCGAGGTCGCCCGCGTACTGCCCTGGTCGTCGATGCTCCAGGTTCCGGCGGACGTCTTCCTGGAGAAGCGCACGGGCTGGGGACTGGTGGAGGCGTACGCCTTCCAGGGCGGCTGGGCGCTGGTCCTGCTGCTGGCCGGGCGGGCGCTCCAGGCGGCGGCGACGCGCCGGGTGGTGGTGCAGGGTGGCTGATCAGACGTACGAGCGCGGACACGAGCGCGGCCACGGCCACGGCCACGGCCATGACCACGACCACGCGTACGGGCACGCGTACGGGCACGTGGGCGCGGGGCTGCGCGCGTACGGGCTCATCGCCGCCATGTGGATGCGGTCGACCATGACGTACCGCTTCTCCTTCGCGATGACGCTGCTCGCCAGCTTCATCGCGACCGGCTTCGACTTCGTCGTCATCCTGCTGATGTTCGGTCACGTCCGCGGCCTCGGCGGGTTCTCCTTCGCCGAGGTGGCGTTCCTGTACGGGACGACCGGCACCGCCTTCGGCCTGGCGGACATGGCGCTGGGGCAGACGCAGCGGCTGGGGCGGCGGGTGCGGGACGGCACGCTGGACACGCTGCTGGTGCGCCCGGCCCCGGTGCTGGCGCAGGTGGCGGCGGACCGGTTCGCGCTGCGGCGGCTGGGCCGGGTGTCGCAGGGACTGCTGGTGCTGGTGTGGTCGCTGGTGCTGTTGGACGACGTGGAATGGACGCCGGTGAAGGTGGCGCTCGTCCCGCTGATGGTGGTGAGCGGCTGGCTGATCTTCGCGTCCGTGATGGTGGCGGGGGCGGCCTTCCAGTTCCTGGCCCAGGACGCGGCGGAGGTGACGAACTCGTTCACGTACGGCGGCAACACGCTGCTCCAGTACCCGCCGACGGTCTTCGCGACGGATCTGGTGCGGGGGGTGGTGTACGTCGTGCCGCTCGCGTTCGTGAACTGGGTGCCCGCGTTGTACGTGCTCGGGCGCCAGGCGCCGGCGGGGTTGCCGGGGTGGGCGGCGTTCGCGTCGCCGGTGGTGGCGGTGGTGATGGGGGCGCTGGCGGGGCTGGCGTGGCGGTTTGGGGTCCGTTCGTACCGGAGTACAGGGAGCTGAGCAGCGGTGAGCAACGAGACGAACGAGACCACCGAGACCATGGAGACCACCGAGACCACCGAGACCACCGAGATCATCGAGATCATCGAGACCATGGAGCCGGCCTTCAGCGAGTCGGATTTCATCGAGCTCGTCGGCGTCGAGAAGGTCTTCGACGTGCGGCGCCGCGTGCCCGGCACCCTGCGTCGCGAGAAGCGGCGGGTCCGGGCGGTGGACGGGATCTCCTTCCGCGTGGCGCGCGGCGAGATGGTCGGCTACATCGGCCCCAACGGCGCCGGGAAGTCCACCACCATCAAGATGCTGACGGGCATTCTGACCCCGAGCGGCGGTCGGCTGCGCGTCGCCGGCATCGACCCCGCGCGTGACCGCACGCGGCTCGCGCGGCGGATCGGCGTGGTGTTCGGGCAGCGTACGACCCTGTGGTGGGACCTGCCGCTGCGCGACTCGTACCGCCTGATCCACCGCCTGTACCGGATCCCGGAGGCCCGCTACCGCGAGAACCTCGACCGCTGCGTCGAGCTCCTCGACCTCGGCGAGCTGCTCAACGTGCCCGTGCGCCAGCTCTCCCTCGGCCAGCGCATGCGCGGTGACATCGCGGCGGCGCTGCTGCACGACCCGGAGGTGCTGTACCTGGACGAGCCGACCATCGGCCTCGACGTCGTCTCCAAGGCCCGGGTGCGGGAGTTCCTGCGCGACCTGAACGCCGAGCGCGGCACGACGGTCCTGCTCACCACCCACGACCTGACCGACATCGAGCAGCTGTGCAAGCGGGTGATGGTCATCGACCACGGGCGGCTGATGTACGACGGGGCGCTCGGCGGCCTGCACGAGGTGGGCCGGAGCGAGCGGACGCTGGTGGTGGACCTGGAGCGCGAGCTACCGCCCATCGAGGCGCCCGACGGGGCGCGGGTGGTGCGGGTGGAGGGGCCGCGGCAGTGGCTGGCGTTCCCGGCGGACCGGTCGGCGGCGCCGCTGGTGGCGCGGATCGCGGCGGAGTATCCGCTGGTGGACCTTTCGGTGCGGGAGCCGGACATCGAGGCGGTGATCGCGAAGATGTACGCGGAACGGTCGGAGCTGCCGGAGTGAGCAGCACGAACCGGACGGCCTCAGGGGTGGAGGGTTAGAGGTCCTGCCGCGGAGCGCCACCGTCCGCGAGGGCGGCGAGGGCGGCGAGGGCGGTGAGCTCGGCGAGGTCGACGGTGCGGGCCATGTGGCGGTAGCCGGCGTCGCCCGGGTGCAGCCCGTCCCCGGAGTCGTACGCGGGCAGCAGGCGGGTCGGGGCGTACGGGTCGCGCAGGGCGCGGTCGAAGTCGACGACCGCGTCGAAGACGCCGCCCGTGCGGATGGTGGCGTTGACCTGCTGCCGTACGGCCTCCAGCTCCTTCGTGTACCGCCGGTGGCCGCCGAACGGCAGGAGCGTCGAGCCGACGACGCGCAGCCCGCGCGCGTGCGCCTGCCGTGTCAGCGCGGTCAGACCGTCGGTGATGCGGCGCGGGTCGGTCTCGTGGGGCGGGCGGATGATGTCGTTGATGCCGAGGCATATGACGACGGTCCGGACCCCCGGACGGCTCAGCGCGTCGCGCTCGAAGCGCGAGAGGGCGCTCGGGCCCCTGCCGTCGCGCAGCACGCGGTTGCCGCCGATGCCCTGGTTCACCACGCCGTAGCCGCGGGAGCGCAGCCGGTCGGCGAGCAGGTCGGGCCAGCGGTGGTTGGCGTCACGGGTGGAGCCGACGCCGTCGGTGAGGGAGTCGCCGAGGACGAGGACCGCGCCGCGGGCGGCCGGGTTGACGACGTCGACGGCCGCCAGGTGGTGCCAGGTGGGGGCGGGGGCCTCGGTGTACGCGGCGCCGCTCACCTCCCGCGTGTGGTCGCCGTCGGCGGCGTACGACGTCTGCCGGGCGACCGGGTGCCGGGTCGTGGGCGCGCCGGCCGGGACGTACAGCGTGACCAGGAGGTCACCGTCGTACGGGACGGCGAGGGGTACGGGGTCGCTGACGGCGTCGGCGCCGGGCGGGATGGTGACGTACGGGCGGCCGCCGGCGAAGGTGACGCGGCGGAGCGTGCCGGGGACGGCCGCGGCCCCCTCGGCGCGTACCGCGAGGGATGCGGCGTCGACGCGGAGTGGGCGGTGGCCGCCGTACCGGTTGGTGAGGGTGATGCGGGCGGTGGTGCCGCCGATGCTGGTGTGGATGACGTTGCGTATGGAGCGGGGCTCGCGTGCCGCCTGGGCGTGAGACGGCGCGGGCTCGACGGGCGCGGCGGACCAGGTTCCGATCCACGCGGCCTTCTCCGCGGTCGTGGCGGCGCGCGCGTCCTGGTGCGGCGGGTCGGTGTGCCGGACCGGGCCGTCCGTGCCCGTCCGCTCCACCGCCGCCGCGAAGATGCCCCCGCAGCCCAGCACGGTCGCGGCCAGCACCACGGCGAGCGGACGCCTGTATTCCCCCCGTACTCCCCTCATGGCCGACATCATCCGGCATGGACACGGGAACTCGGTGTGCGCCCCGGGAGTACCTGAGGTAGGGACCCTGGGAAGGGACTACGTACATGGTGGTGCGGATGAACCAGTCGAAGACCCCGCTCGTGGCGTTCTCGTACACGGCGGCGGACGAGGAGAAGCGCCGCGGTGTGCGCCGGATGAAACTCATGGCGACCGGGCTGCTGCTCCTGGTCGCCCTCGTCTACACCCTGGCCACGTGGGCGCGGAACGCCGGCGTGGAGGGCTGGCCCGGTTACGTCGCGGCCGCGGCGGAGGCGGGCATGGTGGGCGCGCTGGCGGACTGGTTCGCGGTCACCGCGCTGTTCCGGCGGCCGCTGGGCCTGCCCATTCCGCACACGGCGATCATCCCGACGAAGAAGGACCAGCTGGGCGCCTCGCTCGGCTCCTTCGTGGGCGAGAACTTCCTCTCCGGCGATGTCGTACGCGCCCGGCTGCACGCGCTCTCCATCGGCCGCCGGCTCGGCGCGTGGCTCGCCGAGCCGGCGCACGCCGACCGGGTCACGGCCGAACTGTCCACGGCGCTGCGCGGCGCGCTGACCGTGTTGCGGGACGCGGACGTCCAGGCGGTGGTGGGGGAGGCGGTCACGCGGCGCGCGGAGGCGGCGGAGATCGCGCCCGGGCTCGGCAAGACGCTGGAGAAGATCGTCGCCGACGGCGCGCACCACGGGGCGGTGGACCTCGTCTGCAACCGCGCCCACGACTGGCTGGTGCTGCACGCCGACTCGATCATGGACGCGGTGCAGGGCGGGGCCCCGGGCTGGACGCCCCGCTTCGTCGACCGGAAGGTCGGCGAGCGCGTCTACAAGGAGCTGCTGCGCTTCGTCACGGAGATGCGCGACATGCCGGGGCACCCGGCGCGCGGCGCGCTGGACCGCTTCCTGACGGACTTCGCCTCCGACCTGCAGGCCGACACGGACACCCGGGCGCGGGTGGAGCGCCTCAAGTCGGACCTGGTGGCGCGCCCGGAGGTCCAGGACATCATCGCGTCGGCCTGGGCGTCGGTCCGCGCCATGGTGATCTCGGCGGCCGAGGACGAACGCAGCGAACTGCGCCTGCGCGCCCGCGCCTCGCTCCTCGCGCTCGGCCGGCGGCTGGCCACCGACGCGCGGTTGCAGGCGAAGGTGGAGGGCTGGGCGGAGGACGCGGTGGTGTACGTCGTGACGACGTACCGCGCCGAGATCACGTCACTGATCAGCGAGACGGTGGCGAGCTGGGACGCGGACCAGACGTCGCGGAAGATCGAGGCTCATATCGGCCGCGACCTGCAGTTCATCCGCATCAACGGCACGGTGGTCGGCGCGTTGGCGGGCCTGCTGATCTACACGGTCTCGCACGCGCTGGGCGGCTAGGGCCTGTCTTCCGGACCGTGCCGGGATCGTGCCGGGGTCGTGCTGGGCGGGCGCCCGGACCCTGCCGCCCGGGCCCCCGCCCAGCCACTGTGGGGAGGTGCCGTCTTATACGCACCCGGCGGGCGCCGCGTTCAGCGACACCCGGCACGGCTTTTCGGTGCGCCTGCGGCGCGTCGCAGCGCAGCGCGGCGAGCGCAGCGCCTCAGCGGGGCCCGGTCGGCACCGCGGCCTCAGTCCGGCACCGCGGCCTCAGTCCGGCACCGTGGCCTCAGCCGCCTCAGCCGCCTCAGCCGCCTCAGCCGCCTCAGCCGCCTCAACCGCTCCGGCGACCGACCGCCCAGGACGCGGCCGCCATGGCCCCGGCGACCGAGAACACCGCGGGCCATGCCCCGACCTTCTTCGCCAGCGGGTGCGACCCGGCGAACGCGGCCACGTACGCCGCGGTCAGCCCGGCTGCGGCCTTTCCACCGCTCTGCCGCTGCCACTCCCGCGCGGCCACGGCCCCCGCCGCCGCGAGCGCCACACCCCCGAGGGGCCGCTTCTTGGTCCACCGAGCCACGGCGTACCCACCGACGAGCCCACTCGCCGCCACGGCTGCTGCCGGAATCCTGGCCATCTTCGCTGTCCTGCCTTCCGCACGCGTGTTCATACCTGCCCCGAGGCTAACGCGGCGGGTTCGGGCGCTTGTGACGCCCTCGTACCGATTCGCCGACAGAAGTGACCGCGAGGGGTGGCGCAGGACCCTTCCTGCCACCACCACGTAACAACCGCAGAGCGCAGGCATGGCCGACCGCACCGTACGGGCACGAAACGCGCATGCCGACCCCCACGCCGCCGCACCGCTACGCCGCCGACCCGCTGGTCGTCGCGCAGGACGGAGTGGCCACCGTCCACCAACTCATGGACCTGGGCTGCGCCTCCTCCGCGATCGCAGCCCACTGCCGCCCGCCAGGCCCTTGGCGCCGGTTGCTGCCTCGGGTGATCGTCCTGCAGACGACGGAGCCCACGCCCCAACAGCGCTTGCGCGGAGCCCTCCTGTACGCGGGGCCCGACGCGCTCCTCACCGGCCCCGCGGCCCTGGCTCTGTACGGCCTGGAGTCCGTCACCGCGCCCGCCGCGCCGGCGAAGGTGGACGTCCTGGTCGCCCACCGGGCGACGCCGCGCAGCCACGCGTACGTCCGCGTCCACTCCACGGTCCGCCCCGCCCTCCGCGTCCCGGTCCGGAACCTGGCCTGCGCGGCCCTCCCACGCGCGGTCGCGGACGCGATCCCGCACCTCGCCGACGAGAGTGCGGTCGCGACGCTGCTGCGGGAGGTCATGGAGAAGCGCCTCTGCCGGCCCGACGACCTCATGACGGAGGCACGGGCCGCGCAGTTGCATGTCTCGCCACTTCTGGGGGGCGAGGTCGAGCGGCCTTAGCTCGCGGCGATGGCAGGTAGTTGATGGACTCGCACCACCTGACGCCCTCGCAGAAGTCGTATCTCTTCGCGGCTGTACGAGGCGTGCTCGGTGAGCGGCAGTCCGCCGAGGTCGCCCGGCAGCGGGGTCGGGACGTGCTCCGTGTGGGCCGGTTGTAGGCCAGGACCTGCCACAGCTCGTCGCGGAAGGCGTCCTGGGCGCGGAGCGGGGCGAACCCCTCGTCGTAGATGATGAAGCCCTTGCGGGTGAGCCCGCCCAGTGGCCGAAGTTGGAAGAAGAGCATGCGGGCGCATCCCTGCCACTGGGCGTCGAGCTCGTCGTAGGCGGGTCGTTGTCAGACCTCCAACGTCCCGTGGCACTCCCCGTACACCGTGCCCGAGCCGCACCAGCACGGGGACGTGCGGGCCGGGGGCCAGGGGGTCGCGCGGCCGCGGGCGGCGAGGGTGGTGGCGTATTGGGGGAGCAGGTCCGGGTTGGCGGGGGAGGCGGCCTCGGAGGCGGCGAAGGCCTCGTACGAGGGGACCGTGCCCTGGACGATGCCGAGGTTCGGGGTGCCGGCGGCCGCGAGTTCGCGGAGGGAGGCCTCCAGGTCGGTGAGGTGGGCCTCGTGGGTGGGGTACTCGGCCTCCAGCTCCGGGTAGGCCGCGAGGAGCTCGGCCAGTTCGTTGGGCGGCCAGAGCAGGACCGCCACCGGGAAGGGGCGGGAGAGGGCCGTGCGGTACGAGCCCAGTTCGCTGCGCAGGCGCGCGATCTCCGCCTGGAGCTCGGCCGGGTCGTCCGAGCCCAGGGACCAGAGGCGCTTGGGGTCGTGGAGCTCGTCCAGGGGGACCGCGCCCCGGTGGAGGCGGTCGGCCAGGACGTCCCAGTCGTCGTGCGGCAGCGCGAGCAGGCGGCGGACGCGGTGGCGGCCCACGAGGAGGGACTGCGCCGGGTACGGGACCTCGTCGTCGGGGGAGGGCAGGAGGGTGGTGACCGCCGTGGTGAAGGTCGCTTCGGCGGCCTCCAGTTCGTCGTGGGTCTCCAGCGTCTCGGCGACGATCTCCCACGCGGCGGCGTCGGTCGGGGGCGTCGCCCGCAGGCCGTCGAGGATCGCCCGGGCCTCCGCCTCGTGGCCGTACTCCCACAGGTTCGCCGCCTTGAGCGCCTTCACCAGGTGCGGGTTCTCCGGCGGCGGGGTGGCGGCGAGGAGGTCGTCGTACAGGGTCGTCGCGCGGGCGCGGGCGCCGGCCAGCTCCAGGTGGGCGGCCGCCCGCAGGAGCAGCGGTTCGCGGTCTTCGGGGTACTGCGCCGCGGTGCGCAGCAGGCGCTCGGCTTCGGTGATGTGGTCGGCAGACGTGTCATCGGGGCGCATGGGGGACACCGTACTGCTGTACGGGGGCGGCGGGGGCCCGTCCCCCGCGCCCGTCGTCCGAGCACGTCGTCCGCGCCGGGAACCATGCGGGACGGGCGTGCGTTCGAGACGGTGAAGGGAGGGGGATCGCATGCGCCGTCTTGCCGTGTGGGTGTCCGTGATGTGCGGGCTGACCGCTGTCCTGTACCTCCTCTTCGCCGACGGCGGGGCGTTCTCCGTCGCCGCCGCGCTCGTCGCCGTCGGGTCCGCGCTGGTCACGTACGCCGTCGTCGCCTCGCGCCGCGCGGCCGCCGTGCCGCCGACCCGCATACGCACCGCTCTCCGGGACCGCGAGCAGCGCACCGCCTTCCTGCGGCAGCGCGACCCCGACGCGCCGGGCCGCCGACGGCCCAGGGCGCCCGGCCGGCGTCTCGTCGCGACGGCCGCGTAGAGGTTCCCGCTCCCCTTTTCGCCGTTCTCCACGCGGTTCCGTCGTCAATCCGGCATGCCGAAAACACCTCATTCCGGTACGACGAGACCCTCGGAGGGTTCCCTCACCATGTCCGTTTTCGCCTCGCTGGTCGAGCGCCTCGCCGCGCTGCTCCAGCCGCTGTTCCACGGTTCCGCCACCGCCGCCGCGATCGTCCTGTTCACCGTGGCCGTACGGCTCGCCCTCCACCCGCTGGCGCGGGCCGCCGCACGCGGGCAGCGGGCGCGGATGCGGCTCGCGCCGCGCGTCGCCGAGCTGCGCAGGAAGTACGGGCGCAACCCGGAGCGGCTGCAGCGGGCCGTGATGGACCTGTACGCGGGGGAGCAGGTGTCGCCGTTCGCCGGGTTCCTGCCGAGCCTGCTGCAGCTGCCCGCGTTCTTCCTGATGTACCACCTCTTCACCGGCGGTGGCATGGAGGGGCACGCCCTGCTGGCCGCGCCCCTCGGCGGGCGCTGGACGGGTGCCCTGGCCGACGGCGGGCTCTTCGGGGCGGCCGGGCTGGTGTACCTGGCGCTGTTCATGATCGTGACCGGGCTCGCCACGTACACGTACCGGCGGGCGCGGCGCGAGATGGGCGTGATGGGCGTGATGGGCGAGGCGGCCGGGGCGGAGCTGCCGGGGGCGGTCACCCGGCTGATGCCGCTGCTGGGGTACGGGACGCTCATCAGCGTCGCCGTGCTGCCGCTGGCGGCCGGCCTGTACGTCGTCACGAGCACGGCGTGGGGCGCGGCGGAGCGGGCGTACCTCTTTCGCGGGGGTGCACTGACCCCTGAGGTTACTCGCGCGTAAAGGTCCACTGTGTGAACGAGGTCTTGCGGGGTGACCTGCGGTATTGGAGGATCGACCAATCCTCCGATGGCCGCACCCCATCGGCCGGGGCCCACCTCGACCACAGGGAGAAGACCATGAAGCTGCTGCGCGTCGGTACGGCGGGCGCCGAACGCCCTGCGCTGCTCGACCAGGAGGGGACCCTCCGCGACCTGTCCGCGCTCGTGCCGGACATCGACGGGAACCTGCTCTCCGACGCCTCCGCCCTCGACCGGATCCGTGCCGCCGTCGGCGCCGGTGTGCTGCCCGCGCTCGACGCGACCGGGCTGCGGATCGGGCCGCCGGTCGCGCGGATCGGCAAGGTCGTGTGCATCGGGCTGAACTACCACGACCACGCCGCCGAGACCGGCCAGGCGACGCCCGCCGAGCCGGTGGTCTTCCTCAAGGCGGCCGACACGGTCGTCGGGCCGGACGACACCGTGCTCGTACCGCGTGGCAGCCGCAAGACCGACTGGGAGGTCGAGCTCGCGGTCGTCATCGGCCGTACGGCCCGCTACGTGGAGTCCGCGGAGGCGGCGCTCGCGCACGTGGCCGGGTACGCGGTCGCGCACGACGTCTCGGAGCGCGAGTTCCAGATCGAGCGCGGCGGCACCTGGGACAAGGGCAAGAACTGCGAGACCTTCAACCCGCTCGGCCCCTGGCTCGTGACCGCGGACGAGGTGCCGGACCCGCAGGCGCTGTCGCTGAAACTGTGGGTCAACGGCGAGCTCAAGCAGGACGGCACCACCGCCAACCAGATCTTCCCGGTCGGTGAGGTGGTGCGCTACGTCAGCCAGTTCATGACCCTCTACCCCGGTGACGTCATCAACACCGGTACGCCGGCGGGCGTGGCGATGGGCCAGCCGGAGCCGAAGCCGTACCTGCGCGCCGGCGACGTGGTGGAGCTGGAGGTCGAGGGGCTCGGGCGGCAGCGCCAGGAGCTCAAGGACGCGTGAGCGCGCGACGCGCAGCACCCTGACGGCTTGATGCGGCGGGTCGCCCCTGTGCGGGGGCGGCCCGCCGCTCGTCGTCGACGCCCGGTCAGGACACCAGTTGCACCTTCTCGGCGCGGTCCTTGAGGTTGACGCATTCCGTGTACGGGTTCGGGTCGCCCTGGCGCTCGCGGCACTTCCAGCGAGCGTCGTCCACGTGGACCACGACGACCTTGCGTCCCGTGCCACCGTGGTGCTTGGCCTGGACGGCGTCGCCGTACGCGTTGGCCACGCGGTGCGCGGTGCCGCAGGCGGAGCTGCCCTTGGTGGTCACCGCGACGACGGAGAGGCCGTTCCAGCCGGTACCGCAGTTCACCGCCTTGGTGGCGGCGCCGGGATCAACGGTCGGGGCCGCCGCCGACGACGGGGCGGCCGTCAGGGCCAGCAGGGTGGCGCCTCCCGCGAGGGCGACGGCGGCTGCTCTCATGGAGCGCATGACTGCCTCCTTCCGGCGCGCTTAGGCGAGGGTGATCGGTTCGCACGCCTTCTCGACCGTAGGGCCGGTCGGGTGATGCCGCGCGGTTGGATTACTCCGAATGGGTGAAGCGATGCGCACGTACAAGTACCGCCTGAGGAGTCCTCTCGGTGGCCTCGCGGCGGACCTCACCGCTCGCGTCAGGGCACCCGGTGAGACGTCGCCTCCCCTGGTCCGGATTCACCGAGGGGTGTGTCTCGCCCTCCCCGCGGCGGGCATGTACTGGGAAGACCTCGCCTGGATGTCCTTCGCTCTTTCCCTCCGCTCCGCCACGTTGCCGGACCCGGTGTGCGTCGAGGTGAGGTCCTTCGACTACCCCCTGAGCGACTACCGCTCCGAAGTGGCGGCCCTCACCATGGACGGCTGGCTCAGAGAGGAATTCGACCTGCCTGACATAGGGGTGGGGTGCGTGTACTCCGGCTCCGGGGGGCCGGAGCCCTACGCCTTCTCGTGGGGTGGCGCGCAGCCGCCACCCGGGGCGGCCGTCACAGCCCCGCGATGAACCGCTCCAGCGCCTCGACCACCAGGGCGTGGTCCTCCAGTTGTGGCAGGCCCGAGACCGTCACCGTGCCGATGACGCCCGCGACGCCGGTGACCGTGAGCGGGAAGGAGCCGCCGTGGGCCGCGTAGTGGTCGGGGTCCAGGCGGGAGTCGGTGTCGAAGGACTTGCCCTTGGCGCGGAAGCGGGTGCCGACGAGGAGGGAGCTCTCGGCGTAGCGCTCGACGACGCGGCGTTTGCGGTCGATCCAGGCGTCGTTGTCGGCGCTGGAGCCGGGCAGCGCGCAGTGGAACAGCTGCTGCGGGCCGCGGTGGATGTCGATCGCGACCGGGGCCCGGCGTTCGCGGGCCAGGTCGACCAGCAGGGTGCCGAGGCGCCAGGCGTCGTCGTGCGTGAAGTGGGGGAGCGTCAGGCGGGCCTGCTGGGCTTCGAGCTCCTCGATGGTGGGGGCCGTCGCGGTCACAGCGTCACCGCCACGCCGTCGCGGGCCGAGCGGCGCGCCGCCTCCAGGACGTCCAGCGCGGCCGCCGCCTCGTGGGCCGTCACCGGCGGGGGAGTGCCGTCGCGCAGGGCGGCGGCGATGGCCGCGTAGTACGCCGGGTAGTCGCCCGGCAGCGACGGGACCGGCGTGCCGCCGCCCGTCACCGGCGACTCCCCGGCACCCAGGCGGCCCCACAGCGACTCCGGCTCCGTGCCCCAGTCCGGGCTCGTGCCCGGCAGCAGTCCCTCGCGCAGGGCCGCCTCCTGCGGGTCCAGGCCGTACTTGACGTACCCGGCCCGCGAGCCGAGCACCCGGAAGCGCGGGCCGAGCTGGGCGGCGGTGGCGCTGACGTACAGGTGGGAGCGGACGCCGTTCGCGTGCGTCAGCGCGATGAAGGTGTCGTCGTCCGCCTCGGCGCCCGCCCGCCGGACGTCCGCCTCGGCGTACACCCGCGTGGCGGGGCCGAACAGCACCAGCGCCTGGTCCACGACATGGCTGCCCAGGTCGTACAGCAGCCCGCCGAACTCCTCCGGCGCCCCCGACTCCCGCCAGCCGCCCTTCAACTGCGGCCGCCACCGCTCGAACCGGGACTCGAAGCGCTGTACGTCACCGAGCTCGCCGCGCTCGACGAGCGAGCGGAGCGTGAGGAAGTCGTTGTCCCAGCGGCGGTTCTGGAACACGGAGAGGAGCAGGCCGCGCTCCTCGGCGAGGGCCGCGAGGCCCCGCGCCTCCGCCGCCGTGCCCGCGACCGGCTTGTCGACCACGACCGGCAGGCCGGCCTTGAGGGCGGCGGTCGCGACCGGGACGTGCGTCTTGTTGGGGGAGGCGATCACGATCAGGTCCAGCTCGCCCGCCCGGGCCCACAGCTCCTCCGTGGACGCCGCGACCCGGACCCCCGGGAACGCGGCGCGCGCCTGCTCCTGGCGCTCCGCGTTCGACGTGACGACCGTGTCCAGCACCAGGCCCTCGGTCGCGGCGATCAGCGGGGCGTGGAAGACGGAGCCCGCGAGGCCGTAGCCGACGAGTCCGACGCGCAGCGTTCCAGTCAGCGTTCCAGTCATGCGGCCCACTTAAGCAACGCTGTTGCCAAAGTGCAAGCGGGCCGGACAATGGGACCGTGAACATCAACGCTCTGCGCAGCCACAACACCGCCCTGCTGCTCAACCTGCTGCGGCAGGCCGGCGAGGACGGCGTCAGTCGGCTGGAGCTCGCCGAGCGCACCGGGCTCACTCCGCAGGCCATCAGCAAGATCATCGCCCGGCTGCGGGACGAGGGCCTCGCCGTCGACGCGGGGCGCCGCGCCTCCACGGGCGGCAAGCCCCGCACCGTGCTGCGCCTCGTGCCCGGCGCCGCCCACGCCCTCGGGCTCCACCTCGACCGCGACGAGCTCACGGTCGTACGCGTCGACCTCGCCGGGGCGGTCGTCGCGGCGCGCGGCGTTCCGCTGGACCTCGGCGCGGGTACGGAGGCCGTCCTCGGGGTGGCGGCGCGGGAGGCGGCGGGCCTCCTCGACGCGACCGTCCTCGGCGCCGGGGTCGCCATGCCGGGGCCGCTCGACCACGCCGCCGGCGTACCGCACCGCGTGACCGGGTTCCCCGAGTGGGACGGGTTCCCGCTGCGCGACGCGCTCGCCGAACGCCTCGGGCTCCCCGTGGTCCTCGACAAGGACACGAACGCCGCCGCCTTCGGTATCGCCGCGCGGGGGCGGGGCGGGGAGTCGTTCGCGTACCTCCACCTCGGTACGGGACTGGGCGCCGGGCTCGTCCTCGGCGGCACGCTCCACCGGGGCGCCCGGACCGGCGCGGGCGAGTTCGGGCACCAGACCGTGCAGCTCGACGGCCCGCCGTGCGGGTGCGGCGCGCGCGGCTGCCTGGAGGCGCTGTGCCTCGCGGCGGTGTCGCGAGGCGACCTGGCGGAGGCCGCGCGCGTGCTGGGCGTCGGCGCCGCCAACCTCGTCGGCCTCCTGGACATCGACCGCGTCCTGCTGGGCGGGCGCGTCGTCGCGGCGGCGCCGGAGCCCTTCGTACGAGGAGTCGGCGCGGTCCTGGAGGAGCGCGCGCGCCGCGAGGGCGGCGGGCGGCCGGTCCCGGTGAGCCTCACGGACGCGGAGCCCGGCGACGGTGGCGACGGTGATGCCGGTGATGGGGGTGCCGGTGGTGCCGGTGATGGGGGTGCCGGTGGTGCCGGTGGTGCCGGTACCGCCACCGGCGACCACCAGGTCGCCCAGGGCGCGGCACTGCTGGCGCTGGCGCCGCTGTTCGGACTCTGAGCGGGGCAGGGGCAGGGGCCGGGTCCCGGCTGTGCCGGGTCGGGACCCCCGGACCCCCGGTCCCCCCGGACCCCCGGACCCCGGCCGTCGGGCCGCCGGGCGGGTACGTCGGCGAGGGGCCGGGCTCGCCGGGCCCGGGTCGGGGCGTGGGCCTGCGTGGGCCCCGCGTGGCCGGGCTCGCCGAGCCCCCTGCGGGCCGGGAGCCGCCGCAAGCCACGCGCACCGCCGGGACCTCCCCGGCCCCGCCGCGCCCTGCTCCGGCCCCGCCCCGCCGGGCACGCGCCCCCGCCCCGCCGGGCACGCGCCGCCGCCCCGCCGGGCACGCGCCCCCACCCCGACGCCGGGCACGCGCCCCCACCCCGACGCCGGGCACGCGCCCCCCGCTCCGCTGATCGGGCGCATAAGTGCCCCCGTACGGCGGGTCGCCCCGCCCCGGCCGGTGCGGTGGCGGCGATGCGTGGCAGGTTCTCGGGGCACGACTTTCCGCGCCCCGCCGAAGGTGCCCCCATGCGACTGCGTCACGCCCTCGCCACCGGAGCCACGGTTGCCCTGCTCGCCGTCCCCTCCGTCGTCGCAGGCACCGCGCTGGCCGCACCGACCGCGACCGCGCCCGGACCCACGCCCCCGCCCGTCGGCGGTGGCGGCGCCGACACCGCCGGCGGGGCCGACACCATCGCCGTGCCGGAGCGCCAGCCGACCTGCGGGAACGCCGCCGACACCGCCTTCCCGATCGGTACGCGGATCAAGGACGGGCCCACCACGTACGAGGCCGGCGGCGGCTTCCGGACCTGGCGCGTCGAGCTGACCAACACCACCGCCCGCACCTGCGGCAACATCCACCCCGTCATCGTCTTCACCGACCGCGCCCAGACCCTCCAGCCCTCACACATCCAGCTGGAGTTCTACGAGGACGAGCGGGGCCCCGCGGAGGGCGGCCGCCCGCACCCCGTGACCATCGAGAAGACCGACCACAACGAACTCGTCGGCGTCCTCGACAACGGCTTCCCCGGCTACACCGTGCCGCCCGGCCGGACCCTCACCGTCCCCGTACGGCTCGCCTTCACCTCCGCCGCCCGCCCCGACGAGATCACCGCCAACGCCGCGATCGTGCAGCGCCGCGGCGACGACGGCGACTGGGTCGGGGAGTCCGGCGACTACCGCTTCGCCGTCCGCGGGGAGGAGCGCCCGGCCGGCGAGGCCACGGCCGAGCCCACCGGGCCGCCGCCGACCGGCGAGGCGGCGGAGCCCGGGGTGGCCGAGGAGCTGTCGAAGACCGGCCACGACACGTTCCTCGTGGCCGGGGCCACCGCCCTCGCGCTCCTCCTCGGCACCGGGGCACGGTGGTGGGTCGGGCGCCGTGACGGCGGGCGCCGAGGGGTCGAGCGCCGTGACGGCGGGCGCCGAGGGGCCGGGCGCTCCTGACGTTCACGTACGTCTGCGACCATCCCGCCGTGGACTACCCGAACGGCCAGGCCTCCCCTGGCGCACCCGTCCGCTCCGGCATCCCGGAGCACGGCCGCGTCCCCAAGTACTACGCGGTCAAGGCCCGCATCTCCGCCCTCCTCGACGAGCTCGGCGAAGGCGGCACCCTGCCCACCGAGCGCGATCTGGCCGTACGGTACGAGGTCTCCCGCGAGACCGTACGCCAGGCCCTGCGCGAACTGCTGCTCGAAGGGCGGCTGCGCCGCCAGGGGCGCGGCACCGTCGTCGCCGGGCCCAAGCTGGAGCAGCCGCTGGCGCTCGCCAGCTATACCGAGGGCGTCCGGCGCCAGGGGCGCAGGCCCGGCCGCCACCTCGTCTCCCTCGACCGCTTCCCGTCGCCGGACGAGCTCGCCGCCGACCTCGGCATCGCGCCCGGCGACCCCGTCTGGCACCTGGAGCGGGTGCTGCTCGCCGACGACGAACGGGTCGGGCTGGAGAGCACGTACGTCTCGGAGGCGCGCGTCCCGCGCCTGGACGCCGACTTCGATCCGGACTCCTCCTTCTACGCGTACCTGCGCGAACGGCTCGGCATCTCCTTCGGCGATGCCGACGAGCGCATCGAGACCGTCCTCGCCACCCCGCGCGAGGCGCTGCTCATCGGAACCCCGCCCGCGCTGCCCATGCTCCTGCTGCACCGGGTCTCGCGGGACACCGACGGCAGACCGCTGGAACGCGTCCGCACCCTCTACCGCGGCGACCGCTTCAGCTTCACCACCCACCTCGGCAGATAACGAGAACATAACGGGTCTAGTCCAAGCTTGCGGGGGCGTTCACCCGCCCGTCGACAACCCGACCCGCCCGCGCCACCCGCCGCCACGAGCGTTTCCGTCCGTGAGAGTCATCGTCGTAGGAGCCGGCGTGGTGGGCACCATGCACGCCTGGCACGCAGTGGAGCGCGGCCACGAGGTCGTACAGATCGAGCGCGAGACCGAGGCCCGGGGGGCGTCCCTCCGCAACTTCGGCCAGATCTGGGTCAGTGGCCGCGCGGGCGGTGAGGAGCTGGAAACCGCCCTGCGCGCCCGCGCGTTGTGGGAGGCCATCGGCGCCCGCGTGCCCGCGCTCGGCTTCCGGGCCATCGGGTCGCTGACCCCCGTCCGCACCGACCCGGAGCTCGCCGTCGCCGAGGCGGCGGTCGCCCGTCCCGACGCCGCCGCCCGCGGGTACCGGCTCGTCACCCCCGCCGAGGCCCGCGCCCTCAACCCCGCCCTGCGCGGCGACTTCGCCGCCGCCTTGTGGTGCGAACGCGACGCGGCCGTCGAACCGCGCACCGCGCAACCCGCCCTCCGCGAGGCCCTGTACGCGTCCGGGCGCTACACCTTCCTCCCCGGGCGGGAGGTACGCGAGGTCGTCGGCGAGAACGCCGTGCGCGACGACCACGGCGACGTCCACCGGGGCGACGCCGTCGTCCTGTGCACCGGCGCCTGGCTCGGCGGGCTCGTCCGCGAGGTCGCGGGCGCCGACCTCCCCGTACGCCGCGTACGCCTCCAGATGATGCAGACCGACCCCCTCGGCGAGCCGCTCACCACCTCCGTCGCCGACGCCGACTCCTTCCGCTACTACCCGGCGTACGCCTCCGAGGCCCTGGAGGCGGCACAGCCGCAG
Source organism: Streptomyces sp. NPDC045431 (assembly GCF_040646655.1). NCBI lineage: Bacteria > Bacillati > Actinomycetota > Actinomycetes > Kitasatosporales > Streptomycetaceae > Streptomyces > Streptomyces sp. NPDC045431. The sequence continues at coordinate 165,759 of NZ_JBEZAQ010000008.1, forward strand.
GAACCCGTCGCCGCCGCGCACCGCATGCAGCTGCTGATGGTCCAGCGCCTCGACGGAGGGCTGACCATCGGCGACACGCACGAGTACGAGCACCCCTTCGCCTTCGACACCCTCGAAGACCCCTACGAGCACCTCGCCCGGGTCGTCGAGTCCTTCCTCGGCCGGCCGCTGCCGAGGATCCGCCGCCGCTGGGCCGGGGTGTACGCGCAGTGCACCGACACCCGCCGCGTCGTCCACCGCCAGCGGGTGCGCGAGGCCGTGTGGCTGGTGACCGGGCCCGGAGGGCGCGGCATGACGTGCGCGCCCGCCATCGCCGAGACGACCGCGAACGAACTGGGTTGGTGACCATGGCAGTACGAAGGGCAGGAATCGGACTCGTCGTCCTCGACATGGCCGGCACCACCGTCGCCGACGGCGGCCTGGTGGAGGAGGCGTTCGCCGCGGCCGCCCGCCACCTCGGCGAGGGGCCGACCGCGGCCATGCTGGACCACGTCCGCGCCACCATGGGCGAGTCCAAGATCTCCGTCTTCCGCCACCTCTTCGGCGACGAGACACGTGCCCGAGCCGCCAACCGCGCCTTCGAGGAGGCGTACGGGAAGCTGGTCGCGACCGGGCGGATCGCGCCGCTGCCCGGTGCCGCCGACGCCATCGGGCGGCTGCGGGCGGAGGGCCGCACGGTGGTCCTCACCACCGGGTTCGCGCGCGTCACGCAGGACGCCATCCTCGACGCGCTCGGCTGGCGCGACCTCGTCGAGCTGACGCTCTGCCCCGCCGACACGCCCGGCGGGCGCGGGCGCCCGTACCCCGACATGGTGCTGGCCGCCCTGCTGCGTACCGGCGCGGCGGACGGCGTCCAGGGCGTCGCGGTCGCCGGCGACACCTCGTACGACATGCTCAGCGGCGTACGGGCCGGGGCGCGGGTCGTCGCGGGCGTGCTGACGGGCGCGCACGGCGCCGACGCGCTGCGGGCGGCGGGCGCCACGCACGTCCTCGGCTCGGTCGCCGAACTGCCGGAGCTCCTGGCACGGGTGGAGTCATGACCCGCGGCGGTACCCGCGGCGGTACCCGCAGCGGCATCCGTTTCGACCGGGTCTCCGTCGCGTACGGCGGGAACGTCGTCCTCGACTCCCTCGACCTCACCGTCGAGCCCGGTGAGGTCATGGCGCTGCTCGGCCCGTCCGGCTCCGGCAAGACCACCGCGCTGCGGGCGGTCGCCGGGTTCGTCCGGCCGGTGGCGGGACGGGTGTTCATCGGCGACCGGGACGTCACCGCCCTGCCGCCGTACCGGCGCGGCATCGGGATGGTCGTCCAGCAGTACGCGCTCTTCCCGCACCTGAAGGTCGCGGACAACGTCGCCTTCGGGTTGCGCGCGCAGAAGGTGGAGAAGGGCCGGATCCCCGGGCGGGTCGCCGAGGCGCTGGAGATGACCGGCATGGGCGCGTACGCCGGCCGCTACCCGCGCGAGCTGTCCGGCGGGCAGCAGCAGCGCGTCGCGATCGCGCGGGCGCTCGCCATCCGCCCCGGCGTGCTGCTCCTCGACGAGCCGCTGTCCGCGCTCGACGCGCAGCTGCGCTCGGGGATGCTCGCGGAACTGGCCCGGCTGCACCGGGAGCTGCCGGACGTGTCGATCCTGTACGTCACGCACGATCAGGTGGAGGCGCTGACGCTGGCGGACCGCATCGCGGTCATGGACCGGGCGCGGCTGCGGGACTGCGGCACGCCGCAGGAGCTGTACCGGCGGCCGCGTACGGAGTTCACGGCGTCGTTCGTCGGTAACGCGAACCTGCTGCCGGTGACCGTCGGCCCGTCCGCCGGGACCGTCGCCTTCGCGGGGCGCGCGCTGGCGGTCCCGACGGGTGGGGCCCGGCCGGGCGCGGGGGCCACGCTGTGCGTACGCCCGCACCTCCTCGGCCTCGGCGAGGGGCCCAACGCCCTGCGCGGCACGCTGGAGGAGGTCCAGTGGCGCGGCTCGACGCACCGCTTGTACGTCGACGTCGCCGGCCACCGCGTGCTGGCGGACGTGCGCGAGCTGCGCGAGCCGCGCGACCTGCCGCCGCTGGGCGCGGAGGTGGCGCTGCACTTCGCCCCGGAGGACGCGGTGCTGCTGCCCTCGGAGGTGGCCGGTGGGTAGCGCGGCTCGTCCGCTGACCGGTGCCCGTGCCGCCCTCGGCGAGGTCGGAAGCCCGCAGCCCCAGGGCGGGCGGCGCGCACCCGCGTGGCTCTGGGGCGGGCGGTGCGCACCCGCGTGGCTCTGGGGCCTTCCTCCCCTCCTCGCCCTCGGGGTGGTGTTCCTCTACCCCCTCGGCCTCGTCGTGCAGGAGTCCCTCGCCCCCGGCGCGTACGCCGACGTCCTCACCTCGCGGGCCTTCCGGGAGGCGCTGGGGACCACCGTGTGGCTGGCCGTCGGGGCGACCGTCGGGTGCCTGGTCCTCGGGTTCACGCTCGCGCTCGTCATCGCCTTCGTGCCGTTTCCCGGAGGGCGGGCCGTCGCCAAGTCCATCGACGTCTTCCTCTCCTTCCCCTCCTTCCTCATCACGCTCGCCCTCCTCTTCCTCTACGGCACCGTCGGCATCGCCAACGGCCTGTGGACCGACGCCACCGGGGCCCCCGAGGGGCCGTTCCGGTTCCTGGCGACGCCGTGGGGGGTGCTGCTCGCCGAGGTCACGTACTTCACGCCGTTCGTCATGCGGCCGCTCCTCGCCGCGTTCTCGCAGCTCGACACCGCGCAGCTGGAGGCGGCGTCCTCGCTGGGCGCCCGCCCGGCGCGGATCGTGCGGCAGGTCATCCTGCCTGAGGCGCTGCCCGCGCTCGCCGCCGGCGGGAGCCTCGTCCTCGTCCTGTGCCTGAACGAGTTCGGCATCGTCCTGTTCACCGGCGCCAAGGGCGTGACGACCCTGCCGATGCTGGTCTACGGCAAGGCGATCCTCGAGTCCGACTATCCGGCCGCGTGCGTCGTCGCGGTCGTCAACATCGCGATCTCCGTGGGGCTGTACGCCGTGTACCGGGTGGTGAGCCGTCGTGTTGGTGCACAGCGCTAAGGCCAGGTGGGCGGTCTGGGCGGGCTTCCTCGTCCTCTTCCTGCCGCTCTTCGCCCTCCCCCTCCTCGTCATCCTCGCCGCGTCCTTCGCCACGAACTGGTCCGGCGCCCTGCCCTCCGGACCCACCGCCGAGCACTACGCCTCCGCCGTGCGCGGCGAGTCGCTCCAGGCGCTCACCACCAGCGTGGTCACGGCCGTCACCGCGAGCGCCCTCGCGCTCGTCGCCGGGACGTGGGCCGCGCTCGCGGCGCAGGCGCTCGGCAGGCGCGGCCGCCGGGTGCTCGACGCGCTGTTCGTGCTGCCGGTCGCCGTGCCGTCCGTGGTCGTCGGCCTCGCCGTCCTCGTCGCGTTCTCGCAACCGCCGCTGCTCCTCAACGGCACCCGCTGGATCGTGATCCTCGCGCACGCCGTGCTCGTCACGGCGTTCGCGTACCAGTCCGTCTCCGCCGCCCTCGTACGCCTCGACCCGGTGTACGAACAGGCCGCCGCGAGTCTCGGCGCCCGGCCCGCGTACGTCCTCCTCCGGGTCAAGCTGCCGCTGCTGCTGCCGTCGCTCAACGCCGCCGCCGGGCTGTGCTTCGCGCTGTCCATGGGGGAGCTGAGCGCCACGATGATGCTCTACCCGCCGGACTGGCTGCCGCTGCCGGTGCTGATCTTCACGGCCACCGACCGGGGCTCCCTCTTCACGGGCTCGGCGCTCGCCGTCGTCCTCATGGCGACGACGCTGCTCGTCCTGCTCGCCGTCTCCCGCATCCGTACCAAAGCCTCCTACCGCTGACCCGACCGTCAGGAGAGAACGACGTCATGCCCCTGCACGCCACCCGCCCCCGCCCGCTCGCCGCCCTCGCCGGCACCCTCCTCCTCACCGCCGGCCTCACCGCCTGCGGCTCCGCCGCCTCCGACGAGAAGGTCGTCACCGTCTACAGCGCCGACGGTCTCAAGGGCGAGAAGGGCGACGGCTGGTACGACAAGGTCTTCGCGGACTTCGAGAAGGAGACCGGCATCAAGGTCGAGTACGTCGAGGGCGGCTCCGGCGAGATGGTGCAGCGCGCCCTGCGCGAGAAGCGCAACACCCAGGCCGACGTGCTCGTCACCCTCCCGCCCTTCATCCAGCAGGCAGACTCCAAGGGGCTGCTGCAGCCGTACGAACCGCAGGGCGCCGACCGTGTCCCCGGCGCCGGCAAGGCCGCCGACGGCGCCTGGACCTCCGTCGTCAACAACTACTTCGGCTTCGTCTACAACAAGAAGAAGCTCCCCAAGGCCCCCACCACCTGGGAGGAGCTCCTCGGCGCGGCGTACAAGGACAAGCTCCAGTACTCCACGCCCGGCGTCGCGGGCGACGGCACCGCCGTCGTCATCAAGGCCATGCACGACTTCGGCGGCAAGGAGCCGGCCATGGAGTACCTGGGGAAGCTCCAGGCCAACAACGTCGGCCCGTCCTCCTCCACCTCCAAGCTCGCCCCCAAGGTCGACAAGGGCGAGCTCCTCGTCGCCAACGGCGACGTCCAGATGAACTTCGCGCAGGCCACGTCCATGCCGAACCTCGGCATCTGGTTCCCGGCCCGGCAGGGGAAGAAGCCCACCACCTTCGCCCTCCCGTACGCCGCCGGGCTGGTCAAGGACGCCCCGCACGCCGACAACGGCAGGAAGCTCCTGGACTTCATGCTCGGCGAGCGGGCGCAGCTCCAGGTCAGCGCGGTCGGCGGCGGCTTCCCGGCCCGTACGGACGTCAAGCCCACCGACGCCAACGCCGTCGCCCTCGCCCGGCTGATGGAGGGCGTCGACGTCTTCGAGCCGGACTGGGCGGACATCGACGAGAACCTGAAGACGTACGTCGACGCGTGGAAGACGGCGACGGGCGGCTAAGCCGAAGCCAACCGTTCACCGCACGTATCTGGTGCCCCGCAAGAGGTCGCGGAAGGATAACGGGTACGGACCAACACCCTTGAGAAATCAGGGGTGTTGGCATGCCCCCGCACCCCCGATGGAGGTTCCTCGATGCCCCAGACCGGCATGTCCCGCCGTACCGTGCTCGCCGCAGCCGCGGCCGGAGCCGCTACCGCTGCCGTCGCCGCCACCCCGGCCGCCGCCGCGCCGACGCTCCCGAACGGCACCAGCCAGGACAAGGTCCTCGTCGTCGGCATGGACGGGCTTCGGCACGACAGGACCGAGGCCGCCAACGCCCCGCACCTGAAGGCGATGATGGCGAACGGCACCTACGGCCTGTCGCTGCTGTACGCGAACCCCATGGCCGCCACCTCCTCGGGGCCCGGCTGGTCGACCATCTCCACCGGCGTCTGGCCCGACAAGCACGGCGTCAAGGACAACACCTTCACCGGCAAGAACTACGGGCGGTACCCCGGCTTCCTCGCCCGCCTCGCCCAGGTGCGGCCCGCCCTCTCCACGTACGCCGCCGTCGACTGGAAGGCGCTGGACACCCAGGGCACCGTCACGCCCGGCGCCGACGCCAAGCTGGTCCTCGACGGCGACCGCGACGGCTACGTCGCCCACGACGCCACCATCACCGCCGAGACGGAGGCGGTCCTCCGCGACCAGAACCCCGACGTCCTGTTCGTCTACCTCGGCAACACCGACGCCGTCGCGCACGGCAGCGGCACCGGCCAGAAGTACCTCGACGCCATCGCCGTCCAGGACGCCCAGCTCGGGCGGATGCTCGCCGCCATCAAGGCCCGCCCCACGTACGCCTCCGAGCGCTGGACCGTCATCGTCACCACCGACCACGGCCATGTCGACGCGGGCGGCCATGGCGGCAGCTCCATCGAGGAGCGGCGCACCTTCGTCCTCGCCACCGGCCCCGGCATCGCCGCCGGCGCCCGCCCGCTCGACACCCGGCTCGTGGACGTCGCCGCCACCGTCTTCCACCAGCTCGGCATCGTCCCCGACCCGGCGTGGGGCCTGGACGGCAAACCGATCCAGCAGCGCTCCACCGACCCCTTCGACAGCCTCCAGTCCTCCCTGACGCAGCGCGTCGACGAGACCGGCATCCCCGCCGGGGTCCTCGGCTTCACGCACACCCCGCCCAGCGGCTGGTCGGTCATCAACAACGCCATGGGCACCGGCGGCGTGACCGAGTGGCGCGGCTGGTCCTTCGCGACGGACGAGTTCTGGTCCCGCACGCAAGCCGACCAGCAGCGCGAGCTCAACATCCGGGCCCGCGGCGTCTTCGCGGTCGCCGACTCCGACGAGTGGGCCGACACGTCCTTCTCCGGTACGTACGACTCGACGCTGGTCACCCCCGCGTACGGCGTCGGCGGAAAGACGAAGGTCACGCTGGACTTCACCACGCTCTACAGGCAGGAGGGCGGCCAGACCGCCGAAGTGCTGGCCTCCTTCAACGGCGGGACGCCGACCCTCGTGAAGAGCTACACCTCCGACGTGATCTCCCAGCCCCAGTCCCTCACCGTCGCCGTCCCCTCCGGCGCGTCCAGCGTCAGCTTCCGTTTCCGTTACACCGGGTCCAACAACTGGTACTGGACGATCGACGGGGTGAAGATCACCTCATCGTGATCAGGCCCTACCCGGCCGGCCAGGCCGGGCTCGCGGGCCCTGGCACCCGCATCTGCTGCGTTGTCGTCAGTCGCCAGGGCTCCGCCATGGCTCCTTCCTCCGCCTTGCATCTGCACGCACCAGACCCCGCTCCCTGACCGGCCTGGCCGGCCGGGTAGGGCCTACGCTGAGGGCGTCGCCACAGTGCCGTCGCGGCGCCCCCAGCACCCACGCACGACTTGTACGGCAGGAGTCCCGCAACCATGGCAGAGCGCAAGCCGATCGAATCCTGGCTCACCGACATGGACGGCGTCCTCATCCACGAGGGCATCCCCATCCCCGGTGCCGACGCGTTCATCAAGAAGCTGCGGGACACCGACAGGCCCTTCCTGGTCCTCACCAACAACTCCATCTACACCGCCCGCGACCTGCACGCCCGGCTCTTCCGCATGGGCCTGGACGTGCCCGTGGAGAACATCTGGACCTCCGCCCTCGCCACCGCCCGGTTCCTCGACGACCAGCGGCCGGGCGGCACGGCGTACGTCATCGGCGAGGCGGGGCTCACCACCGCGCTGCACGACATCGGGTACATCCTCACCGACCACGACCCGGACTACGTCGTCCTCGGCGAGACCCGCACGTACAGCTTCGAGGCCCTCACCAAGGCGATCCGGCTCATCAACGGCGGCGCCCGCTTCATCTGCACCAACCCCGACGAGACCGGTCCCTCCGCCGAGGGCCCGCTGCCCGCCACCGGGGCGGTCGCGGCGCTCATCACCAAGGCGACCGGCAAGGACCCGTACTTCGCGGGCAAGCCGAATCCGCTGATGATGCGGACCGGGCTCAACGCCATCGGCGCGCACTCCGAGACCAGCGCCATGATCGGCGACCGCATGGACACGGACGTGCTGGCCGGTCTGGAGGCGGGCATGGAGACGTTCCTGGTGCTGACCGGCCTGACCACCCCGGCCGACGTCGACCGCTATCCCTTCCGGCCGTCCACCGTCGTCGACTCGATCGCCGATCTGGTCGAGCGCATCTGACCGGATCCGCCGCGTCACCGCAGGTCAGAGCGGTGATTGCGCCGAATGGCCGCCCCTCGCAGTCCTCTGGAGATGCGAAAAGCCCCAACAGGGGTGAATCTTCGAGTACCAGGAGGTTCACGATGCGTTCAGGACTGCTTGCTCTCCGTGCCGCAGGGGCGGCCACCGTACTGGCGCCCGTGCTGGTGCTCGCACCGGCCGCCGGCCTCGCGCACGCGGGGGAGGAGGAACCGGGCGGACACCACAAGGTGACGGCCCTGGTCCTCCCGGCCATCGCCGCCCCCGGCGCCGACGTCGAGGTCCGCGTCACCGGCTGCAAGCGCGACCACGGCCACGCCAAGTCAAAGGCGTTCCTCACCGCCGCGCCGCTCTCCGCCCAGGACGGCAAGGGCGCGCCCCTGCGCGGCGCCACCGCGATCAAGCCCCAGATCTCCCCTGGTACGTACGACGTCGCCGTGCACTGCGACGGCCGCGTCCACCACGCCGCCGGCACCGTCCACGTCATGCTCCCCGCGTCGGCCACCCCCACCGCGCCCGTACGGGCCGGGGGCGGTGGCGCGGCCGCGCTCGCCGCCGACCCCGCCCAGGCCCCGAGCGTCGCCGACGCCGTCACCGGAGCCGACGCCGGCGAGGGCGGGCCCGGCACCCCGCACACCGTGATCGGCCTCGTCCTCGCGGGCGCGGCGGCCGTCGCCGTCGCGTTCCGCAGCGCCCGCCTGCGCCGCCGCCGGCGTACCGGCGTGGGTACGGGCCCGGGCGCGGACTGACGGCCATGTCGTCGACCCCGGACCGCCCGGCGGGCTCCGGGCGGCTGCTCACCGGCATGGCCTGGGCCCTGCTCCTCCTCGGCCTATGGCTCTGGGGCAAGGGCATAGCCGACGGCCCCGGTGGCCTGTCCGCCCCCACCACCGGAGACGTGGCCGCCGTCGGCCGCCCCCTCGGCGTACCGCTGCCGCCCGCGCACCCGCCGCTGGAGCCGGCCGGGCCGACACGGCTGGAGGTGGAGTCGCTGGGCATCGCCGCCCCGGTCGTGGCGCGGGGCCTCGACAGCAGCGGCGCGATAGACCCGCCGCCGTACGAGACACCGCGGACCGTCGGCTGGTTCGGCGCCGGCAGCGAGCCCGGCACGGACGGAGCGGCCCTCTTCACCGGCCATGTCGACACGGAGACCGAACCGGCCGTCTTCTACGGGCTGAGCTCGGCCCGCCCCGGCGAACGGGTCCGGGTGACCCGGACCGACGGCTCGGTCGCCGAGTTCACCATCGAGGACGTGCAGGTCGTCGCCCGCGACGAGTTCGACCCCCAGAAGGTGTACGGGCAGCGGCGCCCGGGCCGCGCCGAGCTGCGGCTGATCACCTGTGGCGGCACCTTCGACCGCGCCTCGGACGCCTACACGGCGAACGTCGTCGTCTCCGCGTACCTCACGGGCGTGACCGGGCCCCGTTGACCCGGCCCCGTTGACCCGGGCCCGCTGATCCGGCCCCGCTGATTCGGTCCGCCGATCCAGGGCACACTGATCCGCGACCGGCCCGTGTGTCAGGATGGATTCGACCGGGCTTGTCCGGGGCGGGGCGCCTGGGGGGTGGCCCCGACGAGACGACAGTGCACCAAAGGGGAGTGGATGTACGGCAGTTGCACCGGTCGTGCGCGCCTGGGCGCGGCCGCGGTGGGGGCGGTCGCGGCGCTGCTGCTGGCGGGGTGTTCCTCCTCGGACGGCGGTGGGCGGTCGCAGGGGCCGGCGCCGGGGATCGGCCAGCAGCCCAAGGAGGTCTCCCCGTTCTGGGTCAATCCGGAGGGGAAGGCGGCCCAGGCGTTCGCCAGTCGGGTGCGCGACGGGGACACGGAGAACGCCGAGCTGATCAAGAAGATCGCCGCTCAGCCGATGGGCCAGTGGGTGGGCGCCGAGAACCCGGAGGCGGAGGCCCGCGGCTACACGGAAGCCGCCGCCAAGGCCGACCGGGACGCCGTCCTCGTCCTCTACAACATCCCCCACCGCGACTGCGGCCAGCACTCCGCGGGCGGCGCCGCCGACGGCAACGCGTACCGCGACTGGCTCGACAAGGTCGCCAAGGGCATCGGCGACCGCCCGGCGACGGTGATCCTGGAGCCGGACGCCGTGATGCACATGGTGGACAACTGCACCGACGGGCGCTACCACGAGGAGCGGTACGACCTCCTGCGCGGTGCCGTCCAGCGGCTGAAGCAGCAGCCCCACACCAAGGTGTACCTGGACGCGGGCAACGCGGGCTGGGGCAAGCCCGACCAGATCTTCGAGCCGCTGAAGCGCGCGGGCGTGGGGCAGGCCGACGGCTTCGCGGTGAACGTCGCCAACTTCCAGACCACCGAGGCCAGCAAGGAGTACGGCCGGAAGGTCTCGGCGAACGTCGGCGGCAAGCACTTCGTCATCGACACCAGCCGCAACGGCAACGGCCCCTACACCGACGGCGACCCCACAGAGCGCTGGTGCAACCCGCCGGGCCGCGCCCTCGGTGAGACGCCCACCACCGAGACCGGCGACCCGCTGGTCGACGCGTACCTGTGGATCAAGCGCCCCGGCGAGTCGGACGGCGACTGCAAGGGCGGCCCGAAGGCGGGCGACTGGTTCCCGGAGTACGCCCTCGAACTGGCCCGCAACACGAAGTAGACCCGCGTACGCGAAGGGCCCCGGCAACCGCCGGGGCCCTTCGGCTCAACGCACCTCGACCCGCTTACGGCACCTCGACCCAGACCGCCTCCGACGGCGTGCCCTTGTCGTCCGTGACGAAGAGCATGTACCAGCCGGAGGGCACCAGGGCGCGGTTCTTCGGCACCGTCACCTCGATGCCGTCCGCCGTCTTCTCCACCTCCAGCGCGATCGAGCGCTGGTCGACGTCCGTCACGTGCGTGACCGCGCTCGGCCGCATCAGCTTCGCCGTCTTGATCTTCGCGGCGTCCGGCGTCTTGAAGACCCCGCTCCCGCCGCGCTTGATCGTCTCCGGCCCCGAGGTGATCTTCGGCCGCGCGTCCCGGTACAGGTAGGGCGGGGTGTAGATCTCGATGCGCTGCTCGAAGACGCCGGGCTTGGTGTTGGCGGCGTCGGCGAAGAGCGAGTCCGACCCGAAGATCATCACGCGGCCGTCGGGCAGCAGCACGGACCCGGAGTGGTAGTTGCGGCCCACCGCCGGGTCGGCGACCCGCTTGTACTGGCCGGTCTTCGGGTCGTACGTACGCGCCTGGAGGATGTTGGAGCCGCCGCGGCCCCGGTAGTCCTCGGAGCCGCCGGTCACCAGCACGGTGTCGTCCGGCAGCAGCGAGGCGCTCGGGTAGCGGGTGCCCTTCTCCAGCGTGGCGCCGTCCTTGAAACGCGGGTTCGGGTCCTTCAGGTCGACCAGACGGGACTTCTCGCTGGACTCCTGGGACTCGCCGACACCGCCGCCGCCGATGACCATGAACCTCTGGTCCTGCGCGGGCGGCAGCATGACCGTCGCCGAGGTCTCCATCTTGTCGGGGTCGCTCAGGCCCGGGATCTTGTCGAACTCGTTGGTCTCCAGGTCCCAGACGCCCGGTTCACGGCCGACGTCGGCGGGGCCGTACCCGGCGTTGGAGCCGGAGTAGAAGAGCTTGCCGTTGTCCATCAGGAAGATCGCCGGGTAGGTCGGGAAGCGGCGCTCGATCCCGGTGTACTCCCACGTCTTCTTCTTCGGGTCGTAGATCTCGTCCTTGCCGGGGACGATCTGCCCGATCTCGTCGAGGCCGGAGAGGGCGAGGACCTTGCCGTCCTTGAGGGTGGTCAGCGTGGGGTACCAGCGGGCCTCGTTCATCGGGTCGACCTTGATGTACTTCTCGGCGACCGGGTCGAACTCGAAGGCGTCCTTGATGCCCTGGAAGTCCTTCTTGTCGAGGGCGAGCTTCTGCGCCATGCCGTAGACGTTGCGGGCGTCCTTGCCCTTCAGACCCTCGATCGTGTAGTTGTCCTCGGTGCCGGTCTCGAACTCCTTGCCGGACTTCTCGGCCTCGACGTAGATCCGGCCGAGGCCCGGCTCGGTGCGCAGGAAGGCGCCCGTGGCCGGGTCGAAGACCTTCTTCGCCTTCTCCACCAGGATCGGGTCCTTGGAGACGAAGGTCTTGCCGTTGGCCTTGCCGGTGAACTCGGTGCCCGCGGGCAGTGTGATCGGCTTGTCCGGGTCCTCGTTGTGGACGATCATCAGGCCGCCGGCCTTGGTGACGTCGCCCTTCAGCTTCTCGTACCGCTTGGTGCCGCCCGCGACCAGCAGCTTCCCGTCGGGCAGCTGGGTGTGCCCGGCGCAGAACATGTCCTTGGGGGTGGGGATCTTCTTGAACGTGTTCGTCTTCGGGTCCCACAGGACCGACTCGAACTTGTTCGCGTCGAAGTTCTTCTGGTTGTTGCCGGAGCCGGCGATGAGCAGCACCTTGCCGGTGTGCAGCAGCGCCGCGTGGATGGTGTTGATCCTGAACTCGGAGGGGACGTCGAGGAAGTCCCAGTGGCCGTTGGCGGCCTTGTACTCCGGCTTGTTGATCGTGTAGTCGTGGTACTTCTCCGAGCCGTACCGGTAGAGGGCCGGCCCGTTGAACCCGGCGACCACCGCGACCACCGCCGTGCCTATCAGGATGCGACGGGCGCGGTTCTTCCGGTGGTTCGGCCGGACGGGCAGGCTGCTCATTTGTTACGTCCCCCAAGGGCGATCTGCATGGTGTCGTTCTGCTCGGCCCAGCTCGGCCTGGCCTGCGGCGCGTGGTCCACGGCGGGCGCGGGCGGCTGCGGCGGGCGGCCCCCGCCGGCGTGCCGGGCGGGGCGGCGCTTCTTCTCCTGGCGCAGCATGTGCCGCCAGACGAAGATCGGCAACGCGGTGATCAGCGTCGCGAACGACGCCCAGACGACCATCGCGGGGTGGGAGTTCCCGAGGACGAAACCGGCGACGATGGAGGCGACGAAGATCCCGATGAAGTACCAGTGGTACCGGAAGGTCCCGAACCACCGGTCCGGGCTCGCCGAGTCACCCTTCGGGGTGACGACGAACTTGCTCTTGCGGCGGAGGGCCGAATCGATCAGGGCCTTGGCGTAGAGCGGCGCGGAGAGCGCGGACATGACCATGCCGGCCACACCGCCGGAACCCTCCGGCTCGTGCGGGGAGACGTTGTGGCGGCGGTTCCAGACGTACAGGCCGATCTGGAGCGCGGAGGCGTTGCCGTAGAGCATCAGCCACACGGTCGGGTCGATGTTCACGCCCGAGGCACCCAGGCCCAGGAAGAGCGCGCAGCTCAGTGCCGCCAGGATCCAGTTCAGCGCGGACATCGGGTAGAAGATGATCATCATCGTGTAGTTGAAGAGCTTGCCCGCCGGCAGCGTGCCGAAGCCCTTCCAGTACTGCGTGAGGATCGTCTCGTACGTACCGCGCGACCAGCGCATCTGCTGGGTGAAGAAGTCCGTCCAGGCGCTGGGGCCCTCGCCGACCGCGAGCACGTCCGGGGTGTAGACGGAGCGCCACTTCCGGCCCGTGGCCGGGTTCTTGTGGCGGTGGATCTCGAAGCCGGTCGCCATGTCCTCGGTGATCGAGTCGTACAGGCCGCCGATCTGCTTCAGCGCCTTGATGCGCACGGCGTTCGACGTGCCGACGAACATGGGCGCGCCGTAGCGGTTGCCGGCGCGCTGGATCAGCGCGTGGAAGAGGAACTGCTGCGACTCGGCGGCCTTGGTGACGAAGTTGTCGTAGTTGCCGTAGACCTGCGGGCCGATGACGAAGCCGACGTCCGGGTCGCGGAAGAAGCCGAGCATGCGCTCCAGGTAGTTCGGCAGCGGCACGTGGTCGGTGTCGACGGAGGCGAAGAAGTCGTAGTTGTCGCCGTGCGCGTCCAGCCAGGCGTTGTAGTTGCCGTGCTTGGTCTTGGCGCGGTGGGGGCCGGAAGGCTGGTTCCACTTCGCGATGCCCTTGCGGGAGAAGTGGTGCACGCCCAGGCGCTCGCAGACGGCCTTGACCTCGGGGTCGTTGCCCTCGTCCAGCAGCCAGACGTGCATGAGCCCGCGGTGGCGGATCCGCACCGCGGCCTCCAGCGTCTTCGTCACCATCTCCAGGGGCTCCTTGCCCGGGACGAAGGAGGTGAGGAAGGCGACGCGGGTGCCGGTCTCCGGCACGACGGGTATCGGGTCACGGGCGACGAGCGTCGCGTGCGCGTTCGACAAGACGTTCATGCAGCGGAAGAGCTCGATCAGGCCGATCGAGACGAGCATGACGACGTCGAGGGCCGGCAGCCAGTCGAAGGCCGGGTAGTCGCGCTCCGTCCAGTGCGACGGCTGGAGCAGCCAGACCAGCAGCACCAGGGAGAGCACCGGCGCGGCGGCGAGCATCAGCGCGACCCGGATGCGGTGCGGCTCCTGCGAGATGAGGGACCGGTACTGCACCGTGTACGGCTTGTTGGGGTCCGGCTGGGTGAGCGGCCCGGCGAGCCGGCTGTAGTGCTCGTAGTCGTAGCGCGGCAGTGGCTTCGCGACGGGGCGCTGCCGGGGCCCGCCCCCGGTCCTGAGCCGCGGGGGAACCCGGAGCTGAGTGGTCCGGGATGGGTCGTTGTCCTGCCGGTCGCCGGTCGGCGTCGACGTCATGAGTCTTCCCCCCGCACGCATGCTTGCTGCGTGATTGGTCGTGTTCGTTCCACACCCGGGCCGCGCGCTTCCCTCGGCTTCCCGCGGCCGGCGCCCGGGTGCATCAGTGGCGGGCCGCCGTCTCCTCAGACATGGATTGGAGACCCTCCGGTTGCATGATGCCTGTCCTGTGATCGGCTTGTGAACGGGGCCCCCACCCCGTCGATTCCGTCACCGGGGCACCTGCGGAAAGCCGCTCCCCCAACTGTTCGAACCCACTGCCCTCTTGGGGGTGTGTCGGGTCCACGCCAGATTCTACGGCCCCCATCCGGAGCGCGAGGATCACCGCGGGGGCCATCGCACGGATGTGGCCATGGGAACGACCGAGGCCCCCTCACCAGTGGTGAGGGGGCCTCGGCCTCGCGTGCGCCGCCAGGGACTCGAACCCCGGACCCGCTGATTAAGAGTCAGCTGCTCTAACCAACTGAGCTAGCGGCGCCTGCTGACCTGCATAACTCTACCGGATGTCCGGGAGTGGTCCCGACCATCCCGCCCGGCGGCTCGGCCTGTCAGCTGACCGGTTTTCCCCTTCCTTCAGTCAAAATGCGACATATCTGGATAGTTGCGACACTGGCGCCCGTACCGCAGCGAGGAGAGGATCCGCATGGCCGCCGCCCTGGTCTTCGAGGAGTACGAGCCCGACGCCGACTGCCCGTGCGCGGGCTGCGCCCGGCAGCGCCGTGAGCTGGCCCTCGGGCTCGCCGTGTGCGCCGGCGGTCACCCCGCCGCGCACGGCGCCCGCCGCGCCCTGGTCCTGGCCACCGTGGCGGGTGTGGCCCTGGGGGCGGGCGCCGGCGCCGCGCCGGGGGCCGAGGTGGCGGCCCCCGCGACCCACCCGCTCCAGCGAACGGGGGCCACCGGCGCCCTCACGGGGCGCGACGACCCGGGCCCCGGCACACCGCAGGGCCAGACAGGGCCCCTGCACGGACGGCCGCGGCCCGGGCCGACGGCGAGTCAGGCGGGGGTGTCCGCCCAGACGCTGCGCCGCTCCACCCGCGCCGAGATCATCAACCGGGCCAAGCTGTGGGTGGCGGCGAAAGTGCCGTACTCGATGGAGAAGTACTGGCACGACGGCTACCGGCAGGACTGCTCCGGCTTCGTCTCGATGGCCTGGGGCCTGCCCGGCAACGAGTGGACGGGCACCCTCGACCGGTACGGCACCCCCATCGACCGCAGCGAGCTCCAGCCCGGCGACATCCTGCTCTTCCACAACCCCGCCGACCCGAACAAGGGCTCGCACGTCACGATCTTCGGCGGCTGGACCGACTACACGCACACCTACTACACCGCCTACGAGCAGGCCCGCCCGCACGCCCGCAAGCAGGCCACGCCGATGGCGTACTGGACCAACTCCAGCCGTTACGTGGCCTTCCGCTACAAGGGCCTGAGCGCCCTCCCCACCTCCGGCGGCCGAGGCACGCCGGTGGCGTACCCCGGCGACGGCTCCTTCGGGCCCGGCGCCGCCAACCGGTACGTGACCCAGCTGGGGCGGATGCTCGCGTCGCGCGGCGGCGAGCGGTTCTACCGCTCCGGGCCCGGCCCCCGGTGGGGCGACGCCGACCGCACGGCCACGCGGGCGTTCCAGCGGGCGCAGGGCTGGCGGGGCCGCGAGGCGGACGGGCTGCCCGGGCCGCACACCTGGCGACTGCTGGTGCGGGGTCAGGGCCGCGACATCCCGGGAGCGGTCCGGAGCAGCGGCACGCCCGACTTCCCCGGGCGCGGCTGGTTCCGGCCGGGCCAGTCGAACCCGTACGTCGAGCAGCTCGGCCGCCAGTTGGTGCGGCGGGGGTTCGGCGCCCACTACCGCACGGGGCCGACCCCGCGCTGGGGCGAGGCCGACCGGCGCAACGTCGAGGCGTTCCAGCGGGCGCAGGGCTGGCGGGGCCGCGAGGCGGACGGCTATCCGGGACCGGAGACATGGCGGCGGCTGTTCCGATGACCGATGCGACGACTTGACGACCCGAAGACTCGACGACTCGACGACCCGAAGACGCGACGACCAATTGTGACCACGAGGTGTGAGTGATGCAGACGGGGACGCCGGAAAGCGGCGGGCCGCATGTGCGGCGCGTGCCGGTGATCGGCAACGAGACGACCGGGCCCATCCCGGTCCACCTGCTGTTCCGGGACGACAGGGAGGGCGGCGAGACCGACGGCGACGGCGGAGAGGCCGGCGGCGAGGGAGCGGCCGCGGCGACCGACGCGGCGGTACGGGACGAGGCGCCGCCGCGGCCGCCCGCGGGCTCCGTGCCCGGAACCGTGTCCGTATGCGTGTCCGTGCCGACTCAGGCACCGGCGCAGACACCGCCTGCCGGCCGGCCGCGGCCCGTGCCGTCCGGCGACCCGCGCCTCGTCGAGCGGCCCGGGCCCGCGCTGCCCGGCTGGGTCGGTGTCGTCGCCGGGGCCGCCGCGCTCGCCGGGTGCGCGGCGGTGCTGTGGTGGGTGGGTGTCGTGCCCCCGGCGCTGACGCTGATGCTGCGGCTGCCGTCCCCTCCGTACCACGGCATCGCCCTCGGCTGGTGGGCGCTGCTCGCGCTCGGGGTGCTGATGACGCTGTTCGCCTTCGGTGGGCTGGGGCGCGGGCGGGTCGGATACGCGTGGGTGCTGACGCTGTTCGGCGACTACCGGGGCAGTGTGCGGCGCACCGGGCTGGTGTGGGTGAGCCCGCTCATGCTGCGCCGCCGGGTCGACGTACGGCTGCGGCACTGGCGCAGCGAGCCGCTGCCGGCCGTCGACGCGAACGGCACCGCGCTGCGGGTGGTGGTGCTGGTGGTGTGGCGCATCCGGGACACGGTGCGGGCGGCGCTCGGGGTCGCGGACCACGAGCAGTACCTGCGCGAGCAGGTGGAGGCGGCGATGGCGCGGGTGCTCTCCCAACTGCCGGCCGACGCCTTCCACGAGGACGCGCCGACGCTGCGGGACGCGGAGGTGGTGGGGGACGCGCTGACGCGGATGCTGGCGGAGGAGTGCGCGCCGGTCGGCATCGACGTCTTCTCGGCGCAGCCGACGCGGATCGAGTACGCGCCCGAGATCGCGGCCGCGATGCAGCGGCGGCGCATCGCGTCGATCGACGCCAAGCACCGGGACATGGTGCTCACGTCGGTGGTGGACGCGGTGGACGACATGGTCCACCGGCTGACCACGCGTGGTCTGGTCGAGCTGGACGACTACGACCGTAAAGCGCTGGTCAAGGACCTGACGGTGGCTTTCTACACGGGTCGCAGTGGTCCGGTCGAAGCCCCGTGATTGGTATGGACATGTCTAATTGACGTCCCTACATTGGGAGTTGGTCCAGACCAACTCCCGGCTGGATCGCACCACGGCTCATGGAACTTCCCCCACGTTCACCTGGAGCACCAGCATGCGAAACCGCACCTTAGGCGCGGCCGTGGTGGCGCTCGGCGTCGCCGGAGCGTCTCTCCTCGCCACCAGCAGCGCCAGCAGCCACGGCTACACCGACTCACCCATCAGCCGCCAGAAGCTCTGCGCCAACGGCACTGTCACCAACTGCGGCGCCATCCAGTGGGAGCCGCAGTCGGTCGAGGGGCCCAAGGGCTTCCCGTCCGGCGGGCCCGCCGACGGCCGGATATGCGCCGGCGGCAACTCCACCTTCGCCCAGCTCGACGATCCACGGGGCGGGGCCTGGCCCGCCACCCGGTTGGCCGCCGGTCAGAGCCACACCTTCCGCTGGCAGTTCACGGCACGGCACCGCACCACCGACTTCAAGTACTACATCACCAGGAACGGCTGGAACTCCAGCGCTCCGCTGACCCGCGCGGCCCTGGATCCGCAACCGTTCCTCACGGTCCCGTACAACGCCCAGCAGCCGCCGTCCACGCTCGCGCACAGCGGGACGATCCCCAGCGGCAAGACGGGCAGGCACCTCATCCTCGCCGTCTGGACGATCGCCGACACGGGGAACGCCTTCTACGCCTGTTCGGACGTCCAGTTCTGAGCCGTGTGCGCGAGCACCGCACGAGCACGAGAAAGCCCCTCGCTCTCGCGAGGGGCTTTCTTTCGTCTGTGCGCCGCCAGGGACTCGAACCCCGGACCCGCTGATTAAGAGTCAGCTGCTCTAACCAACTGAGCTAGCGGCGCCTGCTGACAGAGTTAATACTACCTGGTCCGAGGCGTGCTTCCGCCCGCGAGGGCGTGAGCTGGCTCACATCCGGCGCGTACGGGTTTAAAGCGCCAGCGACAGCACCACCGGGGCCGCCTTGCGGTTCAGCGCGTCGGCAGCCGAGCGCAGCCGGTGCGCGTGCTCGATCGGGAGCGAGAGCGCGAGGCAGCCCACGGCCGACCCGGCGGTCAGCGGAACCGCCGCGCAGACCGTGCCCACGGCGTACTCCTGGAGGTCCAGGACGGGAACGGTCGGCGGCTGGCTGTCGAGCTTGGAGAACAGCACCTTCTCGCTGGTGATGGTGCGCGAGGTGAGCCGCGCGATCTTGTGGCGGGAGAGGTGGTCTCTGCGCCCGTTCACGTCCAGCTGTGTCAGCAGGCACTTGCCGACCGCGCTCGCGTGCGCGGCGGAGCGGAAGTCGACCCACTCGTTGACCTTGGGCGTGTGCGGCCCGTCCGCGACCTGGGTGACCTTGACCTCGCCGTCGATGTACCGGCTGATGTAGACGGCGGCGCCGAGCGAGTCGCGCAGCTCGGTCAGGGTCTCCTGGAGCTTGTTCTGCAGGGCCTCGCGGCGGGTGGCGCCGGAGCCGAGCAGGACGAGGGAGTCGCCCACGACGTACGCGCCGTCGGAGACCTGCTCCACGTACCCCTCGCGGCGCAGCATCAGGAGCATGGGGGCCAGGTGGCCGGTCGGGAGTCCGGTCTCGCGTGCGATCTGGACGTCGGTGACGCCACCGGGATGCCTGGAGATCGTTTCGAGGACGCGCAGGGCGTAGTGCACCGAGTGGAACGGCGCGGTCGGCTCGGGCTTCGGCGCCACGGTTTCCCCCTACCAGGTTGTGACCGCATGCTTCTGTACCACGATAGCCGCCAAGGGCCGTTTCAGGAGGCCCCGTTGGCAAGAAAGTGTCCCGTCCCGGGGGCATACGCAGGAACGGGACACTTTGGCATATGCCAATGGCCTACTTTCGGCGCCGACCGGGAGGTCAGAGCACCGCGCCGAGGAAGTCGCGCGTGCGTTCGTGCTCCGGATCGGAGAAGATCCGCTCCGGCGCACCCGACTCGATGACCTTCCCCGCGTCGAACATGAGGACCTCGTCCGAGATGTCACGGGCGAAGTTCATCTCGTGCGTGACGCAGAGCATGGTGATGTCCGTGGACCGCGCGATGTCCCTGAGCAGGTCCAGCACCCCGGCCACCAGCTCCGGGTCGAGGGCCGAGGTCACCTCGTCCAGCAGCAGCACCTTCGGCCGCATCGCCAGCGCCCGCGCGATCGCCACCCGCTGCTGCTGGCCGCCCGAGAGCTGAGCCGGTCTCGCGTCGCACTTGTCGGCGAGCCCCACCATCTCCAGCAGCTCCCGGCCGCGCTCCACGGCCTCGTCCTTCTCCAGGCCCAGCACCCGCACCGGGGCCTCGGTGATGTTGCGCAGCACCGACATGTTCGGGAAGAGGTTGAAGTGCTGGAAGACCATCCCGATCTGCTTGCGCACCTCCCGCCGCTGCTTCTCGTCGGCCGGGAAGAGCCGGCCGCCGTCGACGCGGATGGTGCCCGCGTCGGGCTTCTCCAGCGTCATCAGCATCCGCAGGATCGTCGTCTTGCCCGAGCCGGACGGGCCGATGAGCGTGACGTGCCGGCCCGGCTCGACCGAGAAGCACAGGTCGTCGAGGACGGTGTTCCCGCCGTAGCGCTTGGTGACGTTCTCGAAGGTGATCAGGTCAGTGGACAAGGCGGCGCTCCAGGGCTCGTACGAGAAGGGATGCCGGATAGGCGATGAGGATGAAGGCGACACCGACGACCGTCAGCGGCTCGGTGTACTGGAAGGTCGCCGCGCTCTCCAGCCGGGACTGCTGGAGCAGCTCCAGCACACTGATTCCGGCCAGCAGTGGCGTGTCCTTCAGCATCGCGATGACGTAGTTGCCCAGCGCCGGCGCGACGCGACGCAGCGCCTGCGGCAGGATCACCGCGGTCCAGGTCCGGTGGGCCGGCAGGCTCAGCGCGGTGGCGGCCTCCCACTGCCCGGCCGGTACGGCGTCGATCCCGGCCCGGTACACCTGCGCCGTGTACGTCGAGTAGTGCAGCCCGATGGCGAGCGTGCCGGTGGTCAGGGCGGAGAACTGCACCCCCCACTCCGGCAGGACGAAGAAGAGGAAGAAGAGCTGCACCAGCAGCGGTGTGTTGCGGATGAACTCCGTCACCGCGTGCACCGGCCACCGCACCAGCCGGCTCGGGGCGCGGAATCCGGCCGCCCAGACGAGGCCGAGGGTGAAGGAGATGAGCGAGCCGAGGACGAGGATCTGCAGCGTGACCAGCAGCCCGTCCCAGAAGCGCGGCATGAAGTCCGCCACCGCGGACCAGTCCCAGTTCACTTGGCCACCACCCCCAGATTGGCCTTGGTCTTCCGTTCGAGTGCCTTCATGGAGCGGGTGATGACGAACGCGATCACGAAGTAGATCACCAGGATGAGGGAGTAGATCTGCGCGCTCTCCTGGGTCGCGAGGCGCACCAGGTACGCGGCGAAGGAGACGTCCCCGACGCCGAGCAGCGACACCAGCGCGGTGCCTTTCAGCAGCTCGACCAGCAGGTTGCAGAAGGACGGGATCATCTCGGGCACGGCCTGCGGCAGCAGGATCAGCCGCAGCCGCTGCCAGGGCGTGAAGCTGAGCGCCACCCCCGCCTCGCGCTGCGCCTTCGGTACGGAGGCCAGGGCGCCGCGCACGATCTCGGCGCCGTACGCCCCGTACGACAGGCCGAGCGCGAGCACCGCCGCCCACATCGGCACCAGCTGCCAGCCCAGCAGCGGCGGCACCACGAAGAACAGCCAGAACATCAGCACCAGCGCCGACGTGCCCCGGAAGATCTCCGTGTACGCGCCCGCCAGAAAGCGGACGAACAGCGAGCGGTGGGTGCGGGCCGTGCCGACGGAGAAGGCGACCAGCGCGCCGAGCGCGGCGCTGTACACGAGCAGCTGGAGGGTGGTCCAGATGCCGGGCAGTACCCAGTTCTGCCAGAGTCCGGCGGTCATCGGCACAGCTCCTCGGCGGTGAGCGTGGTCATCTCGGCCTGGGTGAAACCGAATCGCCGCATGATGCGGAAGAGCTCGCCGCTCTTCTTCATCTTGTGGATCTCGGTGTTGAAGGCGTCCCGGAGGTCGCGGTCGGTGGGGCGGAAGGCGAAGCCGCCGCCGTCGATCTTCTTCTCGCCGTCGACGACCGCCGAGAAGGGCGCCGTCGCCTCGGCCCGCCGGCTCTTCTCCACGACCAGGCGCGCGGTGAGGGCGGTGGCGGCGAAGACGTCGACGCGGCCGGACTCGACGGCGTTCAGCCCGGCCACCTGGTCCTGGAGAATGACGACGTCCTTCTCGGGGTACCCGGCGGCCACGGCGTAGTCGAGCTGCGCGTACCCGGTGGCGGTGGCGAACCTGGCCTTGGCGCGGACCGCGTCCTCGTACGAGCGCACGTTGAGGGGGTTGCCCTTGCGGACGACGAAGGAGTCGAGCATCTGGTACTCGGGGTCCGAGAAGACGACCTGCTCGCAGCGTTCCTTGTTGATGTACATCCCGGCCGCGACGACGTCGAACTGCCGGGAGTTCAGGCCCGGTATGAGGGAGGCGAAATCGGTGGCCACGGGCTGGACGCGGTCGATGCCGAGCCGCTTGAACACCACCTTCGCCAGCTCCGGCGCCTCGCCGGTGAACTCTCCCTGCTCGTCGACGTACCCGTAGGGGACCTCACTGGCGATGCCGAGCCGGACGGTGCCCTGGGATCTGAGCCGGTCCAGGGCGTTGCCGGAGGCGACGCGGCTGCAGCCGGTGGCGGCCAGGGCGGCCGCGGCCGAGCCCAGCAGGAGGGTGCGCCGGGGTATCGAAGGGGTCGTTCTGAGTCGACGAACTGTTCGGGCCATGGGCGCGCGGCTACCCGAGACCGCGCGGGGTATGCGTACGTGAACGCCGACGCACAGGAGCGCGTGACATGGAGGGCATGACATGACGACGGTCGGACTGCTCTACCCGGGGCACGCCGCCGAGGAGGACTTCCCCCGGATGGAGTCGCTGCTCAACGGCCTCAACCTGCCCATCGTCCGTACCGACATCGGCGAGGACGCGCACCGCGTGGACGTCCTCCAGGAGATGGGCGCCCGCGAGCGGCTCGCGGCCGGGGTCGAGGAGCTGCGGCTCTCCGGCGCCGAATCGGTGGTCTGGGCGTGTACGAGCGGGTCGTTCGTGTACGGCTGGGAGGGCGCCCACGAGCAGATCCGGGCCCTCGCGGCGGCGGCCGGGCTGCCGGCGTCCAGCACGGCGTTCGCGTTCGCGCACGCGGCGGGGGCGCTGGGGGTGCGGCGGGTCGCGGTGGCGGCCACGTATCCGCCGGACGTCACGGAGCTCTTCGTACGGTTCCTCCGGGACGCCGGACTCGACGTGGTCGCGGCCCGGTCGAGCTCCGTCGTCACGGCGGCCGAGCTCGCCCGGTGGGGCCGGGAGCACGTGCTCCAGCTCGCGGCGACCGGCGACCATCCGGAGGCCGAGGCGGTGCTCCTGCCCGATACGGCGCTGCACACGGTGGCGTACCTGCCGGAGCTGGAGGCGACCGTCGGCAAGCCGGTGCTCACCGGGAACCAGGTAACCGTGTGGGAGGGCCTGCGGCTCGCGGAGCGGCGCGGGGCCTGGTCCGAGGAGCTGGGGCGGCTCTTCGCGCGGCAGGGCGCGGAAGCGCTCACGGAATGAGCCCACGCGGAGGGCGTGCGGAATAACCGGAGAGTGCCTCATGTTGTGGATGGGTGCACTACGCACGCATCGACGCAGGAGGGTCCTTCGTGAACGACGACGCCGTACGAGGCGATGAGGCCGTACGAGGCGATGGCGCCGTACGAGGCGAGGACGCCATCCGCGGCACGGCGCTCGGCAGCGCGCCCGTACCGCTGTCCGTCCTCGACCTGGTCACCGTGGGCAGCGGGCGCACCGCCACCGAGGCCGTCGCCACCAGCGTGGCCCTCGCCCGGCTGGCCGAGCGGCGCGGTTACCACCGCCACTGGGTCGCCGAGCACCACTCCATGCCCGGGGTCGCCTCCTCCTCGCCGGCCGTGATCCTCGCGCACCTCGCCGCCCACACCGAGCGCATCCGGCTCGGCTCGGGCGGCGTCATGCTGCCCAACCACGCGCCGCTCGTCATCGCCGAGCAGTTCGGCACCCTGGAAGCCATGGCCCCGGGCCGCGTCGACCTGGGCCTCGGGCGGGCGCCCGGCACCGACGGGGCCACGGCGGCGGCCCTGCGCCGCACCGAGAGGCTGAACGAAGGCGCCGACGACTTCCCGCAGCAGCTCGCGGAGCTGGTGCGCTTCCTCGACGACGACTTCCCCGACGGCCACCCCTACGCCCGGATCCACGCCGTACCGGGGCCGGTGCAGGGCCCGTCGGGCCGCCCGCCCGTGTGGCTCCTCGGCTCGTCAGGCTTCAGCGCCCGGCTCGCGGGCGCGCTGGGACTGCCGTTCGCGTTCGCCCACCACTTCTCGGCGCGGAACACCATCCCGGCGCTGGACCTGTACCGCGACTCCTTCCGCCCCTCGGCCGTGCTGGACGCGCCGTACACGCTCATCGGCGTCTCCGCGCTCGCCTCGGAGGACGAGCGGGAGGCGCGGCGCCAGGTGCTCACGGGCGCGCTGTCCATGGTCCGTCTGCGCACCGGCCGGCCGGGCCTGATCCCGACGCCGGAGGAGGCGGAGTCGTACGCCTTCAGCCCGGCGGAGCGCGAGTTCGTCGACGGCTGGCTGGCCAACGTCGTCCACGGCACGCCGGACGCGGTACGGACGGGGCTGGACGACCTCCAGAAGCGCACGGGCGCGGACGAGCTGATGATCACGGCGAACGCGCACGGGAGCGAGGCGCGGCTGCGCAGCTACGAGCTCATCGCGGACGCGTACGGGCTGCCGGACGCCTGAGGCGCGGAGCCGGATGGTTCCTACTCGGGACCGGAGGCGCGGAGCCGCGTGGTTCCTGCTCGGGAACGGAGGCGCGGAGCCGCGTGGTTCCTGCTCGGGAACGGGCGCACAAGATCCATAAGGGAGCCTTAAACCGCTCGTCACCACCGGTGGCGGGCGGTTCGTGCGCGCTCCTGACGAGGGGTTTCGCCGCCGAAATGGTCTAGTCCTCATTTGGTTCGGACCATTGACGCGCTGTTCACGAGGCGGCTATCACTGCTCCAACTCCCGTACCGCCACCCCCCTCGGAGGCCGCACGTGCAGCACCGCAAACCCCTCGTCGCCGCGCTCACCGGCGTGGCGCTGACCGCCGGCGCGCTGGCCGCCCTCGCCGGCCCCGGCACCGCCGCCGCTGCCGCCCCGGCGGCCGCCGCGCCCTCCTCCGGCGGGGTGAAGATCGCGTACTACGACCAGTGGAGCGTCTACGGCAACGCCTTCTACCCCAAGCACCTGGACACCCGGGGCATCGCGGGCAAGCTGGACATCATCAACTACTCCTTCGGCAACATCCACCCCACCGAGCTCACCTGTTTCCAGGCCAACAAGGCGGCGGGCGACGACGCCAACCCCAACGCCGGTGACGGCGCGGGCGACTCGTACGCCGACTACCAGCGGTCCTTCTCGGCCGCCGACAGCGTCGACGGGGTCGCCGACAAGTGGGACCAGCCGATCGTGGGCGTCTTCAACCAGTTCAAGGAGCTGAAGGCGAAGTACCCGAAGCTGAAGATCAACATCTCGCTGGGCGGCTGGACCTACTCCAAGTACTTCCACGACGCCGCGAAGACGGACGCGAGCCGCAAGAAGCTCGTGGCCTCCTGCATCAAGCAGTACATCGCCGGCGACCTGCCGGTCGAGGGCGGTTACGGCGGCCCCGGCACGGCTGCCGGGATCTTCGACGGCATCGACATCGACTGGGAGTACCCCGGTTCGCCCGACGGCCACCTCGGCAACCACTACGGCCCCGAGGACAAGCAGAACTTCACGCTGCTCCTCGCCGAGTTCCGCAAGCAGCTGGACGCGTACGGCGCCGCCCACGGCGGCAAGAAGTACCTGCTGACCGCCGCCCTGCCGGCCGGGCAGGACAAGATCAAGCACATCGAGACCGACAAGATCGGCGCGTACCTCGACTACGCGAACATCATGACGTACGACATGCACGGCGCCTGGGACGGCGACGGGCCGACGTACCACCAGTCGCCGCTGTACTCCGGCTCCGACGACCCGACCGACCCGATCAAGCCCGGCACCGAGAAGTACTCGATCGACAACGCCATCGACGCCTGGATCGACGGCAAGCCGGCGTACGGCATCGCGGGCGGCTTCCCCGCGAACAAGCTGACGCTGGGGTACGAGTTCTACTACCGCGGCTGGAAGGGCGTCCCCGCCGGGGCGAAGAACGGCCTGGCGCAGCCCGCGACCGGCGCCTCGGCCGCCCGGCCGGTGAGCCGGCAGGCCGGCATCGCGCACTACAAGGAGCTCGGCGGCATCGTCGACAACGCGGCGACGACCTTCTGGGACGACCAGGCGAAGGCCGCGTACTTCTACAAGGACGGCGAGTTCTTCACCGGACTGGACAAGCGGTCCATCCAGGCCCGCGCGGACTACGCCCACAACCGGGGCCTGGCGGGCGCGATGATGTACTCGCTGCTCGGGCTGGACGAGCGGACCACGCTGCTGAACGACATCGTGGCCGCGGTCGGTTCGTCGCCGTCGACCCCGGACCCGACGCCGACCCCCACCCCCACGCCGACCCCCACCCCGACCCCCACCCCCACCCCGACCCCCACCCCCACGCCGACTCCCACGCCGACCCCGACCCCGACGCCGGGTGCGTGCACGGCCGCGGCCTGGTCCGCGACGGCGGAGTACACCGGCGGCGCACAGGTCTCCCACAAGGGGCGGACCTGGAAGGCCAAGTGGTGGACGAAGGGCGAGGAGCCCGGCACCACCGGCGAGTGGGGCGTCTGGCAGGACCAGGGAGCCTGCTGACCCGCCACCACACGGCCTGACGGCCTGAGACCCACCCCCCACGACCACCGCCCCTGCCCGGCGAGCACCCCCCGGGCAGGGGCGGTTTCACGCCCCGGCGCCGATCAGCTCGGGGATGCGGTCGGGGGCCACCGCCCGCGAGTAGAGCCAGCCCTGGCCGGTGTCGCAGCCGATGCGGCGCAGGCGGGCCGCCTGGCCGGAGGTTTCGACGCACTCGGCGGTGACGGTGAGGCCGAGGCGGTGCGCGAGCTGGACCAGGGCCTCGACGATGACCTCGTCGGCCGGGTTGGGGTGCTCCTCGTCCTGGAAGCCGCGGACGAAAGAGCCGTCCAGCTTGAGGACGGAGACCGGGAGGCGGCTGAGGTAGGCGAGGTTGGAGTAGCCGGTGCCGAAGTCGTCGATGGCGATCTGCACGCCCATGTCGCTGAGCGCCTGGAGCGCCTGGAGCGGCCGGCCGGCCGAGCCCATGACGGCCGACTCGGTGAGCTCCAGCTGGAGGAGGTGGGGCGCGAGCCCCGTCTCGGCGAGGATCTCGGCGACGTCCGCGACCAGGTCGGAGTCCCACACCTGGCGTACGGCGACGTTGACGCTGACGAACAGCGGCTTCTCGCGCGGGTGCTCCTTCTGCCACTGCCGGGCCTGGCGGCACGCGGTGCGCAGCACCCACCGCCCGAGCTGGACGATCGAGCCGTCCTCTTCGGCGATCCCGATGAACCGATTCGGCGCCAGCGAGCCGAACTGCGGGTGGTTCCAGCGCACCAGCGCCTCGACGCCGCGTACCGTCCCGTCGGACATGCCGACGAGCGGTTGGTATTCGAGGGCGAACTCGCCGCGTTCGACGGCCGGGCGGAGAGTGGAGGAGAGCGACTGCCGCGTCATGCGGTGGGCGTTGCGCTCGGGATCGAACAGCGTCCAGCGGGCCTTGCCGTCGGCCTTGGCCCAGTACAGCGTGGTGTCGGCGGCCTGCATCAGGCCCGTCACGGTGGTGCCGGCGGCGGCCCGTTCGACGACCCCGATCGACGCCGAGACCGACAGCCGCTGCCCGGCCAGGTCGAACGGCCGCTGTACGGCGGCGAGTACGGACCGGGCCAGGTCGGCGAGCTGCTCCGTACCGGTCGAGTCCTCGACGAGGATCGCGAACTCGTCGCCGCCGAGCCGGGCGACGAGGTGGCCGCCGCTGCGGGTGTAGCCGTCGCTGTCCGCGCACTCGGTGAGCCGGGCGGCCACGGCCGCCAGCAGCCGGTCGCCGACGCGGTGCCCGAGGGTGTCGTTGACGGCCTTGAAGCCGTCCAGGTCCAGGTAGACGAGGCCGATCCGCCCTGATCCGCCACCGCCGTAGGAGTCGTACGCGCCGCGCGCGTCGTGCGCGCCGTAGGTGTCGTACGTGTCGTACGCGTCGTACGCGGAGTTCTCCAGCGCGGAGGCGAGCCGTTCGAAGAAGAGCGTGCGGTTGGGCAGCCGGGTCACCGGATCGTGCATCTGGAGGTGGCGCAGCCGCGCCTGGAGTTCGCGCCGGTCGCTGATGTCGGCGATGGACAGCAGCACGCGCCGGCTGTGCGGTACGGGCGCGACGGTGACCTCCGCCCACAGGGAGCGCCCGTCCGGGTGTTTGAGGCGGCGGGTGCAGCGGAAGCGGGAGCGGCGGCCGCTCAGCACCTCGCGGTAGGCGTGCCAGGTGCGGCTGTCGGAGGCGAGGTCGACGAGGTCGGAGGCCGGCTGCTCGCTCAGCGAGTCGGAGTCGGTGCCGAGGAGGGCGGCGAGGGCGTCGTTGGCGGCGACGACGAGGCCCTCGGGACCGACGACGGCCATGGCGAGGTGGGCGGCGTTGAACGCGGCGCGGTAGTCGCGCGGTTCGGTGTCGGGCACGGGGCCCGGACCGCCGGATTCGTGACTCTGCGTGTTCGGAAGGTCGGCGGTGTCGGTCGGTGAGACTGCCGCAGCTCCCGGTGCTTGGGGCATTCCGCTGGAGGTTCCGCTCACCGCTCGCTCCCGCAGGGCAGTTGTGACGCACAGATGTGGTCGGAATGGTCAGCCATCGAAAGTGTGCCGATCATAGAGGCTGTCGCGGCGGCCGTTCCAGCGCCGCCACTGGGTGAGAGGCGCCCGGAAGGTGTGAGCCGCCCCACCCGCGCGCCCCCGGTCGATCGTTTCTGCACAGGTCTGGCCCGGGTGTGGCGCCCGCCGATCCCACCCTGACCGGTTGTGACTTTGCGTGAAATCGGCCCGCTCACCCAAGTGGGGCAGCGGAACAGGGCGTATCGCGCCAAATCACCTCAGGGTGGTGAGACGTCCCGTATCCCGCACCCGGAGGTCGACGTGGAGAGTCAGCAGACACCCGAGGGAGTGGACCGCGCGCGCCTGCGGTCCACCGCCGCGGGCATCTTCTCTCTCCTGGCGCTCGCCGCGACGGGCCTCGTGGCAGGCCCCGCGTCCGCCGCGCCCGAGGCGGCCCCGTGCGCCCTGCCCCGTACCGGCGCGCACCACTCGCTGGGCCTGGACACCTGGAACGCCGCCTACCCGCGGCCGGTGCGCGACCTCGACGCGGTCATGCTCTTCCTGTCCTTCCCGGACGCGCCGCCGCTGACCCACCCCGACGAGATCGCCGCCGACCACTTCCCGGCGACCACCCATTTCTTCCAGCGCGCGTCGTACGGCCGGTTCACGCTCCGCCCGCACCTGCTGCGCGAGTGGCTGCCGATGCCGCGGCCCTCCACCGCGTACGCCATACGGCGTGACTGGGAGCCGCAGCGGCGTGCGGCCTACCTGCGCGACGCGCTCGCCGTGGCCGACCCGTACGTCGACTTCTCGCGGTACGACATCGTCTACCTGGTCGCCGACCCGGACGCGCCGGGCGTGGACTCGGACGCCACGAAGGTCGTCAACCTCGACGTCCCGCTGCGCGCCGACGGCACCGACATCCGGCGTGTCGTCACGGTCTTCGAGCGCCACCCGCCGGACCGCAACGTGCTGGCCCACGAGACCGGGCACGTCTTCGACCTGCCGGACCTCTACCGGCGGCCGATGGACGGCAAGGGTGACTGGGACACCCATGTGGGGGACTGGGACGTCATGGGCAGCCAGTTCGCGATGGCGCCGGAGCTCTTCGGCTGGCACAAGTGGAAGCTGGGCTGGCTCGGCGGGCACCAGGTCCGCTGCGTTCCGGCGGGTGAGCCGACCCTCCTCACCCTGGAGCCGCTGGCCGCGGTGCCCGAGTGGGGTGTGTCGGCGGGCACCCGGCTGGCGGTCGTCAGGACCGGCGAGCACAGTGTGCTGGCGATCGAGGCGCGCGCCGCGACCGGCAACGACGAGGGCACCTGCACCGAGGGGGTGCTGATCTACCGCGTCCGGGGCGAGGCGTCGTCCGGCGCCGGACCGGTCGAGGTGGTCGACACGCACCCGCGCACCGGCGCCTGCTGGGGCCGCTCGGTGTACGCGCCGCTCGCGGACGCGCCGCTGGGGGTGGGGGAGACCTTCACGGTGCCGGGGGAGGGCACGCGGGTGGAGGTGGCGGACCGCACCGCCACGGGCGCGTGGACGGTCAAGATCACGCCCCGTTGACCGTGACGGCGAACGACCGCGGGCGAACGACCGCGGGTGAACGCCCGCGGGCGAACGAAGAAGCCCCCCGCTTCCGCGAGGGGCTTCTTCCGTCTGTGCGCCGCCAGGGACTCGAACCCCGGACCCGCTGATTAAGAGTCAGCTGCTCTAACCAACTGAGCTAGCGGCGCCTGCTGACGTCGTAGACCTTAGCACCCTGTTCGGCGCGAGGA
Source organism: Streptomyces sp. NPDC045431 (assembly GCF_040646655.1). Taxonomy (NCBI): domain Bacteria; kingdom Bacillati; phylum Actinomycetota; class Actinomycetes; order Kitasatosporales; family Streptomycetaceae; genus Streptomyces; species Streptomyces sp. NPDC045431. Next base: position 195,833 of record NZ_JBEZAQ010000008.1, read on the forward strand.
GAAATCGATAACGGCGCACCGCCCACAGCAGCACCTCCGGCCCCGGCAGCCACGGCCGCCGGGAGTCCGGCGCCACCACCCAGCGCGGCCCCTCGGTCGCACCCAGCGGCGCGGGCGGCGGCACGGTCACGGCGTCCCCCACGCCGTGGCAGATCAGCGGCGGTATGTCGTCGCCGCCCCACTGCTCCCAGCGCAGCAGCGACGGTAACCGCTGGGCCGTGCCCGGCGCGGTGAAGAGCAGCATCCGCCCCCGGTGCACGGCGACCGGCCCCGATCCCGGGCCCTCCTCCCACAGCCGGTCCAGGACGCGGCGCCCGGCGACCGCCGGTCCGCTCACGACGTCGAAGACCCGCCCGCAGGGCAGGACGGCGGGGGCGGCGGGGTGCGCAGCCCAGAGGTCGAGGACGGAGTCCGGGTGCGGGGCGGCGGAGGCGAGCCAGTCGGCGCCGTCGGAGGTGGCGTGGGATACGTTCATGGCCACCACACTTACGCCCTGTGACAGCCCCCTCTCCGAGGGTTGGGGAAAACCCGGACAAGCGGGTCCCTCCGGGAGTAAGGTTCGCCCGACCGGCATATGCCGTCGGCCAGCGCCCGATCCTCGCGGCGGCGCCGCCGTCAGTCCCGCTCGCTGTCCCGCAGCAGGTCACGCCCGAACTCGACCATCCGCTTCGCGTAGTCCTCGGTCCACTCCGCGCGCTCCGCGATGTCGGCGGCCGTCAGCCGGTCGAACCGGCGCGGGTCCGCGAGCTGCGCGGCCGCCATCGCCTGGAACTCCACCGCCCGGTCGGTCGCGGCGCGGAACGCCAGCGCGAGCTCGGTGGAGCGCGCGAGGAGCTCGCGCGGGTCGTCCATCGACTCCAGGTCGAAGAAGTGCTCCGGGTCGGCGGCGGCCTCCGCAGGCTCGAAGAGCAGGGGCGCGGGTTTCAGCCGCCGCTGCTCGCTCCGCTCGGTCTCCGCCATGTCGCCATCTCCTCCTGGTCCCGGCCCCCGCCCTCCGGTCGGCCACCGTCCATTGTCCCGCGCCGCGCAACCCCGCCCCGGAGCCGTCCTACGGCGCCCACCTCACCCGGTGCTCCGACAGGTGCGACAGCACCGCGTGGTTCGCCTCCCAGCCGTCCGGGAACTTGACCGTCATGCCCAGCTGCACCGGCTCCGTCGACGGGTGCTCGTCCAGCAGCTCCGCGACGCCCGCCCGGCACACCACGATGCACGCGTGCCGGTGCCGCGACGCCAGCACGCACAGGCGGCCCGTCTCCAGGTGGAACGCCGTCGCGTCCGGGCGCCCCGACAGGGGGTGGAGCACGACCGTCACGTCGTACTCCCGCCCCTGGAGCCGGTTCGCCGTGTCCACCGTCACCCCGAACACGCCCAGCTCCGCCAGCGCCGCCCGCACCGCCGCCGCCTGGTCGCGGTGCGCCGTGCCGACGGCAATCCGGTCGGGGCCCAGCGGCACCGGCTCGGCGGCCCGCTCCGAGACCGCCGCCCCGCCCCGGTCCAGCAGCCGCCGTACCACCAGCGCCACGGCCCGTACGGCCTCCGGGTCCGTACGCGGCGTGTGCCGGGCCGGCAGCTCCAGCAGGCCCCACCCGGACTCGGCCGCCTCGTCCAGCACCCGGTCGGGCCCCGACCCGTCCGACGCGACGCCGAAGGCCAGCCGCCGCTCACCCGGCCCGGTCCCGCTGCGGAACGGCGTGTACGGGTAGAACGCCTGCGACACCAGCGGCGCCGCCGACGCCGGCAGCCGCCACGACACCGGCAGCCGGTGCTGCGGCAGCTCGGGGTTGTGCGCGAGCAGCGTCGACACCGCGCTCGCGGACGGGTCGTACGACAGCCCCGCCCACTGCTCGGCGCCCACCACCGAGAACGGGTCCAGCTGCCCGGGGTCCCCGACGAACAGCGCCCGCTCGAAGAGGCCGGCCACCGTCAGCAGGGCGTCGGACCGCATCTGGTACGCCTCGTCGACGATGGCGTGGCCCCACGGCTCGACGCCCTTCACGTGCGCCCACTTCGCGGCCGTCGAGATCACCACGTCGAGCCCGGCCAGGTCCGCCGCCTTCGCCGACTTCCGTACGTTGTCGAGCGTGTCCAGCGCCTTGTCGTACGGGTCGGAGTCGTTGGAGTGCAGCCGCCCCACCGGCAGCTCCGGCTCCTTCTCGGCGAGCCGCAGGACCAGGTCGTCGACCTGGGCGTTGGTCTGCGCGACCACCATCAGCGGCCGCCCGGCCGCCGCCAGCTCCAGCGCCGCCCGCACGACGAGCGTCGACTTCCCGGCGCCCGGCGGCGAGTCCACGACGACGCCCCGGGCGTCCCCGTGCAGCGTGTCGTCGAGGATCTCCCGGGTCGCGCGCGCGGCCTCCGCGGCGGGATCGAAGGGCACGACGGCGGTCACAGCAGGTCCTCCGGCGTCACGGCGTCGGGCGTTTCCCCCGCGTCGGAACGCGGGGGACCGCCGTGGGTCCACGGCGTCTCCTCCGGGTCCGGCAGCTTCGGGCCGACCCGCTGGTCGTGCTCGAACAGCGTCCACACCAGACGGTCCCCCTTCTCCGGTACGGACCCCTCCGCCGGCTCCTTGCCCCGCCCCATCCGGTCCAGCACCCGCAGCACCAGCGCCCCGGCCTCCCCGTCCTCGAACCGCACGAACTCGGCCGTCTGCGGCTTGCCGTCCAGCGACCGGTACACCTTCACCTTCTCGCCCAGGTGCGGCCGGTCGTCCGTCCGCACCGTCAGCAGCGGGCGCGGCGCAGGGCGCTTCGACTCCGTCCACGTCATGGTCACGTCCAGCACCTCGGCCACGAACGCCTCACCGGCCAGCCGCCGCCCCGCCATGACCAGCGGATCGTCCAGCGCCTCCTGCGCCTCCAGCTGCGCCTGGGCGCTCTCGCGCGCGGCGAGCTTCTGCGCGGCCGTGACGGCGTCGTCGCGGCGCGGCTGCGGCGGCTCACCGGCCCGGATCCGGTCCCGGTGGCCGGTGAACGACCAGCGGTCCCGGGTCCAGCGGTCCGCGACCCGGGCGCCCGGCGGCAGCTCGCGCGCCAGCTCGACCGCCCGCCACACCGCCTCCCACGTGGGCCGCAGCTGGGTGACGATCAGCCGCCGGACCTCCCGCTCGGCGCGGTGCAGCTCGCCGAGCCGCTCGTCGGCCGCCTCGCCGTCCTCCGCCGCCGCGAACGCCTGCCGTGCCCGGTCGTACCGCTCGATCGCAGGCGCCAGCAGCCGGTTGTCGAACGCCGGGTCGGTCGCGGGACCGGCCGGCGGGCACAGCAGCTGCCCGTCCCGGTCACGGCCGAGCTCCGCCCGCAGCGCCGCCTCCGCGCCCGACTCACCCTCAGGGGTGTCGATCCAGGCGAGCAGCGCCCCCAGGTGCTGGTCCTCCAGCGAGGACTGGCCCGTCGCCCAGTGCCGGTTCAGCAGGTCCGTCGCCGCCAGCAGCAGCGACGAGCCCGGCACCCGCGCCCGCTCGCCGTAGTGCGTCAGCCAGCGCCCCAGCAGCGGCACGCGCGGCGGCGCCGGGAACGGCGTCTCCGGATCCTGCTCGGCCGTGCGCCGGAACCGCATCGAACGCCCCAGCAGCCGTACGTACTCGACGCCCGCCCGGCTCGGCACGATCAGCTGCGGCGCGTCCGCGCACAGCTCCACCTCGACCTTGACCTTCTTGCCGGTCTCGGGATCCGTTTCGTTGCGCTCGGCCGGCTCGACGTCGTCGGCGTACGCGTCGAGGTACGGGATCACGGCCTCCGCGAGCTCCGCGAGGAAGGCGAACCGCAGGTCCCGGTCGCGCGGCTGCGGCACGACCAGCAGCCGCGGCTCCTCCGGATCGGTCCCGAGCAGTGCCCCGAGCGGAGCACCGGCCTCACCGGCGGTCGTCAGCGGTACGAGGACGAGCGGCCGCTCCGAGAGGTGGCGGTGCCGCACGGTGGCGAGCGGCTGCGCCCGCCCGGACTCGACGGCCTCCAGCCGCGCGAGGGTGGAGATCAACGACACGCGCCCACCCCCTCCGCGAGGCCCGGGCTCAGCAGGGACACGCTCAGCAGGGACATTCGACGTACTCCTTCGGCATCCGCGCGGGCGCCTGTGCGACCGCCTCCGCCCGCAGCGCCGCCGCCCGCCGCAGCGCCGCCACCGCCGGGTCGGCCGGGTCGCCGGCCTCCCCGCGCGCCGCCGCCAGCACCGCGCCGACCGTCGTCAGCCCGCCCAGCTCGCCCCGCACCGAACGGCCCAGCGCCTCCACCGCGCCCGCCTCCCGGGCCCGGTCGCGGCAGTGGAACGCCAGCTCGCACGCGGCCAGGCACTCCGGCGCGTACGCGTGCGGCACCGCGTCCACCGCCGCCGCCAGCTGCTCCGCCGAGCACGCCTCCACATCGAAGGTGACGCCCTCCGGGAGGGCGGCCGCGATGTCCTCCACGCGCGTCAGCCGGGCCAGCTGCCGCCGCGTCACGGACAGCTGCTTGCGTACGTCGACGAGCGAGCCCGTCGGCTGGTTGGAGAAGTCCTTGGGGCAGACCAGCAGCACCGAGTGCGTCACCTCCGCGCCGTCCGTCAGGGCCGCGACCCGCTCCAGCGCCAGCACGTACACGGCGGCCTGCCGGGCGGCCGCGCCCACCTTGGCCGCGTCCGCCGAGCCGTCGATCATCGGGAAGGACTTGATCTCGACGACCGTCCACCGCCCGTCGGGCCGTACGACGACGGCGTCCGGCTCCAGGTACGCGGGCGAGCCGGCGACCTCCAGCGCGAGCATCGGATGGTCGAGCAGCGACCACCCCCCGGCCTCCGTCGCCTCACGCAGCGCCAGGGCCGTGCGCGCCGCGCGCCCCTCGGGCCCGGCCGCCGTGAGGTCCGGCACCCGCACGTCGCCCTGGCTCTCCACGCCGAGCAGCCGCAGCAGCTCCAGGCCGCCGTCGGCCTTGACCTTGGCCTCGAAGGCGTTACCGCGCATGAAGGCGAACTGCGACTGCCCGAAGCCCGACGGCGAGCCGAGGGCGGACGCCAGCGCGGCCTTGTCGACCCCCGCTCCGTCGAGCAGCGCGCGGCGCCGGCAGCCCGGATTGGCCGCCAGCGCGGCCAGCGCGCGGGCGTCCAGCGGATGCGGAGCGGCGGCGGGGCCGCGCAGCTCAGCGAGCCGGTGCCGGAGTGTCGTCTGCGGACGCCGATCGGGCCCGCTGCCCAGGAATTCGCTCACCCGCGGAAGTCTCGCATCCGCCACTGACAATCGGTGAAGTTCCCGGAACGGAACCCCCGCCGAAACGCTCCCGTACCCGGTCCCGTACCCGGTCCCGTACCCGGTCGACCCCGCGCGCCACCGGCCCCGCCAGCACCAGCCCGGCGCCCATCACCGCGCACCCCGCGACCGCGTCGAGGAAGTAGTGGTTGGCCGTCCCCATCACGACGACCACGGTCAGCAGGGGGTACGCCACCCCGAGCGCCTTCAGCAGCGGTGTACGCCCGTACCGCCACAGCATCACCCCGCACCACAGCGCCCACCCCACGTGCAGACTGGGCATCGCCGCGTACTGGTTGGTCATGCCGCCGAGCCCGCGCGGGGCGCTCGCCTCGCCGCCCCACCAGCCGTAGGCGCTGTACTGCGCCATGGTGTCGACGAACCCGTGCCCGGCGGCCAGCAGCCGCGGCGGGCAGGTCGGCAGCAGGGTGAAGCCGACGAGCCCGAGCAGTGTGGAGACCATCAGCCAGGTGCGGGCGGCCCGGTAGTGGAGGGGCCGGCGCCGGAAGAGCCAGACCAGGAGGGCGGGGGTCACCAGGTAGTGCAGGGTGGCGTACGCGAAATCGGCGGGTATGCCGAGCGCGGGGGTCGCGGTGAAGAGACGGTTCAGCGGATGTTCGGCGTTGAGGTGCAGCGCCTGTTCCAGCCGGAGTATCGCCAGCCCGTGGTCCACGGCGTCGGCCACATCACCACGCGCGAGCAGCCGCCCGCCGGAGTACGCGGCGTACACCACCACGATCAGCAGCAGCTCGGTCCACCACCGGGGACGACGACTCACGACGGTGTGCGGCATCCGAACGGTTCCCCCTCCATGGCTCCCTCCTGTCATGGACGTGGAGATCGCGGCCGGGGTTGCTCCGGCGTGGGCCCCCGTTCACGTACGGGATGATGGAGGGGCACCTTCTGTGAACCCTCAGGGAGAGCCCTCATGGCACCGCGCATCCTGCTCGCCCGGCACGGCCAGACCGAGTGGTCGCTGCTCGGCAAGCACACCGGCAGGACCGACATACCCCTCCTCGAGGAGGGCCGCCGGGGCGCGAAGCTGCTGGGCGAACGGCTGCACCGCGGCCCGTGGGGCGGCCTGGAGGGCGTCGAGATCCGTACGAGCCCGCTGGTACGCGCGCGGGAGACCTGCGAACTGGCCGGCTTCGGCGACCGCGCCGAGCGCTGGGACGCGCTGATGGAGTGGGACTACGGCGCTTACGAGGGCATGACCCCCGCCGAGATCAAGGCCCTCCGTCCGGACTGGTTCATCTGGCGCGACGGCGTCCCGGAGGGTGAGTCCCTCGCCCAGCTCTCGGCCCGCGCGGACGAGGTCGTGGAGTGGGCCCGCTCGGCCGACCGTGACGTGCTGGTCTTCGCCCACGGCCACATCCTGCGCTCCATCGGCGCCCGCTGGCTCGGCGAGGACGTCTCCTTCGCGGCCCGCATCCGCCTCGACCCGACGAGCATCTCGGCCCTGGGCTGGGCGTACGGCGCCCCGGCGATCGAGCGGTGGAACGACACGGGCCACCTGGAGGGCTGACGGCGGCTCCGGCTCCCGGTGCGGCGGGGCGTCAGACCCGGTCCAAGGCCGCCCGCCGGTCCAGGAAGGCCGCCACCGCCGGCGTCGAGCGCTGCGGGGAGAGGATTCGGACGGTGTCGACGAGCATCGCGCGGATGCGGGACGACTGGACCTCGCCCAGCAGGTCCAGCACTCGCTCGCCCGCCGCGGCCGACTCCTCCAGAGCGCCGGAGCGGGCGAGGTCCGTGGCGAGCTGGGCGCGGTAGAGCGCGAGGTTCCGGGTGAAGTGCGGGTTCTGGAGGGCCGTCGCACGGCGGGCGTGGCGGACCGCGCGGGGCCAGTCGCCGAGCGCCGACCAGCACTGGGCCTCCAGCGCCTCCAGCTCGGGTTCGCCGAAGAAGGACATCCACTCGGGGTCCGCGTCGCACGGGCCCCGCCCGAAGAGCGCGTGCGCCCGGCCCAGAGCCTGCTCACACGCCGCGCGGTCGCCGAGGCCCGCCCAGGCGCACGCCTCGCGCAGCGTCAGCAGGGCGAGCAGGCGAGCGGAGGACAGCTGCCGGGCCGCGTGCTGGCCCGCCTGGGCGGCACGGACCGCCTCGCGGAAGCGGCCCTCGTCCCGGGCGAGGAACGAGGTGTTGGAGAAGGCGTGCGCCTCCAGTGCCTGGTCGCCCGCCACGCGGGCGGTGGCCAGCGCCTCCGCGTAGTGGGAGCGGGCGTCCTCCAGGCGGCCCGAGTCATGGGCGAGCCAGCCCACGGAGAGGGCCAGCTCGCCGGTGCCCGCCTGCATCCGGTCGGCGGTCGACTGGCGGGCCGGGGTCCCCGAGTCGAGGAGCGCGTACGCCATGCGGAGCGGCTCGGCGGCTCTGCGGTACAGCCCGTCCGCGCCGTACCGGTCGTCGAGCAGGCGGATGCGCCGTACCGCCTCCTCGACGGCCTCCACCTCCGTCTCCCCGAACGTGCGGCCCGCGCGCGGGGCGGGGATGGTGCCGAGACCGGCACCGGCCAGGCCGCCGAGGCCGAGCGAGGCGGCCGCCACCGTGGCGGTACCGCTCGTCATGAATGCGCGACGCAGCACGTCGCTCTCCTCATCGTTCCGGATGGTGATCTGTGCCGCCGGTGGGGGGCCGGCGGGGGCGCGGGCCGCCCGGCCGCGCACCTGCTCACGTGCCGCGAACCCCAGATCGGCCAGGGTGAGGCCGGGGAACATGTGCAGGAACACCCGCTCGTACGCGTAGTTGGGGCAGCGGATCTCACCCGACTCCACGCGCCCGATGTAGCGGGCGTCACATGCGACCTGTTCACCGATCTCCCGGGCGGACCGGCGGACCGCGGCCGCGAACTCGGCCGGGGAGCGCCGGCCGCGCAGCCGACGGAAGGCGAGATTGGGAACTGCCCGTGACGACGCCATGGCCGAGCCCTCTCCTGCGTGCTGCCGTTGGTCCGGCGGAGGAAGAACGTACCTGCTGTGACGGGGCGCGCACGCTGCGTTTGGCAACAAACGGGATATCTCGCCCGCGATCCGCCATGAACTGCCATCCTTTGCGGCGGCGTGCCGCCGTAGCTGTTGACGCGTGTCGGCGTTGAACCCTCCGGAGAGACGGAACGTGTCTCCACACGGGGACTCGAGCGAGGAGGGATCCCTTGTTGGAGGTCGGCATGGCGTCGCAGCAGCAGTCGCACTACCAGTCCCAGTCCCAGCACGCGGAACCGCACACCACCGCACAGCACCGGCCGACGCAGGACGCGGGCGCCCCGCCTCCGGAGGCGGCCGGTGAACCCTGCGATCTGGTGACCGTGCCGACCCGTCAGGGTTTGGAGGCGGTCGACATCCTCCGTCGCGGCGGCGCCCCCGCCGTCGGCCCCGTCCTGCACGACGACCACCGCGACACCCTCGGCTTCCTGGTGCCCCCCGGCACCGCCGCCGACTGGGACATGCCGGGCAGCGCCTGTACGCAGACGGCGGGGCGGGGCCTGCGGATCCCCGACCTGGGGCCGGGCGAGCCGGGCGAGCCGCCGGTCGCCGGGGCCGGCTGGCTGCTGCCGCCCACCGGCCCCGACGCGGTCACCGACCCGGCCGTGCTGCGCCGGGCGCTCGGCGAGGCCGCCCGCCTCATCGAGGCCGCCGACAACTGCCAGTAGGCTCCCGCAGCCCCCGGCTCGCACGCCAGTGCGTCGATAATGGGCTGGTGGCGAGGAAAGCAGCACAGCACAAGCAGCGCGGGCGGCAGGCCCCGGCGACCGTCGCCGAGGCCGTGGACGGCGGCCTCGCCGAGCTCGTACCCGACCCCGGGCGCTCCCGCGCCTGGACCCTGCTCATCGACCGCGCCCCGCAGTCGCACGTCGACCTCGACGACCCCGCCCACCTGAGCTTCGCCTACCAGCGCCGCCTCGGGCACATCGCCGACCTCGTCGCCCCGCCCGGCCGCCCCCTCACCGTCGTCCACCTCGGCGGCGGCGCCTTCACCCTCGCCCGCTACGTCGCCGCCACCCGGCCCCGCTCCACCCAGCAGATCGTCGAGCTCGACGCACCGCTCGTGGCGCTGGTCCGCCGTGAGCTGCCGCTCGACCCGGGGGCCCGGATACGCGTCCGGGGCGGCGACGCCCGCGCCGGGCTCGGCAAGATCCCCGACGGCTGGGCCGACCTCGTCATCGCGGACGTCTTCAGCGGGGCGCGCACGCCCGCGCACCTCACCAGCGCGGAGTTCCTCGCCGAGGTGCGGCGCGTGCTGAAGCCCGGCGGGCACTACGCCGCCAACCTCGCCGACGGGCCGCCGCTGGCCCACCTGCGAGGTCAGATCGCCACCGCCGCCACGCTCTTCGCTGAACTCGCGCTCGCCGCAGACCCGGCCGTACTGCGCGGGCGCCGCTTCGGCAACGCGGTCCTCCTCGCCTCGGACACCCCGCTGCCGGTCGCCGAGCTGACCCGCCGGGTGGCCACGGACCCGCACCCGGGGCGCGTCGAGCACGGGCGGGCGCTGGCCGACTTCACGGGCGGGGCGACGGCCGTCACCGACGCCGCCGCCAAGCCGTCGCCCGCACCGCCCCCGTCGGTGTTCGAGTAATCGGTGTGCGAGTAAAGAGGACTACGTCCGTCCGCATGGTGGGCGGGCTGTTGCCCCGCACGGCCGCCGGAGGCCAGAATCGGGCAATTGTCCCAATGAAGCCCAATGAAGGAGGGAGAGCCCCCATGGGTAAACATGTCCATGTTCGTATCCGCCAAGGAATGGGCGTCTCCGACGCCGGCGAGCTCATCGAGCACTACCACTGCCGCTGCGGCGAGACGTGGATCAAGTCCTACCCGGTCGACGACGGCGAACCGGAGTAGCGGCAGGATCCGGAAGACAGGTCCTAGCGCTCGTCGATCTCGACGCGTGGCGCGGTGTCGTGCCAGACGCAGAACACCGAGATCTCCCGGCCGTCCTTCGTGAACGTCACCCGGATCCACGTCGGCTGCTTCCACACCTGCATCTGCCAGCCGGAGGCCGGGGTCGCCGAGACCAGCTCGGCGGAGGAGGGCCCCATGTCGAAGGCCACCCGGCCGCCGTCGACCGAGTAACTCTTCACGCTGCCGGTGGGCCGGCCGCTCGCCGACGGTGTCCTCTCCGGCGTACGGGACGGGGACGGGGACGCGGGCGCGGACGGCTCGCGCGACGGCGACTCCGGCCGCTTCGACCCGGGCGTCCCGCCGGTGCGCGGGGGAGCGGACGAGGCCGGCTTCTCCTCCGGATCCGGCCCCGGGCGCCGCGTCGACGACGACTGCGGCTCGGCGCCGCCCGCGGGTGCCGTGGGACGGTCGGCCGTGATCGGCAGGGCGCGCGGCGGGTCGTACGCCGTCCCGGCCATCACCGTGTGCACACCCCACCACGACAGAGTGACCGCCGCGCCGGTGGCGAGCGACCACGCCATGGCATGTACGAGTCCTCTACGCATCCGGGCCATAGTGCACTACCCGTCCACGGTGTCCTACCGGTCCCCCTCGTTCCGCCGAACGGATGAGGGATGGCGTACGGTGCGGGCCATGGCAAGTGTGCTCGTGGTCGAGGACGACCAGTTCGTGCGCTCCGCCCTCATCCGGCACCTGTCCGAGGCCGGCCACACCGTGCGGAGCGTCGGCACGGCCCTGGAGGCGCTGCGCGAAGTGGCCCATCACCGCTTCGACGTGGTCATCCTGGACCTCGGACTGCCCGATCTGGACGGGTCGGAGGCCCTGAAGATGCTGCGCGGCATCACCGACGTACCGGTGATCATCGCGACCGCGCGGGACGACGAGGCCGAGATCGTACGGCTCCTGAACGACGGCGCCGACGACTACCTCACCAAGCCCTTCTCGGTGGAGCACCTCTCCGCGCGGATGGCCGCCGTGCTGCGCCGCTCGCGCGCCGCGGCCGGGGACGTACCGCCGCCGCGCCTGATCCAGGTGGGCGGGCTGTCCATCGACCCGCTGCGGCGGCAGGCCGAACTCGACGGGGTGCCCCTGGACCTGACGCGGCGGGAGTTCGACCTGCTGACCTTCCTGGCCGGGCGGCCGGGCGTGGTCGTCCCGCGCAAGGAGCTGCTCGCCGAGGTGTGGCAGCAGTCGTACGGCGACGACCAGACCATCGACGTCCACCTGTCATGGCTCCGCAGAAAGCTGGGCGAGACGGCGGCCCGACCGCGGTACCTGCACACGCTGCGGGGTGTGGGCGTGAAGCTGGAGCCGCCGCTGTGAGGTGGGCGCTCGTCAAGGTGGCGCTGGCGGTGACGGTGATGGTCGTGGTGGCCTTCGCCGTGCCCTTGGGCCTGGTCATCAAGGAGATGGCACGGGACCGGGCCTTCACCAACGCCGAGCGGCAGGCCGCCGCCATCGGCCCCACCCTCTCCATCACCACCGACCGCGACCAGCTGGAACGCGCCGTCGCCTCCACGCAGGCCGGGGCCGCCGGGCGCATGGCCGTCCACATCCCCGGCCCGGGGGAGGGCGGCGAGGCCGTGACCATCGGTACGGGGCGGGCCGCCGCGAAGGACCTCGCCACCGTGCAGCGGGTGCCGCGCGCCTCGACGACCGAGGTGTCCGGCGGCTTCGCGCTGCTCCAGCCGACCGCCATCAGCACCGGCCGGATCGCGATCGTCGAGGTGTACGTGCCCGAGGGGGAGGTCACCAACGGCATCGCCACCGCGTGGCTGGTCCTCGCCGGGGTCGGGGCCGCGCTGGTCGTCGGGTCCGTCGCGGTCGCCGACCGGCTCGGCGTGCGCATGGTGCAGCCCGCCCAGCGCCTCGCGCGGGCCGCGCACGAGCTCGGCGAGGGCAAGCTGGGCGCCCGCGTCCCCGAAGACGGGCCCACGGAGCTGAAGTCCGCCGCGGTCGCCTTCAACTCGATGGCCGATCAGGTCGTCCAGCTCCTCGCCAACGAGCGCGAGCTCGCCGCCGACCTCTCCCACCGGCTGCGCACCCCGCTGACGGTGCTGCGGCTCAACGCCGCGTCCCTGGGCGACGGGCCCGCCGCCGACCAGACGCGCGCGGCCGTCGAGCAGCTGGAGCGGGAGGTCGACGTCATCATCCGCACGGCCAGGGAGGCCAAGCCCCAGACGCAGCCCACCGGTCCGGGCGCCGGCTGCGACGCCTCGGAGGTCGTACGGGAGCGGATGGACTTCTGGTCCGCGCTGGCGGAGGACGAGGGGCGCAAGGTGCGGGTGGCGGGTGTCGACCGGCCCGTACGCATCCCGGTGGCCCGGCCCGAACTCGTCGCCGCGCTCGACGCGCTGCTCGGCAACGTCTTCCGCCACACCCCGGAGGGCACCGCCTTCTCGGTGGACCTCCACAACGGCGACGACGCCGTGATCATCCTCGTCTCGGACGCCGGTCCCGGCATCGCCGATCCGGAGGCGGCGCTGGCGCGCGGCAACAGCGGCGGCCGGGACGGCTCGACGGGGCTCGGGCTCGACATCGTGCGCCGGGTCGCCGAGTCGACCGGCGGCGACGTGCGGATCGGGCACTCGGTGCTGGGCGGCACGGAGGTCCGGATCTGGATCGGACTGGGCGATGGGCGCGCCGACGCCCCGGCGCGGCGCGGGCACCGCGTCGTACGCCGCCGCCGCACGAGCGCCGGGCGTGCCCCGCGTTAGTCGGCTCCCACCCGGCCGGAGCGCGCCCTTCCGCACCTCTCCGGCTCGTCACCCCTCCAGCTCGTCGAGGAACGACGTGATGAGCTTGCCCCACTGCTCCGGCGCCTCGGCGAACGGCAGGTGCCCGGTGGCCAGCTCCTCCAGGCGCGCGCCGGGGATGCCGGCGGCGACGGCGCGGTGCAGGGCGGGCGGTACGAGCCGGTCCGCGGTCGTGGAGATCACCAGCGTCGGTACGGCTATGCCCGCCAGGTCCGCGCGCACGTCGGTGCGCGCCACCAGGTCGGCGTGGTCACCCGTCCCGGGCGGCGCGGTCTCGCCCGTGGAACGGATCGCCGCCTCCAGCTGCTCGGGCGGCAGCGCCTCCAACAGTCCCGGGCTGAGCGCGAGCGGTACGAGGAAGCGGCCCATCAGCTCCCGCTGCCCGCTGACGAACAGCTCGCGCCACACCTCGGCGGCCAGCCGCGTGCGGTGGTCGGGCTGGGCGAACGCGGAGGTCAGGACCAGGGCCGTGACCCGCTCGGGGTACCGGGCGGCGACCCGCACGGCCACCGAACCGCCCAGCGAGTACCCGGAGACGGCGAACCGGTCCAGGCCCTCCGCGTCGGCCGCGGCGACCAAGGCGTCGGCGAGGTCGTCCACTTCGAGGGCGCCCTCGGCGCGGGGCGTGCCGCCCGTACCCGGGAAGTCGACGCCCACGATGCGGCGCCCCTGGGCCAGGATGTCGAGGACCGGGCCGTAGTTGGCCTCGATGCCGCCACCGGCGCCGTGGGCGAGGAGGAGGCCGGGGCCGGAGGTGCCGCGGACGGTGCGGGCGAAGGCGGGCGCGGCCGACATGGATGACGCGGCCGACACGGATGACGTGGATGACGCGGTGGACGTGGATGACATGGGCGGCCCCTCGTTTCTGTAGCGGTCGCTAGGAAATCTGGTGCAACCGTAGCACCTTTTCTAGCGACCGCTACAGAAATAAATCGCGGGTCCGGCCCCGGGTGTCGAAGCGTCAGGACGCGTCCACCGTCGGCAGTTCGCCGGACCGCGCCACCTTCGCGTACCAGTGCGCGCTCGACTTCGGCGTCCGCGCCTGCGTCTCGTAGTCCACGTGCACCGCACCGAACCGCTTGGCGTACCCGTACGACCACTCGAAGTTGTCCATCAGGGACCACAGGAAGTAGCCGCGTACGTCCGCGCCGTCGGCGATCGCGCGGTGCACCGCTTCCAGGTGCCCGTGGACGTAGGCGATGCGGTCCGGGTCGTGGACCGAGCCGTCGGCGGCGACCTCGTCCTCGTACGCCGCGCCGTTCTCCGTGATGAGCAGGGGCAGGCCCGGGTGCTCGCCGGCCAGGCGCATCAGCAGGTCGTACATGCCCGTCGGGTCGACCGCCCAGCCCATCGCCGTCCGCGCGCCGGGCGGCTGGTGGAACGCGACGTCCTCCGCGCCCGGCCACGGCGAGTGGGCGCTGGCGCCGTGCCCGTCGTTGCGCGGGGCGGCCTCCCCGTCGCGGATCTTCGCCACCACGGCGGGGGTGTAGTAGTTGACGCCCAGGAAGTCGAGGCGCTGGTGGATGGCGGTGAGGTCGCCCGGCCGGACGAACGACCAGTCGGTGAGCGCCGCCGTGTCCGCGAGCAGGTCCTCCGGATACCCCCCGTCCAGCATGGGCCCGAGCCAGACGCGGTTGCCCACCGCGTCGATGCGGCGTACCGCGTCGATGTCCTCGGCCGCCGGGGTCAGCGGCCGCACCTCGTGCAGGTTGAGCGAGGCCGACACCTCGGCGTCGGCCGGCAGGGCGGCCCGCAGCGCCTGGACCGCGAGGCCGTGCCCGAGATTGAGGTGGTGCGCGGCGCGCAGCGCGGCGACGGGGTCGGTGCGGCCCGGGGCGTGGACGCCGGAGCCGTACCCGAGGAAGGCGGTGCACCATGGCTCGTTGAGGGTGATCCAGCGGCCGACGCGGTCGCCGAGCGCGTCGGCGACGAGGGCGGCGTACTCGCCGAACCGCTCGGCGGTGGCCCGGTGCGGCCAGCCGCCCGCGTCCTCCAGCTCCTGCGGCAGGTCCCAGTGGTAGAGCGTCAGGGTCGGGGAGATGCCGTGCGCGAGAAGCTCGTCGACGAGCTCGCGGTAGAAGTCGAGGCCCTTCTGGACGGCGGGGCCGCGGCCGGTGGGCTGTACGCGCGACCAGGAGACCGAGAAGCGGTACGCGCTCAGGCCGAGGTCCGCCATGAGCCGTACGTCGTCGCGGAAGCGGTGGTAGTGGTCGGTCGCCACGTCGCCGGTGTGACCCTGGAACACCTTGCCCGGTGTGCGGGAGAAGGTGTCCCAGATGGAGGGGGTGCGGCCGCCCTCGGTGGCCGCGCCTTCGATCTGGTACGCGGCGGTGGCGGCGCCCCAGAGGAAGCCGGGCGGGAACTGACGGGTCGCGGTGAGAGGGCGAGCGTCGGACGCAGTCATATGGGAGCGCTCCCAGGGAGAAGAGGAGGGGTGGGTAGGGGTGGGTTGAGGACGAAGGCTGATGTCGGGGGGCCGGACCGGGGGCCTGGACGGGGGCGCGCGCGAAGCGGCCGGGTGGCCGGGTGACGGGACTTGGGGTGGGGGCGCGGGGTGCCGGGGATTGGGTGGGGGCGGGTGGCGACGGCGCTAGCGCGGACGTCCGCCCCGGCCCTGCCACCCGTGGCCGCCCCCGGGCCCGCCCCCCGTGGCCGCCCCTGGCCCGGGCCCCGTGGGGGCCGGCCCCGGCGGTGCGTGGGCCTCAGCTCTTGACCGCGCCCGAGGTGATGCCGCCCACGATGTGCTTGCCGAGCAGGGCGAAGACCAGCAGCAGCGGCACGGTGGAGATCAGGGCGCCCGTCAGCACGATCGCCTGGTTGATGGTGTGGTTGCCCGAGCCCAGGCCGGCGAGCGCCACCTGAAGCGTCGGGTTGCCGTCCGGCGTGAGGGCGATGAACGGCCAGAAGAAGTCGTTCCACGCCTGGACGAAGACGAGCATGCCCAGCACCGCCATCGCCGGGCGCGCGACGGGGAAGACCACGTGCCAGATGATGCGCAGGCTGTGCGCGCCGTCCACCCGGGCCGCCTCGACCAGCTCCACGGGCAGCGCCTCCAGCAGGTACTGCCGCATGAAGAACACCCCGAACGCGGCCACCAGCGACGGCAGGACGACGGACTGGAGCTGGTCCACCCACCCGAGATCGGTGATGATCCGGTACAGCGGGATCACGCTGAGCTGCGGCGGGATGGTCATGGTCGCCACCACCAGCGCGAGCAGCGCGTTGCGGCCGCGGAAGGGCAGCTTGGCGAAGGCGAATCCGGCGAGTGTGGAGAACACCACGGTCGACGCCGCCACCAGACCGGCCACCACCGTGGTGTTGACCAGCGCCTCGCCCATGTCGACCTGGTTCCAGGCGAAGGTGAGGTTGTCGAGGAGGCGCGGTCCCGGCAGCAGCGGGGCCGGGGCCTCCACCACGCGCTCGCCGGTGTGCGAGGCCGCGACGAGGTTCCAGTACAGCGGGAAGAGCGAGAAGAGGGCGGCCAGGCCGAGGAGGACGTACGTCAGCGGGCCCGCGTGGTGCTGGCGCCCCGCCGCCGGCCGCGCCGGCCGGAGCCGCTTCAGCGGTGTTCCGAGGCTCATGACGTCCTTCCCTTGATGCCCTTGATCCCCTTGATCCCTTTGCGGGCGACGAGCAGCCGCGCCGCGCCGATCAGCAGCAGGAGCAGCAGCATCACCCAGGCGATGGCGGACGCCTGCCCCAGGGCGCCGGTGACCCAGCCCTTCTCGTACATCAGCAGGCTCAGCGTCTGGTACTGACCGCCGCTGCCGCCGCTCACCCCGAGGCTGCCGCCGAACAGCATCGGCTCGCCGAACAGCTGCGTGGCCCCGATCGTCGAGACCACGATCGTGAACAGGATGGTCGGGCGGATGGACGGAATGGTCACGCTGATGAACTGGCGCCAGCGCGACGCCCCGTCGAGGGCGGCCGCCTCGTACAGGTCCTGGGGAACGGCCTGCATCGCGGCGAGGTAGATCAGCGCGTTGTAGCCGGTCCAGCGCCAGATGACGATGACCGAGATCGCGATCTGGGCCGGCCACTTGGACGACTCCCAGTCGACGGGGTCGAAACCGACCCACCCCAGGACGGTGTTGACGAGGCCGTAGTCGCTGTTGAACAGCTGCGCGAAGACGAGCGTCGCGGCGGCGATCGAGGTGGCGTACGGGGCGAGGACCGCGACCCGGAAGAAACCGCGGCCGCGCAGCTTGTAGTTGAGCAGGTGCGCGAGCCCCAGCGCCATCAGCAGCTGCGGAACGGTCGAGATGACCCCGATGGTGAAGGTGTTGGCGAGTGCCCGCCAGAAGAACTCGCTGTCCCACAGGCCCGTGTAGTTGTCGAAGCCGCGCCACTCCGCCTCACCGCCGAGCTCCACGCGGTGCAGCGACAGCCAGCCCGTGTAGATCAGGGGGAAGAGCCCGAAGGCCGCGAAGCAGAGGAAGAACGGCGAGACGAAGGCGTACGGGGTCGCCTTGAGGTCCCAGCGGTAGAGGCGGCTGCGCCAGCCGCTGCCCGCGCGTACGGCACGGGGCGGCGGCGAGGGCGTGGGCGGCGGTGGCGCGGTGCCGCCATCGGTCGCCGCACGGACGGAGGTGGCCACGAGGGGCATTCCTTCCAGGTCGGTACGGGGCGGGGTGGCCGTCCGGCGGGGGAGCGCCGGGCGGCCACCCCGCCTCAGGGGCGCCCCGCTACTGATCGATCTTGTCGTCGACCAGCTTCTTGACGTTCTCCCAGGCGGCGTCGGGCGCGGTGCCGCGCTGCTCGATGTCGAGGATGCCGTTGTCGGTGATGAAGGTCTTCACCTGGCCGTCGTAGCGGCTGACCGGCGCGGGTGTGATGCCGGCCGCGGCCTCGGAGTAGATCCTGCCGACGGGGGTGTCGCCGAAGTACGGGATCTTGGCGTTCTGGACGGTGGCGGAGGCGAGGGTGGCCTTGGTGGAGGGGATGTTGCCGTTGACCCCGAACACCTTGGCGTGCTGCTCGGGCGCGGTCAGCCAGGCGGCGAGCTTCGCGGCCTCCTCCGCGTGCTTGCCGGACTTCGGTACGGCGAGGAAGGAGCCACCCCAGTTGCCCGCGACCGGCGGCGCGGCGATGTCCCACTTGCCCTGGTTGGCCGGTCCGGCCTGGTCCTTGATGATGCCGGTCATCCAGCTCGGGCAGGCGACGGTGGCGAAGGCGGAGTTCTTGAACCCGGCGTTCCAGCTGCCCTTCTCGTCGAACTGCCGCAGTTTGGCGGTGATGCCGCTCTGCGCGGCCTCGACGGCGAGGTCCCACGCCTTCTTCACGCCGGGGCTGTTGGCGTAGTCCAACTCGCCCTTCTCGTTGGCGTACTGGAGGGGCTGGCTGGAGAGCACGGCGTTGAACAGGCCGCTCGCGGAGTCGTGGAAGGCGGTCCCGGCCGGGGCGTTCTTCTGGTACGTCTTGCCGGTGGCGACGAACTTCGCCCAGTCGCCGGCCCAGAGCCGGGCGACCTGGGTGCGGTCGGTGGGCAGCTTGGCCTTGGCGAAGAGGTCCTTGTTGTAGCAGATGGCCATCGGGCCGATGTCGGTGCCGAGGCCGATGACCTTGCCGTCGACGGTCGTGGCCTGCTTGACCTTCCAGTCGAGGAAGGCGGACGTGTCGGCGCCGCCGCTCTTGGAGAGGTCCACCCACTTGTTCGCCATGGCGGGGCCGGTGGCCTCCGCGATGTAACCGACCTCGATGGCCTGGATGTCGGCGAGGCCGCTGTTGCGGGAGAGGCGGAGCTTCAGCGTGTCCCAGTACTTCTGGCCGTCCGCGACGTTCGATTCCTCGATCTTGATGTTCGGGTGGAGCCTCTCGTACTCGGCGTAGAGCTTGGCCCCGTTCTTGTCGTCGTAGCCGAAGGAGCCGAAGGTTCCGATGCGCAGGGTGATCTTCTCGTCGCCGGCTGCCTGGCCGGAACCGCCGCCGTCGCCGCAGCCGGTGAGCAGGACCGCGCAGGCCGCGACTGCGGCGGCGGCTCCGGTGTACGCGGTGCGCGTGCGGCGCCCGGTACCCGCGGGGCGCGTGGGGCGGCGGCCGGGCGCTCCGGCGCGCGTTCTGCCGCCGGACGTGCTGGAAGGGCGCATTCAACTCTCCTCGTCGTCTGTGGGAGCGCTCCCACGATGTTGGGTCACGAGGGTGGGTGTCAAGGGATGGGCGCGAATTGGAGCAGCTCCGTACGCAGGGACGTCCGCAGGACGTCGAGGGCTCGACCGGTGTCCGACGGGCGCCCGTCGGGTGCCCGTCGGGTGCCCGTCCGGTGTCACGTCCGGCGTCGGGCTGGTGTCAAGCCGCGTGGCCGGCCGCCGCCGTTCGCGATCCAGCGCCGCGAAGTGCCTGTCGACGGAGGTCACTTGACCTGCTGCCGGCGCTTTCCCGGCCCCGCGCCGCGGAATTGTGGCAATCCTGCGACATTCACCACGGCTCCACATAACGGAAGGTCGTGCGAACATTCCGTCGCCCGGCCCGCGCGGGACC
This sequence comes from Streptomyces sp. NPDC045431, assembly GCF_040646655.1. NCBI lineage: Bacteria > Bacillati > Actinomycetota > Actinomycetes > Kitasatosporales > Streptomycetaceae > Streptomyces > Streptomyces sp. NPDC045431. Next base: position 215,170 of record NZ_JBEZAQ010000008.1, read on the forward strand.
GGGTGACAAGGGGAAGACTTCGTGAAGCGATCGACGTTCAGATCCGCCCTGGGGGCCGTATTGGCAGTCGCCGCATCGGCCGTCCTGCTGCCCACCGCCTTCGCGGGTGGCGACCCGGAGGCCGAGGCGGCCGCGAAGCCGACGGTGGACGGTGCCACGACGGCCTCGTTCGAGAAGCTGGCCGACGCCGTACTGACGCAGCGTACGGCGGCCCTGCTCGACAACGGCCAGGCACGGCGTTCCACGCCGATGACGGACCGGAGGGCCGGCCTGTCCGCCGGGGTGGCGCGGTCGGAGAAGGAGGCGGTGTCCTCACTGCGGTCCCGGAAGGACCGGCTCGCCGCACTGGGTGAGGTGTACACCGCGGCCACCACCGACGTACGCGTGGACAAGACGCGCGTCAAGGACCGCCGCGCCACGGTCAGGGTCACCGAGACCACGACCCTGACGTACAAGAGGATCCGCGGCGACGAGCCGGCGACCACCGGATTCCAGGCCCACCACGAGCTGAGCTTCGCCTTCACGCCGCGCGGCACGTGGGAACTGACGGGCATGAGGTCCACGGACGAGGGCCCCGTCGCCATCAACGAGCCCTTCGCGGCGCGGACGGCGGCGGCCGCGGCGGACACGGGCGTACCCTCGGCGACGCCCGCCTCGACCCGGCGGCCCTCGCAGCAGACGCAGAAGCCCCCGGGCACCGCCGGTTACGACTACCAGGCGATGGCGGCCTACGCCGAGAAGTACTGGAGCAACTACAACCCCGCCTACCCGGCGTACAACAGCGCCGGCGGTGACTGCACGAACTTCATCAGCCAGGCCCTGAAGGCGGGCGGCTGGAAGCACGATCCGGGGCTCTACTCGGACTACACCAACTGGTGGTACGACCCCACCCTGGGCGCCTCCGTATCGTTCGTGGGTGCCAACGAGTGGTCGTGGTTCGCGCTGCACAGCAAGCGGACGACCAACCTGGGCAACGTGTACGACATGGGCATCGGCGATGTGCTCCAGGTGGACTTCGACCGGGACGGGTCCAAGGACCACACCATGATGACCACGTACCGGAGCCGTTACGGGACGCCGTACCTGACCTACCACTCGACCGACACCTACCGGAAGTCGGTGGCGAGCCTCATCGCGTCCTACCCGAACGCGCTCTACTACGCCTACCGCACCTGATGCGCCGACGGCGCGGGGGTCCCGGGAACCCGCCGCCCCCGCGCCCGCGCACGTTCCCTGCCTCCGCCTCCGCGCGCGCTCCCTGCCCCGCGTCCACGCACGCCCCCCGCGCTCGCGTCCGTGCACGCCCCCCGCTCGCGTCCGCGCTCTGCCGCAGGTGCGGGTGGACCCGGGCGGTCTCGCACCGGGCGATCGGTGGCTGGCGCCCCGGTGGCCTCGTGGCTTACGGTGGGAGCGCTCCCAAGATCGTGGGGGTGTAACCGGTACTCCCCTTCGGGCCGTGCAGGGGGCACCCTCTAGGTTGACTGGGTCACACCCCTCTGAGGGAGAAACGTTCGATGGGAGGCCGATGGCGGTGAGCGGACGGCAGACCGGCAGGCCCACGCTGGAGGAGGTCGCGGCCCGGGCGGGGGTCGGGCGCGGCACGGTGTCGCGGGTGATCAACGGCTCGCCGCGGGTGAGCGACCGCGCGAAGGAGGCGGTCGGCCAGGCCATCGCCGAGCTCGGGTACGTCCCCAACCGCGCGGCCCGCGCGCTCGCGGGCGCCCGCACGGACGCCGTCGCGCTCGTGATCCCGGAGACCGAGGCGCGGCTGTTCGCGGAGCCGTACTTCCTCGACATCATCCGGGGTGTCAGCGCCGAGCTGGCGGACGCGGACGTGCAGCTGCTGCTCACGCTGATCCGCTCCAGCAAGGAGCGGCAGCGCTTCGAGCAGTACCTCGCCGCACAGCGCGTGGACGGCGTCCTGCTGGTCTCGGTCCACGGCGACGACCCGCTGCCCGACCTCGTCCAGGAGCTGGGGCTGCCCGCCGTGCTCAACGGCCGCCGCTCCGAGGCGGAGCCGGGCGCGTACGTCGACTCCGACAACGTCGGGGCCGGCCGTTCGGCGGTCGGCCACCTCGCCGCGCGGGGCCGCCGCCGGATCGCCACCATCACGGGGCCGCTCGACATGTACGTGGCGCAGTGCCGCCTCGACGGCTACCGCCAGGGCATCGAGGCGGCGGGCCTCCCGGCGGACGACCGGCTCGTGGCCGCGGGCGACTTCACCGAGGAGGGCGGCCGCCGGGCCATGCGCGAGCTGCTGGAGCGCTGCCCCGACCTCGACGGCGTCTTCGCCGCGTCGGACGTCATGGCGGCGGGCGCGCGCGGAGTCCTGCGGGACGCGGGCCGCCGCGTACCGGACGACGTGGCGCTCATCGGCGTCGACGACTCGGCGGTGGCGCGCCTGATGGACCCGGCGCTCACGAGCGTGCGCCAGCCGATCGAGGAGATGGGCCGCCGGATGGCCCGCATCCTCCTCCAGGAGGTCACGGGCACGGCCGCGGAACCGCGACAGCTGGTGCTGCCGACGGAGCTGGTGGTGCGGGAGTCGACGTGAGGGGGGTGAGCCGCGTGGGCGACGCGGGCCAGCGTGAGGGCGGCGACGGAACGGGTTACTCCGGGTAGGGCGCCGGGCCGAAACAATCAGGCGAACTTGCTGGTCAGCGAGGAGCCCTCGGGCCTTGTCAAAGATCGCCCGGGGCCCATATGTTCTCCCCCGCACCGCTTCTTTCCGGCCATACAGACGCCGCTCATGGTGCGCCCGGGACCACCTCTCCCGTTTCTGGTTCTCCCCCCATGTTTCTCCACCCCTCCCGCCCGTATCGCTCCGGGCCTGCCCCTCCCTTCCGCCCGGCTCGATACCGGTGCGTACGACGACGCGTACAGCTCTCCCTGCTGGAAGGACGGCGGGGTCAGCGGCTGCAGCCAGTGCGACTTCTGACCGGTGCCCGGCGCCCCGCCCTTCCAGAACGGACCCTGCCTTGGCCGCATCGATCCTCTCCCGCCCCCTCCCTCACCTCGCGCGGCGCCGCTCCGCACCGGTCGCCCTCGCGCTGGCCGCCGTCACGCTGTCCGGGTGCGCGGGCACGGGGGCGGCCGACTCCGCGGACGGTGCCGGGAGCGGCCCCATCGCGATCGGTGCGGTCACCACCGTCACCAGCGCGGAGCAACTCGCCTTCCCCCTGGACGCGTACGAGCTCACTCCCGCGCAGGCGCGTCAACTCCAGCTCGCGCAGGACAAGCTCGTCGCGGCCTGCATGACCGCGCGGGGCTTCTCGTGGGCCGCGCCGCAGCGGCCCGCCCCGGCAGGGGGGAACCGGCACGTCCGCAGGTACGGCGTCCTCGACCCGGCGGAGGCCGGCCGGACCGGCTACCACGGCCCCGCACAGACCGGCCCGGGCGCCAAGGAGCGGGAGGCGGGGCAGGACACGTCCGAGGCCGCGCAGCAGGCGGCGGGCGCGTGCGTACTGGAGGCGCGGGCCCGGCTCAACGGCAAGAAGTCCATGGACAAGGCCGACACCACCAGCGACGACTACATCGAGCGGCTCGTCGTCGAGGACGCCGAGCGCGCCGAGCAAGACCCCCAGGTGGTGAAGGCGTTCGCCAAGTGGAGCGACTGCATGAGCGAGGCCGGGCACGACTACGACGACCCCTGGGCGGCCAACAACGACCCCGAGTGGGGCAAGTCGGAGACGGCGACGGACACCGAACGCCGCATCGCGACCGCGGACGTGACGTGCAAGGTCGAGACCAACCTGGCCGGGGTGTGGCTGGCGGTGGAGACCGCGTACCAGAAGCGCACGCTGGAGAGGAACGCGAAGGCGCTCGCCGAGGTGAAGAAGTCCAACGAGGACCGGATGCGCAGGGCCGCCGACGTACTCGCCAAGGGCTGATCACCCCCGGTGGAGAGGGATCAGAAGGTGCCGCTGAGCACGCACGGGAAGCTGCCGGCGGTGCCGGAGGGGTGCGTCGTGGCCAACCGGGAGGCGCTGTACGGCAGTCCGCCCTTCTTTCGGATCCACTGACGAGCCGCTGAAGGACCCGTGGGCGCCTAGTCCGGTGCCTCACCCGCGTATTCGCGGTGGACGGCGGCCGCCGTGCGGACATATCGTCCGCAGGCGGCCGCCCGTGCCCGTACCGCGTGCGCACGGCGTTCTCCGGTCGCGTCCGTGTTCCCTGGGGGTTCTTCCGTGATGCCGTGCTCCAACTGCCGTGGCCGGACGGCGACGACCGACGATGGCCGCTGCGCCGCGTGCGCGTCCACGAGGTCCGCGGTCCTGCGGTCGCCCGTCGGGCTCGGGCGGGCCGTGATGATCCTGCTCGGCGTCGTCGCGCTCACCGACGCCGCGGTGATCGGCGCCGCCCTCACCATGCGGGGCCTGTTCGCCCCGGCCGGGGACCGCCTCTTCGCCTTCTACACGGAGGCCGAGGGCAGCCGGGCGGACCTGTTCATGCTCGTCACGTCGGTCCTCCAGTCGCTCGCCTTCCTTGCCACCGCCGTCGTCTTCATCATCTGGTTCCACCGGGTCCGCAAGAACGCGGACGTCTTCGCCCCCGACCTGCTCGACCGGGGCGCGGGCTGGGCGATCGGCTCCTGGTTCATCCCCTTCGCGGCCCTGTGGATCCCGCGCGGCATCGCCGCCCAGGTGTGGACCGCGAGCCGGTCCCAGCCGTACGCGGGCGACGAGCACGAGCCCCGAACGCCCGTGAACCTGTGGTGGGGCGCCTTCGTCATCGCCTGGCTGGTCACGCGCGTGGCCGACCGGCAGTACGAGCGGGCGGAGAGCCCGTACGACATCGTGTCCGCGACCGAGCTGCTCGTGGTGGCCCATGCCCTCGACATCCTCGCCGCGCTGCTCGCGATCCGCTTCGTGCACAAGCTGACGGGCATGCAGCACGCCCGGGCGCTGGAGCGCGCGCAGCCCGCGCCCACCGCTGCCCCCGTACCTCCCACCGCCCCTGCATCTCCCACCGCCCCCGTACCTCCCGCCACGTCCGCGCCCGCACCCGAGCCAGGGCTTCCGGCGTAGCCGCCCCCGTCGAATTTCTTCGACTCTTCCCGCACCTTGACCCCTCCCGCGGCCCTCCCCATAGTGGGAGCGCTCCCACATGTTCACCGCTTGTGCTCACCCCCGACCCTCCCCGAGCCGCGAGGAGAAGCAGGCACATGTCACCGGGAACCCGAACCAGAAACAGAGCCGGAACCTGGCTCAGAGGCAGGTCAAGGCCCCGCTCAACCGCCGCCGTCGTCGTCGCCCTCGCGTTACCGCTGGGCATGGCCGCCGTCGGCGCCCCCGCACCCGCGACGGCAGCCCAGGCCGCCGCCGTCCAGTGCAGCGTCGACTACAAGGTGGCCAACGACTGGGGCTCCGGCTTCACCGCCGAGGTCACGCTCACCAACCGGGGCACCGCGCCCCTCACCGGCTGGACCGTCACCTACGACCAGGCCGGTGACCAGAAGCTCACCAACGGCTGGAACGGCGTCTGGTCGCAGTCCGGCAAGACCGTCACCCTCCGCAACGCCGACTGGAACCGGACCGTCGCCGCGGGCGCGGCCGTCACCGCCGGCGGGCAGTTCACCTACACCGGCGCCAACACCGCCCCCGCCGCCTTCGCCGTCAACGGCGAGCCCTGCGCCGGGGCGCACAAGCCGCCCGTCGCCGTGCTGACCAGCCCGGCCGCGGGCGCCGTCTTCACGGCGGGCGACCCCGTCCCGATGGCCGCCACCGCCGCGGCCGCCGACGGGGCGACCGTCACCAAGGTGGAGTTCTACCGCGACACCACCCTCCTCGGTACGGACACCACCGCGCCGTTCACCCACAGCGCGACCGGCCTCACCGCCGGCACCCACTCGCTGTACGCCAAGGCGTACGACAACCGGGGCGCCTCCGCCGAGTCCGCGCCCGTCGGCATCACCGTGGCCGCCGGTGCCGCGCTCGTGGCGAGCCCCGCCCAGCTCGGCGTACGCCAGGGCTCCAGCGGCACGTTCGACCTGAAGCTCTCCACCCAGCCGTCCGCGAACGTCACGGTGACCGTCGCCCGCACCTCGGGCAACACGGGCCTCACCGCCGCGCCCGCCACCCTCACCTTCACCCCGGCGAACTGGAACACCGCCCAGAAGGTGACCGTGACCGCCGCGCCCACCGGCACCGGATCGGCCGTCTTCACGGCCACCGCCCCCGGCCACACCAAGGCCGAGGTCACCGTCACGCAGCTGGCCGCCGACTCGACGTACGACGCCCGCTTCCTCGACCTGCACGCGAGGATCACCAACCCGGCCAACGGCTACTTCTCGCCGGAGGGCATCCCGTACCACTCGGTCGAGACGCTCATCGTCGAGGCGCCGGACCACGGCCACGAGACGACGTCGGAGGCGTACAGCTACCTGATCTGGCTCCAGGCCATGTACGGGAAGATCACCGGCGACTGGACGAAGTTCAACGGCGCGTGGGACACCATGGAGAAGTTCATGATCCCCACCCGTGCCGACCAGCCGACCAACTCCTTCTACAACGCCTCCAAGCCGGCCACGTACGCGCCCGAGCACGACCTCCCGTCCCAGTACCCCGCACGCCTCGACTCCGGCGTCCCCGCCGGCGCCGACCCGATCGCGGGCGAGCTGAAGAGCGCGTACGGCACGGACGAGATCTACGGCATGCACTGGATCCAGGACGTCGACAACGTCTACGGCTTCGGCAACGAGCCCGGCAAGTGCTCCGCCGGACCGACGGCCACCGGCCCGTCGTACATCAACACCTTCCAGCGCGGCCCCCAGGAGTCCGTCTGGGAGACCGTCACCCACCCCACCTGCGACAACTTCACCTACGGCGGACGCAACGGCTTCCTCGACCTGTTCACCGGGGACGCCTCCTACGCCAAGCAGTGGAAGTTCACCAACGCCCCCGACGCCGACGCCCGCGCCGTCCAGGCCGCCTACTGGGCCGACATCTGGGCCAAGCAGCAGGGCAAGGGCGCCCAGGTCTCGGCGACCGTCGCCAAGGCCGCCAAGATGGGCGACTACCTGCGGTACGCCATGTTCGACAAGTACTTCAAGAAGTCGGGCAACTGCGTCGGCCCGGCCACCTGCCCCGCCGGCACCGGCAAGAACAGCGCGCACTACCTGCTGAGCTGGTACTACGCCTGGGGCGGCGCCACCGACAGCAACGCCGGCTGGGCCTGGCGCATCGGCTCCAGCCACGCCCACGGCGGCTACCAGAACCCGCTCGCGGCGTACGCGCTCAGCGAGTACGCGCCGCTGAAGCCCAAGTCGGCGACCGGCGCACAGGACTGGGCGACCAGCCTCGACCGGCAGGTGGAGTTCTACCGCTGGCTCCAGTCCTCCGAAGGCGCCATCGCGGGCGGCGCGACCAACAGCTGGCAGGGCCGCTACGCCACCCCGCCGGCCGGCACGCCCACCTTCTACGGCCTCTTCTACGACGAGAAGCCCGTCTACCACGACCCGCCGTCCAACCAGTGGTTCGGCTTCCAGGCGTGGTCCATGGAGCGGGTCGCCGAGTACTACCACCAGAGCGGTGACGCCCTCGCCAAGAGCGTCCTCGACAAGTGGGTCGACTGGGCCATCTCCAAGACCACCATCAACCCCGACGGCACCTTCCGCATCCCGTCCACCCTCCAGTGGTCCGGCCGGCCCGACACCTGGAACCCGTCCGCGCCCGGCGCGAACACCGGACTGCACGTCACCGTCGCCGACTACACCAACGACGTCGGCGTGGCCGCCGCGTACGCCAAGACCCTGACGTACTACGCCGCCAAGTCCGGTGACGCGGACGCCAAGCGGGTCGCCAAGGCCCTCCTCGACGGCATGTGGGACCACCACCAGGACCCCCTGGGCATCGCCGTCCCGGAGACCCGCGCCGACTACAACCGGTTCGACGACCCCGTCTACGTGCCGAGCGCCTGGACCGGGACCATGCCGAACGGCGACCGGGTCGACTCCTCCTCCACCTTCGCCTCGATCCGCTCCTTCTACGAGGACGACCCGGCCTGGTCGAAGGTCGAGGCCTATCTGAAGGGCGGCGCCGCGCCGGTCTTCACGTACCACCGCTTCTGGGCCCAGGCGGACATCGCCCTGGCCATGGGCTCGTACGCGGAGCTCCTCGAATAGCCCGTCACCCGGGAGGGGCGACGGCCCCGCCGCCCGGGAGGGCCGTGCCGTCCCACGGCCACGGCCCTCCCGGGTCACCCCCCACCGAGAGGACGCACCCGTGCGCAGAACACGACACCTGCTCCTCGGCCTGGCGCTCGCCGCCGGCCTGCTGACCGCCGCGCCACCCACGGCCGCCGCCGCCCAGCCGGCGGTGGAACCGAAGGCCGCGGAGGCGTACACCTGGAAGAACGTCCGCATCGACGGCGGCGGCTTCGTCCCCGGCATCGTCTTCAACCGCGCCGAGAAGAACCTCGCCTACGCCCGCACCGACATCGGCGGCGCCTACCGCTGGCAGCAGTCGACCAAGACGTGGACCCCGCTGCTCGACCACATCGGCTGGGACGACTGGGGCCACACCGGCGTCGTCAGCCTCGCCACCGACTCCGTCGACCCGAACCGCGTGTACGCCGCCGTCGGCACGTACACCAACAGCTGGGACCCCGGCAACGGCGCCGTCCTGCGCTCCACCGACCGCGGCGCCACCTGGCGCAAGGCCGACCTGCCCTTCAAGCTCGGCGGCAACATGCCCGGGCGCGGCATGGGCGAGCGCCTCGCCGTGGACCCCCACCGCAACAGCGTCCTCTACCTGGGCGCGCCCAGCGGCAAGGGCCTGTGGCGCTCCACCGACTCCGGTGCCACGTGGTCGCAGGTCACCGCCTTCCCCAACCCCGGCAACTACGCCCAGGACCCGAGCGACACCAGCGGCTACGCCTCCGACAACCAGGGCATCGTCTGGGTCACCTTCGACGAGTCCACCGGCACGCCCGGCACCGCCACCAAGACGGTCTACGTCGGTGTCGCCGACAAGGAGAACACCGTCTACCGCTCCACGGACGCCGGCGCCACCTGGACCCGGCTGCCCGGCCAGCCGACCGGCCTCCTCGCCCACAAGGGCGTCCTCGACACCGCCAACGGCCACCTCTACCTCGCCTACAGCGACACGGGCGGCCCGTACGACGGCTCCAAGGGAGCGGTGTGGCGGTACGACACCAAGGCGGGCGGCGGCACGGGCGCCTGGAAGGACGTCACCCCCGCCGCCGACGCGTACTACGGCTTCAGCGGCCTGTCCGTCGACCGGCAGAAGCCCGGCACCGTGATGGTGAGCGGCTACAGCTCCTGGTGGCCCGACACGCAGATCTTCCGCACCACCGACAGCGGCGCGAGCTGGACGAAGGCCTGGGACTTCACCTCGTACCCCGACCGCTCCAACCGCTACACCATGGACGTCTCCTCCTCCCCGTGGCTGACCTGGGGCGCCAACCCCGCACCGCCCGAACAGACGCCGAAGCTCGGCTGGATGACGGAGGCCCTGGAAATCGACCCCTTCGACTCCCAGCGGATGATGTACGGCACCGGCGCCACGATCTACGGCACCGAGAACCTCGGCCAGTGGGACACCGGCGGCAAGATCACCATCAAGCCGATGGTGCAGGGCTTGGAGGAGACCGCCGTCCTGGATCTGGCGTCCCCGCCCTCCGGCGCGCCCCTGATCAGCGCCCTCGGTGACATCGGCGGCTTCCGCCACACGGACCTGACCAAGGTGCCGTCGATGATGTTCACCTCACCGAACTTCACCTCCACCACGAGCGTCGACTACGCCGAGACCAAGCCCGACGTCGTCGTACGCGCCGGCAACCTCGACGGCGGCCCGCGCGTCGCCTTCTCCACCGACAACGGTGCCCACTGGTTCCCCGGCACCGAGCCCTCCGGCGTCACCGGCGGCGGCACCGTCGCGGCCGCCGCCGACGGCAGCCGCTTCGTGTGGAGCCCGGACGGCGCCGGCGTCCACACCGCCTCCGGCTTCGGCACCTCCTGGACCGCCTCCCAGGGCATCCCGGCGGGCGCGGTCGTCGAGTCCGACCGCGTCGACCCGAAGACGTTCTACGGCTTCAAGGCCGGGGTCTTCTACGTCAGCACGGACGGCGGCGCCACCTTCGCCGCGTCCAAGGCGACGGGACTGCCGGCCAAGGGAAACGTCCGCTTCAAGGCCGTCCCGGGCCGCGGCGGCGACCTCTGGCTGGCGGGCGGCGACCCCGACGGCACCTACGGCCTGTGGCACTCCACCGACCGCGGCGCCACCTTCACCAAGGTCCAGGGCGTCGACCAGGCCGACACCATCGGCTTCGGCAAGGCCGCCCCGGGCGCCTCGTACCCGGCGCTCTACGCCAGCGCCAAGGTGGGCGGCGTACGCGGCGTCTTCCGGTCCACGGACGCGGGCGCGAGCTGGGTGCGCATCAACGACGACGCCCACCAGTGGGGCTGGACCGGCGCCGCCATCACCGGCGACCCGCGCGTCTACGGACGGGTGTACGTGTCGACCAACGGCCGCGGCATCGTCTACGGCGACACCGCCCAGCCCTCCGACGGAGGGGGCGCCTGCCTCGCGACGTACAAGGTCACCGGACAGTGGCACGGCGGCTTCCAGGCTGAGGTGACCCTCAAGAACACGGGCACGGCGGCGTGGAGTTCGTGGACTGCCGGCTGGAGCTTCACCGGCGGCCAGCAGGTCACCCAGATGTGGAACGCCACCCACACCCAGACCGGCGCGGCCGTCACGGCGGGGAACACCGCCTGGAACGGCCGTGTCCCGCCGGGCGGTTCGGCCACCTTCGGCCTCACCGGCTCGTGGTCGGGGACGAACCCGCCTCCGACCACCGTGTCCTGTACGGGTACGGGGTAGCGATCAGCGGCCGGGGTGCGGTCCGCATCCCGGCCCCCACGCACCTCACAGGCGCCCCGGCCGGCCGGTCAGCGGCGGCGCACGTAGTCCAGGTCGTCCCGGGCGCTCGGCAGATCCGTGTGCCCCTGCGACCAGTGGTTGACCCATCCGCACACGCCGCACGCGTAACGGCCGGTCAGCCCCGCGATCCGAGTGCCGCACCGCTCGCAGTCGGTCTCGGTGATCTCGGGCATGGGCCCACCCGGCCGTCGCCGGCGAACCGTTGCGAGCTCTGACCGCCGGTCGCCGGTCGGACGGTTCGGCATGCCCGCAGGCCACCCGCGCGGGCTCAGGCGGGGCTTCCGGGCACGTAACGCGGCGCCTCGTCGTCCGGGGTCTCCGGGCTGCCGAAGTGGAACGGCACCCCCAGGTGGGCGGCCAGCTCCCTGCCGACGCGGTCGGCGGCCACGGCCGACGGGTGGCGTCCGCCGACGTCCTCGCCGCCGAGGTGCCGTACGGCCGTGCCCCGATAGACGGTGGCGAGCCGGTACTCGCCGACGGGGTCGGCGGTGACGGCCAGCAGGTCCACGAACCAGTCGTGGACGGTGTCGCCGTCCCACACGGCCTCGATCGCCACGACACGCCCGGGCGCCCCGGCGGCGAGCGCGGCCAGGGACTCCAGGTCGAGCGGGCTGTCGGGGGTGCGGGCGACCCGGTCGCCGTGGTGGACGTACCGGGCGTGGACCACCAGTTCGGCGTCGTGGAGGCCCATCCCGTGGGCGCGGCCGGCTGCGAAGACGACGCGGAGGGCCCGCATGCGCGCGTCCTGCAGGACGTAGCCGTCGGCCTGCTCCCGGATGCCGGCCGGGAGCAGGCCCCACCACGCGGACGCGATGACGTCGCTCATTCCTTGCCGAGCTTCCACTGCCCGGTCTCGTCGGAGAAGCCCGAGTTCATCGCGAACTGCACGGAGGCGAGCTTGGACGCCTTGGGCACTTCGAACACGACCCAGCCGAGCACCTTCTCGCCGGGCGGCACATTGGCGTCGGAGGTCATGGACGGCCCGGCGCTGATGTCGGCGAGGGTGGTGCCGAACCGCTGCCCCTCGGCGTCGGCGACCTGGGCGCCGTTCCCGGGGCTGTCCACGTAGACCTTGGTGCCGGTGTTGACCAGCTCGAACTGGGCGCCGACCCACCGGCTGCCGTCCTGGGGCTTGAAGAACTCGTCCTTCGGCTGGGCCGGGTCCACGATCTTCTTGAGGGTGACGGCGAGCTGCTCGCCCTCCTCCATGCCCTTGAGGGTGATCGTGCCGCCGACCCTCGCGGCGCTCGGCTTGTCGGCCTTGGGCTTGTCCGCCGGCGCCGCTCCCGTGGCGGCCGGGTCGGCGGAGGCCTTCACCTTTGGCGCGCTGTCGGCGTACTGCGGTCCGCCACAGGCGGTGAGCGCGCCCAGGCAGACGAGGGCGGTCAGGGTGATGGTGGTGCGTCGCATGGTCCCCCCAGCGTTGATCGTGATCAGAGAGCCATCATGCGCTGTATGGAGCGTATGTGGAGCCGTCGCGACCGTTTCGTGACGAGAGGGCGGCTGCGGGATCGGTGGCGAGGAGCGGCCGGAGGGCCCCCATCAGAGCGCCCGTGCAGCTGTGAGAGCAGGTCGCCAACGCCACGGGCATCGACCGGCCCTCGATCGTCCGCACCGAGCAGGGCCAGCAGCCGCTGTGCCTCGACACCCCGATCCTCATCGCCGACGCGACCGGCGTCCCCCTCGCCGAGCTCGTACGTTGAGCGGCCGGCCGCGCCGGGGGTGGGCGCGGCCGGCCGGGGCCCCGGCGGCTGCGGACTGGGTGCAGCGGCCGAGGCGGTCGGTCAGTCCTTCTCGGGCTTCGGCGGCACGAGGAACGCGCGCGGCCGGGGAGCGGTCGGGCTGATCTCGTCAGCCTCGCGCTCCGCCTGCATCCAGGCGTTCACGAGGTGGGCGTACCGCGGGTCAATCCACTCCTGCATCAGAACCTCCTTCCGCGCCGAGCCTAGGGGCCGATCAGCCCTTGGGCTTGGGGATGATGACGATGGGTCCCGAGTCGTCGGAGTGCTGGCACCCCGCGGCCACGGAGACGAGGGTGTCCTCCGGCCCCCGCCACAGGTCGCGGTCCACGTCGAATCCGGCCGCCTCGATCGCGGCGATGGTGCGCTCCAGAGCTGCGGGGTTGTGGCGGCTGGGGTCCGGTTGCTCGGGCAGGTGGTGCACGAACTGGCCGAAGCGCTGGCACAGGCTGGAGTAAAGGCCGGTGTGCAGGATGAGGGCGTGCCAGCCCTCGTCGACGACGCGGGACGGTACGAGTCCGGGCCGCGGGCTGGTGGCGGCGGTGGCGACGAAGGCGAGGGCGTCGGTCAGGATCCGAGACGCCATGCCGGGGTCCATGCCGGGGTTGTTGTCGAGGATGGTGGCGCGGACGTTGTTGAACTCGGCGTCGCTGATCAGGGCACGTGCAGTGTGCATGTGGTCTCCTGTCGGGGTGTGGTGGTCCCCGCGGTACGGCGGGGTGTGGCCGCCCGCTGCTGCATCGGCGCGCGGCAGCGGGCGGGGCTTATCGGCGGCGCGCCGGAACGCGCTGCGGTCGGGTCGCTTGGAGCCAGGCCAGATCGGCGAGGATGTCGTGCGGGCCGACCTGGCAGCTTCGGCAGCTGTAGAGGCGGGTCGGCGCGTTGACGAGCCTGAGGCGCTGCGTGGCGCCGCATCCCGCGCACTGGGGCTTATGGTCCGTCATGCCCGTCTCCGCTCGTACGCGCGGCGCAGATGGTCGCGCAGGAGGCCGGGGTCCGTCAGCACGCCGTCGCCGTTGGGCGGGTACAGCCACGTCCGGCCGCGGCGGGTCACGCCCGGCGCCGGGCAGAGCAGCGCGCCGCCACGCCCGGCGCATACGGTGCGGCGCAACGGCTCCCACGTTTCGGCGGTGCCCGCCGGTACGAGGAACTCGACGGCCTGGCGCGGGCGGCAGTACAGCACCGGCCCCAGGGACACAGACGCGTTGGCCAAGGCGTCGAGGGCGCGCACACCCAGGCACGCGGTGGCACGCACGACGTCGAACCGCACGCCGAGGGGTACCTCCGCGAAGGAGTAGGCGCTGTCGGCCCACGCGGTCAAGACGATCGACGGCGGATCCATCACGGACGCGAGCCACATCGCGCCGGAGGTGTGGCTCGGCGGCGCCGGAGGCCCGGTCACGGGGCTCATCGCTCACCCCCCGACACCGCGGGCTTCAGCACCTCGTACAGCACGTCCTCGCCGCGGTCCTCAGCACACGCTCGGTGGGCGAACAGATGCTGCCCGCCAGCGTCCTTGCCGGTGACGCGGACACAGACGTCCGCGCCGGGCTCCGGGCAGTGCACACACGGTTTCACGCGTCGGTCTCCGTCGGTCAGTTGGTCGGCTCTGACACGACGTTAGGAGCGATCCCGGCGGCGTCGAGGTAGGGTTCCCACCCCCTTGACGAGGGGTAAGGTTCCTACCCCTTAAACGATCACGTGGGGATGCCGAGTTCCAGCGCGAGTGCCTGAGCATCCGCTCGGACCATCCGTGGCCCCGTTTTCGCCAGCTCGGGCAGCACCATCCGCGTGTACATGTTGTACCGGATCGTCTCGGGCGACTCCCTGAACGCCTTCTCCAGCAGGGCGACGGCGGCCACGCCCTCGTCCTTCATGCCGTACGCGCGGGCGGTCTCGATCAGGTGGTACGAGCGGCGCGTCGCCGACGGCACCTTGCCCAGGTCCAGAGCCCCCGCAACCTCCAGCGCCTTGCCCGGCTGCATGAGGTCGTTGTGCATCGTGAGCGCGTACGCGTCGACAACGCCCTGACCGAAGATCAACCACGGATGTGCGTACCCCTCGCCGAGGCGGTTCGCCGCGTCGTTCGCGCGGTCCCAGTACCGCCATGCGTCGCCCGCCTTTCCGACCTTCGCGAACGAGAGCGCGACCGCGAGTTGCAGCAGACCCCACCGAGCAAGGTCCTCGGGGTCGTCCTGGCGAAGCAGAGCAGCCGCCTGCTCGGCCAGTTCGACACGCGCCTCGGCAGCCTCGTTGGCGTCGCGGTACACGTGATTCATGTACCAAGCCGCGCCAGCCATGGCTCGCGGGCTGTCGGCGTCCTGTGCCGCGGTCATCGATCGGTCGCCGGTCAGCATGATCAGGTCTGGAGCGGGCTGGAAGCTGAGGAAAAGCTGGGCCAGGTGGTAGGTCTGCCCCAGCGCCACGAGCGCCCGGCGCCGATCGGCGCCTTCCAGGGCGCGGGCGGAGTGTTGCGTATCGGCAAGCAGGTCGGGCAGCAGCGCGGCGACGCGGGACCGGTGATCTCCCTTTCCGTGCCACAACTTCCACGCCTGCTGTACACGGGCCGTGAGGACGATCGCAGGCTCGGGCTCGGTGTTCGCTGGGGCGAGGTAGTAGGTGGTGAGTGCTCGCTTGATCGCAGGCAGTTCTGTGTGGGCGGCCTTGGTGTAGGTCGCGGCAGCAATGCGGTCATCGCCGGTGAGGTCTGCGACGTCGCACTCGTAGACCGTGGCAAGGCGGATCAGCATGGGCAGGCGGGGCATTCCGATCGTGCCGTTCTCAATGCCCTTGACCCACTCGGCGGACCGGCCGACCAGGCCGCCAGCCACGGGTCGGCTGAGCCCGGCATGGTCGCGGGCACGCCGGGCACGCTGGGCAAATGTCTCAGGCGCGGGTACGGGGCTGTGCTGCTCGGGCATACTGAGCTCCATCCGTTCTGACCTCGACACTCAGAACGCTACTCCCCTGCGGTGACGGGGGAATGACGAAAGCGCCCCCTCCCGCCCGAAGGCGAGAGGGGGCGTCGTCACATCCGACGGCGATCAGACAGGATCACCGGCGGACTCGAGCTCGAGGATGGCGCAGACGCCATCGGCCTGGTGGGCGACGGTCCCGTTCTTGTTCTCCTGCTTCCGGATGCTCGCCATGCCGGGACTGTACGGGCGTGGCCCCCTTGTGGCCACGGTTCGGCCACGAAACGACAAAGATCGGCCCGGTGACCTGTTTCCGCAGGTCACCGGGCCGATCATCAAGGGTGAGTAACGGGACTCGAACCCGCGACATCCTGGACCACAACCAGGTGCTCTACCAGCTGAGCTATACCCACCACGACCGGTCTTTGTTTTTTCCCGACCGGCCGAGAAAAAGTGTACAGGGTCCGAGAGGGTGCTCGCTCCCGCCTTTCGTGTGGCGGCTCCGCGCGGGTGTCAGACGGCCGGTTCGGTGGGCAGGACGTGGCGGGACGCGATGGCGCGGGCGGTCTCGGAGTCCGGGCCGGGCTGGGGGACGAAGATCGCCTCGCGGTAGTAGCGGAGCTCGGCGATGGACTCGCGGATGTCGGCGAGCGCGCGGTGGTTGCCGCTCTTCTCCGGACTGTTGAAGTACGCCCTCGGGTACCAGCGGCGGGCCAGCTCCTTGACCGAGGAGACATCGACGATCCGGTAGTGGAGGTAGTCCTCCAGCGTCGGCATGTCGCGCAGCAGGAAGCCGCGGTCCGTGGAGACGGAGTTGCCGCACAGGGGCGCCTTGCCGGGCTCCTTCACGTACTCGCGTACGTAAGCCAGGACCTGCTCCTCGGCCTCGGCGAGGGTGGTGCCGGCGGCGAGCTCGTCGAGGAGGCCGGAGGCCGTGTGCATCTGGCGCACCACCTCGGGCATGGTCTCCAGCGCGGCGTCCGGCGGGCGGATCACGATGTCCACGCCGTCGCCGAGTACGTTCAGTTCCGAGTCGGTGACCAGCGCGGCCACCTCGATGAGTGCGTCGTCCGTCAGCGAGAGCCCGGTCATCTCGCAGTCGATCCACACCATGCGGTCGTTCATGCGTCCTACCTTAGATGGGCCGCGCCGGAGGGGGTGTGGTCGTGCACCCCCTCCGCCGCGGCCCATCGTCACGGTGCGCTGCGCTGGACCGGCAGGGCCACGTGCTGTCTGCCCGGCTCCCCGGGGCCTCCCGGGCGCCTGGCGCCCGGCAGGACCGCCTCCACGACCGCCTGCGGCGGCGGAGCGGAGGAGGCCGCGGTGTCGCCCTGCGGCCGCCGGGCCCGGTAGGCGGCCCGGTACGCGGCCGGCGACGAGCCCAGCTGGCGCCGGAAGTGGCCCCGCAGGGCCACCGGCGAGCGGAAGCCGCAGCGGCCCGCCACCTCGTCGACCGAGTAGTCGGACGTCTCCAGCAGCCGCTGGGCCTGGAGCACCCGCTGGGTGATCAGCCACTGCAGCGGCGCCGAGCCCGTCAGCGAACGGAACCGCCGGTCGAAGGTCCGCCGGCTCATGTACGCGCGGGCGGCGAGCGTCTCCACGTCGAACTGCTCATGGAGGTGCTCCAGTGCCCACGCGACCACCTCGGCCAGCGGGTCCGAGCCGATCTCCTCGGGCAGCGAGCGGTCCAGATAGCGCTCCTGGCCGCCGCTGCGCCGCGGTGGCACCACCAGCCGTCGGGCCAGCGCCCCGGCGGCCTCGGCCCCGTGGTCCGTCCGCACGATGTGCAGACAGAGATCGATTCCGGCCGCCGTGCCGGCGGACGTCAGTACGTCGCCGTCGTCGACGAAGAGCTCCCGCGGGTCCACATGGACCGACGGGTAGCGCTTCGCGAGCGTCGGCGCGTACATCCAGTGCGTGGTCGCCGGGCGGCCATCGAGTAAACCGGCCGCCGCGAGCACGAAGGCACCGGTGCACAGCCCGACGATGCGGGCGCCTTCCTCGTGCGCGCGGCGCAGCGCGTCGAGCGCCTCGGGCGGTGGCGGCGATGTGATCGAACGCCACGCCGGTACGACGACGGTGCCGGCCCTGCTGATGGCCTCCAGGCCATACGGTGCGGAGAGTTCCAGTCCCCCTGTGGTCCGCAGGGGTCCTTCCTCGCCCGCACAGACCAGCAGCCTGTAGCGGGGCACTCCGGCGTCCTGGCGGTCAATCCCGAACACGGAGAGAGGAATGGAACTCTCGAAGATGGGGCCGCCGCTGAACAGCAGCACCGCGACGACCTCGCGACGACGGCGTCCGGACAGTCTGCGTCCGTTCTCCGGTGCGGCGGAGTCCTGGCTCATGACGCTAAGCCCCCCTCGGTGTTCGCGTCTCCTAGGTCCTGTCGCTCCTGCACGTTTCCCCTCGGTTTTGCACGAGTCCCCAGTCTTCGATACTCATGATCGAATCTACTGTGTCCCGTGGCGCCGCAGTGACAAGTTCCGCATCCGGGACTATGTCGACAAGGCAACTTGGCGCGAAGCATTCGATCACGAAGGCTTCCACTCCCGAGGCCCGCAGGGAAGTGCGCGTCACGTGCATGGCCCATCCGCGTAGGGTTCCCGCGACCCCGTCGAGGCTTTCTTCCCTGGTGGCAAGGGGGTTGGCAGGCCATTTTGGCAAGGACTCGCCACCTCCCCGAAGTTGGCTGAAAACCAACGGGCGCAGGTGTGCGAAACCCTCAGCCCGCGGGCGTACACCGTCCCCCGTGACGGCCTCCCCGGTGCGCCCCCGCCCCCGTCCGCGTACCCGTACGGGAGTGACGGGCCCGGTACGCCGCGTACGGCTCCGCCGGCACGCGGGCGGCGAGCCGCTCCGAGCGGCGCAGCAGCGCCCGGCAGGCGGCGGTCACGGCCGCCAGGCCCAGCGCGGTGGTGACCGCGCCGCCGAGGGAGGTTCCGTTGACGACGAGGACCACGGGGACCAGGGCGCAGCTGAAGGCGGCCCAGCGCACCACCTCACTCGCCGACTCGGAGGCTCCGGGCGCGGTCGGGGGAAGGGGCGGGGGGATGGGCACGAGGGGCTCCCTGGGCGGCGCGGCGGCGGGGTGGACGTGTGGGCCAACGACGGGCCGCAGCTCGGGTCACTGCGCGCGCACGGGGTGTGCGCGCGGACCGGGCGGGTGTCCGCGAGGTCACCCGGCGGTCACGTTCCGTGTCCAAAGTGCGCCTGTACGACACAACCGGCATTGCCATCCTGGGCGGGCTCGGGCATGCTCCCTGGAACGCCTGTGAGCGCCGTGGGCAGGGCGGCGGGCACTGGGCAGGGCAGGAGTGTCGCCGTACCCTTGGGGGTATGGGGTTGGGAAGATGATTCCCGGACACGCCGCCTACCGTTGTTCCCCCGTCCCTTCTCACGAGGACTGTCTTCGCCGAGACTCCGATGGCCGGTCACGAATTCCCTGAACCCGCGGACCGCAGGCAGGTCGCCGACTTCACGGTCGACCCCCTCGCGGCGGACCAGCCGCGCCACGCCTGCGATCCCGCCTTCCTCCACGGCGTCGTCGTGGGGTTCGACGGCTCCACCTCCAGTGAGCGCGCCCTGGCCTACGCCATCGGCATGGCCCGGCGGGCCGGCTCCGGACTGATCATCGTGCACGTGGCCAACCGGCTGCCCACCACCGTCTGGGCGGGCTGCGAGCCGCCGGTCTTCGTCGACGTACCGGATCACCGCACCGAGGTGCTCGGCCTGGAGCTGGCGTGCGCCGACTACCTCTCCGAGGTGCCGTGGATCCTGGTCGAGCGCGGCGGTGACATCTGCCACGAGCTGGAGGAGGTCGGCCGGGAGTACTCCGCCGACGCGATCGTGGTCGGCTCGACGCACGGCATCGTCGGGCGGATCTTCGGCTCGGTGGCCGGGCGGCTGGCGCGGCGCGCGCAGCGGCCGGTCGTCGTCATCCCGTAGCCCTCCCCGTCCTCGGGCCCGCACCCCCGTGGCCGGGTCGTAATCCGGCCGTTGCCCCGGCGTTATCGCTGGTGAGGGTGCATCAACTTCCTTCCGTACCGATGGAATTCAGCCCCGCCCACAGGTGGATTGTGCGCTTGTGAAGGGTATATCCAGATGGCTGGGATCCAGTGCTCGGCACACTCACGAAGGGAGCCCGCCGTGGACAACGACGTCTCTGCGGGGAGCACCACCACCTCCACTCTCGGCCATCTCGCGCTCGGACTGACCCTGTTGGCCTTCGGCCTCGGCAACACCGGTGTGATCGACCACGTCGCGGCGGCCGACACCTCGGCGCTCGCCACCTGGGTCGGTGGAGTCGCGCTGTTCACGACCGGGCTGCTGGCGCTGCGCGCGGGCGACGGCGGCGAGGGCACGGCCTTCGCCGGGCTCGGCGCCTTCTGGTTCACCTGGGGCACCGCCGTCGGCGGCGGGGCCTCGGCGGAGGCATCGGGTCTGTTCCTGCTGGTGTGGTCGCTCCTGGCGCTCACGCTGACCGTCTCGGCGAAGGGCGGCGGCCTGATGGGACAGGGCGTGTACGGCCTGCTGTTCCTGTCGCTGCTCTCGTCCGGCGTCGGCGCCTTCGCGGAGGCGGGCGTCCTGACCAAGGCCGGCGGCTGGGCCGCCGCGCTGGCGGGCCTGGCGGCCTGGTACGGCGCGACGGCGACGGTCGCCAAGTGGCCGACGCTGGCGAACAGGTCCGCGGGCCGGAGCCCAGGTGTGACGGCCACGGGCTGAGAGGGCCACGGAGGCCGGTGCCGGGCGGCGCCGGCCGTACGAAAAGGGCGACCCCCGGCGCGTTGGTGGCACGCGCCGGGGGTCGCCCCCTGCCCGGGAGGCAATCGCTCCGGGGGGATCTACTCCACGGTGACGGACTTCGCGAGGTTGCGCGGCTTGTCGATGTCCCGGCCCAGGGCCAGGGCCGTGTGGTACGCGAAGAGCTGGAGCGGGATGCCCATCAGGATCGGGTCCAGCTCGTCCTCGTTCTTCGGGACGATGATCGTGTGGTCGGCCTTCTCCTGCTCGGCGTGCGCCACCGCGAGGATCTTGCCGCTGCGGGCCTTGATCTCCTCCATCGCGGCGCGGTTCTTCTCCAGCAGCGAGTCGTTCGGGACGATCGCGACCGTCGGCATCGCGGGCTCGATGAGCGCCAGCGGGCCGTGCTTGAGCTCGGAGGCCGGGTACGCCTCGGCGTGGATGTAGGAGATCTCCTTGAGCTTCAGGGAGGCCTCCAGGGCGACCGGGTAGCCCCGGACGCGGCCGATGAACATCATCGACTTGGCGTTCGCGTACTCCGCGGCCAGCTTCTTGATGTCCTCCTCGCCCTGGAGGATCTCCTGGATCTGCTCCGGCAGCTTGCGCAGGCCCTCGATGATCCGCTTGCCGTCGGAGACCGACAGGTCGCGGATGCGGCCCAGGTGCAGCGCGAGCAGCGCGAAGGCGACGACCGTGTTGGTGAAGCACTTGGTGGAGACGACGCAGACCTCCGGGCCCGCGTGCACGTACACGCCACCGTCCGCCTCGCGGGCGATCGCGGAGCCCACGACGTTGACGACGCCGAGGACGCGGGCGCCCTTGCGCTTGAGCTCCTGGACGGCCGCGAGCACGTCGTACGTCTCACCGGACTGCGAGACGGCGATGTACAGCGTGTCGGGGTCCACGACCGGGTTGCGGTAGCGGAACTCCGACGCCGGCTCGGAGTCGGCCGGGATGCGGGCCAGGCCCTCGATCAGCGAGGCGCCGATCATGCCCGCGTGGTACGAGGTGCCGCAGCCGAGGATCTTCACGCGGCGGATGCCGCGGGCCTCGCGGGCGTCGAGGTTCAGGCCGCCCAGGTGGACGGTGGAGAACTTCTCGTCGATGCGGCCGCGCAGGACGCGGTCCACCGCGTCGGCCTGCTCCGAGATCTCCTTGTGCATGTACGTGTCGTGGCCGCCCATGTCGTACGAGGCGGCCTCCCACTCCACGGTCTCGGGCGTGGCGGTGGTCAGCGTGCCCGAGGTGGTGTACGTGCGGAACTCGTCGGCCTTCAGGGTGGCCATCTCGCCGTCGTCCAGGGTGACGATCTGGCGGGTGTGGGCGATCAGCGCGGCGATGTCGGAGGCGACCAGCATCTCCTTCTCGCCGATGCCGAGGACGACCGGCGAGCCGTTGCGGGCGACGACGATGCGGTCGTTGAAGTCGGCGTGCATGACGGCGATGCCGTACGTGCCCTCGACGACCTTGAGCGCCTCGCGGACCTTCTCCTCCAGGGTCTCGGCCTGGGAGCGGGCGATCAGGTGGGTGAGGACCTCGGTGTCGGTCTCGGAGGCGAAGACCACGCCGTCGGCCTCGAGCTTGGCGCGCAGCTCGGCGGCGTTGTCGACGATGCCGTTGTGGACGACCGCGACCTTGTTCTCGGGGTCCATGTGCGGGTGCGAGTTGATGTCGCTCGGGGCGCCGTGCGTGGCCCAGCGGGTGTGGGCGATGCCGGTGGTGCCGGTGAAGCGCTTGGGGACGCGGGCCTCCAGGTCACGGACCCGGCCCTTGGCCTTGACCATCTTCAGCCCGGGCGACTTGGGGCTGGTGATGACCATGCCCGCGGAGTCGTACCCCCGGTACTCCAGCCGTGCCAGACCTTCCAGCAGCAGCGGAGCCACATCGCGCTTACCGATATAACCGACAATTCCGCACATAAAGTTCTGCCCCTCCGAGTGATTGCGGGTGTGCCCGGCTCTGGACCAGCCGTCAGCCGTAGACGATGCGGCGCAGCTGCCGGAGCGAGAGCTCCGGAGGCGCCACGGCGCGGTGCGGCAGCTCGGCCGCGATGCGCTCGAAGATCGCGGAGTTCACTTCGCCGCCGGACTGCAGCTCGCGGTGGCGGCGGCGGACGAACTCCTCGGTCGTCTCGTCGAAGTACGCCAGCACGTCGAGCACCACCCGGGCGGCCTCACCGCGCTGGAGCGCGGTGCTGCGGACCAGGTGGTCGATGAGGTCGTCATGCGACGGGCGGCGTTCGAGCACCCGTAGATACTGAGGGCTGAGGGGGTGCCTTCGCAAGATTCCTGCCCGATATCGGGCAGGACTTTCATGATCGACGGAAAACCACAGCCGGCTGGCAGCAGCCCCACGCCCTTGTCGGCCCCGGCACGCTGCGTATGACGTCCCCGTCGAAACTCCAGGTGCCGTCCTTCTGGATGATTTCCGCCAGGAGGTCGATTCTGGCATGGGGCACGCCCGGTGCGGCTGCCCGGCTCCACGGTTGCGACGCCCGTGCGACACCCGTCGAAGGGACCAGCTCGTGAGACAGCACTCAACGTTCCCCCGCCCCCGCTCCCGCCCTCGCCTCCGCTCCCGCCCGCGCCTGAGGCTCCTCGGATCGCTGCTGCTCGTCGTGGCCGCCGGGGTCGCGGGGGCCGGGGCCGCGCCCGGCGGGGCGGCCGCCGCCGCGCCCGCCGTGCGGCCGCTCGGCGACATCGTGCCCGTACCCGCCTCCGTACGCCCCTCGGGAGCCCCGTACACCCTCACCGCCCGCACCCGCGTCCACGCCGACGACGGCTCACCCGAGGCGCGGCGCGTCGCCGCGTACCTCGCGGAGGTGCTGCGGCCGTCCACCGGCTTCGCGCTGCCCGTCGCCGACGACGACGGCGAGGGGCGCGGCGGCATCCGGCTGCGGCTGAGCCGGGGCGAGCAGGAGCTGGGGGAGGAGGGGTACCGGATGGAGTCCGGGCGTCAGGGCGTCGTCCTCACCGCCCGCACGCCCGCCGGGCTCTTCCACGGCGTGCAGACCCTCCGCCAGCAGCTCCCGGCGGCGGTGGAGAGCGACACGCGGCAGCCCGGGCCCTGGACGGTCGCGGGCGGCACCATCGTCGACACGCCCCGGTACGCCTACCGGGGCGCGATGCTCGACGTCTCCCGGCACTTCTTCACCGTGGAGCAGGTCAAGCGCTACATCGACCAGCTCGCCCTCTACAAGGTCAACGCGCTGCACCTCCACCTGAGCGACGACCAGGGCTGGCGCATCGCCATCGACTCCTGGCCGCGCCTGGCGGCCTACGGCGGTTCCACGCAGGTCGGCGGCGGGCCCGGCGGCCACTACACCAAGGAGCAGTACCGCGACATCGTCGCGTACGCCGCCTCCCGCCACCTGGAGGTCGTGCCCGAGATCGACATGCCGGGCCACACCAACGCCGCCCTCGCCTCGTACGCCGAGCTGAACTGCGACGGCGTCGCCCCACCGCTCTACACGGGCACGGCCGTCGGCTTCAGCAGCCTCTGCGTCGGCAAGGACATCACCTACGACTTCGTGGACGACGTCGTCCGCGAGCTCGCCGCGCTCACCCCCGGCCGCTACGTCCACATCGGCGGCGACGAGGCCCACTCCACCGGCCACGCGGACTACGTCGCCTTCATGGACCGGGCGCAGGCGGTCGTGGCGAAGTACGGCAAGACCGTCATCGGCTGGCACCAGCTGGCCGGCGCGACCCCGGCGAAGGGCGCGCTCGTGCAGTACTGGGGCCTGGACCGGACGAGCGACGCCGAGAAGGCGCGGGTGGCGGCCGCCGCGCGCGGCGGGACCGGGATCGTCCTGTCGCCCGCCGACCGGCTCTACCTCGACATGAAGTACACCAAGGACACCCCGCTGGGCCTGTCCTGGGCCGGGTACGTCGAGGTGCGGCGCTCCTACGACTGGGACCCGGGGAACTACCTCCCGGGCGTCCCGCCGGGCGCCGTCGCGGGCGTCGAGGCGCCGCTGTGGACCGAGACCGTCGCGTCGAGCGCGCACATCGACCGGATGGCGTTCCCGCGCGTGCTGGGCGCGGCGGAGCTGGGCTGGTCCCCGGCCGCCTCGCACGACTGGGAGGCGTACCGGCAGCGGCTCGCGGGGCAGGGGCCGCGCCTGGCGGCCCTCGGGATCGACTTCTACCGGTCACCCCAGGTGGAGTGGCGGACGGAGTAGGAGATGAGCCGGCGCCCGGGGGGACCGTACCCCCGGGCGCCGGCTGGTTCCGTTACGCGAACCGCGCCAGCGGGTTCTTCAGCGTGCCGACGAACTGCAGCGCGGCGGACGGGTCCGCCAGGTCCACCATCTGCTTGTTGTTGCGCAGCTGGAGCCGGTTGAGGCAGGACAGCGTGAACTCGTCCGCGAAGACGTCGTACTGCGCGAACTTCTCCGCCAGCTCCGGCTTCGACGCCTGGTACGCCTTCACGCACGCGGCGACCGTGCGCCAGAAGTCGTCCTCGTCCAGGACGCCCTCGGCGGCGAGCGTGGCGCCCAGGAAGCGGAAGAAGCAGTCGAAGACGTCCGTGAAGACGGACAGCAGCTTCGTGTCGTCCGGCACGTCCACCCGGATGCGCTCGACCGCGGGCGGCAGCACCGCGTCCGGGTCCATGACCACGATCTCCTCGGCGATGTCCTTGAAGATCGCGCGCTGCACCGCGCCGCCCTCGATGACGAGGATGACGTTCTCGCCGTGCGGCATCCACGCGAGGTCGTACGCGTAGAAGGTGTGCAGGATCGGCAGCAGGTACGCGTCCAGGTAGCGGCGCAGCCACTCGGTCGGCGCGAGCCCCGACTCGGCGATCAGCGCGCCCGCGAACGACGCGCCCGCGTGGTCGACGTGGAGCAGCGACGCCATGGTGGCGAGGCGCTGGCCCTCGGCGATGGTCGGCACCGGGCTCTCGCGCCACAGCGCGGCGAGCATCTTGCGGTACGGCGAGTACCGGTCGGTGGCGGCCTCGTACTCCAGGTGCCGGTAGCCGACCGCCGCGCGCTCGCGGATGATCGAGAAGCGGACGGACTGGAGGGTGTCGTCGCCGGCGATGAGGGTGGCCAGCCAGTCGTTGATGGCCGGGGTGGCCTCCATGTACGCGGCGGACAGGCCGCGCATGAAGCCCATGTTGAGGACGGAGATGGCCGTCTTCACGTAGTGCTTGGCCGGGTCGCTGGTGTTGAAGAAGGTGCGGATCGACTGCTGGGCCAGATAGCGGTCGTCGCCTTCGCCGAGGAAGACCAGCCGCCGCTGGGCGATCTCGGCGGCGAAGGTGACGGACAGCTTGTTCCACCACTGCCAGGGGTGCACCGGCATCAGCAGGTAGTCGGCGAAGTCCAGGCCCAGGTCGGCGAGGGTCTTGGCGAAGCCGTCGACGGTGGCGTCGCCCAGCTCGGCGCGGATGAAGGCCTCGTAGTCGATGCCCGCGCCCGCCGTGAAGGTGGTGCGGTCGCGGCGCGCGGCCAGCCACACCAGCTGCAGCGGGCTCGCGGCCTCGGGGGCGTACGCGTGGTACTCGTCGATGCCGAAGCCGAGCCGGCCGTTGTTGGCGACGAAGCAGGGGTGGCCCTCGGTCATGCCCGTCTCGACGGCCTGGAAGTCGGCCTTGGCGAGCTCGGCGGCGGGGACCTGCGGTTTGGTCGCCTTGTAGGCCGTGCCGGAGAGGGTGGAGGAGATCTCCTCCAGGTAGACCGGGAGGATCTCGTCGCTCAGGCCGAGGGAGCCGCGCAGCTCGATGATGAAGCGCAGCGCGTCGAGCGGGAGCTCCTCGCCGTCCCGGTGGAGGCTGATGGAGTCGGCGTCCACCTGCCAGTGGTCCAGGGCGTAGCGGCGGGCGGTGAAGCGGTACTCGGCCGTGCCGTCGTCGGTGCGGACCCGGTAGCGGTCCTCCCCGAGCGGCTCGGGGGTGAGCAGGCGCTCGTGGGTGAACTCGGCGAGGCCCTTGCGGATGAGCTGGCGGTTGGCCTGGGCCCAGCGCTCGGGGGTGAGGTGCGCGACGGGGTTCATGGGGTGCGTGGTGCTCATCGGGTGGCTCCCACGGCGGCGTGGCTGCGACTCTTCAAGAACTGTTCCCGGGTGCACACGCTCAGGTACGCGTCCTTCTCCGGCTTGGCTATCTTCTCGACGATCTCGAAGCCGACGGCCTCGTTGAGCGCGTGGACGGCCTTGTTGGCGACGTCCGGCTCGACGACGACCCGCGCCGTCGCCGGGTCGCGGAAGAGCTCCGCCATCACGGCGGTGATGACGGCGCGCGTGAAGCCGTGGATCCGGACGTCGCTGGGCGCGACCAGGAAGTGCATGCCGACGTCGCCGGGCCGGGCGTCGTACAGCCCGACCAGCTCGACCTTCGAGGGGTCGTAGCGCTCCATGAGGAAGGCGGGCTCGCCGTCGTGGAGGCCGATGAAGGCGTCGTGGTGCGGGTGGGCCGCGATGGCCGCGTAGTCGCGCTGGACGTCCTCGACGGAGTGCTCGGACATCAGCCAGAAGGACGCCTTGGGGTGGGTCACCCAGCCGTGGACCAGCTCGGCGTCGGCGAGGGGGTCGAGCGGCCGGAAGGAGAAGCTCCCGACCGACCGGGTGGTGCTGAGGGTGCTGGTGGTGCTCATACGGCGAACTCCTGGAACGCGATGGACTTCTCGATGGGGTAGTACTCGGAGCCCAGCAGCTCGCCGATGATGTACGCGTTGCGGTAGGCGCCCATGCCCAGGTCGGGGCTGGTGATCGAGTGGGTGTGCACGCCGGCGTTCTGCAGGAAGATGCCGCGGCCGGTCGTGTCGATGGAGTAGTTGCGGGCGACGTCGTAGCGGCCCTGCCCGTCCCAGCGGATGCGGTCGCGCACCGGCTCCAGGAAGGCGGGGGTGACGTACTTGTAGCCGGTGGCCAGGATCAGGCCCTCGGTCTCCAGCTCGAAGTCCTTGCCCTGCTCCTCCTGGCGCAGCCCGAGGGTGTAGGTGCCGTTCTCGTACGCCGCCGAGTTCAGCGACGCGTTGGTGAGCAGGCGTGTCTGGACCGGGCCGCCGAGGTTCTTCTGGTACAGCAGATCGAAGATCGCGTCGATGAGCTCGCCGTCGATGCCCTTGAACAGGCCCTTCTGCTGGGCCTCCAGGCGGTAGCGGGTGGTCTCCGGCAGGGCGTGGAAGTAGTCGATGTAGTCCGGGGACGTCATCTCCAGCGTGAGCTTGGTGTACTCCAGCGGGAAGAACCGCGGGGAGCGGGTGACCCAGTTCAGCCGGTAGCCGTGGACGTCGATCTCGCTCAGCAGGTCGTAGTAGATCTCGGCGGCGCTCTGGCCGCTGCCGACGAGCGTGATCGACGTCTTCTTCTGCAGCGCTTCCTTGTGCGGGAGGTAGCGCGAGTTGTGGATGAAGTCGCCGCCGAGGCCCTGGCAGGACTCCGGGATGTACGGCGGGGTGCCCGTGCCCAGGACGAGGCGGGGCGCGCGGAACGTTTCGCCACCCTCGGTGCGGACCGTGTAGAGGCCGGCCTCGTCGTCGTACTCCACCGTCGTGACCGTCGTGTCGAACCGGATGCTGCTCAGCTTGGCGGCGGCCCAGCGGCAGTAGTCGTTGTACTCGGTGCGCAGCGGATAGAAGTTCTCGCGGATGTAGAACGAGTACAGCCGGCCCTTCTCCTTGAGGTACTGGAGGAAGGAGTACGGCGACGTCGGGTCGGCGAGGGTGACCAGGTCCGACATGAACGGCGTCTGGAGGTGCGCGCCTTCGAGGAACATCCCCGAGTGCCACTCGAAGTCCGGCTTGGACTCCAGGAAGACGCCGTTCAGCTCGTCGATCGGCTCGGTGAGGCAGGCGAGGCCGAGGTTGAACGGACCCAGTCCGATACCGATGAAGTCGTGGATGTCACGAGGCGTGGACAAGGTTCTCTCCAAGGTACTGCTCGGCGTGGCCGGCGATCAGGTCGAGGACGGCGGCGATGTCGTGCACGGTCGTCTCGGGGTTGAGCAGGGTGAACTTCAGGTACTGACGGCCGTCGACCTTCGTACCGGCGACGACGGCCTCGCCCGAGGCGAACAGCGCCTTGCGGGCGTGGAGGTTGGCGCGGTCGATCTCCGCGGGGGAGGTGACGGCGTCCGGGACGTAGCGGAAGACCAGGGTGGACAGCGACGGCTCGACGACGACGTCGTAGCGCGGGTCCGCGGTGAGCAGGTCCCAGCCGGCGGCGGCCAGGTCGCAGACCTCGTCGAAGAGCTGCCCGACCCCGTCGGCGCCCATGACGCGCAGCGTCATCCACAGCTTGAGCGCGTCGAAGCGGCGGGTCGTCTGGAGCGACTTGTCGACCTGGTTCGGGATCTTCTCCTCGACGGTGCGCCGGGGGTTGAGGTACTCCGCGTGGTACGTCGCGTGGCGCAGCGTCGCCCCGTCCCGTACGAGCACGGCCGAGGAACTGACCGGCTGGAAGAAGGACTTGTGGTAGTCGACCGTGACGGAGTCGGCGCGCTCGATGCCGTCGAGGAGCCCGCGGCGGGTCGGGGAGGCCAGCAGGCCGCAGCCGTACGCGGCGTCGACGTGCATCCAGGCGCCGTACTGGGCGGCGAGCTCGGCGATCTCGGGGAGCGGGTCGATGGAACCGAAGTCGGTGGTGCCGGCGGTGGCGACGATCGCCATGGGCGTCAGGCCCTGGGCGGCGCACAGCTCCAGCTCGGCGGCGAGGGCGACGGACTGCATGCGCTTGTCGCGGTCGGTCGGGATGGACACGACGGCCTGCGGGGAGAGGCCGAGGAGCTTGGCCGACTTCTGGACGCTGAAGTGGCTGCACTCGGAGGTGAAGACGCGCAGTTTCGCCAGGTCGTCCGTCTTGGCCTCCTCGCGGGCGAGGAGCAGGGCCTGGAAGTTGGACTGCGAGCCGCCGCTGGTGAAGACGCCGTCGGCGGCGGGGCCGAGGCCGATGCGGCTGTTCGTCCAGTCGATCAGCTTGCGCTCGATGAGGGTGGCGCCGGCGCTCTGGTCCCAGGTGTCGAGGGAGGAGTTGACGGCGGAGAGGACGGCCTCGCCGAGGACGGCCGGGATGACGACCGGGCAGTTGAGGTGGCCCAGGTAGCGGGGGTGGTGGAAGTAGACGGCGTCGCGGAGGTAGACGCTCTCCAGCTCGTCGAGGGCGGCGGTGGCGTCGCCGAGCGGCTGGTCGAGGTCGACCGCCGCGATCTGCGGGGCCAGCTCGTCGGGCGTGATGCCGGTGAACGGCCGCCGGGTGGAGGCGAGTCGGTTCGCCACCCGCTCGACTCCTTCGGTGACGGAACGCCGGTACTGCTCGGCGGTTGCGTCATTGAGCAGGTGCGAGCGCATGGAAATGTCCTCCCGGGTACGGGGACTTGATCGGCCCTCAGGGGACAGGAGGGCGAGGAACCGTGTGGTTAGTAAGGTTAGCCTAACCTCAGTTGAAATACCAACGGCCACAAGGGCCTCAGAAAGCGCACCGGCCGCAGTTGTTGCACCATCCGGGGCACGTGTGCGGCGCGGGCGGGCCGCGGGGTGTGTGCGGCGCGGGTCGGCCGCGGGGGCAGTGCTACGCCACGGCGGCCCGCCCCGGGATCCTCCCGGACGCAAGCCGCCGTGGCGGGGTGGGTCGGCCTACGCCTCGTCCTCGGAGGTCTCCGGGACCTCGCGCAGCGCGTCCTCGCTCATGCCCTTGCGCCAGTAACCGACGAAGGTCACGCGGCGGCGGTCGATCCGGCGCTCGTTCACCAGGTGGCGGCGCAGCGCCTTGACCGACCCCGACTCGCCCGCGATCCAGGCGTACGGCGACGAGCCGGACAGCTCGGCGGCGCGGACGGCGTCGACGGCGGCGGGCGCGCCCTCCTCCCGTACGAGCCAGGTGACGGTCGCGTCC
Source organism: Streptomyces sp. NPDC045431 (assembly GCF_040646655.1). Classification (NCBI taxonomy): domain Bacteria; kingdom Bacillati; phylum Actinomycetota; class Actinomycetes; order Kitasatosporales; family Streptomycetaceae; genus Streptomyces; species Streptomyces sp. NPDC045431. Next base: position 245,307 of record NZ_JBEZAQ010000008.1, read on the forward strand.
GCCTTCGTCGCGAGCTCCAGGCGGTCGGCGGCGTACGGCACTTCGAGCCAGACCCGCGCCCGCAGGCCCGCCGGCAGGGACTCCAGGATGGCGGAGGCGGCGGGCAGCGCCGTCTCGTCACCCCAGATCAGCACCTCGTCGGCGTCCTCGGGGAGCCGGAAGCGCACGCCGGTGTTGTCGGCGACGGCGGGGCCGAGGACGACCACGCGGTCACCCTCGGACGCCTGCTGGGCCCAGCGGCACGCCGGGCCGACGCCCGCCGCGTCAGCGGCTGATGTCGCAGTGTGGAGGGCGAAGTCGATGTCGACCTCACCCGCCTCCCGGCGCTGCTCCCGCACGGTGTACGAGCGCATGACGGCCCGTACGTCGTCGTCCATGGCCCGCCAGGCGCCGAGGACCGCGTACAGGTCCTCGGTGTCCAGCGGCGGCAGGACCGGCTCCGGCTGGCCGGGGTGCGGCAGGAAGAGGGAGAGCGACTGGTCGCGGCCGCCGGAGGCGAAACCTTTCAGCGCGTCCTCCGACGCCCCGGTGAAGGTGACGCGGACGAGCGACGGGCCGAGCCGCCGCGTCCGGGCGACCCGCAGGGCGAAGAAGCGGAACGGGACGGTGGCGGTCTCGGCTGTCGTCATCGGGTCAGGCCACCTTCTTGGCGTTCTCGATCGCCTTGGCGAGGTCCTCCAGGATGGGGGCGCACTTGGCGTACGAGTAGACGGGCTCGGTCACGCGCGGCACGACCTGGCCGGCCTTGACGGCGGGCAGCTGACCCCAGGTCGGCTTCGACTTCAGGGCCTCCGGCTGGAGCTGGGAGGAACGGTTGTCCAGGAGGATGATGTCGGCCTTGTACGTGTCGACCTCCTCCCAGCTGAGGCTCTGGAACCAGCCGCCCTCGTCCAGCTTGGTCGGCGCGACCAGGTTGACGCCCAGCTCCTTGAAGTAGAGCGTGTCGGACGGGCGGGCCGGGTCGGAGACGTAGAACGTGTCGGCGGCGGCCGAACCGATCAGGACCTTGATCTCCGGCTTGGCCTTGGCGGCCTGGCGCAGCCGGGCGGCCGCCTTCTCGAAGCGGGCCTTGTCGTCCTGGACCTTCTTCGCCTTGACGTCGGCGCCGAGCGCCTCGGCCAGGTCGACGTGGCGCTGGAGCACCTTGGGCATGGTGGCGTCGGCGGCCCACAGGGCGACGGCCGGCGCGACCTTGAGGATCTTGGCCTTCTGCTCGTCCGGGACGTACCAGAGCTGGTCCTTCTCCCACATGTCGGTGATGAGCAGCTCGGGCTGGAGCTTGAGGTACTCCTCGATCTTGAACTCGCCCCAGACGTTGCCGATGACCGCGACCTTGTTGATGTCGAGGTCGCCGGCCTGGACGTCGGGCACGCGCTTCTTGGTCTTCGGGTCCTCGACGTACGTCGGGCCGAAGACGCCCTTGACCTCGACGCCGAAGTCGTGGAGCGCGGCGGCCATGCCGGTGAAGGCGACGATGTTCTTCGGGGCGGCCTTCAGCTCGACGGTCTGGCCGCGGTCGTCCTTGAAGGTGAAGGGGCCGGACTTGGCGGCGCCGCCCTTGGCGTCGTCCTTCTTCGCGTCCTTGCCGCCGCAGGCCACGAGCGCGGCGCCGAGCCCGAGGGCGCCGCCCGCGGCGAGCAGACCGCGACGGGTGAATTGGGTGGCTCGTGCGTTGCTGGGCATGGCGGATCGCTTTCGTACGGCCGGTTTCGGCCACTGGGCAAGTTCGAGGGTAGGTTAGCCTAACCTCAGCCGTTGTCCAGAGTGGCCCCCGCCACATCGCCCGTCACGCGCCCCTGCCGCACCTTCTGACGCACGGCCAGCACCACGCACGCCACGGTCCCCACCGCCCCCACCGCGAGGCCCGGGTTCACATAGCCGGGGACCAGGTCGTACGACGCGTTGCACTTGGCCGAAAGCGGCAGCAGCGAGTCCGGGCCGGTCTCGTCGGGGGCGAACTCCTGGCCTCGCGACAGCGTGCAGAACTCCTGGCGGTCGAACGTGAACAGGCCCGCCAGGCCCCAGAGGTAGAGCAGCCCCGTCCCCAGCGCGAGGAGGACCGCGGCACGCGCCCAGGGATGGCCCGCCGTGGCCCTGACCACCATCCAGGTGATCAGAGCCACGACGCCGATCGGCAGCGCCAGAACGCCGATGATGTGGACAGCGGCCTCGAAATGCACCTGTTCCCCCCGGTTTTCGTCCGAGGGGTCAGGCTACGGCGGCAGGCGCTGCCCGCGGAGACCGGCTCAGGCCGAGAAGCCCAGCTCCCGGGCGATGAGCATGCGCTGCACCTCGCTCGTGCCCTCGCCGATCTCCAGGATCTTCGAGTCCCGCCACATGCGGGCGACCGGATACTCGTTCATGAAGCCGTAGCCACCGTGGATCTGAGTGGCCTCCCGGGCGTTGTCCACCGCCACCGTCGACGAGTACAGCTTCGCCAGGGCCGCCTCCTTCTTGAACGGCTCACCGTGCACGAGCCGCGAGGCGGCGTCGCGCCAGCCGATCCGGGCCATGTGGGCCCGCATCTCCATGTCCGCGAGCTTGAACTGGATGGCCTGGTTGTCGCCGATGGGCCGCCCGAACGCCACGCGCTCCTTGGCGTACTTCACCGACTCGTCCACGCACCCCTGCGCGAGGCCGGTGGCGAGCGCCGAGATGGCGATCCGGCCCTCGTCCAGGATCCGCAGGAACTGCGCGTACCCGCGGCCCTCCTCGCCCAGCAGGTTCGCCGCCGGGACGCGGACGTCCGAGAAGGACAGCTCGCGGGTGTCCGAGGCGTTCCACCCCACCTTGGAGTACGGCGCGGCGACCGTGAAGCCCGGCGTGCCGGACGGGACGATGATCGACGAGATCAGCGGCTTGCCCTCCGGGGTGCGGCCGGTGACGGCGGTGACCGTGACCAGGCCGGTGATGTCCGTACCGGAGTTGGTGATGAAGCACTTGCTGCCGTTGATGACCCACTCGTCGCCGTCGCGCACGGCCGTCGTGCGGGTGCCGCCCGCGTCCGAGCCGCACCCCGGCTCCGTCAGCCCGAACGCGCCCAGGATCTCGCCGCTGCACATCCGCGGCAGCCACTCCCGCTTCTGCTCCTCGGTGCCGAAGCGGTAGACCGGCATCGCGCCGAGCGAGACGCCCGCCTCCAGGGTGATGGCGACGGACGAGTCGACGCGCGCGAGCTCCTCCAGCGCGATGCCGAGGGCGAGGTAGTCGCCGCCCATGCCGCCGTAGTCCTCGGGGAAGGGCAGCCCGAACAGGCCCATCCGCCCCATCTCGCGGACGATCTCGTACGGGAACTCGTGGCGCTCGTAGAAGTCCCCGATCTTCGGGGCGACGACCTCGTGGGCGAACTCCTCGACGGTGCGGCGCAGTTCCTCGTGTTCCGGTGAGAGCCGGTGGTCCAGGGACATGGGTCGGTCACTCCTTGTGGGAGGCGTCCGCGCCGGCGAGGGCGCGGACGGTACGGGAGGGGCTCGGGCGGCCCAGGTGTCCGGCCAGCCACACGCTGGTGGCGGTGAGCCGGCCGAGGTCGACCCCGGTGTCGATGCCGAGGCCGTGGAGCATCCACACGAGGTCTTCGGTGGCGAGGTTGCCGGTCGCGGACTTGGCGTACGGGCAGCCGCCGAGGCCGCCCGCCGAGGCGTCGACCGTCGTCACGCCGTGCTGGAGCGCGGCGAGCGTGTTGGCCAGGGCCTGGCCGTACGTGTCGTGGAAGTGCACGGCGAGGGCGCTGGTGGGCACCTGCGCCTCGTTGAGGGCCGTGAGGAGCCGCCGCACGTGGCCGGGGGTGGCCACGCCGATGGTGTCGCCCAGGCTCAGCTCGTCGCAGCCCATGTCCATCAGGCGGCGGGCGACCCGGACGACCTGCTCGACGGGGACGGGGCCCTCCCACGGGTCGCCGAAGCACATGGAGAGGTAGCCGCGCACCGACAGGCCCGCCTCTATGGCGCGGGTGACGACCGGCGCGAACATGGCGAGCGACTCGTCGACGGTGCGGTTGAGATTGGCCTTCGCGAAGGACTCGGTGGCGCTCGCGAACACGGCGACGTCCCGCGCCCCGAGCGCCAGCGCCCGGTCCAGCCCGCGTTCGTTCGGCACGAGGACCGGCAGGCGTACGCCGGTTTCGCGGACGAGCGGGAACAGCTGCTCGGCGTCGGCCAGTTGGGGCACCCACTTGGGGTGGACGAAGCTGGTGGCCTCGACGGTGGTGAGCCCCGCGGCGGCGAGGCGCCGGATGAACTCGGCCTTCACCTCGGTGGGGACGGTGCCCTGCTCGTTCTGCAGACCGTCGCGCGGGCCGACCTCGTGGATCCGCACGCGGGCGGGCAGCCCGGGGGCGGGGACGGTCATGGGGAGTGCCCCGGGTCCGGTCGTCATGATTCCTCCCTCGGGACGACGACGGCCAGCACCTGGTCCATGGCGACGGTGGTGCCGGGGGTGACGTCGAGCTCGGCGACGGTGCCGTCGTGGGGGGCGGAGATGACGTGCTCCATCTTCATCGCCTCCACGACGACGAGTCCCTGCCCGGCGGTGACCTCGTCGCCGACGGCGACCTTGACGACGGTGACCGTGCCCGGCATGGGCGCGGTGAGCGAGTCGGCCCCCGCGTGCGCGGCGCGGCTCAGGGACGCCTCGACGGGGTCGTGGTCCAGGACGTTCCAGCTGTCCCCGTCGCGGCCGAGCCAGGTGCCGGCGCGGCGGAAGGTGTGGGTGAGGCCGTCGAGGGTGACGGTGACCCGGTCCTCGGTGACGTGCGCCTGACCCCGGGTCCGGTGAGTGACGGGTTCAGCTCCCGTTACTCGAAGCCAGTGGGTGACCGGCACGGGTTCTCCACCGAGGCGCCAGCCGCTCGGCACCGAGAACGGGTCGGTCCAGCCGGTGGCGTCGGGCCGGGGCTGGAGCCGGGCCTCGCGTACCGCCGCGGCGGCCTCGTACACCTCCTCCGGAACGCCGTCCGGAACCAGGCCGTCCACCTCACGCTCCACCAGCCCCGTGTCGAGGTCGCCCGCGACGACGTCCGGGTGGGCGAGCAGCCGGCGCAGGAAGCCGGCGTTGGTCGGCACGCCGAGGGTGACGGTGTCCGCGAGGGCGGCGCGGAGCTTGCGCAGGGCGGTGGGGCGGTCGGCGGCGTGGACGATGACCTTCGCCAGCATCGGGTCGTACAGGCTGGAGACCTCGGTGCCCTCGCTCAGGCCCGAGTCGGTGCGTACGCCGTCGCCCTGCGGCTCGTCGAGCGCCAGCACCGTGCCGCCGGAGGGGAGGAAGCCGCGGGAGGGGTCCTCGGCGCAGAGGCGGGCCTCGATGGAGTGCCCGGTGAGGGTGATGTCCTCCTGGGCGAAGGGGAGCGCCTCGCCGGCGGCGACGCGCAGCTGCCACTCCACCAGGTCCACGCCCGTGATCAGCTCGGTGACCGGGTGCTCCACCTGGAGGCGGGTGTTCATCTCCATGAAGTAATAGGAGGAGGGGTCGCCGCCCGGGACGATGAACTCGACCGTGCCCGCGCCGCGGTAGCCGCAGGAGCGGGCCGCCTGGACCGCCGCCTCGCCCATCGCCGCGCGGGTCTTCTCGTCCAGCAGGACGGACGGCGCCTCTTCGATGATCTTCTGGTGGCGGCGCTGGAGGGAGCACTCGCGCTCGCCGAGGTGCACGACGTTGCCGTGGCCGTCCGCCAGGACCTGGATCTCGATGTGCCGCGGCCGGTCGATCCACCGCTCGACCAGGAGCGTGTCGTCACCGAAGGAGGCGCGCGCCTCGCGCCGGGCCGCCGCGATCTCGTCCATCAGGGCCGACTCCACACGCGTGAGGCGCATGCCCTTGCCGCCGCCGCCCGCCGAGGGCTTGAGCAGGACGGGCATGCCGATCTCGCGGGCGGCGGCGGCCAGTTCCTCGTCGCTGAGCCCGCTCCCGGAGGAGCCGGGGACGACGGGGACGCCGGCGGCCTTGACGGTCTCCTTGGCCCGGATCTTGTCGCCCATCAGGGCGATGGCTTCGGCCGGCGGCCCGATGAAGACGATTCCGGCGTCCTCGCAGGCCCGGGCGAAGGCGGCGTTCTCGGCGAGGAAGCCGTACCCGGGGTGGACGGCCTCGGCGCCGGTGCGGGCGGCGGCCTCCAGGAGCCGGTCGACGCGCAGATAGCTGTCGGTCGCCGCGGGCGGTCCGATGCGTACGGCCGCGTCGGCCTCCCGTACGTGGCGGGCGTCGGCGTCCGCGTCGCTGAAGACGGCGACCGAGCGGATACCGAGGGCCCGCAGCGTACGGATCACGCGTACCGCGATCTCGCCCCGGTTGGCGACAAGAACAGTCGTGAACATCCCACCCTCACATCCGGAAGACGCCGAACTGGGGGTCACCCAGGGGCGCGTTGGCACAAGCCGTCAGGGCCAGACCCAGCACCTGGCGGGTCTCCAGCGGGTCGATCACACCGTCGTCCCACAGCCGGGCCGTCGCGTAGTAGGCGTTGCCCTGCCGCTCGTACTGGCCGCGGATCGGCGCCTTGAACGCCTCCTCGTCCTCCGTCGGCCACTGCTCGCCGCGCGCCTCCAGCTGGTCGCGCTTGACCGTGGCGAGGACGGAGGCGGCCTGCTCACCGCCCATGACGGAGATCTTGGCGTTCGGCCACATCCACAGGAAGCGGGGCGAGTACGCCCGGCCGCACATCGAGTAGTTGCCCGCGCCGTACGAGCCGCCGACGACGACGGTGAGCTTCGGTACGCGCGTGCAGGCGACGGCGGTGACCATCTTCGCGCCGTGCTTGGCGATGCCACCCGCCTCGTAGTCCCGGCCGACCATGAAGCCGGAGATGTTCTGCAGGAACAGCAGCGGGATGCCGCGCTGGTCGCACAGCTCGATGAAGTGGGCGCCCTTCTGGGCGGACTCGGCGAAGAGGATGCCGTTGTTGGCGACGATCCCGACCGGGTGGCCGTGGATCCGGGCGAACCCGGTGACCAGCGTCTGCCCGAACTCCGCCTTGAACTCCTGGAACCGCGAGCCGTCGGTGATCCGCGCGATGACCTCCCGGGCGTCGTACGGGGTGCGCGGGTCGACCGGCACCGCGCCGTACAGCCCGTACGGATCGACCTTCGGCTCCTCGACCGGCTCGACGGACCACGGCAGCGGCGCGCGCTCCGGCAGGGTCGCGACGATGTTCCGCACGATCCGCAGCGCGTGCGCGTCGTCCTCCGCGAGGTGGTCGGTCACCCCGGAGACCCGGGAGTGGACCTCGCCGCCGCCGAGCTCCTCGGCCGTGACGACCTCGCCCGTGGCGGCCTTCACCAGCGGCGGGCCGCCCAGGAAGATGGTGCCCTGGTTCCGTACGATCACGGCCTCGTCGCTCATCGCGGGGACGTACGCCCCGCCGGCCGTGCAGGAGCCGAGGACGGCGGCGATCTGCGGGATTCCGGCGCCCGACATGCGGGCCTGGTTGTAGAAGATGCGCCCGAAGTGCTCGCGGTCGGGGAATACCTCGTCCTGCATCGGCAGGAAGGCGCCACCCGAGTCCACCAGGTACACGCACGGCAGCCGGTTCTCCAGCGCCACCTCCTGCGCGCGCAGGTGCTTCTTCACCGTCATGGGGTAGTACGTGCCGCCCTTGACGGTCGCGTCGTTCGCGACGACCACCACCTCGCGGCCGCTGACCCGCCCGATGCCGGCGATCACCCCGGCGGCCGGCGCCTGGTCGTCGTACATCCCGTTCGCCGCGAGCGGTGCCAGCTCCAGGAACGGCGACCCCGGGTCCAGCAGCGTGTCCACCCGCTCGCGCGGCAGCAGCTTGCCGCGCGCGGTGTGCCGCGCCCGGGCCTTCTCACCGCCGCCCAGCCGCGCGGCGGCCAGCCGGGCGTGCAGATCCTCGACGAGCTCGCGGTGCGCGGCCTCGTTGGCCTGCCAGGCCGCGGAGGCGGGATCAGCCGCGCTGGTCAGCACGGGTGCCTGCTGCATCATGCCCCCAGTTAATGAGCGTTAACGTATGTCCATCAGGTTAACGACCGCTAACCGCGTTGTCTAGAATCAATCCCATGAGCACCAGGACCGACGCCCCGACGCGCCGCGAACAGATCCTCAAGGAGGCCGCCCGCCTCTTCGCCGAGCGCGGCTTCCACGGCGTGGGCGTCGACGAGATAGGGGCGGCGGTCGGCATCAGCGGCCCCGGCCTGTACCGGCACTTCCCCGGCAAGGACGCGATGCTCGCGGAGCTGCTGATCGGCATCAGCGAGCGGCTGCTCGACGGCGGCCGGCAGCGGGTGGAGGAGTCGGACGGCGACCCCGAGGCCCTGCTCGGCGCGCTCATCGACGGCCACATCGACTTCGCGCTCGACGACCGCCCGCTGATCACCCTGCACGACCGCGAGCTGGACCGCCTGCGCGACACGGACCGCAAACGGGTGCGCCAGCTCCAGCGCCAGTACGTCGAACTGTGGGTGGCGGTGGTGCGCCGTCTGTACCCCGCGCCCCCGGAGGCCGAGGCCCGGGCGACGGTCCACGCGGTGTTCGGCCTGCTGAACTCCACCCCGCACCTCGGCTCCGCCTCCGCGGGCAGCAGGGTGCTGGGCCGCGCGGAGGCGGAGTCCCTGCTGCGGCGGCTGGCGCACGGCGCGTTCGGGGCGCTGGCGTCGGCGCCGGCATCGGCCTCGGTGTCGGCCTCGGCCTCGGCGTCGGCGGAGTGAGGGGCCGGGCACGTGGCCGGGCGCTTGCCCGGGCTATCGAATTTCGATAGATTCCCATCGTTGCTCGATATGAGGAGGAGCGATGGGAAAGCTGACCGTGCTCGCGCTGCGCGCCGTGCTCGTGGTGCTGCTCGCCGGGTCGGTGTTCGTGGAGGCGGTGATGGTGCCACTGCTGGCCATCGACCTGAGGCAGCTGAACCCGGAGTACGCGTACCTGCGCGCCCCGCTTCTCGCGATCATGTTCCTGGGGGCCGTGACGTTCCAGGTCGTCCTGGTCTGCGTGTGGCGCCTGGTGACGATGGTGCGGCGCGGGACGGTGTTCTCGCACGCCGCCTTCCGGTACGTGGACGTCGTGACCGGCGCCTTCGTGGCGGCCGCCCTGCTGGTCTTCGCCCTCGCGGTCGTCCTGGCCCCGGGCGAGGCCGTCGCGCCGGGCATCGTGCTCCTCGTCTGCGGGGTCAGCCTGGCCGCCCTGGGGGTCGCGCTCATCGTGCTCGTCCTGCGGATGCTGCTCGCCCAGGCGACGCGGATGCAGGCCGAACTGGCCGAGGTCATCTGATGCCGATCGCCGTCGACATCGACGTGATGCTGGCCAGGCGCAAGATGTCCGTGGGCGAACTCGCGGAGCGCGTCGGCATCACCCCCGCGAACCTGGCGGTCCTCAAGAACGGCCGCGCCAAGGCGGTCCGCTTCGCCACGCTCGCCGCCCTCTGCGAGGCGCTCGACTGCCAGCCGGGGGACCTGCTGCGCTGGGAGCCGGAGGACTGACGGGTGAGGCCCCGCCGTACCCCTCCACCCCAGGTCGGAGAGGCCGGTCCTGCCCAGGTGTGATGCCGCCGCGGCCCCCGACTGACACGCTCGTCGCCGGGGTTGATCGCACGGACGACGGGGGCATGGCGTGACGGGGGAACAGGCGGGCACCGCCACCCAGCCGGTGGCGGGACAGGGGGACACCGGACGGCGGGTGCCGGAGGTCGACGCGCTGCGCGGCTTCGCGCTCGGCGGCATCGTCCTGGTGAACGTCCTGGTGCTGTCGGGGACCTACGGCCGCACGGCGGTCGACCCGGCCGTAGCCGGCGCCGACCTCGTGGCGCACTGGCTGGTCATCGCCTTCTTCGAAACCAAGTTCTACCTCCTCTTCTCCTTCCTCTTCGGGTACAGCTTCACCCTGCAGATGGAGTCGGCGCGGCGGGCGGGCGCGGCCTTCGTCCCCCGCATGCTGCGCCGCCTGACCGGCCTGCTGCTGCTCGGCGCCGCGCACATGGCGCTGCTGTACAGCGGTGACATCCTCACCATGTACGCCGTGCTGGGGCTGATCCTGCTCGCCGCGCGCAACGCGCCCCCCGAGCGCCTGTGGCGGGCCGCGCGCTGGTTCTACGCCGTGCCCGTGGTCCTGCTGGTCCTCGTCGGCGCGCTGGCCGGGGCCGCGTACACCCCCGACCCGTCCGCCACGGCCGACGCCACCCGGGAAGCCGCCCGGATCGCCGAGGAGATGCGCGGCGGTGCCGCCGACGTCATCGGCGCCCACCTCGCCACCTGGCCCGAGGCCATGGGCGCGCTGCTGCTCATGGGCGGTTCGATCGTGGCCGCCTTCCTGGTCGGCTGCGGGGCGGGCAAGCGACGCCTGCTCACGGGCGGCGTCGTCGACCCGGCCCGGCTGCGGCGCACCCGCGCCATCGGCCTCGCCGTGGGCCTGCCGGGCGGTCTCCTCATGGCCGCGGGCACCGTGGCACCCCTCCCGGAGCGCTGGGAGGTCGTCTGCTTCGCCCTGGGCATGGCCGCCGCCCCGATGCTCACCGCCGCCTACGTGAGCGCGCTGATGCTCTGGTTCACCACGCCGCGCGGCGCCCGCCTGGCCGCGCTGCTCGCGCCCGCCGGCCGGATGGCGCTCACCAACTACCTGTCCCAGTCACTGGTCTTGGCGCTGGTCTTCACCGGGTACGGCCTCGGCCTGTACGGCCGCACGGGCGCGGCGGTCGCGTGCGCCGTGGCCCTCGCCGTGTACGCGGCCCAGCTGTTCCTCAGCGCCCGGCTGATGCGGCGTTACTCCCACGGCCCCGTGGAGTGGGTGCTGCGCACGGTGACGCTGGGCAGGCCGCCACGCCGCTCCTGAACGCGGCCACCGCCGCCGCGCGCCGTCCACCCGACGGAATGGCGCCGCCACCGCGGGCGGCGGGCGGCAGAATGGGGGGCATGCCGATACCCAGCCGCGCCGCCCTCGTCGAGCACCTCGTCCGCACCCGGATCGCCGGAGACGTCGCCACACCCCGCGACAACAACCTCTCCCACTACCGCAAGCTCGCGAACGGCGACCGCCACTACTGGCTCGGGCTGGAGCTCGGCGACCGGTGGACGGACGAGCAGGACGTCCTCGCCGTCATGGCCGAGCGGTGCGGCGTGAACGACGACCCGGCGCACCGGGCCGGTCAGGACACCATCGATCCCGAGCTCACCGTCGACGGGCTGGAGCGCGCGGCGGCGCGGCTGCGGAAGGCCGCCGCCGGGAGGCAGCGGGTGCTGTTCGCGACCGGGCACCCCGGGGCGCTGCTCGACGTGCACAGCAGGACCGCCGCCGCGCTGCGCGCCGCCGGGTGCGACATCGTGCGCATCCCCGGCGGGCTCACGGCCGACGAGGGGTACGTCGTGCAGTTCGCGGACGTCGCCGTCTTCGAGCGCGGCGCGAGCCTGTGGCACACGCACTCGCCGGAGCCGATGAACGCCATCCTGGACCGGCTCGACGTGCAGCCGGACCTGGTCGTGGCCGACCACGGGTGGGCGGGACGGGCCGGGCAGCGCGGCATCGACTCCATCGGGTACGCCGACTGCAACGACCCCGCCCTCTTCATCGGCGAGGCCGAGGGCACCATGCAGGTCACGATCCCGCTCGACGACCACGTACTGGACCCGCGCTTCTACGAGCCGATGACCGAGTACCTGCTGGGCGCGGCGGGGCTGGTCTGAGGGTCCCGACGGGGAGGGCCGGGCGGTGGCGCACGTCCACGCCGGGCCCACACCCCGTCGGGCGACGCCTCACCCCCGCGGCACCCGCACCACGCCCTCCTGGATGACCGAGATCGCGAGGCGGCCGTCCCGGGTCCAGATGCGGGCCTGCCCCAGGCCCCGGCCGCCCGAGGAGGACGGGGACTCCTGGTCGTACAGGAGCCAGTCGTCGGCGCGGAAGGGGCGGTGGAACCACATCGCGTGGTCCAGGGACGCGCCGACCACGTCGCCGACCGCCCAGCCGCCGCGGCCGTGGGCGAGGAGCACCGAGTCGAGCAACGTCATGTCGGAGACGTACGTCGCCAGGCAGACGTGGAGCAGCGGGTCGTCGGCGAGCTTGCCGTTGGTGCGGAACCAGACCTGCGACCGGGGCTCGCGCGGCTCGCCGACGCTGCCCCAGGGCGGGGTGTCGGCGTACCGCAGGTCGACCGCCGCGCGGGCCTCGATCAGGCGTTCGGCGACCGGGGCCGGGAGGTGGCGCGGCAGGATCTCGGCGGCTGTGGGGAGGGTCTCGGGGTCCGGCGCGGGCGGCATGGCCGCCTGGTGGTCGAGCCCTTCCTCGTACGTCTGGAACGACGCCGAGAGGTGGAAGATCGGCTGGCCGTGCTGGACGGCGACGACCCGCCGCGTGGTGAAGGAGCGGCCGTCGCGGATGCGGTCCACGGTGTAGACGATCGGCGCGCCCGGGTCACCGGGGCGCAGGAAGTACGCGTGGAGCGAGTGGGCGAGCCGGTCCTCCGGGACGGTCCGGCCGGCCGCGACCAGCGCCTGGGCGGCGACCTGGCCGCCGAACACGCGCGGGACGAGGGCCGACCGGGACTCGCCGCGGAAGATGTCCTGCTCGATCCGCTCCAGGTCGAGCAGATCGAGCAGGGCGTCGAGCGGTTCCGTCACCTGGCTTACAGGCCCATCGACTTGGCGATGATGGTCTTCATGATCTCGCTGGTGCCGCCGTAGATGCGGTTGACGCGGTTGTCCGCGTACAGGCGGGCGATCGGGTACTCGTTCATGTAGCCGTAGCCGCCGTGCAGCTGGAGGCAGCGGTCGATGACGCGGTGGGCGACCTCGGTGCAGAACAGCTTGGCGCTCGCGGCCTCGGCCGGGGTGAGCTCGCCGGCGTCCAGGGCCTCCAGGGCGCGGTCGGCGACCGCCTGGGCGGCGTCCACCTCGGCCTGGCAGGCGGCCAGCTCGAACTTGGTGTTCTGGAAGGACGCGACCGGCTTGCCGAAGACCGTGCGGTCGGTGACGTACTGCTGGGCGAACCGGATGGCGGCGGCGGCCTGCGCGTACGCGCCGAAGGCGATGCCCCAGCGCTCGGAGGCCAGGTTGTGGCCGAGGTAGTAGAAGCCCTTGCCCTCCTCGCCGAGGAGGTCCTCGACCGGGACCTTGACGTCGACGAAGGCCAGCTCGGCGGTGTCGGAGGTCTTCAGGCCCAGCTTGTCCAGCTTGCGGCCGACGGAGTAGCCCTCGGACTTGGTGTCCACCGCGAAGAGCGAGATGCCGAAGCGGCGGTCCTCGGCGGTGGGGGCGGCGGTGCGGGCGCAGACGATGACGCGGTCCGCGTGGACACCGCCGGTGATGAAGGTCTTGGCACCGTTGAGGACGTAGTGCGTGCCGTCCTCGGAGAGCTTGGCGGTGGTCTTCATGCCCGCGACGTCGGAGCCGGTGCCCGGCTCGGTCATCGCCAGCGCCCACATCTCCTCGCCGGTGACGAACTTCGGCAGGAAGCGCTTCTTCTGCTCGTCCGTGGCGAGCATCTTGAGGTAGGGCAGGGCCAGCAGGACGTGCACGCCCGAGCCGCCGAACTGCACGCCCGCGCGCGCCGTCTCCTCGTACATCACGGCCTCGAACTTGTGCGTGTCCAGGCCCGCGCCGCCGAACTCCTCCGGGACGTTGATGCCGAAGACGCCCAGCTCGCCGAGCTTGTAGTAGAAGTCGCGGGGCGCCTGGCCGGCCGCGAACCACTCGTCGTAGACGGGGACGACCTCGGCCTCGATGAAGGCGCGGATGGTCTCCCGGAACGCCTCGTGGTCCTCGTTGAATACGGTACGGCGCACGAGCCGCCTCCTTCGGTTCCTGTCCTGGTCCGGCCGGTCGCTCCAACGCTCCGGCATGTGCCTAAGCGCTTGCTCAGCCTATGTCAGACGAAGTTACTCATCGGTCACCCGGTCTGTCCAGACTCCGCGTCTGTGATCCAGCGCCCTTCGGCGGAGTCGTACAGGTACGCCGGCCTCCCCGCGGTCCCGCTCGTGCGGAACGGCTTCCCGCCGTCCGTGATCCGCACCGTCCCCGAACGGCCCCCGGCGCTCCACTCCAGCTCCAGGTACCAGCGGCAGTCGCAGCCCGCCGTCCGGGCGGAGACGAGCAGCTCCTCGGGGTCGGAGGAGGTGACCTTGTACGGGAAGGAGACGGCCGGGATCGTCCGGACCTCGGCGCCGGAGGCGTCAAGGCCGTCGACGGGCCTCGCGAGCGGGCGCGGCCGGTCGAGGTCCACGGCGAAGTGGCGGGGGGTGACGGCGCCGCCGCAGCCGTTGTCCATCCGGTACGCGGTCCACGGCAGTGGTGCGGCCCGGTCGACCACGCGCACGTGCAGGGCCTCGAGGACGACGGCGTCGGACGGCGACCGGCCCTGGAGCGTGATCCGCACCAGCGCCTCCCCGCCGTGCACGGCACCGTGCGTCCCGGCCCACGCCCCGGAGTCGGCCGCGACCGGCGGCGGGGCGACCGCGCCGGGGGCCCGGTCCACGAGGTAGGTGTGCCCGCAGCCGCCCTGCCAGAGCTCGGAACCGATGGTCCAGGTGAAGGGGAGGGGGGCAGCGGTCCGCCCGGGAGGGGTGGAATCGGGAGCGGGGGCGGAAGCCGTACGGGTGGGGTGGCCGAGCAGGGCGGCGGCGAGGGCGAGCACGACGAGGGCGACGGCGGCGGCGACGAGGAGGGGAGCGGGGACGGCACGACGGGGGCGGGCGCGGGGCGCCTCCGGCGCGGACGGTTTCGGGGCGGGGGAGGGGCCCGGTTCCGGCGTGGTCGGGGCCGGGGCGGACGGTTTCGGGGCGGGGGAGGGGCCCGGTTCCGGCGCGGTCGGTTCCGGCGTGGTCGGGTCCGGGGCGGGGTCGGGGCCCGGTTCCGGCGCGGTCGGGGCCGGGGCGGACGGTTCCGGGTTCGATTCCGGCGCGGACGGGACAGGCGCAGGCGAGGGCACGGGCGAGGCCGTTCGGCGGCGGGCGCGGTCCGCCTCCGTCCAGGCCGCCTCCAGGGCCCGCCGTTCCTCCTCGTCCGCCCCGCACAGCAGGGCGAGGCGGTCGACCACGGCGAACCCCTCCGGGACGGTCGCGCCCGAGCAGTAGCGGTGGAGTGTGGACGCGCTGACGCTCAGGCGCCGGCCCAGCGCCTCGTAACTCCTCCCGTCCCGCGCCTTCAACGTGCGGACGAGCCCCGCGAACTCCTCGACGGCGGCGTCCTTCGGCATTCCATCCCCCTCGACCCTGCGTCCCACCCTTTACATCCCTGCACGTCAACGGGGGTGGAATGGTTCCGGGACGGATGGTGGGCGCGTGATCGTTGCGGGCGGCGGGCGCCGGCCCCACGCTGGTTGAGCACTGACCGAGCGAACGACCCGACGGGGGACCCACCACCATGAACAAGCTCCGTACCGTACTCGCCACCGCCACCGCCACCGCCGCCGCTGCCGCCCTGGGCCTCGCGGCCCTCGCCACGGCCCCGGCGCAGGCCGCTGCCCAGCCCGCCTTCCTCGCCGCCTCCGAGATGCCGCCGTCGTCGACGCCGTGGACCGCCACCCAGGTCTTCACCGGCGTCCCGGAGAACGGCGGCGTCCTCTGCGCCCCGTACAAGATCCCGGCGCAGAACACCCGCTACCGCGAGTTCAGCACCGAGCTCGACACCAACGGCGTCCAGGTCACCACCGTCGCCCGCACCGAGGCCGACGCCGTGAAGCTGGTCGCCACCCTCCGCACGGCCCTCGCCGGCTGCGGGCCCCTGCTGGAGCGGCAGAACCCGGGCCTGAAGGCCGTCAGCGCCTCCCACGGCAAGCTCGCCGTCGAGGAGGGCGCCTGGGTCTACAGCCTGGACACCGCCGACCCGCAGATCGGCATCACCGACATCCACCTCTTCTCCGTCGGCCGCGACGGCCGCACCGTCACCCTCGTCCGCTGGGGTCAGACGGGCGACCTCAAGGACGCCCCGCTGACCGCCTTCCGCACCACGACGAAGACCGCCGTCAACAAGCTCCACTGATCCGGGGGCTCTCCCAAGGGCTCACGCCGGCGTCCTGCTGTCCAGCCACAACGACTCAGCGCCAGCGCAGCGCGAACCAGAGCTCCATCCGCACCTCCGCGTCGTCCAGGTCCGCCTCCAGCAGCGCCGCGCACCGCGCGATCCGCTGCCGCACGGTGTTGCGGTGCACGCCGAGCGCCGTGGCCGTACGGTCCCAGCTGCCGTGCAGCGACAGCCAGGTGCGCAGGGTCTCGGTCAGCGGCTCCGTCAGCGGGTGCAGCAGGTGGCGGGCGTACGCCGCCGCCTCTTCGGGCGCCATCAGCCCGGCCAGGCCCGCCTCCCGGTGGTGCCGGGCCAGCGGTACGTGCCCGGCCTCGGCGCGGCGCAGTGCGCGGGCGGCCTGGAGGTCCGCGTCGCCGAGCCCGTCGGGGGCGGCCGGGGCGCTGACCCCGAGCGTCCAGCCCGGGTGCGGCGACGGCTCCCGGCCGGCGGGCAGCAGCGCCCGTACGGCGCCCGGCTCCCCGAGGTCCAGCAGCGGCGTGCCCAGCGGCGGCGGTGGGCCCTCGCCGCGCGCGTGCACCACGGTCCACGGGGCCTCGCCGAGCAGCGGGGCCACCTCGGCGGGCGCGGCGCCCAGCAGCAGGCGCACCAGGGCGGTCGAGCGCGCGGCCTCGTCGGCGCCCTGGTGCGGCGCGGTCAGCAGCGACAGCAGCACCACCGCCACGCCCGCGATCGTGTGGTCGCCCGGTTCGCGGCGCGCGGTGGCGAGCGCCAGCGTCAGGCGCAGGTCACCGCCGAGGGCGTACGCGGACAGATGGACCCCGCCCGAGGTGTCGGTCGCCGACGCCGGCGCCCGCGGGCCGGCCCGCACCACCCCGATCAGGCGCACCAGCGCCTCCCGGGCCCCCGGCTCCACGGGCCGCCCGGCCGCCGCGTACTCCGTGCCGTCCGGCGCGTACAGGGCGGCGCGGCCCGACAGGCGGGACGCCAGCGCGTGCAGCACCGCCGGTACCGGGTCAGGCCGCGCCGCCGCGGTCGCGAGCGACTGCTGCGCCTCCGTCACGCGCCGCAGCTCGTGGTGGCGCGCCTGCGCCATGAGCCGCCACACCGCGCGCCCCACCGCCGCGAACGGCGTCCTCGGCGGCACCTCCAGCAGCGGCAGCCCATGCCGGGCGCAGGCCGCGACCAGGGCCTCCGGCACCGTGTCGTAGACCGGCGTCACACCGAAGCCCAGCGCCGCCGCGCCCGCCGCGACCACGCGCGCGACGTACCGCTCGGGGTCCGTCAGCTGAACGCCCGCCGTCAGCAGCAGCTCGCCGCCGAGCAGATACGGGTACGGATCGGCCATCTCCGAGGTGTGCACCCAGTGCAGCTCCGCCTCCGGCGACCCGGCGATCAGCCGCAGACCCAGGTCCTCACGGGCGAGGAGTGCCGAGAGGGGGATGACCGGCCCGGGCGGGGCCGGCGCCGGTGTCGCCTCGGGCATGGACACTTCCTCCATCGAAGAGCGGGGTAGTGGAGGAAACGTACACTTCTGTCGGGCTTCCCAGCCACCTACTGTCGGGTCCAGGAGTACGAAATCCGCACCTCCGAACCTCCGCACGTCCGTACCGAAGGCAGAAGGCGACCGATCATGACCAGCACCCCCGAGACGCCGCGCGGCCCCATCGACTCGTCCCGCGTCCCGCGGTACGCCGGACCCGCGACGTTCGCGCGGCTGCCGCGGCTCGACGAGGTCGGCACCGCCGACGTCGCCGTCATCGGCGTGCCCTTCGACTCCGGCGTGTCGTACCGCCCCGGCGCCCGCTTCGGCGGCAACGCCATCCGCGAGGCCTCGCGCCTGCTGCGCCCGTACAACCCGGCCCAGGACGCCTCGCCCTTCGCGCTCGCGCAGGTCGCGGACGGCGGCGACATCGCCGTGAACCCCTTCAACATCAACGAGGCCGTCGAGACGGTCGAGGCCGCCGCCGACGACCTGCTCTCCACCGGCGCCCGCCTGATGACGCTGGGCGGCGACCACACCATCGCGCTGCCCCTGCTGCGCTCGGTCGCCAAGAAGCACGGCCCCGTCGCCCTGCTCCACTTCGACGCCCACCTCGACACGTGGGACACCTACTTCGGCGCCGAGTACACGCACGGCACGCCGTTCCGCCGGGCCGTCGAGGAGGGCATCCTCGACACCGAGGCGCTCTCCCACGTGGGTACCCGCGGCCCGCTGTACGGCAAGCAGGACCTGACCGACGACGAGAAGATGGGCTTCGGCATCGTCACCTCCGCCGACGTCTACCGCCGCGGCGCCGACGAGATCGCCGACCAGCTGCGCCAGCGCATCGGCGACCGCCCGCTGTACATCTCCATCGACATCGACTGCCTCGACCCGGCCCACGCCCCCGGCACCGGCACCCCCGAGGCGGGCGGCATGACCTCCCGCGAGCTGCTGGAGATCCTGCGCGGCCTGTCCTCCTGCAACCTCGTCTCGGCCGACGTCGTCGAGGTCGCCCCGGCGTACGACCACGCCGAGATCACCTCCGTCGCCGCCTCCCACACGGCGTACGAGCTGACGACGATCATGTCCCGCCAGATCGCCGCGGCCCGCGCCTGACCCTCCCCCGGGCGTCCCGGTACCGTTCCCCCGGGCCCCGCTGCTGCGGGACCGGGCGCCCAAGGGCCATGCCGCAGTACCTCATGGCGAGTGAGGTGAAGGGGCGCGGCTGTATCGAAAGGGAGAACGCGCGGAGGGTCGTGAGGAACGAACGACCCGAGCACGATCGACCGTCGATACAGCCTTTGGCGCCCCGGAGCCGAACCGAGCCTTCAAAAAAAGGGGACCACACGCGTGACGCACGACCACGACCTGGTGCTGAGGCCCACCGCCGCGCAGACCGCCGCCGCCCTCAACCCTCCGCCCGGCCGCACCGGCGGCGACCTCGTCGTGGAGACGCTGGCCGGGCTCGGGGCCACCACGGTCTTCGGCCTGCCCGGCCAGCACGCGCTCGCCCTCTTCGACGCGGTGGGCCGCTCGACGCTCCGGTACGTGGGCCTGCGCACCGAGAACAACGCGGGGTTCGCCGCCGACGCGTACGGCAGGATCACCGGCGAGGCCGCGCCGCTGCTGCTGTCCACCGGGCCGGGCGCCCTGATGTCGCTCGCCGCGCTCCAGGAGGCCGCCGCGGCCAGCGCGCCCGTGGTCGCCCTCGCCAGCCAGGTGCCGGCGGCCGGGCTCGGCGGCGGTCGCCGCGGGCACCTGCACGAGCTGCGCGACCAGCAGGCCTCCTTCCGCGACGTCGTGAAGTCGGTGCACACCGTCCGAACGGCGTCGCAGATCCCGTCGGCCGTCGCCGCCGCGTGGCGCTCCGCGCTCACCGCGCCGCACGGGCCCGTCTGGGTCGAGATCCCGCAGGACGTGCTGGCCGCCGAGACCCTCCTTCCGGTCGTCACCGCCCCGGACGCCTTCCCCGACGAGCTGGTGCCCCGCCCCGAGCTCACCGCCGTCGCCGCGCACCTGCTGGCGCACGCCGAGCGGCCCGCGATCATCGCGGGCGGCGGAGTCGTACGCTCCGACGCGTCCGGGAAGCTGCGGGCCCTGGCGGAGCGGCTCAAGGCGCCGGTGGTGACGACCTTCGGCGGCAAGGGCGCCTTCCCCTGGACCCACCCGCTGTCCCTCCAGTCCTGGCTGGAGGACCGCCACATGACGGAGTTCCTGGAGGACGCCGACGTCCTGCTGGTCGTCGGCTCCGGGCTCGGCGAGCTGTCCTCGAACTACCACACCTTCGCCCCGCGCGGCCGGGTCGTCCAGATCGAGGCCGACCTCGGCAAGCTGGAGTCCAACCACCCGGCCCTCGGCATCCACGCCGACGCGCGGCTCGCGCTCTCCGCCCTGCTGGAGACGCTGGAGGCGGTTCCGCCGCGCGAGGACACCGGCGCCGCCGAGCGCGTCCGTACGGTGCTGGGCAAGGTACGCGACCGGCTCGCGGCCCAGGATCTGACGCTGGAGCAGCGGGTGCTCGCCGCCGTACGCGAGGCCCTGCCGGACGACGCGCCCAGCTTCTGGGACATGACGATCCTCGCCTACTGGGCCTGGTCCGCCTTCGACGCCCGCCGCCCCAACACCATGCACTCCGCCCAGGGCGCGGGCGGCCTCGGCTACGCCTTCCCGGCCGCGCTCGGCGCGGCGTTCGCCGACCCCACCACCCCGGTCCTGGCCGTCTCCGGCGACGGCGGCGCCATGTACTCTCTCGCCGAGCTCGCGACGGCGAAGCAGTACGGCCTCGACGTCACCTGGCTCATCGTCGACGACGGCGGCTACGGCATCCTGCGCGAGTACATGACGGACGCCTTCGGCCGGGCCACCGGCACCGAACTGGCCCGCCCCGACTTCGTCGCCCTCGCCGGGTCCTTCGGCGTCCCGGCCGTCCGTACGACGCCGGACGCGCTGCGCGAGGACCTCGCCGCCTCCCTCGCCACGCCCGGCCCTTCGGTGGTCGTCCTCCCGGCGGTCCTGCGCATGTTCGCGCCGACGCACCTCACGGAGCCCGCCCCGCCCGGCGCATGAGGGGCCCGTGCTTCTCCTCGTACACCGACCGCTGCGCCTCGTAACCGGCCGTGAACTCGGCGGCCTCAGCCACACCGAGGTTGCCGGCGGGCAGGCCGCCGGCCGGGACGAAGCCGGGTATCGCGGCGAAGACCTCGGCGGCGGCCTCCGCGTGGGCGGGGCTCCGCCGTACCGCGAGGTGCAGGTGCTCGCCCACCGCCCGCAGGTGGCGTAGCAGCACGGTCCGCGGCGGCTGCATGGCCCTGCGGACCTCTTCCGGGCGCGCCATCCCCGCGCCGCCCGTGCCGATGACGCTCAGCGCCTCCAGCGTCGCGTACAACTGGCCGCAGAGGTACGGAGCCCTCCGCTCACCACCCGGCATGACCGTCCCCCCGCCCCGTTTCCCTCGATGGCCGCCGGGACTGACTACCCCTCACGAGGCGCGCGGGAACGCGGTTTCGGCGCGCCGCGCCGTAGATCGCGTACAACCTTCCGGCCGGTCACGCGTCTGGAAGGGCGTGACATCCATATTCCGCCATCCCCGGCGCGGCGCACTCCGCGCCGCCCTCGCCCTCGGGGTGCTGCTGCCCGTCGTCGCCACGGCGACGCCCGCGAGCGCCGCGCCCCCGGCCGTGACGTGTACGTCCGGCAAGTCCGGACTGGCCGCCAAGCTGTCCCAGGACATCGCCGCGGCCCTCAAGGGCCGCACCTCCATGACGGCCGTCGTCGTGCACGACCGCGTCACCAACACGCACTGCGAGCTCCGCCCGACGCAGAAGTTCGACTCGGCGAGCATCGTGAAGTCGACCGTCCTCGCCGCCCTGCTGTGGGACGCGGGCAAGCAGGGGCGCGGGCTCACCCAGCGCGAGGTCGACCTGACCACGGCCATGATCACCAAGTCGGACAACGCCTCCACCAGCACCCTGTGGAAGCAGCTCGGCGTGACCAAGATCAACGCCTTCCTGCGGGCCGCCGGGATGACCCAGACCGTGCCCGGCTCCGGCGGCTACTGGGGCCTCACCCAGATCACCGCCCGTGACCAGCGCAAGCTGCTCGACCTGGTCTCCGTACGGAACACCGTCCTGACCGAGAGCTCCCGCTCGTACATGCGCAAGCTCATGCGGAACGTCGTCTCCTCGCAGCGCTGGGGCACCCCCGCCGGCGCGCCCGCCGGCATGACCGTCCACGTCAAGAACGGCTGGCTGTCGCGCGCCACGCACGGCTGGCGCGTGCACAGCATCGGCGTCTTCTCCAGCAGCACCGCCAACTACTCGATCACCGTCCTCACGCACGACAACAAGACGATGAACGACGGCATCAACACCATCCAGGCCGTCTCACGGGTGGTCCACCGCGACCTCAACCCGACGCCGTCGAAGATGGGCAAGACGTTCCAGCTGCCCGCCGTCCCCCAGGAGGCCATGCCTCCGGTACCGGAGACGGGACCCGCCCACCCGGCGGGATGAAAATCGCATTTCAGCGTGTTGGTGCTTCCGGCGGAACAGACAACGGGAGGCACCAGTGGCGGCGGCGGACACGACCGCGGAACGAGGATGGGCACGGCGGCTGGCCGGTTACGCCTGGCGATACCGGCGCAACGTCGTGCTCGCCCTCGGTTCGTCCCTCGCGGGCATGGCCGTCATGGCCGTCGTCCCGCTGATCACCAAGATCGTCATCGACGACGTCATCGGTTCGGGAACCCGGTCCCTCGCCGTATGGACCGGGCTCCTCATCGCAGCCGCCGTCGTCGTCTACGCCCTGACGTACATCCGCCGCTACTACGGCGGGCGCCTCGCCCTCGACGTGCAGCACGACCTGCGTACCGAGATGTACGACACGATCATGAGACTCGACGGGCGGCGTCAGGACCAGCTGTCCACCGGGCAGGTCGTCGGCCGCGCCACCAGCGACCTCCAGCTCATCCAGGGCCTTCTCTTCATGCTCCCGATGACGATCGGGAACATCCTGCTCTTCCTGATCTCCCTCGGCATCATGGCGTGGCTCTCCCTCCCCCTCACCCTCGTCGCCATCGCCGTCGGCCCCGCCCTGTGGTTCATCGCCAAGCGCAGCCGCACCCGCCTGCACCCCGCCACCTGGTACGCCCAGGCCCAGGCCGGTCACGTCGCGGGCGTCGTCGACGGCGCCGTGTCCGGCGTGCGCGTGGTCAAGGGCTTCGGGCAGGAGGAGCAGGAGACGCAGAAGCTGCGGGAGGCCAGCCGCAAGCTGTTCGCGGGCCGCCTGCGCACCATCAAGATGAACGCCCGCTACACCCCGGCGCTCCAGGCCGTGCCCGCCCTCGGGCAGGTCGCCATGCTGGCGCTCGGCGGCTGGCTCGCCACCCGCGGCCAGATCACCCTCGGCACCTTCGTCGCCTTCTCCACCTACCTCGCCCAGCTCGTCGGCCCCGTCCGCATGCTCGCCATGGTCCTCACCGTCGGCCAGCAGGCCCGCGCGGGCGTCGAGCGCGTCCTGGAGCTCATCGACACCGAGCCCGTCCTGAAGGACGGCACGAAGGAGCTCCCGGCGGACGCGGCCGCGAGCGTCGAGTTCGACGACGTGTCCTTCGCCTACGAGGACGGGCGCCCGGTCCTGGACGGCTTCTCGCTGGAGATCCGGCCCGGCGAGACCGTCGCCGTCGTCGGATCCTCCGGCAGCGGCAAGTCCACCGTCTCGCTGCTCCTGCCCCGCTTCTACGACGTGACGCACGGCGCCGTCCTGGTCGGCGGGCACGACGTGCGCGAGCTGACCCTCGCCTCCCTGCGGGACGCCATCGGCCTCGTACCCGAGGACAGCTTCCTCTTCTCCGACACCGTCCGCGCGAACATCGCCTACGGCAAGCCCGACGCGACCGACGACGAGATACGCGCCGCCGCCCGGGCCGCCCAGGCCGACGGCTTCATCGGCGAGCTCCCCGACGGCTACGACACCAAGGTCGGCGAGCACGGGCTCACCCTCTCCGGCGGCCAGCGCCAGCGGATCGCCCTCGCCCGCGCGATCCTCACCGACCCGAGGCTGCTGCTCCTCGACGACGCCACCTCGGCCGTCGACGCGCGCGTCGAGCACGAGATCCACGAGGCGCTGCGCTCCGTCATGGCCGGGCGCACCACCCTCCTCATCGCCCACCGCCGCTCCACCCTGAACCTCGCCGACCGGATCGCCGTCCTCGACGACGGCCGGCTCTCCGACATCGGCACCCACGACGAGCTCCAGGAACGCTCCGCGCTCTACCGGCGGCTGCTCACCGACCCCGACGAGCTCGGCGGCGTCTCACCCGGCCACGCCCTGCCCGTGGACGTCCCCGAGGACCACACCGTCCGCGAGGAGCTCGACGCCGAGTTCGACGCGGAACGCGGCATCACCCCCGCCCTGTGGGAGCGCGACGCCGACGCGGCCGGCGCCGGTGGCGCCTCCGAGACCCCCGGCGCCACACCCGAGCTGCTCGCCCAGGTCGAGGCCCTGCCCCCGGCGGCCGACCCCCCGGACATCGACGAGGCGCGGGCGGTCACGCCCGAGGAGTCGTACGGGCTGCGCCGGCTGCTGCGCGGCTTCGGGCTGCCGCTCCTCGTCAGCCTCGGGCTCGTCGCGCTCGACGCGGGCGCGGGCCTGCTGCTACCCATCCTCATCCGGCACGGCATCGACGAAGGCGTCGAGCGGCTCGCCCTCGGCGCGGTATGGGCCGCGTCGGCCCTCGGGCTGCTGACCGTCGCCGTGCAGTGGGTGGCGCAGACCGGCGAGATCCGCATGACCGGCCGCACCGGTGAGCGGGTGCTGTACGCGCTGCGCCTGAAGATCTTCGCCCAGCTGCAGCGCCTCGGGCTCGACTACTACGAGCGCGAGCTGACCGGCCGCATCATGACCCGCATGACGACCGACGTCGACGCCCTGTCGACGTTCCTCCAGACCGGACTCGTCACCGCCTTCGTCTCCGTGGTGACCTTCTTCGGCATCATGGTCGCCCTCGTCGTGATCGACCTCCAGCTGGCCCTCGTCGTCTTCGCCACCCTGCCGGTGCTCGTCGTCGGGACGGTGTTCTTCCGCCGGTCGAGCGTCAAGGCGTACGAGCTGGCGCGCGAGCGGATCAGCGGCGTCAACGGCGACCTCCAGGAGTCCGTGTCCGGGCTGCGGATCGTGCAGGCCTTCCGGCGCGAGCGCGCGGGCGCGGCGCGCTTCGCCGAGCGCAGCTCGGAGTACCGCGAGGCGCGCGTCCGGGGCCAGTGGCTGATCTCCGTCTACTTCCCCTTCGTGCAGCTGCTGTCGTCCGTCGCCGCGGCGGCCGTCCTCATCGTGGGCGCGGGCCGCGTCGAGGCGGGCACCCTCACCACCGGCGCCCTCGTCGCGTACCTGCTCTACATCGACCTCTTCTTCGCGCCCGTGCAGCAGCTGTCGCAGGTCTTCGACGGCTACCAGCAGGCGACGGTCTCCCTCGGCCGCATCCAGGAGCTGCTGCGGGAGCCGACCTCGACGGCCGCGCCCGTGCGGCCGCGTTCCGTGAGCGCGCTGCGCGGCGAGATCGCCTTCGAGAAGGTCTCCTTCGCCTACGGGGACGAGGAGGAGGCGCTGGCGGGGGTCGACCTGCGCATCCCCGCCGGTCAGACCGTCGCCTTCGTCGGCGAGACCGGCGCCGGCAAGTCGACGCTCGTCAAGCTCGTCGCCCGCTTCTACGACCCGACCGCCGGCCGCGTCACCGTCGACGGCACCGACCTGCGCGAGCTCGACCTCACCGCGTACCGCCACCGCCTCGGCGTCGTCCCCCAGGAGGCGTACCTCTTCCCGGGCACCGTCCGCGACGCCATCGCGTACGGGCGCCCCGGGGCGAGCGACGCGGAGGTCGAGGCGGCGGCGCGGGCCGTCGGCGCGCACGACATGATCGCCACGCTCGACGGCGGCTACCTCCACGAGGTCGCCGAGCGCGGCCGCAACCTCTCGGCCGGCCAGCGCCAGCTGATCGCCCTCGCCCGGGCCGAGCTCGTCGACCCGGACGTCCTCCTCCTCGACGAGGCGACGGCGGCGCTGGACCTCGCGACGGAGGCCCAGGTCAACGCCGCGACCGACCGCCTGGCCGGACGCCGCACCACCCT
This sequence comes from Streptomyces sp. NPDC045431, assembly GCF_040646655.1. Classification (NCBI taxonomy): domain Bacteria; kingdom Bacillati; phylum Actinomycetota; class Actinomycetes; order Kitasatosporales; family Streptomycetaceae; genus Streptomyces; species Streptomyces sp. NPDC045431. The sequence continues at coordinate 270,803 of NZ_JBEZAQ010000008.1, forward strand.
GGTGGTCGCGCACCGGCTCACCACGGCGGCCCGCGCGGACCGCGTGATCGTCATGGACCACGGCCGCGTGGCGGAGGACGGCACCCACGAGGAGCTCCTGGCGAGGGGCGGGCGGTACGCGCGGCTGTGGGCGACGTTCGTGGGGGAGGCGCCGGTGGTGGCGTGAGGGTGGCTCGCGCCGGTGGGTGCGGGACGCTGCGCGGTGCTTCTGCCCGGTGGGCGGCTTTCCGGCGCGCCGTGGCTTGCGCCGGTGGGCGTGGGTCGGGTGCCGGGGGTTCCGGTGGGGGGTGGTCGGACTCTCGTTCACCGCGCTTCGCGCGAGTTCAGTCGTTTTACGTCCGACCACCCCCCACCCCCCACGCTCCACCCCCGACCCCCTTGCGACGGTGGTCCCTCGCGCCGTCGGTGCGTGCATCCCCCGGCGGGTGGCTTGAGGTCGCTTCCTGGCCCCACCCATGGACCTGCCCCTCGACACGAAGCCGCCGCCGACCCGGGCGCGGGGGCGCGCCCCGCGTACGCCCCTGGTCGACCAGGGCCTGGTGCCCAAGCCCCGCGGCGCAAAGCTGCCGCGTACCGGGGTGTGGGGGCGTTAGCCCCCACGTACAACCTCCCCGGGGGTCTGGGGGCGGAGCCCCCGGTTACGGGAAAGGGTGGGGTGGGGGAAAGGCCCCGCGCAACCGAGCGGCGTCCTCGTGCGTCGTACGCATGTACGCTCACGAGGCGAAGGAGTGCAAGGGTGTTCGGTGGTGCGACGGCCGCGGCCGGGGCGACTAGGCGACTGTTCACGCACGTCCTCGCGGTGCTCGTCGCCGTGAGCGCCCTCACCCTCGCCGGGCACAGCGCCCCCGCCGAAGCCGCCGCGGCCTGCTCCGGACGGCTCGTCAAGACCGTGTCGTTCTCCACCGGAGAGCTGAGGATCTACAAGAGCCGCCAGTACGCGTGCGCCGTCGCCGTCGCCAAGAAGCCGGGCGTGCGCCGCGCCATGTTCGTCTCCATCCAGGCGCGCGGCGGCCGTGCGGCGATCGACAAGGGACGCTTCACCCGGCAGGCCGGCCCCGTGACGGTGTACGCCCTCAACCGCTGCGTCCGCGCGTCCGGCACGGTCGCCGACAAGGGCGGCAGCACCGGCTGGATCCTGTGCTGAGCGGGTAACCGCCTCTGGTGGCGGCGGTGTTGACCCCGCTAGGTTCACGGGCGACCACCGTGACCCAAGTGGAGGGTGCATGCGTAAGGCGCTCAGATGGCTGCTGTCGCTCGTGGTGCTCATAGGCACCGTGAGCGCGACCGGTACGGCCACGGCCACCGCCGTCGTACCGGCCGACAAGGACAGGGACATCAAGGACCGCATCCTGGCGATCCCCGGGATGACCCTGCTGGAGGAGAAGCCCTACCCCGGCTACCGCTTCTTCGTCCTCGGCTACACCCAGCCGGTCGACCACCGTGACCCGGCCCGCGGAACCTTCCAGCAGCGCCTCACCGTGCTGCACAAGGACACCGCACGCCCCACCGTCTTCTACACGAGCGGGTACGAGCTCGGCACCCGCCCCTGGCGCAGCGAGCCGGCGGCCATCGTCGACGGCAACCAGGTCGCCATGGAGTACCGCTTCTTCAGCCCGTCCCGCCCCGAGCCGGCCGACTGGTCGAAGCTGGACATCTGGCAGGCGGCCTCCGACCAGCACAGGATCTTCGCCGCGCTGAAGCCGCTGTACGACCGCAAGTGGCTGGCCACCGGCGTGTCGAAGGGCGGCATGACGGCGACGTACTACGAGCGCTTCTACCCCCGGGACATGGACGGCGTCGTCGCGTACGTCGCGCCCAACGACGTGGTGGATAAGGAGGACTCGGCGTACGACCGGTTCTTCACGACCGTCGGGACGCAGGAGTGCCGCGACCGGCTCAACGCCATGCAGCGCGAGGCGCTGGTGCGCCGGGAGCCGCTGCAGAAGAAGTACCGCGCGTGGGCGGAGGAGACGGGCGCGACGTTCACCACCGTCGGCAGCCTCGACAAGGCGTACGAAGCGGTCGTCCTCGACTTCGTCTGGGGCTTCTGGCAGTACCACACCGAGGCCGAGTGCGCCGACATCCCGGACGCCGCCACCGCCTCCGACCAGACCGTCTACGACACCATCGACGGCTACTCGGGCTGGTCGTACTACACCGACCAGGGCCTGGAGTGGGCGGTTCCGTACTACTACCAGGCCGCGACCCAGCTCGGTTCGCCGAGCCTGCGGATGGACCACCTCAAGGGGCTGACGCGGTACGGCTACCAGCCCGCCCGCGCCTTCGTCCCGCGTGACGTCCCGCTGCCCCGCTTCCAGGCGTGGGCGATGCGGGACGTCGACACCTGGGTGCGCACGCGGGCGCGGGGGATGCTCTTCGTGTACGGCGCCAACGACCCCTGGGGCGCGGAGCGGTTCCGGGTCGACCGGGGCGCCCGCGACAGCTACGTCTTCGCGGCGCCCGGCGCCAACCACGGGGCGAGCGTCTCCGCTCTGGTAGAGGCCGAGCGCGCGAAGGCCACGGCGCGGATCCAGGCGTGGGCGGGCATCGCCCCGGCGCCGGTCCGCACGGTCCCGGGCCTGGACAAGCGCACGCTCGTGCGGGAGCAGACGCTGCGGCCGTAGGACGGGGCGGTGGCGGCCGGGCGGGGCGTGGTCCCGCCCGGCCGCCGCGTTCAGTACGTCAGGCCGTAGCCCATCGGGTACAGCACCTGCGCCGGGTCGTCGGCGCGCTGCACGGGCACCGGCAGCCGCCCCCCGGGCCGCGCCCGGCCGGCGATGACCCGCGCGGCGGCGCGCAGTTCGACGTCGGTCCAGGAGTACGCGGCGAGGGTGGCGCGCTGGCCGCTGAGGCGTGCGATGTCGTACGGGTTGCGCAGGGCGACCGTGACGACCGGGACACCGGTCGCGGCGAGCCGGGACACCAGCGTGCGCTGGCTGCTGGTGGCCGAGACGTTGTACGTGCCCACGACGACCGCGTCCTTGCCGGCCGCCGCCGCCACGGCCTCGTCGATCTTCGCGGTGGAGGGCGCCGTGCCGGTGGAGAGGACCGACGCCGTGAAACCCAGCTCCGTGAGGGCGGCGGCGAGGGTGGCGGTCGGCGGCCCCGTGGTGCCGGAGGGGGACGCCGGGTCGGCGCCGACGACGAGCAGGTGGGGCCGCTCGCGGCGGTCGAGCGGCAGCAGGCCGCCCTCGTTGAGGAGGAGCGTCGTCGTCCGTTCCGCGATCCGGTCGGCGGTGGCGAGGTGGAGGGGGGAGCCGACGGTGCGGTCCACGCCCTCGTGGGTGACGTACGGCTCGCGGAAGAGGTCGAGCTTCGCCTTGAGGCGCAGGATGCGCAGAATCGATTCGTCGATGCGGGCTTCGCTGATCTCGCCGCTCTGTACGGCCTTGAGGACGGCGTTCCAGGCGGTGGGGAGGTGCGGCGGGTTGAGCAGCTGGTCGCAGCCCGCCTTCAGCGCGAGGACGGGCACGCGGGCGTCGCCGTACTTGGTGCGGACGCCCTCCATGCCGAGCGAGTCGGTCACGACCACGCCGTCGTAGCCGAGGCGCTCGCGCAGGATGCCGGTGAGGATGGGGTGGGAGAGGGTCGCGGGGTCCTCGGCCGGGTCGAGCGCCGGGACGACGATGTGCGCCGTCATGATCGAGTCGATACCGGCGGCGATGGCCGCCCGGAACGGCGGCGCGTCCAGCTTCTCCCACTGCTCGCGGGTGTGGCCGATCCTCGGCAGCCCGTAGTGGCTGTCGACCTCGGTGTCGCCGTGGCCGGGGAAGTGCTTGGAGGTGGCCGCGACCCCGGCCCGCTGATACCCCTTCACCTGGGCGGCGACCAGCTCGGCCACGGCCTCGGGGTCGGCGCCGAAGGAGCGGACGCCGATGACGGGGTTGGCGGGGTTGACGTTGACGTCGGCGACGGGCGCGTAGTTCTGCCGGATGCCCATCGCGGCGAGCTCCCGTGCCCCGACGCGCGCGGCGCGCCGGGCGTCGGAACGGGACCCGCCCGCGCCGAGCGCCATCGCGCCGGGCAGCAGGGTGGCGGGTTCCCCTATCCGGGCGACGACACCGTGCTCCTGGTCGGTGGAGATGAGGAGCGGTACGGGCGCGGGCTGCGCGAGCCCGGCGCGCTGGATGCCGTTGGACAGGTCGGCGATCTGGTGCGGGTCGCGGGTGTTGTGCGCCCAGGTGAAGTAGATGACGCCGCCGACGTGGTACCGCTCGACGAGCTCGGCGGCGGTGCGCACGCCGATCTCCTTGAGGTTCGCGTCGACGTCGGCCGGGTCCGGCGCGGTGGCGGAGTGCCCGTACACGCGCGAGACGAAGAGCTGGCCGACCTTCTCCTCCAGGCTCATGCGCGCGACGAGCTGCTGGAGGCGCCGGTCGTCGGCGGCCCGCGCGGGGGTGGCCACCCCGGTGGCGGCGGCGGCCGCCGCGGCGGCGGTGACGGTGAGGAGGGTACGTCTCGAGGTGGTGGCGCGGTGGTGCACTGGTGCTCCTTCCGGCCGTGCGGAGGGGGGAGTGGGGGGCGGTGAAGGAAACTGCCAAGGAGTCACGCTTAGCCGGAAAGTAACTGCCAGGTCAAGAACCGTGACCGCACCGCGCGACAAAGCCCCCGGCGCGGCCGCGCGGCTTACACGCCCTGACGGGCGGCGAGCATGAGGGCGAGTGGCCCGGCCGGCAGGAGGAAGCGTCCGGTCCCGGCCGCGTCGATGGCCTCCTGCAGGGGCCACCAGGACAGCGTGAAGTCCCCTTCGGCCGGGGTGAGCTGCTGCGCGCCGAGGGTCAGGCCCTGCGCCTCGAACAGGTGGACGCGGGCCGTGGAGCCGAGAGTGATGGCGTACGAGCCGAGAGCACGCCAGGAGAAGGCGGTGATGCCCGCCTCCTCCCGCAGCTCGCGTCGCGCGCACTCTTCGGAGGTCTCTCCTTCTTCGCGGCGTCCACCGGGAAGGAAGAGGTACTCGCCGCCATGGTCCGGGAAGTCCGCGCTCAGCAGGGCGACGAGTCCCTTGTCGTCACGGGCGACGACGACCGAGGCGTCCGGCGCGGTGCTGTGCGTCGAGGAGCTGCTCATGCGGCGCGAGCGTAGTGGTCACCCACGCACCATGGCCGCGAAGGGGACGTTCATGACGGCCGGGTGCGCGATGTCCCGGCCCTGATAGCCGTCGTCGCCGTAACGCGTCGCCATGGTCGGCGCACATGAGGATCGGCCACCGCCCAAGCGTCCGCTCTCGTCGCAGCAGGGCTTCCTCCGTTTGGCCCGGGGTGTCCCTACCCCAGCCCCGCCAGTCGCTTGCGCCCCGCGGCCAGCAGGGGCGGCAGCTCCGCCGCGTCGGCGTACCAGCGCTTCTCGTACTCCCAGCACGCCCAGCCCTGACCGCGCGTCAGGCCCAGGCACTCCGCGAGCGGCAGCACCCCGGTGCCCAGCGGCAGCGGGGTCGTGTCCTCGGCGGAGGCGATGTCCTTGACCTGGACGTAGCCGAGGTACGGCGCGAGGACCGCGTACGTCGCCTCCGGGGGCTCGCCCGCGAGCCAGGGGTGCATCACGTCCCACAGCGCGCCGACGTGCTTGTGGCCGACCGCGCCCACGACGCGGGCCACGTCCGCGCCCGTGCGGTGCGAGTCGTGGGTCTCCAGCAGCACCCGTACCCCCAGTTCCGCCGCGACCTCCGCCGCCGCCCCCAGCCGCCGCGCGGCCGTCGCGTCCGCCTCCGCCGGGTCCTGGTCGCCGCCGCCCGGGAAGACCCGGACGAACGGCGCGCCCAGGTCGGCCGCCAGGTACAGCAGCCGGTGCAGCTCCTCGTACACGGCCTCGTCGTCGCCGGGCGCCGCGACCCGCGCGTATCCGGCGACGGCGAGGATCTCGACACCGCCGCGCGCGAACTCCTCGACCACCGCGCGGCGCTCATGCGCCGGCAACCCCGGATGGACCGGTTCCTCGGGGTGGGCGCGCAGTTCGACACCGTGGTAACCGGTCTCGGCGGCGAGGCGTACGACGTCGGCGACGGGCATCCCGGGGACACCGAGCGTGGAGAAGGCGTACTTCATGGGCGCGAACCTACCCGCTCCCCGCCCCTCTATGACTGAGGCCATGACCGAGGCGCTACCCCCGGGGCCGCCCCGTCGACGCCCGCACCATCAGCTCCGCCGCGATCGTCGCGATGCCGCCCGGGGGCACGGCCTCGGCGCCGACCGCGAGGCGGCCCGCCCGCGCGCCCGCCTCCGACAGCGGAAGCCGTACGGTCGTGAGCGCCGGCACCGCGTCCACCGAGAAGGGGAGGTCGTCGAAGCCCGCCACCGAGACGTCCTCGGGGATGCGCAGCCCCCGGTCCCGCAGCGCGGCGCAGGCGCCCAGCGCCACGGTGTCGTTGGCGGCGACGACCGCCGTCAGGCCCGGGTCGCGCCGCAGCAGTTCCAGCGTCGCGTCGTAGCCGGAGCGGCGGTCGTACGAGCCGTGCACGGTGAGGTGGTCCGGGCCGCCGCCCGCCGCCCCCGCCGCGGCCATCGCCTCGCGGTGCCCCTCCAGCCGGTGCCGGGTCGTCGTGCGGTCGGCGGGCCCGGCGACGTAACCGATCCGCCGGTGGCCGAGGGCCAGCAGGTGCTCGGTGAGCCGCCGCCCCCCGCCCCGGTTGTCGAAGGTCAGCGCGGCCACGGTCGCCTCGCCGCCGCTCCCCTCCGGCATCGGCGGCCGCCCGCACAGCACCACGCGCGTGCCCGCGTCCGCCAGCTTGGCGAACCGCGCCGCCATCGCCGCCGTGTGCGCCGGGTCCTCCAGCGCGCCGCCGGTGAGCACGACGGCCGCCGCGCGCTGGCGCTGCAGCAGCGTCAGATAGCGCAGCTCGCGCTCGGGCGAGCCGCCGGTGTTGCAGACGACGGCGAGCTTCTCGCCCCCGGCCCGCCCCGGCGCACCCTCGCCGATCGCGCTCTGCGCCGCTCCCGCCATGATCCCGAAGAAGGGGTCGGCGATGTCGTTGACGAGGATGCCGACCAGGTCGGAGGTGGCGGCGGCCAGCGAGCTGGCCGGACCGTTCAGGACGTAGTCGAGCTCCTCCACCGCGCGCAGGACGCGCTCGCGCGTGGCCGCGGCGACCGGATAGTTGCCGTTCAGGACGCGCGACACGGTCGCCGGGGACACCCGGGCGCGCGCCGCCACATCGGCCAGGGTGACTGTCATCGCTATCGCGTTCCTCCGAGGAGAGTCGGGCGTGGCTCTTGTACGCGCCGCTGCCCGCAGGCTAGCGTCACCCCGTATAGAAAGCGCTTACTACGCCGCTTACCGACTCTTGGAGGGACCTTCGTGACACGCAGGACAGTGCGGATCGCCATGAACGGCGTCACGGGGCGGATGGGCTACCGCCAGCACCTGGTGCGCTCGATCCTCGCCATCCGCGAGCAGGGCGGCCTGGACCTCGGCGACGGCGAGGTCCTGTGGCCCGAGCCCGTCCTCGTCGGCCGCCGCGAGCACGCCCTGCGCGCCCTCGCCGAACGCCACGGCCTCACCGAGTGGACCACCGACCTCGACGCGGTCCTCGCCGACGAGCGCACGGACGTCTACTTCGACGCCCAGGTCACCTCCGCCCGCGTCGACGCCCTCACCAAGGCCATCGCCGCCGGCAAGCACGTCTACACCGAGAAGCCCACCGCCACCGACACCGCCGGCGCCCTGGAACTGGCCCGGCTCGCCCGGGCCGCCGGCATCAAGCACGGCGTCGTCCAGGACAAGATCTTCCTGCCGGGCCTGCTCAAGCTGAAGCGCCTCGTCGACGGCGGCTTCTTCGGCGAGATCCTGTCCGTACGGGGAGAGTTCGGCTACTGGGTCTTCGAGGGCGACTGGCAGCAGGCCCAGCGCCCCTCCTGGAACTACCGCGCCGAGGACGGCGGCGGCATCGTCGTCGACATGTTCCCGCACTGGGAGTACGTGCTCCACGAGCTGTTCGGCCGCGTGACGTCCGTGACCGCCCACGTCACCACCCACGTCCCGCAACGCTGGGACGAGGACGGCAAGCCGTACGCCGCCACCGCCGACGACGCCGCGTACGGCATCTTCCAGCTGGCGGGCGGCGCCGTCGCGCAGATCAATTCCTCCTGGGCGGTACGCGTCCACCGCGACGAACTCGTCGAGTTCCAGGTCGACGGCACGCACGGCTCGGCCGTCGCCGGGCTGCGCGGCTGCCGCGTCCAGCACCGGTCCATGACCCCCAAGCCCGTCTGGAACCCGGACATCCCCGTGACGGAGGCCTTCCGCGACCAGTGGCAGGAGGTGCCGGACAACACCGAGTTCGACAACGGCTTCAAGGCCCAGTGGGAGCTGTTCCTGCGCCACATCGCGCTCGACGAGCCGTACCACTGGGACCTGCTGGCGGGCGCGCGCGGTGTGCAGCTCGCCGAGCTGGGCCTGAAGTCCTCGGCGGAGGGCCGCCGCTACGAGGTGCCGGAGCTGTCGCTGTGACGATCCGCCTCCCGCACGGCACGTACGAACCCCGCACCTCCGCCGGGTCCTTCACGCCGGGCGCCGCCCTCACCTCCCGTACGGTCTTCTCCGCCGCGCACGTCGTGGCCGACCCGTACGCGGACGTCTCGCCCGACTCCCCGGCGGCCGTGGACTGGGACGCCACGCTCGCCTTCCGCCGCCACCTGTGGGCGCACGGGCTCGGCGTCGCCGAGGCCATGGACACCGCGCAGCGGGGCATGGGCCTGGACTGGGCGGGGGCCGCCGAGCTGATCCGCCGCTCGGCGGCGGAGGCCAAGGCGGTGGGCGGCCGGATCGCGGCGGGCGTCGGCACGGACCAGCTGACGGGTCCCGCGGACCTGGAAACCGTACGGCACGCGTACGAGGAGCAGCTCGCGCTGGTCGAATCCGCCGGCGCGCAGCCCGTCCTCATGGCGTCCCGCGCCCTGGCGGCGGCCGCGACGGGCCCCGACGACTACCTGGCCGTCTACACCCACCTCCTGCGCCAGGCGTCCGAGCCCGTGATCCTCCACTGGCTGGGCCCGATGTTCGACCCGGCCCTGGAGGGCTACTGGGGATCGGCGGACCTGGACGCCGCGACCGACACCTTCCTGAAGGTCATCGCCGAGCATCCCGACAAGGTCGACGGCATCAAGGTCTCCCTGCTGGACGCGCACCGCGAGGTCGACCTGCGCCGCTGCCTGCCGAGGGGCGTGCGCTGCTACACCGGCGACGACTTCCACTACCCCGAGCTGATCGCGGGCGACGACCAGGGCTTCAGCCACGCGCTGCTGGGCGTCTTCGACCCGCTGGGGCCGCTGGCGGCGGAGGCGGTCCGCCGCCTCGACACCGGTGACACGGCGGGCTTCCGCGCCCTCCTCGACCCGACCGTCCCCCTCGCGCGCCACCTCTTCCAGACGCCCACCCGCTACTACAAGACGGGCGTGGTGCTGCTGGCGTGGCTGGCCGGCCACCAGGACCACTTCACGATGGTCGGCGGCCTCCAGTCGGCGCGCTCCCTGCCGCACTTGGCGAAGGCGTACGAACTGGCCGACCGGCTGAGCCTGTTCCCCGACCCCGAGCTGGCGGAATCCCGCATGAGGAGCCTGCTGACCGTGTACGGAGCCGACCGGTGAACCTGACCCGCTTCAGCATCAACCAGATGACCGTCAAGCAACTCCCGCTCCCCGAGCTGATGGAGGCCTGCGTCCGGCTCGGCGTGCCCGGCGTCGGCCTCTGGCGCGAGCCGGTGCACGCGTACGGGGTCGAGGCCACGGCCAAGCTCGTCCGGGACGCCGGCCTGACGGTCACCACCCTGTGCCGCGGAGGCTTCTTCACCACCGCGACCGACCTCGACGACAACCGCGCCGCCATCGACGAGGCGGCGACCCTCGGCACGGACACCCTGGTCCTCGTCTCCGGCGGTCTGCCCCCGGGCGGCAAGGACCTGCCCGGCGCCCGCTCCCTCATCGCGGACGCCCTCGCCGAACTCGCCCCGTACGCCGCCGAGCGCGGCGTCCGCCTGGCGATCGAGCCGCTGCACCCCATGTACGCGGCCGACCGCTGCGCCGTCTCCACCCTGGACCAGGCCCTCGCCCTGGCCGAGCCCTTCCCCGCATCGCAGGTCGGCGTCGTCGTCGACACGTACCACGTCTGGTGGGACGACCGCGCCCCTGCGGCGGTCACCCGCGCGGGCGCGCAGGGCCGCATCCACTCCTTCCAGCTCGCCGACTGGACCCTCCCCCTCCCGGCCGGCGTCCTCACCGGCCGCGGCCAGCTCGGCGACGGCACGATCGACCTCCGCGCCTGGCGCGAACTGGTCGACGCGGCGGGCTACACCGGCCCCGTCGAGGTCGAGCTCTTCAACGACGGCCTGTGGGCACGCGACGGCCTGGAGGTCCTGGAGGAGACGGCCCGCCGGTACGCGGAACACGCGCTGTAGGGCGGTCGCCTGCGCGCTTCTTGTGGAATCCGGCTTCCGGAAAAATTACCCCCCGCATCCGTGCAACCAACCGGCGGTGAGGGGTGTCGTACATGGCGTCAGGGCTTCCGGGGGGAATCTGGGGGGATTCGGGAGGCCTTGAGGGGTGGGGGGAGCGCACAGGGGCCCGGTCATCGGACCGGGCCCCTCGAGTGCCGGTCCAGTGCCCGCCGGGAGTTGTCCACAGGCCTGCCGGACTGTCCGACCTGCCCGGTAGCGTCGAGGCATGTCCACACTGGCAGTCGTCGAAGGTGTCCTCGAGCGGATCACGTACGCCAACGAGGAGAACGGCTACACCGTCGCGCGGGTCGACACCGGGCGCGGCGGTGGGGAGTTGCTCACCGTCGTCGGCTCGCTGCTCGGCGCGCAGCCGGGGGAGTCGCTGCGGATGGAGGGGCGCTGGGGGTCGCATCCGCAGTACGGCAGGCAGTTCACGGTGGAGAACTACACGACCGTGCTGCCCGCGACCGTGCAGGGCATCCGGAGGTACCTGGGGTCCGGGCTGATCAAGGGCATCGGCCCGCGCATCGCGGAGCGGATCGTCGACCACTTCGGGGTGGAGACGCTCGACGTCATCGAGCGGGAGCCGAAGCGGCTCATCGAGGTGCCGGGGCTCGGGCCCAAGCGGACCAAGCTCATCGGGGCCGCGTGGGAGGAGCAGAAGGCGATCAAGGAGGTGATGGTCTTCCTCCAGGGGGTGGGCGTCTCCACCTCCATCGCGGTGCGGATCTACAAGAAGTACGGCGACGCCTCGATCTCGGTGGTGAAGAACCAGCCCTACCGGCTGGCCGCCGACGTGTGGGGCATCGGGTTCCTCACCGCCGACCGGATCGCGCAGGCCGTCGGCATCCCGCACGACAGCCCGGAGCGCGTGAAGGCGGGGCTGCGGTACGCGCTGTCGCAGTCCAGCGACCAGGGGCACTGCTTCCTGCCCGAGGAGCAGCTCATCGCGGACGCGGTCAAGCTGCTCCAGGTCGACACGGGCCTGGTCATCGAGTGCCTCGCCGAGCTCGTCGCGGACGAGGAGGAGGGCGGGGTCGTACGGGAGCGGGTGCCGGGGCCGGAGGGGCCCGCGGGGGAGCCGCTGACCGCCGTCTACCTGCTGCCGTTCCACCGCGCCGAGGTCTCCCTCGCCGCCCAGCTGCTGCGGCTGCTGCGCACCGAGGAGGACCGGATGCCCGCCTTCCGCGACGTCGCCTGGGACAAGGCGCTCGCCTGGCTCGCGGACCGTACGGGCGCGGAGCTGGCGCCCGAGCAGGAGCAGGCCGTGCGCCTCGCCCTCACCGAGAAGGTGGCCGTGCTGACGGGTGGCCCCGGCTGCGGCAAGTCCTTCACCGTGCGTTCCATCGTGGAGCTGGCCCGGGCCAAGAAGGCCAAGGTCGTCCTCGCCGCGCCGACCGGCCGCGCCGCCAAGCGGCTGGCGGAGCTGACCGGCGCGGAGGCCTCCACCGTGCACCGGCTGCTGGAGCTGAAGCCGGGCGGTGACGCGGCGTACGACCGGGACCGGCCGCTCGACGCTGACCTGGTCGTCGTCGACGAGGCCTCCATGCTCGACCTGCTACTGGCCAACAAGCTGGTCAAGGCGGTCGCCCCGGGCGCGCACCTGCTGCTGGTGGGGGACGTGGACCAGCTGCCGAGCGTCGGTGCCGGCGAGGTGCTCAGCGACCTGCTGGCCCCGGACAGCCCGGTGCCCGCCGTCCGGCTGACGAAGATCTTCCGGCAGGCCCAGCAGTCCGGTGTCGTCACCAACGCCCACCGGATCAACTCCGGTCAGCAGCCCCTCACTTCGGGACTGCCGGACTTCTTCCTCTTCGTCGCGGAGGAGACCGAGGAGGCCGGGCGCCTCGCGGTGGACGTCGCCGCCCGCCGCGTGCCGATGAAATTCGGCCTTGATCCGCGCCGGGACGTCCAGGTCCTCGCGCCCATGCACCGCGGCCCGGCGGGCGCGGGCACCCTCAACGGCCTGCTGCAGCAGGCGATCACCCCCGCCCGCCCGGATCTGCCCGAGAAGAGGTTCGGCGGCCGGGTCTTCCGCGTCGGCGACAAAGTCACCCAGATTCGCAACAATTATGAAAAGGGCGCGAACGGCGTCTTCAACGGCACGGTCGGCGTGGTCACCTCCCTGAACGTGGACGACCAGCGCCTGACGGTACTGACGGACGAGGACGAGGAGGTGCCGTACGACTTCGACGAGCTCGACGAGCTGGCGCACGCGTACGCCGTCACCATCCACCGCTCCCAGGGCAGCGAGTACCCGGCCGTGGTGATCCCGGTCACCACGGGGGCGTGGATGATGCTGCAGCGCAACCTGCTCTACACCGCCGTCACGCGCGCGAAGAAGCTCGTCGTCCTCGTCGGCTCACGCAAGGCGATCGCCCAGGCCGTCCGGACCGTCTCCGCGGGTCGGCGCTTTACCTCACTGCGGCACCGGCTGACAGGTGAGGTGCGGGTGGGAAACATCACCCAGAGCCCCCCGGGAGATCGCCGGACTTTCCTAACCGGGGCGAAGGGGGCAGGATGAGCAGGTTGACGGCACTGAGTGCCGCCAATTGGCCGAATGGTCGACCCCGAGTGCACTCTGCTGAGCCAAGTGGGGGATGGTAGAGACAGTCAGGGCACCTCGAAGAAGAGGCACTACGTCGGTGAGGGATGACGTGAGCGACAACTCTGTAGTACTGCGGTACGCGGACGGTGAGTACACCTACCCGGTGGTCGAGAGCACCGTCGGTGACAAGGGCTTCGACATCGGGAAGCTCCGAGCCCAGACCGGTCTGGTGACCCTGGACAGTGGTTACGGCAACACCGCCGCCTATAAATCCGCGATCACCTACCTCGACGGCGAGCAGGGCATCCTGCGGTACCGCGGCTACCCCATCGAGCAGCTGGCCGAGCGCTCCACCTTCCTCGAGGTGGCGTACCTGCTGATCAACGGCGAGCTCCCCAAGGTGGACGAGCTGGCGGCCTTCCGCAACGAGATCACGCAGCACACGCTGCTGCACGAGGACGTCAAGCGGTTCTTCGACGGGTTCCCGCGCGACGCCCACCCGATGGCGATGCTGTCCTCCGTCGTCAGCGCGCTGTCCACCTTCTACCAGGACAGCCACAACCCCTTCGACGAGAAGCAGCGCCACCTCTCCACGATCCGGCTGCTCGCCAAGCTGCCGACGATCGCGGCGTACGCGTACAAGAAGTCGATCGGTCACCCCTTCGTCTACCCGCGCAACGACCTCTCGTACGTCGAGAACTTCCTGCGCATGACCTTCTCGGTCCCGGCGCAGGAGTACGAGCTCGACCCGGTCGTGGTCTCCGCCCTGGACAAGCTGCTGATCCTGCACGCGGACCACGAGCAGAACTGTTCGACCTCCACCGTGCGTCTGGTCGGCTCCTCGCAGGCGAACATGTTCGCCTCGATCTCCGCCGGCATCTCCGCCCTGTGGGGCCCGCTGCACGGTGGCGCCAACCAGTCGGTGCTGGAGATGCTCCAGGGCATCCAGGCCACCGGCGGCGACGTCGACTCCTTCATCCGCAAGGTGAAGAACAAGGAGGACGGCGTCCGCCTGATGGGCTTCGGCCACCGCGTCTACAAGAACTTCGACCCCCGCGCGAAGATCATCAAGGCGGCGGCGCACGATGTCCTCTCGGCCCTCGGCAAGTCCGACGAGCTGCTCGACATCGCGCTGAAGCTGGAGGAGCACGCGCTCGCCGACGAGTACTTCGTCTCGCGCAACCTCTACCCGAACGTCGACTTCTACACGGGTCTGATCTACCGGGCGATGGGCTTCCCGACCGAGATGTTCACGGTCCTCTTCGCCCTGGGCCGCCTGCCGGGCTGGATCGCCCAGTGGCACGAGATGATCAAGGAGCCGGGTTCCCGCATCGGCCGCCCGCGCCAGATCTACACGGGCGAGGTCCTGCGCGACTTCGTGCCGGTCGAGGCCCGCTGACGCCCGACGCCTTCCGCTTCCCCCACGGGGGAAGCGAAAGCGCCCCGCCGCCGATCCCCCCACGGGTCGACGAGCGGGGCGCTTCCATATCCCGGAGCGGATTCCCCCCACGGGATCCGGCCGGGCGTCTGCCGGGTTCGACAGAAGCTCGCGGTTGCGATCTGCCGGGGTACGTACGTACGGGAGGGCCGCTCAAAGCTCCCCGGTGCACGTGCCCCGGCCAACGCTTGCCTGGGACGTCCCCCAAGACATCCCATGAACGTCCCCCAAGACGTTCGTGGCATCGCCCATTTAGACTCGCGAGCCGTCCAAATGGTTACCCCCAAATATCTGTGATCTAGGTCTCTTTGTGAAGGTCTTGTGTGTCACGTGAAGGCAAACTCACGTGAACGATCGCAGACGAAGGCTGTTGGTCACCACGAAAACGGACGAAAACGCCATGGCGAGCCCCGCGATCATGGGGTTGAGGAGACCGGCGGCGGCCAGCGGCAGCGCGGCGACGTTGTAGCCGAAGGCCCAGAAGAGGTTCCCCTTGATGGTGGCGAGGGTGCGGCGCGCGAGGCGGATCGCGTCCGCCGCGACCCGCAGGTCCCCGCGTACGAGGGTGAGGTCGCCCGCCTCGATGGCCGCGTCCGTGCCCGTGCCCATCGCCAGGCCCAGGTCGGCCTGGGCGAGGGCTGCCGCGTCGTTGACGCCGTCGCCGACCATCGCCACGGAGCGGCCCTCGGCCTGCAGCCGCCTGATGACGCCGGCCTTCTCCTCGGGCAGCACCTCGGCGTACACCTCCTCGATGCCGACCTCGGCCGCGACCCGCTCGGCGACGGCCCGGTTGTCACCGGTGAGCAGGACCGGGGCGAGGCCCAGCGCGCGCAGCCGCCGCACCGCCTCCGGGCTCGTCTCCTTGACGGCGTCGGCGACGGTGAGGGCGCCGCGCACCCGGCCGTCCCAGGCGACGTGGACGAGCGTGGTGCCGTCGGCCGGGGCCGCCGTGATCTGCGCGTCGTCCAGCAGGGCCGCGCGCCCGACCACCACCTTGTGGCCGTCGACGACGCCCCGTACGCCCAGCCCCGGCACGTTCTCGAAGCTCTCGGGCGACGGCAGCCCGCCCACCCGCGCGGCGGCGCCCGCCGCGACCGCGCGGGCGACCGGGTGCTCGGAGGCGTGCTCCAGCGCCCCCGCGAGGCGCAGCAGCTCGCGCTCGTCCGTGCCCTCGGAGGCGTACACGCCCTGGAGGGTCATGCGCCCGGTGGTGACCGTGCCCGTCTTGTCGAGGACGACGGTGTCGACGCGGCGCGTGGACTCCAGCACCTCGGGGCCCTTGATGAGGATGCCCAGCTGGGCGCCGCGCCCGGTGCCGACCAGGAGCGCGGTCGGCGTGGCGAGGCCCAGCGCGCAGGGGCAGGCGATGATCAGGACGGCTACGGCCGCGGTGAAGGACGCGGTCGCGTCGCCGGTCACGGCCAGCCAGGTCAGCAGCGTACCGAGGGAGATCAGCAGCACGACGGGTACGAAGACGGCGGAGACCCGGTCCGCGAGCCGCTGCACCCGCGCCTTGCCGGTCTGCGCCTCCTCGACCAGCCGGGCCATCCGGGCGAGCTGGGTGTCGGCGCCGACGCGGGTGGCCTCGACGACGAGGCGGCCGGAGGTGTTGAGCGTGGCCCCGGTGACGGCGTCGCCGACGGTGACGTCGGCGGGGACGGACTCGCCGGTGAGCAGCGACACGTCGACGGCCGAGGCACCCTCGACGACCGTCCCGTCGGTGGCGATCTTCTCCCCGGGACGCACCACGAAGCGGTCGCCGGGCCGCAGGTCGCCGACCGGGATCCGCACCTCGCCGCCGTCGCGCAGGACGGCCACGTCCTTCGCTCCGAGGCGCATGAGGGCGCGCAGGGCCGCACCGGCGCTGCGCTTGGCGCGGGCCTCCAGGTAGCGGCCGAGGAGAATGAAGGTGGTGACTCCGGCGGCGACCTCCAGGTAGATCGTCGACGCGCCGTCCCCGGGGGTGGGGGTGAGGTCGAAGCCGTGGCGCATGCCCGGTGCGCCGGCGTGGCCGAGGAACAGCGCCCACAGGGACCAGCCGAAGGCGGCGAGGGTGCCGACCGAGACGAGCGTGTCCATCGTCGCGGCGCCGTGCCGGAGGTTGGTCCAGGCGGCACGGTGGAACGGCAGGCCGCCCCAGACGACGACGGGGGCGGCGAGGGTGAGCGAGAGCCACTGCCAGTGGTCGAACTGGAGCGAGGGCACCATCGCGAGCAGGACGACGGGCGCGGCGAGGAGGAGGGAGACGGCGAGCCGCTGCCGCAGCGCGTCGTGCTCGCTCTCCGTCCCGCCGGTGTCGTGCGCGTCCGGGGCCGTGGGCTCCGAGGCGGGAGGCGGCGGCGGGGGCGGCGGAGCCGGCTCCTGCGCCGTGTAACCCGTCTTCACGACCGTGGCGATCAGGTCGGCGACCTCCACGCCCTTCGGGTGGGTGACCGTCGCCTTCTCGGTCGCGTAGTTGACGGTCGCGGTGACGCCTTCCATGCGGTTGAGCTTCTTCTCCACGCGGGCCGCGCAGGAGGCGCAGGTCATGCCACCGATGATCAGTTCGGTGGTGGAGGTCTCCGGTGCGGTGGTGGCGGTGCTGGTCATGGGCGTATCCAGGAGCGGGACGGGGCCGGGCCGACCGTCGTCACGGTACGACCCGGCCGTGGGAGCCGTGGGAGCCGTTCGGTGAGCTCGCGCTCAGGCCTGGCCGACGAGCTCGTAGCCCGCCTCGTCGACGGCCGCCCGTACCGCGTCCTCGTCCAGTGCGGCCTCGGACACCACGGTAACGCGGCCCGTGGCGGCGACGGCCGTGACGGAGGTGACGCCCGGGATCTCGGAGATCTCGCTGGAGACGGCGCCCTCGCAGTGGCCGCACGTCATGCCCTTGACCTGGTAGACGGTGGTGACCGTGCCGGCGGCGGCCGGGGTCTCGGCGGCACCGTCGTGGCAGCCGCCCGAGGGCGAGCAGCAGGAGCCGGAGGTGGCCTGGGGGAGTTCGGTCTTCGTCTCGGCGGTCATGGCGTACTCCTTTGGGGTCGGTCATGGTGCGCCAGGGCCCACGGGGATGCCGTGGCTGCCTGACACTCATCACTCTATACCCCTAGGGGGTATGAATGCCAGGCGATCCGGCGATCGTTTTCACGGCCCGGCGCGACGACCCCGCGACGCCCGCGGCCCCGCACCGGGGAGGGTGCGGGTCAATGACTCCGACCTCACGCGCAGATCGGTGTCCATGAGACCTCGCAGCATCTGCGGTACGTCCTGAGCCG